>NZ_JBNPWO010000002.1:0-706536 GCF_050433785.1 Mucilaginibacter sp. 3215
CCCCTGCAGCCGCACCGCCCAGCATCGTTCTGCTCGTTTTCACCCGAAGCTGATCTGCTGCGAAAAACCACATTTTTTATCTTGTCATGGGTAGCTCGTCGAAGTATGGAGGACAGGCCTCTGCACACGAGTCTTCGACAGGCTCAGACTGACAGTCCCTCTTTGTCATCTCACCTTCATAGTTCATGGATTTAATCACTCAGCATGACGGCGTAGATGCGTCATTTCACCTTCAAGCATTTATAATTTGCTATATCAAACAACCTCAATGGTCACGGTACCTCCTGCCTTAAGGGCCTCAAAAATCTTTGTGTTGAGTTTAGCTGTAGCCATTGTACTATGCAGAACAGCATCAACGCCTTTATCTTCACCAGGGAGAAGGCAGCCGTCGGTGTCCCTGGCAAAATTGCCCACATGGATCTCAATTCCGGCAAAACCGGGTACATTCTCTAATAATGGCAGGTTTTCGTTGTGTTTGGGGCTGAAAAATTTGACTACATTATAAGTTCCTGTAGGAATGGCTGTTTGCGTTTTAATTTTTATTGATGCAATTTGAGCAAGGCTCATACCGCTATTTAGCCCTCTATCTACGTCCTCCAGGATAAAACATTCGAAGGCGCCATTTATTGATAGTTCGCCAATGGTTGATTGTTTGGTTTTGATTTTTCTTTCGAGTTTTAAGTTTAGGTTCATGATACCGGTTTTTAATTGCTAATATTAGCAATTAAAAATCTAATTATCAATAGATTATATCGATAAAAGTAAATTTATCTTTGAAGATTATTCTTCCTTTGATTTATAGAACCTGTTATCGAAATTAACCAAAAACAGTTCGGTAGTGGCTCGGGTAAGAGCTGTATAAAACCACCGCAGAAAATCCATATTGATCATTTCATCGGTTACATACCCCTGATCAACAAAAACTGCATCCCATTGGCCGCCCTGGGCTTTATGGCAGGTAATGGCATAGGCAAATTTAATTTGCAAGGCATTGTAATAAGGATTGAGCTTCAGCTCATTGTGCATGGCCCTTTTATTAGGTAAATGTTCATAATCCTTCATTACTTCCTGGTAAAACCGTTTCTGATCGTCCTGACTTAACGCGGGCGAATCAGCATAGAGCGTATCAAGCAAAACCTTACAATCGAGGGTTGGGTCTTCGGCATAGTCAATAAATTCCAGCTGCACATCGGCAAAACGAAAACCATACATCTCTTCGGTGCGGCGTACTTTTACTATGCGGGCAATATCGCCGTTGGCAATAAACGCGGTACTATTTTCATCTTTATCCTGCAGCCAAAAGTAATTGTTCTTTACTATCATGATCTGATCGCCGCCGGTAAGCTCCTCCTCCCGGTATAAAATGCGGTTTCGAATTTGTCCGTTATACAAATTGGCATTTTTGTTTGAGCGGCAAATGATAAGTGTGCGGTCATAGCCGTATTTACGGTAAGCGTACTCTAACCCTTCAGGCAATCGCTCACCGGTCATCCTGAAAACATCCTTAAAACCTTTGGTTACAATTTTAGGGATCTCTATCATCTCCTCACGGATCAGATCGCGGATATTGGTGGCATTATATAAGATACCCGAATTCTTTTGCTGGCGCAAAACCTCGGTAAGTTCATAACTGAATATCGACAGCCCAAATTTATCACCCATAAGCTGCACGTCGAGCGCAGGACTGTCGTCGGCACCTACAGGCGGTAACTGGGCGGTATCGCCTACCAGTATCAGCTTGCAGTTTTTATCGTTATAAACGTATCTAAGTAAGTCAAATAATAAAGAGACGTGATTGCTGCCCATTGCTTCATCCGAAATCATGGAGGCCTCATCAACAATAAAAAGGGTATCGCTGGCCAGGTTATCGGCAAGGGCAAAACCATCATCGATAGTTAAGGCCGATTTTTTACGGTAGATGCGCTTATGAATTGTAAAAGCTTTGCGCCCGGAGTAGTTGGTAATGACCTTGGCGGCGCGGCCTGTTGGGGCCAGCAGCACTGCTTTATAATTATAATGCCTCAACGCTTTTACCAGCGCGCCCACAATGGTTGTTTTACCGGTGCCGGCATAGCCTTTCAGAATAAAGCATTCGTCGCCTTCGGTACTTTTTAAAAAGGCATGCAGCTTGCTAAAAAGTTCCGTTTGCTGGCCTGTTGGCTCATGCGGAAATGACTGGCGGATATGATCGGGACTTAACACCCTGCAAAAATGATGATAAGTAATTTAATTCAGTAAGATTAGTTTTACATTTGGGCCATGGAATTTGACGAAAACAAAGAGGACGAAAAATACAGCGAAGATGATTATGTAGATATTTACTCCAAAAGGGCGATATTTTGGTTTTCGTTTTTTAACCTGATATTTGGCGGGGTGCTGCTGGTTATCAATTTATACAATGCAGGTTACAGAAAGGCAGTTCCGGCGGTGCTGGCCTTTGTATTATTTTTTTCCTATCTCTCCTACTTTGTTATCATGCATTCTGGCGTCAACCTGCAACAGGTTGTTGATGCTATGAATGTAACGGCCAAAGGCGGCCAGCCAACACCAGCGCAGGTTACAGCAATGCTTTCGGTAGCAGGCCTTAACATAGGTTTTGGGCTGATTGGTGCTTTGATTCTAAGCCAGTTTTTTTTCAGGAGATATTTTCCGGATAATGATTATTATCCTAAGCCTGTAGGGTTGCCGATTTTGATATTTATCATCCTGATGATATTAACCCGTATTTTATAACAGCATACCAATTTGGACCGCGGTAATTACTGTATCTGCCAAAAAATATTACTTTTGTTAAAACCGGTATGAACGAACACAATTATACTTACCACGATGATAACTTTAGTTTAGATAAAACTGAGGATTATACTTTATTAATACAGGTTGAAGACAAATCGTTTTCGTACGCCATAAGTAATAACGGCAAGCTAATAGCCTGGGCCGAAAATTATCCGTTTGATGAGCTAAGCGATCCGCAGGAATTGCTTGACCTTCTGTCGGCCAAGTACGGGCAAATAATTATCGGTTTACCTGCTCACAGCTTTACGCTGGTGCCGGCAGAATTGTTTAGCGGTGAGCGCCTGCCGAACCTGGCCCGCTTCCTTAATGTAAAAGACGACGGCAAAGTTATAGCCCAGGTATTAGACAAAGAAAATGTCATCGTATACAATACCAGCGAAACAATTGTGAGTGCCGCAGAAGAATTTGGCATCCATAATACCGTTTTTACATCAAAAGGCTGGTTAACTGCCATTGCCCAAAACAATCCCGGCAACGACTGCCTCTACCTCAATATCGAAAAAGAAAAGGTGGAGATAGCTCATTTTGCGTCCGGCAAACTGCGTTTCTATAACTCATTTGATTTTATTGGCGATGATGAACTGGTTTACTTTACCGTGCTGGTTGCTAATGAACTTAACCTCGAAGCTAAATATACCAACTTATATGTAAGCGGTAACATTGATGTCGACAGTAAAGGACTAAGTCGCCTGGCCGAATTTTTCAAAGTGGCCGAAGTCAATAATTTACAGGTGTTACAATTACCCGCGGAGGTTGTAGCTCACAGGGTGTTATCAATAGCGGCTCTTTCATTATGCGCATTATCGGAGGCAGTTTAAAAGGCTTAAGGCTTAATCCGCCAAAAAATCTTCCTGTTCGTCCTACAACCGATTTGGCAAAAGAAGCTTTATTTAATATCCTGCTTAACCAAATTGAGTTTGAAGGCATTAAAGTGCTTGACCTGTTCAGCGGCACCGGCAACATCTCGCTTGAATTTGCTTCACGCGGAGCTTCAGAAGTTATATCTGTCGACAGGAGTATTCATTGCGTTAATTATCTTAAAGATACCTCGCGGCAGCATAAGCTTACACAAATTAAAACTTACCGCGAAGATGTATTTAAATACCTGAATATTGAAACGGAACAATACGATCTGATATTTGCCGACCCGCCCTATGACCTGAACAGGATCCCCGATTTGCCAAAAGTTATTTTTGAAAAGAACCTGCTTAAACCTGATGGCCTGTTGATTGTTGAACACCAGTCCCTGCAAAATTTGAGTAATCATCCTGCTTTTGTTGAACAAAGAAAATACGGACATTCGTCATTTTCGTTTTTCAGACCGGTTTAGATATCCGTCTTTAAAATAACTATCCCGCTTTTTTTAAATCCCTTTAACCGCTCAGGATCTGCATCGGTAATGATCGCGTTGATGATATCTAAGCCTGCAAAATTAAGGTAGGTTTCCTTGCTTATTTTACTGGCATCACACAGAATGTAGGTAAATGCGCTGTTTGCAGCGAAGGCTGTTGTAATGGATGCTTCATGTTCACTATTGGCGAACAATCCTGCTTCCGAAATACCGTCAACGCCCAAAAAAGCTTTGGTTGCACGGTATTTTTGAATATGCTCAATGGCAGTGGTGCCATGTACAGCCTGTCGCTCTTTATCCAGCTCCCCTCCTATTATATTAACACTAACAGCGCTATCCTGAAGCTCATATACTACAGGTAATGAATTTGTTATCACCTTTATCTTCTTGTTTTTAATGAACTGGCATAACCTGAAAACAGTACTCCCACAATCCATAAAAATAATATCCCCATCGGTAATTTGTGATGCGGCCCTGCGGCAAATGGCATCTTTAACGGATGCGTTTTGAGCGCTTTTATTAACAAAGCTATGTGGCTTTTCGTGGGGATTAACTTTTGTTGCTCCTCCATGAGTACGGTAAAGCAATCCATCGGCTGCTAACTGGTTCAGGTCGCGGCGTGCTGTAATTTCTGAAATGTTCAGTTCGGCAGCCAATTGCTTTATATCAACCTCTCCACTTAGACTGAGCTGCTCAATTATTTTTTGTTTTCTTTTTGGAAAGTTCATTTTATTAATCCTATTTTCGTTCAAAAATAATCATTATTAATCATAAATGATCAAATAAAAATGAATCAAATCAAAATACTTAATACCGATATTTTATCAGATAACTGGTACGTCCTTAAAAAAGTAACTTACGAGGTTACGGAAAAAGACGGTAATACCGCTGTGCAAAGCCGTGAAGCTTATGACCGCGGCAACGGCGCAACCATTTTGCTTTATAATAAAGCACAGTCATCTGTAATATTAACCAGGCAATTCAGGCTGCCAACCTATATCAACGGAAACCCCGACGGAATGCTGATTGAATGTTGTGCCGGTTTGCTTGATAAGGATAATCCGGAAGATTGCATCCGTAAGGAAACAGAGGAAGAAACCGGCTATAAAATAACCGATGTTAAAAAGGTTTTTGAAGCCTATATGTCGCCGGGATCTGTTACCGAAATTCTTTACTTTTTTGTTGCCGAATATGCCAAAGAAATGAAAGTTAGCGATGGCGGGGGGCTCGCCTACGAAAATGAAAATATTGAAGTTTTAGAGCTGCCATTCAGCGAAGCCCTGCAAATGGTAAAGACCGGGGAAATAAAAGATGGCAAGACAATTATGCTTTTGCAGTATGCTCAGTTGGCTTCGCTGGTTTAGTGTTGATTTTGTTGATGAGGTGAATGGCGCATTTTGTCAGATATAAAGTCGCGCATCAAAAAATGCTGATAAAAGGCAAAAAACAATCGTTCATTTAAACAATCCAATCAACTATTCATTAATTTTACTGCATGAAGACAGCCCTTTTTCCAGGTTCATTTGATCCGCTCACTAAAGCTCATGTTGATATTGTGAAACGATCTGTCGAGCTTTTTGATAAGCTTTACATAGGTATCGGCGTGAACAGCAGCAAAAAGGGGTTGCTGAGTGTTGAACAGCGCGAACAAATGATCAGGGCCGTTTTCGCGCATGATGAACGGATCCATGTGATAGCCTATGAAGGCCTTACTGTCGATTTTTGCAAAAGCATAGGCGCCGCTTACATGATCAGGGGCATCCGTACCGTATCAGACTTTGAGTATGAAAAAGCGATTGCCCAGATGAACCATTCGCTGGCACCCGACATCGAAAGCATATTTATCGTAAGCAAACCCGGCTATTCATCCATCAGTTCAACCATTGTGCGCGAAATCATCCGCTATAATGGCGATGTAAGCCAGTTTATTCCGAAAGAGGCATTACCTTATTTGTAACCAGCTTTTCCTTGTGCAACACATCCATAATAGATGGAAAGGTGTTTTCAATTATCGGTTCAATATGGTGATGTTCAAACCAGCGCACATCGGTAATACCCTCTTCTTTTTGAGGTTTCAGCTTTTCTTTATTCTTACTTGTCATGGCAAACCAATGCGTTTTCTTAAGCACTACCTCGCCGCGGTTTACATATACATGATATGTTTTACAAATTTTTTCTCCCAGTTCGCTCACTTTTATACCGCACTCCTCCTCTACCTCGCGCACTGCCGCTTCTTTTACCTTTTCGTCTTTTTCTATTTTGCCTTTGGGCAGATCCCATTTATCATTACGATAAATGAATAAATATTGCCCCTTAGTGTTCATAACCAGGCCGCCTGCCGCTTCAATAAGTGTAATATTCTTTTTAACAGCTTTAAAATACACCTTAGCATTGGCTGTTTTTATGTAGAACAATTTATTGGGATTAGCGAGGATCCAGGTATATATAATTTTCAGGTCAAAGGTCTCTGCATCAAGCCTTTCAAAATTATCTGCATGCTTCGGTTCAGATTCTGTGAGCAGGATAACCTTTTCGTTAATATAAATTCTGTATTTTTGAGCCATGTTTACTAATAATGAGATCGAACAACAAGTAGCCGAATTCCTGCTGCAAATTAAAGCAATTAAATTACAACCCAATAATCCTTTTACATGGGCATCGGGCTGGAAATCTCCAATTTACTGCGATAACCGCGTTACACTTTCTCATCCAACTATCCGCACTTACATCAGGCAGCAATTAGTGGCAGCCATACAGGATAAATTCGGGTCGGTTGGCTGCATTGCAGGTGTAGCAACTGCAGGTATACCGCAAGGTGCATTAGTAGCCCAGGAATTAGGCCTTCCATTTATTTATGTACGTTCAAAACCTAAAGAGCATGGCACAGGCAGCATGATTGAAGGCGATGCCGCTACTACTTCAGGCAAGCGGGTTGTGGTTATCGAAGATCTGCTTTCAACCGGTAAAAGCAGCCTGCAGGCTGTTGAAGCGCTCCGTACAGCAGGTTATGATGTTGCGGGCCTGGCAGCTATATTTACTTATGGCTTTGATATTGCTGACGAAAACTTTAAGCAGGCCAACTGCCCATACGTAACCCTGTCAAACTATAACGCGCTTATTAAATACGCGGAAGAACATCAATTCATTAATGAAAAAGATGTAAACCTGCTCAAGCAGTGGCGCGAAAACCCATCAACCTGGGGCGAAATGGCTGCAAGTTAAACTGCTGAGTTTTTGATTTCGATGAAAGAGCTGATTGATGATTGGCTATAATTCATCTCAAATCTCAAATCTAATATCTCACATCTGTAATGAATATATTTACCAGTACCATAAGTATTAACAAGTCTTTAACGGAGGTTTACGATTTCCTGGCCGATTTTAATAATCACCGGCAACTGATGCCCGATAATATCCAGGAATGGACATCCACCCGGGATGAAGCCCGTTTCAGTATCCAGAATATGGCCAGGCTTGCTTTGAAAATTGAGGAGCGTGTGCCCGGTCAGCTGATAAGGATCATACCTGCTGAGAAACCGCCGTTTAACCTGGAACTAAAATGGTCGTTATCTTTCAATAACGACCATACTGATATTTTATTCACCATTGGCGCAGAGCTTAGCATGATGATGAAAATGCTGGCATCAGGTCCGCTTCAAAAATTGGCCGACCATGAAACCCAAAGCTTATTTAATATTTTAAACTAAGCATAGGGCGTTGCCCTAAAACTTATATATTAATATATTTTTAATATACTTTGCGCTTTTGTGTATTGTTGATGGCTATTACCACATTGATGATAATTAAACCTATAATTAATGCTCCCATGACCATTGTTAAATAATTTAAATAAATTGTTATACTGTATGTTAGTCAAAGGCTGTACCATTATATTATAACTGGTTAGATATAGCAATTAAACGTATTAAATATACTTTTAGTTTACCGTCCATTATCATTTCTGTGTAATTGTATACCCATGGATTTAATTTATGGGGAAAAATTGCTGCTCAAAAAATCCCCATCCATAATATCAGCACCATATATCGTTAAAATGAAGATTTTACCGTACTTTTGCGCCAAATTAGAGGTGCAGCATGATCACGGTATCCAATCTTTCTTTACGTTATGGTAAGCGTACTTTGTTTGAAGACGTAAACCTGAAATTTACACAGGGCAACTGTTATGGTATTATTGGCGCCAATGGCGCGGGTAAGTCCACATTCCTGAAAATTCTTTCGGGCGATATTGACCCAACCAGCGGCTCGGTGAGCTTTACTCCCGGCGAACGTATGGCTGTTTTGAGCCAGAACCATTATGCTTTTGACGAATTCACAGTTCTTGAAACCGTAATGATGGGCCATAAGGAAATGTATGCCATTATGAAGGAGAAAGATGCCATTTATCTTAAAGAAGATTTTAGCGATGCCGACGGCGAACGTGCCGGTGAATTGGAAAACCTTTTTGCCGAAATGGACGGCTGGAATGCCGAAAGCAATGCCGCTACCCTGCTCAGCAACCTTGGCATTAAAGAAGAATTTCACTATCAACTGGTTAAAGACCTTGATAACACCCAAAAAGTACGTGTTTTATTAGCCCAGGCACTTTTTGGCAAACCAGATATCCTGCTGCTGGATGAGCCTACCAACGATTTGGACATCCATACCATTAGCTGGCTGGAAGATTTCCTTGCGTCATATGAAGCTATTGTACTGGTAGTATCTCACGACAGGCACTTCCTGGATACTGTATGTACCCACGTAGTAGATATTGATTTCGGTAAAATGACCATTTATACCGGTAACTATACCTTCTGGTACGAATCGAGCCAATTGGCCCTTAAACAACGTGCCGAACAAAACAAGAAAGCCGAAGATAAAGTTAAAGAGCTTCAGGAGTTTATCCGCAGGTTTAGTGCTAACGCGTCCAAATCAAAACAGGCAACCAGCCGTAAAAAAGCATTGGATAAAATCAACCTGGATGAAATTCAGCCATCAAACCGCAAATATCCGGGTATTATATTCAATAACCTGGGCCGTGAAGCCGGCGATCAGATCCTGACCGTTGAAAACCTGGGCAAAACCCTTAATGGTGAGGTGCTGTTCAACAACATCACCTTCACTGTAAACAAAGGCGATAAAATTTCCATCCTGTCGCAAAACAGTTTGGCAACTACCGCTTTCTATAATATTTTAACAGGCCGCGATAAAGATTTTACAGGCACCTTTAAATGGGGTGTAACCATTAACGCGGCTGATATCCCTAACGACAGCAGCGAATACTTCGATGGCAAAAGCGACAACCTGATTGACTGGCTGCGCGAATATTCACCGGGCGAAAAAGACGATCAGTTTATCCGCGGCTTTTTAGGCCGGATGCTGTTTTCGGGCGAAGAAGTTATGAAAAAATGCAGTGTACTATCGGGTGGTGAAAAAATGCGCTGCATGTTTAGCCGTATGATGCTGCAGCAAGCCAACCTGCTGATGTTTGATGAACCAACTAACCACCTCGACCTGGAATCGATCACAGCGCTTAACAATGGTATGAAAGATTTCCGTGGCACCATCCTGTTCACCTCACGGGATCATGAACTGGTTGAAACGGTAGCCAATCGGATTATTGAGTTAACACCAGGTGGTTACATTGACAAACTCATGACCTACGATGAATACATCAACAGTCCCGTAGTGCAAAAACAACAGGAAGATTTATACGCCGCTGTATAATAGCGGGCAAGGAGTATATGAAGCCTGGTAGTATAATACTACCGGGCCTTTATATTTATAACTTATAATAAGTTAAACCCGGAGGCCTGCGTTTCAAGCTGATTAATAGTAGATTCGTCGCTAAATAGATAAAAATGATCTTTAGTGTACGAATATTGAACATTTAAGCCGTTTTGGGCAATAAAATCTTTAACAACGCTTTCATACAGCAGCTTGTTAATTTTGAGTAATTTTCTTTTTTTCATGAGAGATAGATATTAAGTTTTACAATTTAAGCAGCTTTTGTTAAAATTCAAACAAAAAAATCAACATTTTGTTATGAAGTTGCTATAATTGACTTTTTTTACCCGAGCCTGGGGATGAAATGAACACCAGGAAGATGAAAAGGAGGTTATTACTCTAACCGTTAAGTTTACATAAGCAGATTAAAATAATTGATAACTATGAATAATTCAGCCTGCTGAAAAAGAAAATAATTTGCATATTTGCAACCCGGCAAAAGCTGGTACATATGACTCCGTAGCTCAGCTGGTAGAGCAAATGACTCTTAATCATTGGGTCGAGAGTTCGAATCTCTCCGGGGTCATCTTTTTAGGCAAGTTGTCAATTTTATTGGCAACTTTTTTTATGGCTTCACAACCGATAAACATGTTGGTTTAGCTTAAAGAAATATTTTACATGAGCCCTGACTTTAATCAATAACCCATTGAATTTGTATCAATATTTTCTTAGGTTTGAGAAAGCGATAAACTACCTAAACTCACTTGATGCCCTTTACACTCCATTTTACATTTTATTACATTGCGTTTTTAGGTGCTGTATTTATCAGCTTAACGCTATCACTATTTTTATGGATATCCCCAAAGGAGAACCAGTCTGCAAACCGTTGGTTGGCAATTTTAATGTTCGCTGTTGCTTTATGGATAATCCGGATTTTAACAATTGATGTTGGCCTTGTGACGTGCATTCCATTATGGAACCGTCTGAACATTTGGCTGCCAATTACTTTTGGCCCTTTGATCTACTTTTACGTGCGTCAGATAACCCGGCCCAGGTATATCTTCAAACGCAGGGATTTGCTGCACTTCATCCCCTTGGTGCCTGAATTGGGTGCTCAGGTATTTGCTGCAATACAAAACATTGAGACGGGTAACGTTATTTACAACAACGTTAACTCAATCTTACAATTATTGGCATTCCTGTCAATTACTGTCTATTTATTTCTCTGTTATGTACAAATTGATTGTTTTTACAAGGAAAAACAATTTCAAACGGGAGACCGCTACCGCAATGAGTTACGCTGGTTGGATCGCTCACTTGCCGGAGTCCTTATCTTATGGTTATTATGGATACCGTTTACAGCTGTTAACTATTTTTATTACCGTTATGAGCTAAGCATACACTATTACTATTCCCTATACCTGCTTTTAATATCCATTATCATTTGGATTGCAGGCAAGAGTCATTTAAAAGCAGAAATTATTGATGCAAATGATCATCAAGCAAAACCATTATTACCGGCAGATCTGAAACAAAAAGGTTCCTGGTTAAAAATGGAAGTTAAGGAGAAAGGATATTACCGTGACGCAGAATTAAGTCTGAGCTCGCTTGCTGAAAAGCTCGGCTTGCATACGCATGAATTATCCCGGATCATTAATACGGTCTTCAAAAAAAGCTTCAACGATTTTATTAATGAATACCGTGTCCGCGAGGTTGCGCTTAAAATGCAGGATTCCTCATATGACCATATCACCCTGCTCGGCCTCGCCTACGGGTCGGGCTTTAATTCACAAAGCAGTTTCCATCGTGTTTTTAAGCAATTTACCGGTAAAACCCCTCTGGAGTATAAAAATCACCTTCAAAAAGTTATGCCAACTTATAACTTGGGAGGTTTTACCCGAACTATGCCGTTAATATTGAACCACCTAAGCCCTTCGGGGTGGGCGCGTGAAACATTAACCAGCAGTCATATGATAAAAAACTATTTTAGAATTGCATTCCGCGGATTTCGGAGACATAAGCTATTTACACTGATAAATATTGTTGGTTTATCCATCGGTATAAGCGCTTTCCTGGCCATTTACTTTATTGTACACTACGATTTTACGTTTGATAAATTTCACAAAAACAGTGACCGGATTTACCGCGTTGTGATGAACATGTCATTTCAGGGGCATAAAAACTATTCGAGTGGTGTACCTGGCCCGTTGGCCGAGGCGATTAAGAGCCAGGCTGCAGGAATAGAAAATATAACGCCACTTTATACTCTGTGGCCTCATTTTGTTTATATCGACAAAGATAAAAATACACAAAAGCGGTTTAAAGACCCGGACAGGATAACACTTGCCGATCAGCAATATTTTAAAATTTTTAATTATGTATGGCTTGCCGGATCATCGCAACACGCGCTTGATGCGCCCGGCCAGGTAGTATTAACATCCCAGCAAGCCAGGCTTTACTTCCCGTCGTTGTCATATCATGAGATGATTGGTAAAGTAGTTACCTATGATACCCTTAAGATAACCGTTAGCGGGATAGTTGAAACGTTTACTAAAAATAGCGACTTCATCTTTCATGACTTTATTTCTTTTAGTACCGTCACAACTAATAGACATTTAGGTGATGATCTGCATATAAACAATTGGGGTAGGATATCTTCGGCATCGGAGATTTTTATAAAGCTGGCACCTGGCGTTCCTGTACCTGGGGTTGCAAAACAGATCACTACTATTTTCAGAAAAAACAATCTGCCGCGTGCCGAACAAAAAATGCCTGCCCCCATCATTGATCTGGCCTTGCAGCCATTGGACGATATTCACTTCAATTCCGACTATAATATTTTTAATTTCTCGTCGCCAGCCAGCAAAACAACACTTTACGGATTATTGGCCAGCGCTATCTTTTTGTTATTGCTGGCCTGTATCAATTATGTGAATTTAACTACCGCCCAGGCCGCCCAAAGGGCAAAAGAAATTGGGATCCGCAAAACTTTAGGTAGCAGCCGGATGCAATTAGTAATTCAGTTTTTAAGCGAAACTTTTTTTATAACATTCTTTGCGGTTTGCATATCAGTGTTGCTTGCGCCAATTATTTTAAAAATGTTTGCCGACGTTATATCCCCCGATATTCATGCAAATATTCTGCAGCCGGATGTCATACTCTTCCTGCTGATTTTAACTATTGTGATCAGTATTTTGTCGGGTTTTTATCCCGCAATGGTGTTATCAGGTTACAAGCCTGTATCGGTGCTAAAAAACCAGGTGCAGGATAACAGCAATAAAACACGAAACGCGTGGCTCCGTAAGTCGCTTACAGTTTCACAGTTTGTTGTAGCCCAATTTTTCATAATGGCTACCATTTTGGTAAGCCAACAAATTTATTACGCCCTACATAAAAACCTCGGGTTTAAAAAGGATGCTATCCTCATTATTAATACACCCTGGAATACCAGTAAGGCCAGCACCAACCAGGTACTGCTGAACGAATTCAGGCTGATGCCGCAGGTTGCCCTTGCGGGTTTAGGTAATGACCCACCTTCGGCTGATGCATTTAACAGGACGCGCATGACTTATGACGACGGAAAAAAACAAATTACAACAGAAGAAATAATAGTTAAGTCTGGCGATGAAAACTACCTCAAAATATACCAGCTGAAATTGCTTGCCGGCAGAAACATAACCGAAGCAGACACCGGGAAAGCTATTATCATTAACAATACTTACGCTACATTATTAGGATTTAATAACCCGAATGATGCTATCGGCAAGCAATTGAATTGGTTTGATGGTCGAAATATTAGTATCATTGGCGTAGTCGCCGATTTTAATCAGCGGTCACTGCATTCTGCCATTTATCCATCAATCATAACATCAGGCAGTCCAATCCCCCGCCCAATGATGACGTTACATATTAGTTTGAAACCTGAAACCGCCGGAGGTAACGAGTGGAAAACCGCCATTACAAATATGGGAAAAGCCTGGAAGAGAGCTTATCCCGATGATGATTTTGATTGCCATTTTTATGATGACACGATAGCCAGATTTTACGACGAAGAACAACACACCTCAATCCTGCTCAACTGGGCAACAGGTGTCTCGATATTGATCAGTTGCCTCGGGTTGTTAGGTCTTGCCGTTTACACCACCAATCAACGAACAAAGGAAATTGGTATACGAAAAGTATTTGGTGCCAGTGTTGCGCAAATAGTAATCCTCCTATCAACCGAACTGGTATCGCTTATTTTACTCGCTTTTATCGTCGTAACGCCGATTGCATGGTACGCAGTTAATAAATGGATGGAAGGCTTTGCCGACCATGTAGCTATCAGCTGGTGGGTATTTGTTATCAGCGGTGCTGGAATGCTGCTAATAGGATTATTTACCTTAAGTTTCCGAACCATTAGGGCTGGCATGGTGCCTCCGGTGAAGAGTTTGCGAAATGAATAACAGCATATCACTGCTTTCATTTAACAAGTTGCAAAAAAAAACATTATATATTATCTGGCGAAGGTGCCCGAATATTATAGTTACTTTGGGGTTATAAGTCTTAATCCGCAAATAAACGTAAATCAAATAGAAAATAGTTCGAGATTTATAAAGTAGGGATGACTTTTTTAAGCAAGTTGTCAATTTTATTGGCGACTTTTTTTTATTTTCATAACCCTGATTGAAGCTGTTTACTTCGGTACTTTATTTACTTCCAAAGGAGACTAAAATATCTCTATAGAGCTTGTCTGCTAATGCATTAATCTCTTTACAATCTTTACTATATCCACCTATGTTTTGTTTTTATCATAAACATCAACAAGGATAATAACAGTTCTTGTTTGATTATTATTGAGGTCTGCTTCGCATTTTAAGTTATATTCGATATCTTCTACTTCAATATTCATATAGATAGCAAAGCATCTTTTCCATTACCTGTAATATCTTTAATTTTAAATTTTACACTATTATCGATTATTTCTGATTACGTTGATTTCGCTGATTTTTATTGCGAGGTTTTACCGATTATTTCTTGATTTCATCGATTTTGATTAGAAGCACATCTTATCATTAAACCAATTTGCCCGTTTTAACGGCATCTTGCAGGTTACGTACTTTAAATTTGGGGGTGTAACAGTATTGGGCCAGTTGTTTAACCCATGTTGTATTATAGCCAAACATCAGTTTAATAACTTTTACCCGGGTTGAGCCTTTGGGATAGCCATATTTATACCAACTGAATTTAGATGGATCTATATTGAACTGTTCGGCAAAATCGGCGAGAAAAAGGTCTATCTCAATGTCAAAAATATCCAGATCAAGATCGATACTGGTATCGAGGCTCAGGCTGAGCGGATCAACCTTATGTATCTTATACCTGTTGCAATAATCAACTATAAATTCTTTTAAGGGTGGCAGTATCTCTTCCATTTAAACGAATGTTAATTTGACCATTTAAGTTATGAGACGTAGCTTTTGAAATAAGGTTGCATACAAATTTACTTTATTTTTAAATCGTTTAAATTGAACCTGATAGTTAATAAATGTTAAATATTTATTACTGGATAACGGTGCCTTATACTACTAAAATCAACCTGATGTATTATTATTGTACCAGGTAAACCAGATACTCAAATGAACTTAAAAGTAATTGCCTTTGATGCCGACGACACCCTTTGGGTAAATGAACCTTACTTTCAAGCCACCGAAGAAAGGTTTTGCAGCCTGCTCGAAAATTTTTCGCCACAGCACACTATTTCCAAAGAGCTTTTCAAGGTTGAGGTTGATAACCTCCCGCTTTATGGCTACGGGATAAAAGGCTATATCCTCAGCATGATAGAAGCAGCATTGAGCATTTCTGAAAAAAATATCAGCGTTGATGTAGTGGAAACCATAATACAATATGGTAAGGATATGCTTAATCAACCGATAGAGTTACTGAACGAGGTAGAAGATGTTTTATCCTCATTAAAAGATCATTACAGGCTGGTGGTAGCTACCAAAGGCGATCTGCTTGACCAGGAGCGGAAGCTCAAAAAATCAGGGCTCGCACATTACTTTCACCATATCGAAATTATGAGTGATAAAAAGGAGGATGACTATATCAAGCTGATCAAACATCTTGACATCAATCCCGATGAGTTTATGATGATCGGCAATTCCTTAAAATCAGATGTAATGCCCGTGATCAACATTGGCGGGCATGCTGTTCACGTACCCTATCATACAACATGGGCACACGAACATGTCGAAACCGTTTTAACGCACAAAAACTTTAAACAGGCGGATAAGATCAGTGAGGTGTTGGAATTTGTGAAGTTCTAAGTCCTAAATCTTGAATCCTAAGTCGATTATACCAATTTAACTTTTGACTTAGGACTTAAACGCTCTTCTCCATTACAATCAGCTCAATATGCTGCTTGGCATCCCCAAAACGGCCATGTGCATGAAAAGGCTGAATTTCGCCGGTTGGCTTGTAGCCGCGGCGCTCATACCAGCTTATCAGTTCGGAGCGGATGCTGATTACCGTCATAGTCAAAGTATTGCAGTTATATTTACGCGCGTAAACTTCAGCTTCTTCTATCAGCGCGCGGCCCACACCTTTATTCTGCAAAAATGGCGATACACTAAACATGCCAACATACAACTTTGGAGTTCTGACTTCAAGATAAACAGTACCTGTAATATTGCCTTCCTCATCAGTATGCTTTAAAATGATGATATTTTCATCATTCATATACCCCGTCAGAGTTTCTTCATCAATGCGGGCACCACCAATTAAGTCGGCCTCAGTTGTCCAACCCCGTTTGGAGCTTTCACCACGGTAAGCGCTGTTTACTAAAACATTAAGTTCGGGTACGTCGGTAAGGGTAGCTTGGGTTATTACAGGCATATGATTAATTTAAGGAGGCCAAAGGTAGTATTTGCGAACTTTAAATAAAAGGTTATAAGCCATATTTTTAAAGTCTGCGCACTATTATCAAATGACATTAAAAAAGCCATAAGTTTTAAAACCAAGCTGTATATTTAGTAGTTAATAACACATCTGTTTATATTAAATCCCGCCATGGCTTTTATAGATTACTACAAAGTATTAGAGCTCGATAAAAATGCATCCGAAAAGGATATTAAAAATGCTTACCGTAAACTGGCCCGCAAATATCACCCCGATCTTAACCCTAACGACGAAGATGCCCACAAAAAATTCCAGCAGCTAAACGAAGCAAATGAAGTATTAAGTGACCCGGAAAAGCGAAAGAAATACGACAAATATGGCGAGAACTGGCAGCATGGCGAAGCATACGAACAACAGGCGCGCCAACAGGCTGGCGCACAGGGAGGTTTTGGTGGGTATGGGGGCTTTACCGGAGCCGAAGGATTTGGCAGTGCCGAAGGGTTTGGAAGTGACGATTTTTCAGATTTCTTTCAATCGATGTTTGGCGGTGCAGGAGGCGCGCGTAGCGGCAGGCAGGCAAAATACCGCGGGCAGGACTATAACGCCTCGTTAAGTTTAAACCTTCAAGACGTTCTTGAAACACATAAGCAAACCTTGACTGTCAATGGCAAAAACATCCGGATAACCATACCCGCAGGTATTGAAAACGGGCAAACTATCAAAATAGCCGGGCATGGAGCCCCGGGTGTAAACGGCGGTCCCGCCGGAGATCTGTATATTCAGTTTAATGTTGCACCTGATACAAATTTTAAGCGTGATGGTAATAATTTGTACACCACCTTGAAACTTGACCTGTACACTGCAGTTTTAGGTGGAGAAATAACTGCCGATACATTAAACGGCAAAGTTAAGGTGAAAGTAAAACCCGAAACTCAAAACGGCACTAAAGTAAAGCTCAAAGGCAAAGGTATGCCCGTTTACAAAAAAGAAAATGAATTTGGCGATCTGTACCTGACCTATGATATCCAAACTCCTACCAACCTCACCGAA
Organism: Mucilaginibacter sp. 3215; assembly: GCF_050433785.1. Classification (NCBI taxonomy): domain Bacteria; kingdom Pseudomonadati; phylum Bacteroidota; class Sphingobacteriia; order Sphingobacteriales; family Sphingobacteriaceae; genus Mucilaginibacter; species Mucilaginibacter sp. 3215. The sequence goes on from NZ_JBNPWO010000002.1 coordinate 17,803, forward strand.
AAACAGAAACAATTATTTGAAGAACTGGCAAAATCCTCAACCTAAATTAAAATCATTATGAAAACAGCAGAATTAATAGCAGCAAACGATTTTTGTGTATATCATAATGTTGAATACACGTTCATTACATCTTTACATGAAGCGGGCCTGGTTGAGGTAACCATCATTAATGAAATCGTCTTCATCCCTCAAACTGAGCTTCAAAAGTTGGAAAAACTGGTGAGCCTGTACGAATTGGATATTAACGTAGCCGGCATTGAAGCTATCTCCCACTTGCTTGACCGGGTGGAAAAATTACAGGAAGATATGCGGTATTTAAAAAACAGGTTGAGCTTATATGAATAAGAAAGCTATCTTTTCAGTAATGCTTAAACCAAATATTTATTCATCATCCGCTCGCTTACAATATTAGCTTCATCGATAACACGTTCTGGATATCCCATGGATTTGAGTATGGCGATTCCGTTAGTGTTTTTAAGCAGGCCTTGCTTCAGGATATAGTCAAATACCAGTATGCGCCCATCTTTTGATTCTGAAAAGGAATATACAACAAAATCTTCGTCGAGCAGTTCGGCCAGCTCAAGGTCATGGGTTGATACAAAAACAAAATTTTGGTTAGCGGTAATGTACGAAAGCACAGACTTAGCCGCCGCTATACGTTCGATGGTATTGGTACCCCTGAAAATCTCATCGATGATCACCAGGCTTTTTACATCTTCTTTCTGAGAACTGCCATCGATGATATTTAAAATAGCTAAGGCCTGTGCCTGGAAATAACTCTTGTGCTCATCTATGTTATCGCTGGTTTTGATGCTGGTTTGTATTTTGAGAAAAGGAGCCTTATAGGCCTTTGCACAACTTGTAAATATGGTTTGCGACAGTAGCGTATTTAATGCCAGCGCTTTAATAAATGTAGTTTTGCCAGACATGTTTGACCCAGTGATCAATGCCCCCCTGTCCGCATCAGTTGTATAAAGGGAATTGGTTACACAGTTAGCTACCAATGGGTGAAAAAGTTCGGTAATCTCTATTTTGCCATCAGCACCCGTAAACGCGGGCTTTGAAAAAAAAGGCATACCGTCGCGTACCGATTGTATGGCTATCAGCGTATCGGCCCGGCCAATAAATTTATACACTTCTTTAATATCGTCGCGGTATTTACTGACTTGTTTTAATGATGATATATAAGTATTGGGCTCAATCACAAAAAGCAGTTTAAACAAATGGAAGACTGCGTAAGCAATATCACTTTTACTGTTCACGAAGCCACTTTCTATATTTACAAACTTAAGCGCTCGTTTTAAACCCCTTAGGCTGGTCAGAGACTGCTTTACCTCGGGTACCTGACCAAATTTTCCGCTTTTAACTAACGCCACTGCAACTTTATGCATAACCAGCAATTGTGGTAACGACTTGGTACACCCTGAAATAGCCTTGCGGTTGCTGAAGTAAATAACAATGTTGTACGCAAACAACAATAGCAAAAAGATAAAGCTGAAAATGTTAGGAATAACAATCAGCGATAATAACGCAGCTAGGATCAGAAAAGGTGAAACCTTTATATAAAAATTAATTACCGATGCAAATACTGGTGCGTGTGTCTTGAGAAAAAGATCGGCTATAAAATAAGCATCGGGGTGGTTAAGTTTTGACAATTCCACTTCAAGCAGTTCGCGGCCGGGTATATCCATATTAAGATCCTCAATATCATTATCAAGGTCATGCAAAACATCAAGATCGGTTGTGGGGTGATGTACTAAATTAAACAGGTATTGTTTGCCGGGCTTACTGTTTGTTCTGTCGATATAATTGAAAACACTTATCAGGTCAAGATCGTCAGCTGTTTGAGCCGAAAGCTTGTTTTTACTATCTGCCGAATCCAGGTAAATCTTTATTAAGTCAAAGTTTCGGCGGGCGTTAACAGGTTGGCCCCACTTCTCCTGTATTTTTATCAGCCGACTTTTTGCCCAGCGTAATTTATCATAATATGACTTAATATAAAGCACTCCGGCTATGATAATGATAACTATAGCAGAAAAAACAAAGTAATACATGTTTAAAAATATAAAATTTTAATTAAACCAACTCAACCATCGCCAGTCATAATTATGTATTACAATTGAGGTATTAACTAAAATTTATGACCATGAAATTTATCCGATTTTCAATAATAGCGTTTGTGGTGATGTTTTCATTTCAACTTGCAAAAGCTCAAAGCATAAGTATAAGCGCACATTTTGGCCGTCCTTATCATAGGGTAGTTTACACAAGCGGATATTACGGAACTCCTGTTTACTATGGCAGAGACGTCTATTATGACCGTCCTGTTTATTATGGTCGTCCGCGCTATTACGCAACAAGATATTATGACGCGCCAGTATACTATCAAAGGCACTACCGTGTTCATCGTTACTGCAGGCACTGGTAAAGTATAAAGCCTCCGTATTGCCGGAGGCTTTCTTATAATAAGAAGTAACTATGCCAGTATAAAATAGCCACATGGTTTAACCAATACTATTCAAATGCACAATGTTAAAACCCGCTAAAAATGACAAGTAGCTGATGTATTGTGTGAAAATGCCGGAAATCATTGCTCAAATGTTACTTTGATCTATCCTTAAAAAAAGAATGTAATGCCTGTTGCGTAAATTCCGATAAAACCAATTCACCGCTTATAGCCGCACGTTGTTTAAGCAAATCATCCCAATTAGCAGTTCCTTCCCAAAGCACTTGTTTTAAGCCTGCAAGTGCTGCCGGGTTATATGAAGCTAATTTTTGAGTAAGCTCATATACAGCGGCATCAAGGCTTGGGGTATCTTCATAAACCTCATTATACAAGCCATTTTGTTTTGCCCATTGGGCAGTTTGAAAATCTGAAGCCCTGATCGTGAGTTGGGAAAATGCCGATAACCCTATTTTACGGATCACAGCGGGGGCTATCACAAAGGGGCCAATACCTATGGTAAGCTCGCTTAACTTTATTGATGCCGCCTCGCTGGCCAGGCAATAATCAGCAGCGGCGGCAAGTCCAACCCCTCCTCCAACTGCTTTACCCTGCACCCTCGCAATTATTATTTTAGGACATTTGCGGCAGGCACTAATCACGTTGGAAAACCCTTCAAAAAATAAAGCCCCGGCTTCCCTATCCTTAATTTGCAACAGTTCGTCAAAGCTTGCACCTGCGCAAAAAGTACGATCTCCCGCGCTCTTTAAAACAATGACTTTTGTTTCCGGGTTATTACCGGCACTGAATACCGCATTGGTAAGTTGTTTTAACAGCGCCGAGGGCAGGGAGTTTTGTGCCGGATGATAAAAACAAATGGTGGTTACACCATCAGGCTCATTTGTAAGGGATATATTTTCGTTTTCGGCAGACATATTTATTTTTCTATATAAGATGGCTTTCTAACCAATATCAGAAGTATTTATGTCAACTGCAATTTTGAACCGAAATTAACAATGTTTAATTTTCAAGCAAATGCAGTTCAAAATAAAAAGTAGCGCCTTTGCCAAGCTCGCTTTCAACCCCTATAGCACCGTTATGATTATTAATGATCTCAGCCGAGATATAAAGCCCCATGCCAAGGCCGCTCGTCATAAACTTTTTATCCTCTACACGATAAAACCGCTCAAAAATATGCTCGATCTGTGCGGCCGACAATCCGATGCCAAAGTCCGTTACTGATACACGCACTTTTCCGTTTATATTCCGGGTTTCAATAATGATATTTTTATTCTCGGTTGAATATTTTACAGAGTTGTTAATGAAATTTACGAGTACCTGTTCCAGTCGCCCGGCATTTCCCTCTATAAAAAAATCATTTTCCGATTTATTGATAAAATTAAATTCAGGGTATAGGTGGATGGCGTTTTCTAAAGTTGACGCTACCAGGTCACGAAGATTTACTTTCGCCATGGCATATTCAAGCCCTCCCGCATGAATCTTGCTTACATCAAGCAAATCGTTAACCAAACGCTGAAGCTTATTTAAAGCAGTCCCGGCCTTTTCAATATATTGTTTTACTATTGAGGGTACTTCCTCTTTTTTATAAGCCGAAATAAGCTGCAAATAACCTTTTAAACTGGTTAAAGGTGTTTTAAGTTCATGGCTGGCCACACCAATAAACTCATCCTTCAAATCAAGCTGCTTTTTTTGTTCTTCGATATCTGTCGCGGTACCTACCCAAAAAAGAATTTCTCCGTTATCATCTCTTAGCGGCACTGCCCGGTTAAGGTGCCAGCGATAAGTATTATCCCATCGGAGATACCTATTTTCCAGTTCAAAAATACTCCCGCTTTGCAAAGATTCGAGGTAAGCACTCATTGTTTTTTGCAGATCATCGGGGTGTACAATCTGTTGCCAGCCCCAGCCTGCTGTTTCTCCATATCGCCTGCCCGTATAATCAAACCAGCGCTGATTATAAAAATCAACTTCGCCACCCGGCAAATTTGTCCAGGTCATTTGAGTAATGTTATTAGCCAGCAGCTTAAAATGTTCCCGGCTGATAAGCAGATCATTGGTACGCTCCCTTACAGTATCTTCCAGATCATTATTCAGCCTTTCGGCAATATTCTGGGCTTCTTCCAGCTGATCATTTTTAATCTTCAGTTCCCACTCGGTTTCCTTTTGAGCAGTCAAATCGGTCAGGATCAAACTCAACGCCGTTCCTTCATCAAGGTCAAGCGTGGTACATGATAATAAACACGGCGTTAGTTTACCATCCCGATTTGATAACAAAACCTCGCCCTTGCAATCGGCATTCCAGCCATCCCTGATTATCTGCTTATACTTCTCAACGGAAACTTCGGCTACAAAAATTTCAAAATTCAGGCCGATCACTTTTTCCAACGGTTCATCAACCATAGCCGCAAAGCTCGAATTGCTATATAATATAGTACCCTCACCATTCAACGTAACCGCTCCTTCGTTCATTTTTTCAATGAAAACGCGGTAGGTTTGATCGGCCGTTTTCAGTGTATAAAGCTGGTGGCCTTCATCATCTTTAACTATAAAGGCATCAACCTGACCATTACGAATAGCAGAAATGGTGTCGGTAGCTTCTTCTAACTGATAACGAAGCTTATTGTTTTCCGCAAGCAACTGCTCATATGTAAGTTTGTCCGGCTCCATAATTAGCTTTCTGTAAGTATTCCCAGTCCTTTTAAAACTTTGTCTGTGTTTGACATATCTCCGATAAGCTTGCGTTCGATGCCGGGAGATTTTTTAATAAGTAAAGGCAATGCTATGATCTGTTCTTTTTCGGCAATAAGTGGTTGCTGATAAACGTCGATTATCTCCAACTCGTAATTAGGCTTAAGATATTGCTCACAAATAATTTTTAAGTTGGCTATTGCCCTGACAGAATTGGGCGACGCCCCAATTACAAATAAACGCAATCGAAAAAACTGGTTTTCTCCTTGATCTAAAGGCAATTGGCTTTGCTCGGTCATGTAACTATTTACTTACTGGTATTATATTCAATCCAACCAAAACTTTTTCCTCGTTGCTCAAGTCGCCTATTATTTTGCGAATCGGTTCAGGTACTTTTCTTACCAGCGTGGGAATTGCAAATATTTGATCCCCTTCGGCCAGTTGAGGCTGCTGCAGCAAGTCAATTACTTCAATAACATACTGACCTTTTAAATGTTCTTCACAATATTTTTTTAGGTTGGTGAGCGCGGTAACTGATTTAGCAGTTTTGCCCGCCACATACAGCCTTAACTCATATTTTATAACTTCATCCAGTTCCATTATTTTTTACTTTTTGATTTACTTTTAAGCGTATCCGCATTTCCTCGGCGGATGTCGGTTATCTCCTGGCGGTTTCTTTCTATAATATTCTGTTTCAACTCTTCTTCCAGGTATATTTTGTTCAATTCCTCCTCTGTCGATTCAAATTCGGCCTGCAAGCTTGCAATTTTTGATTCAAGCATCATACGCCGGCGCAATATCTCTTTATCTTTACGGGATATAGCAAACTCTCTTAGTGCCACGCCTGTTTTTTCCCTTAATTTTTGTGCTTCCCTTGCCGATCCTGTGAGCACGCCATCGGGGCCAAGATAAACATCAACCAGGCTTAGCCCCTTATCGGTAATGGTAAACTCGCGTACCTGGTTTGAATGACTCATCCCACGCGACTTCATAATGTATAACCCCCGGTTACGTTCACCATTCGATTCGATATCCCTTACGAGCAGCCAGGTATCAACTAAAGATGATACACCTTCGTCGGTTTGTTCGCTTACCACTGTATTTAAACTAAGGGCGGTAAACATAACCGTGATCTGTTCGTCCTGTAAAAAATCTATCAGCCTGATCAGCATCGATTTTACTTCACTTACCGAACCCACCGTAATGAGGTTTGTAATCGGGTCGAGGATAACCGCTGCGGGCTTAAATCTTTTAATGATCTTGTAAATAGCAACGAGGTGCATTTCAATACCGTAAAGCGTAGGACGCGAGGCATGAAACTCAAGCAAGCCGTTGTCAATGTGTTTTTGCAGGTCGAGATTGATTGATTTCATGTTGCGAAGTATCTGCTTAGGTGCCTCCTCGAACGCAAAATAAAGGCACCTCTTTTTGTTGCCGCAAACCTCATTGGCAAAGCTGGCCGCAATGCTTGTTTTACCGGTACCCGCCGTGCCCGAAACGAGGATACTGCTGCCCTGAAAAAAACCTTTGCCTCCAAACATGCTGTCAAGAGAGGGTATCCCCGATGAAATTCGTTCGGATGAGACTTCTTTTTCCAGGCTTAAAGATGTGACCGGAAGTACAGAAATGCCATCTTCATCAATTAAAAAGGGATATTCGTTGGTACCATGCTGTGTGCCGCGATATTTTACCACGCGCAAACGACGGGTTGAGATCTGATTTATAACCCTGTGATCAAGCAGAATCACACAATCTGAAACGTATTCTTCAAGCCCCTGCCGGGTTAATGAAGAGCCGTCACCTTTTTCGCCGGTTATAATAGCAGTTACACCTTTTTCCTTTAAAAAAGCAAAAAGCCTTCTAAGCTCGGCCCTCAATATAGTTTGGTTTGATAAACCCGAAAAAAGATTTTCAAGAGTATCCAGTACTACTCTTTTTGCCCCGATGCTATCAATAGCAAAGCCTAAGCGAATAAACAAACCTTCCAGGTCATATTCGCCCGTCTCCTCAATCTCGCTTCGATCTATATGCACATGATCAAGTCTTAATTTCTTATCATCCTGGAGTTTAAGTAAATCAAAGCCCAGCGATGCTACGTTTGAAGCCAGTTCATCTGCTTTTTCTTCAAAAGCCATAAATACACCGGGCTCATTAAACTCAGTAGCGCCCCTCACGATAAACTCAAGGGACATAAGTGTTTTACCGCAACCCGCTTCACCACATATCAGCGTTGGTCTTCCATTAGGTAAACCACCGCCTGTTATTTCATCTAAACCGGTAATACCGGTAGGAGTTTTGGGCAATTGCTCAAACGTTATAAGCTGCTGTTTTTTATGCAATTTGGTCATAATAAATCCAATCTGTTTAAACTACCCGTATACCACAACCATCAAGTATACAGGATTTTGTTTTATTGGTATGGTAATAGTAATACTTATAAAATTGTTTTGGTATAATTGATTTTGTGAAGTAAAAAAAACAAAAAACGTGGTGAAATTACCGCACTATTAATACAAGTAACTCTCCTGATTATACAAACCATTGAATTCCATACCATCAAATTCTCCAAAAACAGATTTAAACATTTATACAGGTATCACTGTTTAAAAAAACAGGTATACGCTTCCGTAACCCCTTTTTATCAATAACTGCAGCTATATTAATATAACGGCATACTTCATTAATTGAAAATTATGAGGTATGAATTGAGATTTTGATCTTAATTATTATAGCCTATATTTATAAATATTATTTATATAATGAATAACGACGCCGGCATTCATCAACAATTAAACGAAGATATTTTTCGTATGCTGATCAGGGAATCTCCTACCCCGGTAGCATTATATATTGGCGAAACAATGGAGATCAGGATTGCTAATAAAGCCATGATAGATATATGGGGGAAGGGCGATGATGTTATTGGGCATCATTACTTTGACCTGCTTCCCGAATTCAAAGAGCCGGGTTTTCATGCAATATTATCAAATGTATACTATAACGGTACGGCTTATAAGTGGAAAGAGCAAAAGGTTGACGTTATGGTTGACGATAAACTTGAAGAATTTTACTTCGACTTTACTTTTAAACCATTACAGAATGCCGAGGGTGAAATTTGGGGCGTGTTGAATACAGCAACAGATGTTACCGAGCTGGTTAACACCCGTAAAAAGCTGGTTGAAAGTGAACAGCGTGCTCAATTTGCCTTGCAAGCTGCCGAACTGGGTACCTGGGATTTAAACCCCAGATTACAAACCGCAACATGGGACGACCGCTGTAAAGAACTTTGCGGTTTTCGAAAAGACGATGAAATAAAGTATGATGATCTGTTGAAATTTGTCCACCCGGAAGATGAGCAACGCTTGCGAACGGCAGTAATGCAGGCTTATGATCCTGTAAGCAAGGGTAATTATGATATAATCGTCCGCACTGTTGATGACACAGGACACTTGAAATATTGGATCCACCTGAAAGGTAAGGCTTACTTTAACGATAATCATGAACCTATCCGCTTTGCCGGCACCGTACAGGATATAACCCATGAAATATTAGATAAACAGGAACAACAAAAACTGATTGCGCTGATTGATAAAACAGCCGACGTGGTTGCAGTAGGCAGCATGGATGGTTCTGTAACCTATATCAATAAAACAGCATATACTATATTAGGCATCAGGAGTACAAAAGAGGCTTTAAAACCCGGCGTTGAATATTTTGCAGATCATGAAGCAGACAAAGTAAATAATGAGATAAACCCCGCTGTACAGCAATACGGTAAGTGGGAAGGTGAAATGCACTACCGGCATTTTAAAACAGGAGAAAATATTCCGGTTTACGTTAACTGTTTCAGAATTGATGATCCGTTAAATGGCTTGCCCATTGGTATGGCATCCGTGGCCCGAGACCTGCGCCCCGAAAAAGCGGCAAGAAATGAACAGTATAAATTATTGTCGCTTATTAACCATAGCTCAGATTTTGTAAGCCTATCCAACCTTGACGGTAATGTAACCTATGTAAATACCGCCGGGCGAAAAATGTTGGGTATCAAAGGCGCTAATGAGCACAGGAGGCACAACAGCGAATATTTAATGCCTGATGAGCTTGATAAGCTGAAGAACAAAGTAAATCCAATTTTAATGAAGCATGGCAAATGGAGCGGTGAAGTACTTTACCGTCATTTCCAAACCGGCGAAGCCATACCTGTGTACGGCACCACCATGCTGGTTTACGACGCTGTAACCGGCTTACCACAGGGCCGGGCTTCAATTGCGAGGGATCTGCGAAGGGAAATTGCTGATAAAAAAGCCCTTACTGATAGTGAACGATTGCTTAAAAGCATTACTAATGCATCGCCAACAGTACTTTGGATGGCCGATGCTGAAGGTAATATCACTTACGTAAATCAAACCTGGACTGATTGGACCGGCATTAAATATGAGGATAATATGGGCGCAGGGTGGATCAACGCGCTTTTAGAAGAAGACAGAACGAGGGCGGGTGAAAAGTTCTTAGCCGATTTAAATGCCCGCCGGTTCTATGAAGTTGATTTTAGGATCACACGCCGGGATGGTGAAATAAGATGGTGTATAGCCACCGGCAATCCGCAATATAATGAGCATGGGGAATTTACCGGGTACATAGGTGCCTGTACCGATGTCACCGATAAAACACTTGCCGAAAGCGAAGTGAAATTACGTAACAGGGAATTGAATAACCAGATCAGGCAGTTTGAGTTTGTTACTGGTTTTATGCCGGTGCAACTTTGGACGGCCCGAACGGATGGTCAGGTCGACTACTTTAATCAACGTGCTGTAGATTATTTTGGTGCCCAGGCAAATGAAATAGCAGCATCCTGGCTCAATGCTATTCATCCTGATGATAGGGATGCTTGTGTTGAGGCTTGGAATTATGCAGTGAACACGGGTAATGTTTATCAATGTGAATTTAGATTAAAAGATAAAGATCAAAATTACAAGTGGCATTTGTCCAGGGCTTTACCCTTTACCATTGACGGTAAGATCATTAAATGGTTTGGCACTAATACAGATATTGATGAGCAGAAACAACTTCAGCGTCAAAAAGACGATTTTTTAGGTATTGCAAGTCATGAATTGAAAACTCCTGTTACCAGCATAAAAGCATATGCCCAGGTATTGGGCGCGATGCTTGCCAAAGAAGGAGAACATAAAAAGGCCGAAATGGTGCTTAGAATGGATGCCCAGATCAACCGGCTAACAAACCTCATAGGTGATTTGCTTGATGTTACCAAGATTAACTCGGGCAGGCTACAGTTCAATAAAACATGGTTCGATTTTAATGAAACCCTGCAGGAAACTGTTGAAGACCTGCAGCACACTACTCAAAAACATAAGCTTATCCAAAACTTTACCCCAACTGGCCGTATTTATTCAGACAAAGATCGTGTAAGCCAGGTTATTACCAACCTTATTACAAATGCTATCAAATATTCGCCTCATACCGATACCATCATCATCAACACTCGCCGCGAAAACAATGAGGTGATTGTTTGTGTGCAGGATTTTGGCATCGGGATACCCGAAGACGAGAAGGACCGGGTATTTGAGCAATTTTACCGCGTAAGTGGGAACAAGCAGCATACTTTCCCCGGTTTGGGGTTGGGATTATACATCTCGTCAGAAATTATCAAGCGTGAAGGCGGCAGAATGTGGGTAAACAGCATTGAAGGCAAAGGGTCTACTTTTTGCTTTGCATTACCTGTAGATGATGCTAACAGTTAATCATTTGTTAGATAGTTTACAATTCAGGTAAGTTTATCACAGCTAATTTCAGAGGGTTTAACCAAGCCCTTACGCCTAAGATGGATACAAAGAACAAGAAAATCATGATTGCAGATGATGACCCCGGCATTGTTGATGCTATGGAAATGCTGCTTGAATTTGAAGGCTACGAGGTAACCTCAACCGTAGATGGTACAACAGTACTTGATATGAAAGACGAACTCCCCGACTTGCTACTGTTAGATATCTGGATGAGCGGCGAAGACGGTCGCGATATCTGCAAGAAGCTAAAGCAAGACAAGCTAACTAAAGATATACCTGTTATCATGATATCGGCAAGTCGCGATATACGTGATTCTGCAATGATGGCGGGTGCCGACGACTTTTTAGCCAAGCCTTTTGATATGAATGAGTTACTAAAAAAAGTGGCCCATTTTGTTCAAAAACCTTAATAATCAATATCAATCAACTAAATAACAATTACCCCTCTTCGGACAGAACCTTATGGCGACCGTCTCACCTGGTTGCCGGTTCTTCCCGTTGCTTAAACGCACCTTTAAAATCAATAAAAGTAACATGCTGAAATGCTGTTACCCCTCCTCGGGAAGAGCCCTGACTGTGCTGTGTATCCAGTCACCGATTCATGTAGCTCAATGACTATTTAGCAAGTAAGCATCTAATTAAAATACAAAAACATTAACCCATATGATATGTTATTTATTTAAACAAAATAACAAAGCCATGGGAGTTTTACAGCACGTGCAACACCAGATCTCAGCGTTAAATGATCTGATCAAAATAAATAACGATAGAATAGCCGGATATCAAAAAGCAACCGAAGCAACAGATGAAGCCGGATTGAATTTACTTTTCAATGAATATATTGATCAAAGCAAAAACTACGTTAGTGAAATACGCGATTACATCCACGTATTAGGAGGAGATCCTGCCGACGGTACTACCCTCGCGGGAAAATTTTATCACGCCTGGATGGATGTAAAATCGGTTTTTGTCAGTAAAGACAGTCGCTCGATACTTTCGAATTGCGAATATGGCGAGGATATAGCAAAAAAAGCTTATCGCGCCGCGCTTGATGATAAGGAGCTGATATGGGAAGATGAGCAGGTTGTAACCCTGCTTAATAACCATTTAGAAGGTTTAAAAAAAGCGCATGATACCATTAAATCGTTAAGAGATACGGTTAATGCCTGATCATAATTTTTGTTATATTGAGCAAATGAACAATTCAAATCAATCATTTTTTTCGGCATGCCGCATACCTGGTCAATACGCTAAGGTTGCCTGCACACAGGATAAGGTAATTTACACGCTGTCTCAATTAAAACATGCAACAGTAGCTGATATTGCATTGAAGCTAAAGGAATACGAACCTGCGGTAAATACTTTTACACACGAGAAAAACACGATTGAAGTACTTGATTATCTTTTTGACCGGGGATTGGTAAAGATCACCAAACAAAACGGCGAGTTAAACTACAACCTGGTTAAGGCTTAAGCAGGTTGTAGTTAATGCATTTTATTTTATTACATACCTGGCGCAAGTGGTTTGGCCGAAACTACGCTGTCAACTACAAAAACGCTCACCCCTCTCCATGGCAGCGTGTGCAGGTATTCTTTATAGTGAAGTTCTAAAAATGAGCCTGCGTTGCTGCTCAGTTCTTTTGCTACTTTTTCGTCGGTTACCGAAAATATAAATTCATTTGAGCCAATTGTGCCCCCTGTAACCTGTGTGCGGAGTCCGCTTTGAATTAGTCGGCCTTCATAAGTTTTAAATACGTAACCTTTCTTTACAAAATAGTTCATGGTACCGGCTTTGGTTCCCTCGCCAAAAACAAAATAATATCGATAGTAAAAAAAGCCCACTATAATCAGTAGTAATATGAGGCTGATAATCACCTTGGTTTTTGTTTTCATCGGAGATTTTATTTGCTAAACTAAGCTACAAAAACTTAGCAGGTAAGCAAACATTTATATCATGACCATCGCCTGTTTAGTTTGCCGGCTTCTCACCTTCTTTAATTTTCGTGAGGTTTACTTTTTTAAAGGACTCCACTAAGAAGGTAACCAAACCGGTTAGGCTAAAAGGTGGATCATTGGTAGTTAGCGTAAGTTTGTCCTTATTGTTTTCAAAATCGATATCCAGGTAATAATTAGGTGCATCTGTAACCTGACTGCTCTGTTTCCAATCGTACATTTTTTTTAACTCGCTCCGTTTTAGCCAATAGTTCAGACTATCAAGTTGCTGGTTAGTGAGCTTCCCGGCATAATCACCTTTGTAGGGATCCGCAAATTCGCCCCCTTTTAAACGATACGTACCATCAGCCCAAATGTTGATCAGTAATTGAGGGCAATTGCCATAACAGGTTGAGGATAGGAAACGAAGTTTTGAAAATTTGATCCCGTTATCGAAACTGGATTTATAGTTTTTAAACTGCAAGGGAGGGCGACCAGCTAATTTTATGGCATTATCATTAACAGCTTTGATTGTAAGTTTTTTACCATCGAAATAGTTGATGATAAACTTAGAAACATCAATATGCTGTTGCTTAAAATTATCTGCACTGGTAGTATATGTATCAATTATTTTAAGCGTATCATGCTCTATTTTGTATTTGTTTTCGTGTTTCTTATATCCATCCAAATTAAAATAAACCTTGCCGCTATTAAAATAAAGATAACCGAGATCTTCGGTTATCCACTGTTCTGATTCAACAGTAGCATGCTGGCCCATTACCGGGCCGCACAGGATAGTCAGAAATAAGATAAGCAGTGATACGCTTTTCATGTAAACTAAACTTACAAACTCAAATAATATTGGGTAAGCGATTCAAAATCGTCAAACTTATGATCATAGTCATTGGTATTACCAAAGCCGTAACTAACAAACACAAATGGTATGCCGGCAAGGCGTGTTTGTTCGGCATCGCTATTAGTATCGCCTATGTAAACCGGGTTCTGCAAATTGTGTTTGTTCATGAGCAGATGCATATTGTGATTTTTAGGCATCTGGTTGGTGTCATAAGCCATGCTATCTGTAATAACCTCATTAATGCCTGCCCATGTTAAAAACAGCGGAATAATACCAACAGCACAGTTACTTAATACAAATAATTTGTATTTGCCTGCCAATTGTACCAGGCCTTCAGTAACTCCGTTATACACAATGCCACCGCTGGTTGGTAATATTTCGCGCCTTACCTGGTTTACCGCATTATAGATCTCCATCCCCTTTTCCTCATCAAATTCGGGCAGCATTACCCGGGTAAGCTTTTTACCATCCATACCTATCACGTGCAATAGTTCATCTCGTTTAATAGTCCTTTGAATGTCAAGCTTTTGAAATATCAGGTTCCATGATTCGGCGTAGGTGTCAACGGCATCCCAAAGGGTTCCGTCCATATCAAAAATGAGGCTATCGGGTTTATGCATTAGCTAAAAGTATGTTTTTCGCTAAGATGAAAAATTAACGGCAATTAATGTTCATGTTTTCTTCATTATTAATCCTCACCTTAGCATTGTGATAAGGTTAACGCGGGTCGGCTTAGCAGGAGGCTGAGCCCGCAAAGAACCCCCGCCTCTCGGCGGGGGTTTCTTTTTTTAATGGGTTGCCTTTTTAGTCGTAAATCTAAAGTTCTGGGTCATGATTTTCCTCCAAGACTTCCTATTTAGAACTTAAGGCTTAAGACTTCAAATTAAAGGCTTATCCCATCCCCTACTTTATAAATTTCATGAAACTTGATTCCTTGCTTGTCAAAATGTTTTTTGTACGCGGCATAGCGCTGAAGTATAAAGAAATCTTTTGCATAGCCGTCATGTACAGGAAATATCTGTTTAGGATGTAACTCATCAGCAAAAGCAGAAATTGTTGGTTCGTTGGCAAATGGCGCCATGGTAACCATAATTAATAATTCAATTCCTTTAAAATTCAACAGTTTATCCTCCATCGAATCAACCGGGTGCAGCACTTTATTATTGATCAGGAAACCCGTCATTTGTGGCAGTGGGTTATCCATAATAAGCTCATGTCTCACCGGGAAAGCCTGGAGTTTAAATGGCCCTGCCCGATGGGTGCCTTCTTCAAGAAGTATATATTTTAAATTGATCTTATCCAATTCCCTTCCTACCTGTGAATTTGTAATAATCACCGCCCCGCTTAATTCAACTATATTTTTTAAAATGTCGACATCGAAATGATCGGGGTGGATATGTGTAATCACTATACTTTGTACATCGCCAAACATTTGCGTTGTAACTAACCCCTCGGCAAAAGAAAACTTTCCCGGATCAAATAATAACTGGTAACCATCCAACTCAAAAAGCAGGCACGAATGCAGATATTTTGATATTTTCATAAGCAGATAGGAGTTTATTTCCTAAAGATACAGAGGAAAGGATTATGAAGTTTGAAAAAAGTTAAACCCGATGGAAAAGCGGATATCACGCTCGGTGTTTGCACTCCAGGAATAGAGAGCGAATTATAAAAGCGTAAGCCTTACGAGGTTTTAAAACTTCGTAAGGCTGGTTGGCTCTACAACAGCTCCGTTGCCAAATTGGCCAGCTCGCTCCTTTCCCCTTTTTGCAGGGTGATGTGTGCATAAAGCGGATGCCCTTTAGCTTTATCTATCAGGTAAGAGAGTCCATTACTTTCGGCATCGAGATATGGAGTATCTATCTGGTAAATATCACCTGTAAATACAAATTTGCTGTTTTCACCGGCCCTGGATATGATAGTTTTCACCTCGTGCGGGGTGAGGTTTTGCGCTTCATCAACAATAAAAAAAATCTTACTAAGTGTACGCCCTCGGATAAATGCCAGCGGGGCGATCGAGATTTTATCATTATTAACCAACTCATCAATTTTGGCCTGCATTTTTTCGTCATCAGCAAATTGATCCTTTATAAATTTCAGGTTATCCCATATCGGGGCCATATAAGGATCAATCTTCGATTTGATATCACCAGGTAAAAAGCCTATATCTTTATTGCTTAAAGGAACAATAGGGCGGGTAACAAAGATTTGGCGATAATATTTACGTTGCTCAAGTGCGCTGGCCAAAGCTAATAGCGTTTTACCCGTGCCGGCGTTTCCTTGTATAGTTACCAATTTAATATCCGGGTGCAATAACGCATGAATAGCAAAAGACTGCTCGATATTACGAGGGTGAATATTTAAAACAGGCTGCTCGGTAACTTTTTCAAGCTGCTTAGTTTGTGAATTGTAAAAACCTACAGTATCTCCTTTTTTCCCTTTTAATACATAAAAGTGATTGTTGGTGTAAGAGCCTATCTTTAAATTTTCGGCCGGTACGTTTTCGTTTTTATTCAGGGTAGTAATGAGCTTTTCAGTCACCTTATCTACATCCGTTTTACCTGTATAAAGTTCCTCCAGGTTTTTGATCTTGCCCGTTTCATAATCTTCGGCATGCAAATTAAGGGCTTTGGCTTTAAGGCGAAGGCAAATATCTTTTGATACCAACACTACTTTTTTGCCAGGATTTTCCTCCTGCAAGCCGAGGGCCGCGTTGAGGATGCGGTGATCCGTTTTATCTGAACCAAAAATCTGCTCGGCATCCTGGCCGGTAGTTTTAGTATCCATGGCAACTTTAAAGCTGCCTTTGGTTTTTCCGTTAAGGGGGATCCATTCATTGATCAGCCCATTGTGCGATAGCTCATCCATGAGCCGGATAAAGCTTCGGGCCTCGAAGTTTCGGGTATCGTTACCGTTCTTTTTATTATCGAGCTCCTCCAATACCTGGATGGGTATGGCAACATCGTGCTCCTGAAAGTTTTGAAATGCGTTGTGATCATACAGGATCACAGAAGTATCTAAAACAAATATTTTCTTCTGATTACGCCGGCCGTCCTTCATATCCGCCTAAAATAACGATTTTAAGGTTTGAAGAAAAATTTCTCCTCAAACAAAAAACCTGTAAAAGCGAAAACGGGAGTCATCTCTTGCGATTTGAACTCCCGTTTCCAAACTGTTGTTTAACCGTAGTTGCCCAACAGTATCAAGTTTTGTGTATCTATAACCGACATGATCTTCGTCCGTTGCTCTCACGAGCGGTCGACTATCCTCAATGTCACCGGTTTCTGTTGTTTCCCTCCGTAGAGTTCTTCTTCTTAATTCCGGTACCTCCTTTAATCACTTTCTTTTTTCTAAAGACTCTCGCCTTTTTCATTTTTTCTTGTGACTCAGGGACTTCTCTTGATCTTTAGTTCCCCCGAAGGTTCACCCGATTCAATTTCTGTTTTCCTGAAAGGCTGTCAAAGTACGTCGTTCTTGATAATTTCAATATCGGGACATTACCTTGATTTGACAAATGTTTTTGATTGTTTTTATTAACAGGTTATTAACAACAAATCAACACTTATTAACATTGGCTTTTAGTCCCATTTAAGTATAAATAAGGTGCTTTATTGAAGTACATACTACATTATTAACATTGCCTATTATTAACAAAAGGCATGAAAAACCAGTTCTATCGAAAAAGAAAAAATGCGTAAAATCGCCAAAACGTTAAATTTTCTCTGTTAAATGCCGCCAGTATCGTCTGGGAATATGACGCACATGAAGCCTGGTATTTTTACGCGAAACAATATTTACGCTATTAAAATAATTCTTCCAAAGGTTTTGATAAACACACTCATCTTCGCTATATGCCGCAATAACATCAACAGGTTTGTACATTTCATCGAAACCCATTTCAATAAATTGGGTATCATGAAGATCATAATATAGCCCGTACTTCCGTTTAATATCATAGATCATCCATTTTTGGTCAGCGTAACGGCTTTTAAAATGCTTTGTTAACAACGGCAATACATTAAAATCAGGCTCAATTGCAGCATAAAAAGTTCCGTCATTCAGTTTTTGAAACCTAACAAAAGCCTCCATCCTGTGTTTTTCGCGCCGTACCATTTTTAAAATTTCCGACAGGCGCATCACATATTTATTGCTATAATCTTCTTCAATATTTTGGTCGCTGTCAAAAACATGGCGGATAAAACCAAGCACGTTGCAGTCTTCGCCGGCAATTTCGGCCATGTGGCTAATGTAAAGACGCTGTACCCCGGCTGCTGAAAGCTTTTTGCGCAACCCTCTTAATACCCGGTTGGCCCGTACTTCGTTAGTAACGATGGGAATAACCTCTTCAAACAAGGCACTGTTACGCCACTCCCCTTTCAATAACTTTACAGGATACAGTTTACGCTCGTAAATTTCAAACACAGCTGTAAGCAGCCCCTCAAACGTTCCGTCGTAAATCAGTGTATTCATTGTCAAAACAGTTTAAGTTGGGTTTGTGTATTTTGAATGTACTTGCTTTGCGATTGGGCCATAATAAACTGCTTAATGTTTTGCCCCGTTAAATCCCGCCGTTCAAATTCGTTGCTTTTGCAGGTAATAAAGTATCGCGCCCGGTTAATGGCCACTCCTATTTTTTTTAGCTGTTGCCAGCCCAGCCCTGCAAATTTACGTGCAGCCACAATTTTTTGTGCCGATAACAAACCGATACCAGGCACCCGGAGGATCAGTTGCAAATCGGCCTTGTTGATATCAATAGGAAAAGCCTGCATATTGCGGATTGCCCAGCTGAGTTTGGGATCAATATCCAGGTCAAGTAATGGATTTTGACTATTGACGATCTCGTTTACATGGAAACCATAAAAACGCATAAGCCAATCGGCTTGGTAAAGACGATTTTCGCGCACCAGCGGCACCGCGGTATTAAGAGCAGGTAGCCGCTTATCGGCCAGCACAGGTACATAACCCGAATAATATACCCGCTTTAAGTTAAAATTTCTGTAGAAATAATTAGCCGATTGCAGCACCTGCTGATCGCTTTCGGGTGTGGCGCCAACAATTACCTGGGTACTTTGCCCTGCAGGTGCAAACATGGGGGCATTTTTAAAAAGCTTTTTCTCTTCTGTATTCCGGATGATCTCCTTGTTCAAAAAATGCATCGGGTCGATCATGTCCTGCCGGTTTTTATCAGGTGCCAGCAGCTTTAATCCGGCTTCAGTTGGCATTTCTAAATTCACACTGAGCCTGTCGGCATATAATCCAGCCTCTCGCATCAGCTCTGCACTTGCACCGGGAATGGATTTTAAGTGAATGTATCCGTTAAAATTATGCTCGGTTCGCAGTTTTTTTGCTACGTGCACTAATCGCTCCATGGTATAATCGGCATCTTTAAAAATACCCGAACTTAAAAACAAGCCTTCGATATAATTGCGGCGATAAAAATTGATGGTGAGATCAACCACCTCCTGTACTGTGAATGCAGCGCGTTTGATATCATTATTTTTGCGGGATACGCAATAAGCGCAGTCAAATATGCAGTGATTGGTAAGCAGAATCTTCAATAACGAAACACAACGCCCATCTTCCGTATAGCTATGGCAAATTCCGTTACTGGCATTTCCCAAACCCTTGTCTTTATTTTTCCTCTCACTGCCGCTCGATGCACATGATACATCATATTTAGCCGCATCGGCCAAAATATTAAGCTTTTCCGTTATCCTATCTTCATTCATACCAAATCAAAAATACTAATATTTTTAGTAATTAATGAAAGTGCGGGATAAATAAAAGGGGAAGACCCTTTTGTTATTTTCGCTGTATGCAATAATTATAAAAGCAGAATGGAATTCAACGACTGGTAAGGCTTGAAATATTCAGTTTTCATCATCGGTAAACTGAACCTTAAAAATCCTCCGGTTCTTAATTTCCGCTTTAGCAACGCTACGATTAATCAGACCATTTCCTTGAGTGCTTATAAAGGATAGTGTCAGAGTGTTTGCATCGATATTACTATCCTTCATTTCACTTCAAAAATTAAATTAAAATAATCGTCGAACTCTTTTAACGAAATATAACAAAAACGCTATCCAAACGGCAAAGCCAATTATAAATAATGGTAGCTTGTTTTGTGCTGACAAAGCTGACATGAATGCGCCTGTACCAATGATACATGTTAGGCAAAATAAAATGAATGTTCTCATATGGTTAAAATCATTATGCACTTACGAGGGACATAGTTTTACGTTGATCAATCGGGTTATTTATTTCCTTGGCTGGAGTTGGTTTTGGTTTGCCGGGCTTAGGTTTATTCAGCTCTCTGAAAAATTTCATAACAGCACCCTGCACCTTATCAACGATTCCCCAGTCTTTTTCGATGTATATATCAGTGATTTTATGGTCGCCGTCAACGTGATTTAGCGCTTCAGCAATATTATCCTTGTCCATTTGGCACTTGTTTCTGGCAATTGTAGCGAAGGAATGTCGTGCCCAATAAAAAGTTATATCTTCAATACTGATGATTTCGCGTAATTTCCGCATACCCTTGCTCAGTGGGGTGT
Organism: Mucilaginibacter sp. 3215; assembly: GCF_050433785.1. Taxonomy (NCBI): domain Bacteria; kingdom Pseudomonadati; phylum Bacteroidota; class Sphingobacteriia; order Sphingobacteriales; family Sphingobacteriaceae; genus Mucilaginibacter; species Mucilaginibacter sp. 3215. The sequence continues at coordinate 38,098 of NZ_JBNPWO010000002.1, forward strand.
CGAGCCCATTGTAGGTGCTTTATCTAATTTGGGTGATAGATCGCCGATGGTTTTGCGATAATCTGTTAAAATTTCGTCCAATGACTTCAAGATGCGCTTATCCTTAATTTTTTTGTCCGAATCGAGTTGACGTTCGGTTCCATAATGGTTTGTTTCAATAAATCGACGAACGTCTTTGTGAAACACGTTAATTTGAACATGGTAAGTGCCATCTTCTTCTCGATAAAATTGGTCATAAACCACAGCTTTTACAGTTGCCATAATTCTGTTCTTTTAAGCCAGGTAAAACGCCATGACGGAATGGTGACGGTTTTACGTGTAATTCAATAAATAATTATGCAAGTCCTGACGTTTTGTAGTTTTTACGGTGTCAGCGCCGTGGAAAAAAATCCGACTCAAAAATATTAAAAAAAGGCCGTTTCCGCTGTAGAAACGACCTTTTTACCGGATAAAAGCAGGGCCATTTCTGTCTGCTTCTTAAGTGCGCCCACCTGGCTTAGGTAGGCATCTCTGTATGCTATTGATAATCAATATCTTCTGAAGGATACTACCGGCTATGATAGCCAGTATGGTCTCCGAGCCCTTGGGGCTTACACAAAAATAATAAAAAACTCTGAAAGACAGAAAATTAAAAAAAGTGGGTTCCAGGTTCGAGCCCAACCAGGCGCACCAACATCCTTCATTAGATTGGCTAGAAGCCGCATATCAGCTAAAAAATGGTGCGTAAGTTGCACATTATGGAGCCAAAGTTTGACATTTAAAGCAAAGCCGGAACCGGCGGGGAAAGATTTCTTCGCCGGTTTTTTTATTCATACCACCTAAGTTGTAAAGTGTTCCAAAGCCTCCATTGCTCTGGTTTATTTCTCACTAATAGCTCTGTTGATATATTCATTTTAATAAATAAATTTTCAATGCTTGATGTCTCACTTTGAATATCTTTTATTATATCATGAAATTCAATAGTTATTACTATTTTATTATTCTTTGAGTGCTTTGTTATGGAAAATGGAATTATCGTTGACTTCGTAGCTTTGATAAGTCGAACTAATGTTTCGGAAAAATTGACTGGTTTTCCAAACAAAAATCCTTTTTGAGCACGCGATTCGGGATATAAAAAATCGCTGTATAGGCCAACAATCTTTTTATTTTTTAGTGCATAGAATAATTTTTTTCCTCCATTTTGATCTGCGTCAATAAGATTTACTTTGTTATAAAAACATCCTATTAGAGGAGACTTTGATAGTTCTGTGTTGGGTTTCCTGATAATATAAATTTCGTTATGTTCTATTAATTTCGGAATTAAAAATCCAATGTGATTTTTATAAACGCCCATCAATATTATTCCATTTTTGTCTTTTTGCTGAACCAATAACTCAAAGTTTTTATAATTTATTTCGTATTGGTTTAAAAGGTCGTATGCGGATTCAGGATTCTTAAACGCTATAACGTCATTTAGGGTCGTAAATAACCACTTACAGTGGTCGTTAATCAATTTATCAACGTTATCGAGTTGGCCGGTTTGTTCAATATATCGCAATGATTTTAACAATTCACTCCTGTAACCACCGACGTCGTTTTGATACACATATTCTCCAAGATTTTCTAATTTAATATGCCTTTCCATAATCGGAATCCCTCCAAAAAAATCACAGAATTTTTGATCAAATGCCAACTTGGATAAAGTTGTCGGAAAATCCATGTAAGATTCTATATTGTTTAAAACCTCACATTTCTCAAGTATGTATTGTTCGAAAGAATTACTAAACATACTTTAATAAATTATTCGACTTACTCAGTGAAGAAAATATTGAGTTAAATACATTAATGGATAACATACATTCTGTTGCATCAACTTTACTTACCTCCCCCGCCTTTGCTAAACATGTCCCTCCGCAAAAAAGTCTCCAGTCACACTTCTGACATTGGTAAAGATTATATACGTTACGACTTCTGATGTTTTTTGCCGCATCCGATTGTAGCCCAACCTTAATCGAATCGATGGAAGTTATCCGACCTAGATTATAACTCTTATTGGTTATGCAATCGCAAGCTTCTATTTCTCCGTTAACCGATATCGAAATTAAGTCATTTGCCGCGCCGCAGCTATTTCGAAGGCACATACTTACGCGCCGATTAGATGCAATGTTACTTATGTAAGTTTTTAGACTTTGAATATTGAAACCATCAAAAATACCAGATTCTATACCGTCTAATAGTTTTAGATATTCTATAACAACGTCTTCGGGATTTGGAGTGAATTTATCTTCATTGTCGACTGTCCTTCCTCCTCCGTCCTGATACAAAATAGTTTTCCACGTTTTAAACCCTAGTTTTTTTAATTCTAAAGCTATTTCAAACAGGTATTTTACGTTTGTTTTTGTTACAGTAGTTAAGACGCCTACTCTTTCTTTAACTTCCGGGTATTTATTGATACAATCGAGAATGTCTTTATACGATCCCTTCCCGTTATGGTAATATCTATTTATATCGTTAGTTGAACCAACTCCGTCAAGAGAAAGACCAATCTTAAACTCATGCTTAAAAAAAAAGTCTACCCACTCATCATTTAACAACGTCCCATTGGTTTGTATTGAGTAACTTATAGATTTATTTTCTTTTATTTTTTTTTGATTGACATATTCCACAACCTTAAAAATCACATCTTTTGCCATCATCGGCTCTCCCCCGTGAAACAGTATATTAAGTGTTTCACCGGCCGTTTCCCAAACCCCGTCAATTGCTAACTTCGCATTTTCAAATGATAACTTTAATTTGTATCGTTCTTCATCAAAATCGTAGCAATAACTACAAGCCAAATTACAGTAACCAACCATCTTCAATATAATAGTATTTACTTTATTTTTTGAATGGTCGAGTTTATTCGATGCCCAAGAAAATTTACCATCTTTAGATGCTAGCCCATTTTTATAAAGAATTTCTAACAAGGTGATTGCATTTGAGTCTAATTCTCGCTCTTTGAAATCCTCCAATAAACATTTTATAATTCTAATTCTTTCTTTTGTAATGTCCGAAACAAATGCCCAGGAACCAGTGAAAGGATCAAAAATTAAATGCTTGGAATCATAGCTTTTAAATCTAATGTTTTTGCTTAAGGCATACATATCGGCTGCGGTTGAAATAAAATAACAGCGTAACTATTATTCAAATAGCTACGCTGGTTCATTTTAACATGATCTTTCCCAGGCTGGAGCTGAAGCAGCTCCTTCAGAATCAGCAGTACTTTTAACAACCACGTGAGTAACACCTGGATTTTCAACGTTGCTAAACATTGAACTTACAATTTCTTCGAGATTTTCATTGTTCAAGCTTGCTTTTGACAACATCTCGCTTTCGGGAATTTGGATGATTAATTTTTTTTCTGACATGGCTTTGGATTTAAGTTGTAGTAAATATAAATATATATACCTGATTTATAATTAAGTGCGAAAAAATAAATATCAACTTTTGTTAATATTGCCTTGAAAATTAAATAAAAATAAGTGTTTATTTAATCGACCAATCCTTAATTAATTATGGTGCAGATACAGCCCACCAGGGTTCATCAAAATCCCTTAGCAAATTAGCAAGAAGCCGCACATCATCTAAAAAATGGTGCGAAAGTTGCACATTAAGGCGCACCGTATTAAATACATGAATATCGGTGTGATTTTAATTAGTTATTTTTGATATACTTTGTGAGAAATCAACCTTGTAACCTCAATAACTAGATAAGTGTCGGAAACGCTATATATCATCGGCAATGGATTCGATCTGCATCATGGCATAGCTTCAAAATACTCCGATTTTAAGACTTATTTGGCAAAGCATGATCGCGATCTGCTTTACGCTTTAGAGCATCTATATGATTGCGAAAATATATGGGGGGACTTTGAAACAAATCTATTGACCATTTCCAGGGAAACCTTCATCGATTATATCAGCCCTTTCTTTCCATCGAATGAAGTAGATGATGATGATTTTACATATGCGGAACTATTCTTTTCTCAAGATCATGCAGGAAACTTAGTTGATGAACTGACAGAAAGCTTAAGGAAATGTTTTCATCAATGGATCAGGACATTGAATATGCCCCAAGGATATCAACAGCAACTCATCAAACTTGATCCTAACGCTCTTTACCTGTCCTTTAATTATACTGATTTTGTAGAAACAGCATACGGAGCCATGCCTGATCAAATCTGCTATCTACATGGCAAAAAGTCGGATAAACTGGGAAGCATTATTTTAGGGCACGGAGAAAGTCCGGAAAACAGTTTAGAAAATTGGCAAAAAGCAAACGAAAATGAGCGCAGGTTTCAACTCCGATTGAAGAATAAAAGAAATAAATACTACAACAATTCAAACCCCACTTATCTCGCCTATTTTCTGGAAGACGAGACGAAAGGCAACTGGCGTTCGGAAGCCGGGTATCATGCAATCAACTTCGCAGTGGAAAGAATAGAAGATTATTACGAAGAATCATCTAAGAATTTTAAAAAAGTCCTGCAAACGCATGAGAGGTTTATTTCATCTTTGAATAAAATAAAAAAAATTGCAGTAATAGGGCATTCGCTATCTAAAGTTGACATGCCCTACTTCGAGAAGATTTTAGAGGTAAACACCAATCCAAAGCATATCGAATGGGAGATCAGTTTCCATTCAGAAGCTAACTTAGATAGGATAAATGACTTTGCCCAGGAATTAAATATTGACTCGAATTATATTAAACCATTCCGATTAAATGAACGCCTATTAACTCAAATTAAGTAGAAGCTATGTCCGATAAAAACGAGATTGACTGGAAAGAATATGAAGCTATCACGCAATACATCTATGGAGCATTAGGTGCACATGAAGGTATTAAGATCAAAGGGTATGGGCGCAACTGCAAGGTAATAGGAAAATCCAGCGTGGAACATCAAATCGATGTGCTGACCGAGCAGTTCGATGGTGAGCTGCAATTGCTTACAGCAATCGAATGCAAATACTGGAATAAAAAGGTAGACAAAGACGTCGTTATGAAGCTCGCCCAGATCATGAGCGATTCAGATATAGCGAGCGGCGTTATTGTCTGTAAAGCAGGGTTTACACCGGATACGCTAACCTATGCAGCTCACTTGGGGATAAAGCTTGTTGAACTGAGGGAAGCCGGGAAAAATGACGCAGAGTTTAACAAAATAGTGGAGCTTGGTATTCTGAACTTAAATTTCAATGCGATAGTTTCGCGTGGAGTTATTACTAGCATCGACTTTGACGATAAAACTCTTGCTGTTGCTGATGAGGAAGAAATGATCGCCCTACAGTATGTCAAATTCCATGATGCTAATGGAAATACGATTTCGCTAAGTGAATTTACAGGAGAATTTTCTAAAGAAGTACAAAGAAGAGGTGAGCTTTTAAAGACAACAACGATAACATATCCACTCAACCGCAAATTGTTCTGGAGACAATCGAACGGCGAAATAGCTTTCGAAAAAATAGTGATTACCGGCTTCTTTGCAAAAATTGATAAGAGCTCTAAAAAAACGTTTACCTTGACCGATCAGGTATGGATGATCATGGATGAACTTTTCGACAAGAGAAAGCTTACCTTGTCAAAGAGTGGATTGCTTTGGAATCTACCGCAAGACCCTTGAGGTTGTCTTGAAGCTTGAAAAAGCGTTTACAGCATATTGGTATTTCTAAAACTATCTTTCTTATACTTGTTGAAGTTCCCACATATCCGCGGGGACCAGCTCTTTTAATTGCACATACATTGCCGTCCTGAACAGCGTGGTTACCGGATACGGTTTGAACGCTACAGAGCGGTATTTGATCTTACCCTCGTCGTCGTCCACGATCAGCTCAAAACTGACCAGCTTATGGCCGTCTATGGTACCTTCCCAGATCAGAATAGTTTCATTACCCTCCTTGAATTCATGGGTGAACTTACCATCGCGAACAGTGGCAGATGTCAGCATGATCTTCGCCACCAGGTCTCTGCCGATCACCTCGCGACTGAATATCGGACTTGAAAATATCACGTCGTCTGCCAACAGCGCCTTCAATCCTTCCGGCTCGCGCCGACTGTTTCTTTAAATTCTCTTAACGGATGTTTTTTCATATTAGATGTTAATTTTTGCTCACCCACGCAATGATCTCAATTGATTGTTCGTTGATCTCGCGTTTCAAAATGTTGACGAGCATTTTCATTTGTCTAATATCCTGCGATACCCTGGCCACCAGGATGCCCCCCTCAACCATGGCATAGGCTTTCATAGCAAATTCCTTATAATCCCAATCCGGATTAAAAACACCCGTCCTCACTCCTTCAGCAAGAAGATCGACCATATTTTGCTGAACCGTGCATATGGTATTATATACTTTGTTTCGGATAACCGGGTTGGTATCATCCGCCTCCATTCCGAAATTCATCATGGGGCAGCCGCCTTGTACCGGCGGGTTGAGGGGATCACTCAGGTAATCCAGCATACCGCAGAATTTAGCTTTGGGACCTTCGAACTTTTCAGCTTCAGCAGAGACTTTGTTGATGAATTCATTCAAGTTCCAATCAACCGCACAATAAGTCAGGTCTTCTTTATTTTCAAAATGGACGTACAAGCTTCCTTTGGCCATTTGAGTGGCTTCCATGATATCACTTACAGCTGTTGCGGCAACTCCCTTGGTATTAAAAAGCGGAGCTGTCTTCTCAATAATGTACTGCCTGGTCTTTTCTGATTTGTTCATAGTTTGTCTTAATTGTATTGACAAAAATACAATGAACATTCGTTCATTTTTGTCAATACAACGTAAACATACACTAGCGCACTTTAAAATGAACAATCGTTCATTCTATATTTGTCCCGTCATTATGGCTGTAATAAATTAAACAATTATTAATTCAATCTCAAGGGACCGCGTCTGATCAACCGGTCCGGCATTAAGATCAATAAAATGGACAGAAAAGATTTTTTAAAATTAGGCTCAATCGCAACTGCCGGTTTCGCCTTGTTGCCTAAAGGCAACTTACTCGCTTCCGCAGCAACCGGCGTGGCGGCAAAAACAGCATCTACAGCGTACGTCACGGTAGATGGTGTGAAATTCGCATACCGAAGGTTCGGAAGAAAAACAGGTATACCAATGGTCTTTACCAATTACCTGACCGGTACTATGGATAACTGGGACCCAATCGTCATGGACGGACTGGCAAGAGACCGTGAAGTGATCATCTTTGATAATAGAGGTGTTGCCGCTTCAGGCGGTAAAACGCCCGACACCATTGGCGCAATGGCCAAAGATGCTGCCGCATTCATCGATGCTTTGGGGTTGAAAAAAATCGACCTTTTCGGATTTTCGATAGGCGGCATGGTTGCCCAGCAACTTACTTTGGACCATCCCGAACTTATCCGTAAACTGATCCTTGTTGGGACAGGACCGCGAGGCGGCGAAAGAATGACAGATTATTCGCCCCAGGTGTGGGCGTTGTTCAAAAAGCAATATCCCCATGCCGATGAACTATTGCTGGACACCTTCTTTACGCCTACAGCAAAAAGCCAGAAAGCAGGATGGGCATATTTAACACGGATCCGTGCACGGGTTGGCAAAGAACCGGCATTGACAGATAGTGTTGTCCCTGCTCAACTGGCTGCTATTTTTGGTTGGGGCAAACTTCAGGAAAACAGCTTTGATTACCTGAAAGACATCAAACAGCCGATTCTGGTCGTTCACGGAGACCAGGACATCATTTGCCCGACCATTAATTCAGTTACGCTGAAAGAACACCTGCCAAATGCATCACTTATTATTTACCCTGATGCAAACCATGCCCCCCATTATCAATATCCCGAATTGTTCCTTAATCAAATTGGTCAATTCTTAGATGAAGCTTAAACAGTAATCGATTTTCAACATCTTAAATACAAAATAAAATGAGTTCATATACCACTTTAACCGTCCCTACACAGTTTGCGGATGTGAGAGGCACTAAATTTGCTTACCGTCGTTTTGGTAAGCCTGGCAAATTGCCTTTAGTTTTATTCCAATATTTCACCGGCACCATGGACAACTGGGACCCAGCCGTGCTGGACCCATTATCCCAGGAGCGAGAGATCATCATTTTTGATAACCGAGGCATAGCCGGTTCAGGGGGTGAACCGCCACATACCATCGCCGAGATCGCCAATGACGCGCAAGATTTTATTGCAACGCTCGGTCTGGACAAGATAGACATCCTGGGTTTTTCAATGGGTAGTTTTGTTGCGCAGCAAGTTGTTCTGGATCAACCAGATTTAGTGAACCGTGTTATTTTGGTCGGTTCAGGTCCAAGAGGCGGTGAAGGACTGGAAACCTTCAGCCCTGAAGTTTGGGCTCTGTTTGACAAACCTTATGATCAACCGGATGAATTATTGCTGGACACTTTCTTTGCGCCGACAGAAAGCAGCCAGGCAGCGGGCTGGGCTTATTTAGAGCGTACCAGGTCCCGCAAAGAGGGCCGCGATGCCGCATTAAGTGACTTGGTCGTACCATCTCAATTAGCAGCGATCTCTCAATGGGGTAAAAAAAGAGCGAGATCTTTTGAGTATCTTAAAGAGATCAAACATCCGGTGTTGCTGGTAAACGGCAAGGGCGATGTTATATTCCCGACGGTTAACGCTTACACCCTTCAACAGGAACTGCCCAATGCGCAACTGATCCTTTATCCGGATTCGAGCCATGGGAGCCAGTTCCAGTTCCACGAGAACTTTGTCTGCCAGGTCCGCCTGTTCCTGAACGGAACTATCTAAGAGATCATTTTTTTCTGACAATATGAAAATTACCTATTATGGCCATTCCTGCTTCACAGTGGTTGCGGGAGGCAAAACACTTTTGTTCGACCCGTTCATTACCGGCAATGAGCTTGCTAAAGACATTGATACTGAAAGGATAGCGGCAGATTACATTCTGGTATCACATGGCCATTTTGATTATATGCTTGACGCGGTGAGTATCGCGAAACGCACAGGTGCCAAGATCATCGGTGCATGGGAATTATACGATCATTTCACTAAACAGGGAATAGAGAACGCTCACCCCCTTAATCCAGGTGGACAGTTTGCATTTAACTTCGGTACGGTAAAGTCTGTTACAGCACAGCATTCCAGCAGTTTCTCCGGCGGATCTTACGCCGGTGCAACTGCTGGGTTTATTGTGAAAACCACTGAAGGTAATTTTTATTATAGCGGCGATACGGCTTTAACGCTCGATATGACGCTGGTCCCAAAATGGGCAGAACTTGATTTCGCGGTCTTTCCGATAGGCGAGAATCTGACGATGGGAACCGACGATGCGATTGAGGCGGCCAATATGGTAGGCGTCGGCCAGGTAATCGGGGTCCATTACGACACTTTTGGTTTTATACAGATCGATAAGACGGCCAGTGCTGAAAAGTTTGCCCGGGCAGGCATCAAACTGCACTTACCGGAGATCGGTGAAACCTTTGTGTTGTAATGATTTGTTTTGATGGCAGGGGCGGGTGATCTGCCCCTGTTCTTTTATTAATTCGCTATTACTAGACAAATAATGGGGAAACGGTCAGAAGCACTTAAAGAATAACAGGAAATATAGAAGAAAAGTTAAAGCGGTTAGAAGAAATCACCAGGCAGATCTCCGGGATGCCTGCTGAGGACTTTGCCTTGTCAAAAAAATTCTGGCAGGAAAAGAACTACAAAAAAGGAGAGTTTTACAATGAATATAAAAATGTTTGCAAGTATTTCGGTTTTGTGATCAGCGGCGTTTTCCGGATCTATAAATACCATGAACCTACTGGAACGGAACGCAACGTACTGTTTTTTACCAATAACCAGTTCATGAGTTCTTTTAAGAGTTTCCTGACTCAAACGAGTTGTGAGTATTATACGGAGGCCATGTCCAATTCGGAGACGCTTTATATTCATTATGACCATTTACATCACTTGTATGATATCTCGCCTGCATGGGAGCGATTCGGACGTATCTATGCCGAATCTTCGCTGAATGAGCTTATGACCAATACAGAGGGATTTCTATTCAGAACACCCGAGGACCGTTATCTGGAGATGCTAAAGCTGCATCCCGATATCATGCAAAGCGTCCCCCTGTATCATGTCGCCTCTTATCTGGGTATTGAAGGCCCGTCCCTGAGCCGCATCCGCAAACGAATGATGCACCCGGCGTCCGGAAAAGAAAAGACACCAGCCCTGAAGTGACGATTTTAACCCGGGTTAAAATTTCCGGATTTTTTCATCCATAGTTTTGGCATGTCTGTACAATCAGGCAATTAATAAAGATGAAAAAGCTAATATTTCCACTACTGTTCTTAGTCTTCCTTACAGTAGCGCTCTCCGGCTGTTCAAAAGATAATAATGTGCAGGCAAAATCGTCAACTTTTGTTCTGGTCCATGGTGCATGGCAAGCTCCCTATGTCTGGGATAATGTAAAAGCGGCACTGGAAAAAAATGGCGACCATGCCATTGTTATAGAACTTTCCGGCCATGGCGCCGATCAGACTGCTCCACAGACGTTGAGTATTGATGTCTACAGAGACAAAGTGATCGATGCGATCAATAAAGTGGATGGAAAAGTCGTACTCGTTGGACACAGCCTTGGCGGCGTGATCATATCAGCAGTAGCTGAAAAAGTGCCCTCCAAGATCCAAAAACTCGTTTATATCGGTGCTTATTTACCGGCCAGCGGTCAATCGCTCCTGGACCTGGCTAACACCGATGCAGACGCACTTTTGGGCCCCTCACTCAGGCCATCAGCAGACCAGTTAACCCTGGATGTGGTCCATGAAAACATTACCAACATCTTCATCCAGGACGGCACCGATGCGATCAAAAACCTGGTATTGAAGAACTTTCGTGTGGAACCATCCATTCCATTCACTAACAAAGTGGTATTAACTGTCGCTAATTACGGGTCAATTGATAAGGTTTACATTAAAACCTTGCAAGATCACGTGATCTCACTTTCCCTGCAAAACCGCATGATCGCAGCTGCAGACATCAAAACAACTTATCAGTTAAATACAAGCCATTCCCCTTTTTTGTCCAAGCCGGATTCTGTCAGTATTCTGCTGACAAAAATTGGTCATTGATCAGTTGCACTTGCCTGACATCGGTACATTGGACCGGTGTCGGGCTTATAGCTTATTATTACGCAGATAATTACTTTTACCCGCGTATCGGTCTATCAATGGGCATGTTTGTGGCGCCAAGGAGGTCTAAGCTCTAGTTAAACCATAGCTGCTACCAATTCCACTATATCGGCCTTGATATGCTGGTAATTGAGCAATATTTCATTAGTTCCCATCTGACGGACATTGGCTATCGACTGGTATTTGTATTCTTCCGCCTGGATCGCTTCATGATTATTTTGTATCTGGCAATGAAAGGTTTTAAGTTCTATTTTCTTGGCGGGGTCATCGGCAACCATACCAACGAATTCACCCGAAGACAGGCCGGCAATTTTAGAGGCGGGAATGGCATAATCCAATTGCGTTGAACGGCTGACAGAGGTATCACTGCTATTAATGGATACACTTTCTTTAACCTGGTTGATCTTGCCGAACCGTTCGGCCAATTGCTTGGCGGTATCGCCGGTAACCTGCCCGCAAATAATATTACCAACGATGTTCATAATGACTTCTGCCTTTAACATTCGATTTTCTAGCCGCCGGACGTTTGGGTTCCGGTTTCAATTTTTCCTTCAGCACGCTCATATCCTCGCTGATCTTTTTGAGCAGCACACGGGCATAGATCTGCGTTGTGGCGATCTTGGTATGTCCCATCATCTTGCTGACCGTTTCAATAGGGACGTTATTGGCTAAAGTGATCGTTGTGGCAAACGTGTGGCGGGCCACACCAAAGGTGAGGGTCTTTTTGATGCCTAAGATCTTAGCGACCTCTTTAAGGTGCATATTAACCTTCTGATTGGTGAGGGTTGGAAAGATCCTGCCGTGGTAAACTGCCCTGGGATCGTCTTCATACTTCTTCATCAGGGCAAGTGCCGGTGCCAGCAAAGGGATATTGGTTGCTTCATTGCTTTTTTGCCGGAACAACTTCAGCCATTTCCCACCGTCTTCGCCGTCGACCACATTGCGTTCCGTCAGATTCATCAGGTCGACGAACGAAAGGCCGGTATAACAGGCATATACAAAAAGGTCGCGGATCATGACGAGCGACTCGGAAGCGAACTCATGCTCCTGAATGAGTTTCAGTTCTGAATTGGAAAGGAAAGCGGTCTCTACCTTCTTATACCGGAACTTGTAATTTTTGAATGGGTCTTTATTGATCCATTGCAGCTTGAAAGCCAGCGTGGTCATTTTGCGGAGACGGATCAAATGTTTCATCACACCATTGTTGTTGATCGGCTGAGGGTGGTCAGCAGGCTTGTGATTGCGCAGATACGTTTCAAAATCGACGATAAATTTGTAATCGATCTCATGAATGCGGATATCGGTGGTCTTGCGTTTCTCTTTCAGGAACTTTTCCAGGTAGCGCCGGGTCACTGCGTAGTGCTTGAGGGTGCTCCAGGTCAATGCCGCAGAAGCGACCTCATAATGATAATCCATCAGCCTGCTGAGCGAGTAGGTTTCCTCAGTTACTTCGCCGAGAAAGCAGGCTTTAAGTAAAGCCGGGGTGATCTCTTTTCCGGCGATCTGCAATTGCCGGTAGTAGGTGGTAATCGTGAATTTGACCTGCTCCAGGTAGGTGTTGGATTCTTTGGCTTCCGGCAGCCTGACCTTGACACAGCCGCGCCCTTTGTCCCAGCTTTCAACGTTCACGTAATGCGGCAGGGCGATGATTACTTTTTCTTTGTTAATGGTGATCGAGGCGTAAACCTTGGTTTTACCATCTTCTTTTTCTCTTCCTTTCTTGATGCTGAAATGCACGCCAAACGACTGCGATGTTTTCATTTTTGTAACAGTTTGTTTATGAATAAATGATTAATTACATCCTGAAACCGTCATTTTCAGGCCGCTTTTGTCCGCCGGATTGCGATTTTTACCAGTCTTTTTGAGTGCATTTGAGTCCTTATTTCAAGAACTTAAATACCTGTATCACAATCTTTTACGTCATAAAAACGGACAAATCTAAAAAACGATTTTTGTCCGCCGGATTGTCCACCAAAACGGTGCATTCGAAAGGATTGAAAGGGATTGGAATAAAATAAAAAACCCTGTAAATCAACGATTTACAGGGTTTTTAAACTGGCGGTTTCGCCATTTCGTGCGCCCACCTGGGCTCGAACCAGGGACCAAAAGATTATGAGTCTTCTACTCTAACCGACTGAGCTATAGGCGCGGTTATTTTGTTTTTGTTTGCGGGTGCAATTTTACATATTTGCCGCCATATCTCAAACTCTTTTTATGGAAAATATTAAAAATATCATCTTCGATTATGGTAACGTTATTTTCAGTATCGACTTTCTCCGCGTTCAACAATCATGGAATCAGTTAGGTATAAGCAATCCCGAAACGTTTTTTGGCCACAAAACCCAGGATGAAATTTTTGATAAATTTGATCGCGGCGAAGTTACAGCAGCACAATTCAGGGATTACGTAAGGGAAAAAACCAACGACTCTTCTATTACAGATGATCAGATTGATGCTGCCTGGAACAGTATTCTGGTCGGAATTGCGGAAGGGAATCACGAATTACTGTTGAAGTTGAAAGACAAATACCGTACTTTTTTGCTCAGCAATATTAACGCTATCCATTATGATTATATCATGAACTATCTTAAAACCGAATTCGGATTTGAAGGTAACGATCACCTGTTCGAAAAAACATATTATTCGCACCTTACGGGTAAGCGCAAGCCAGAGCCTGCCATTTTTGAACAGGTACTTAAGGAAAATAATTTAAAACCCCAAGAAACCTTATTTATTGACGATAGTCCGCAGCATTTGGAGGCCGCAAAAAAGTTGGGCATCCAGACCTTTCTAATGACGGCTCCGGATACTATACAGTTCTTTGCAAAAAGGGAGCATTTAATTTAATAAATGCCCCCTTTTGTATGGTGGTTTTATAAGTTAAGCGCTTCGACGCTTTCTTTCTTTTGTAATTAAGCTTAGCTCGCGGCTCATTTGCCCGGCTATTGCCGTATTTTCCTGTGCCCGGCGAAATAAATATGGCAGTACAGCCTTTACCGGTCCATAGGGCACATATTTGGCTACATTATAATCGGCATGAGCGAGGTTAAAGCTTAAGTTATCACTCATGCCAAGCAATTGCGAAAAATAAACATGCGGATGTTTATGATCGATGCCTTTATTATCCAGCAACTCGGCCAGCAAACGGCAGCTTTCTTCATTATGCGTACCTGCAATAAAAGCTATTTCATTGATATGACTGGTGCAATAGTCAAGCGCCGAATCGTAATCAAGATCAGTAGATTTTTTATCGGGTTGAATCGGCGATGAGTAGCCCTTTTCTTCGGCACGTTTACGTTCCTTTTCCATGTATGCACCGCGCACTATTTTCGCTCCCAATATAAAGCCTTCGCTTTGGGCAATAGTATGATCGTTTAACATCGAGGCCAGTTTATCATGCCTGTACATTTGATAGGTATTATATACTATCGGCTTTTGCTTGTTAAACTGTGTCATCATGGTAAGCGCCAAAAGATCAATAGTATCCTGGATCCAGCTTTCTTCAGCATCTATCATTACAGGTACATTGTTTTTAAAGGCCTTATCGCAGATACCTAGCACGCGGTTTTGTACCCTTCTCCACTCCTCTTCTTCAGTATCGTTCAATTTAATACGGGCATCAATTTTTTCAAGCAGACCAAAGCGGCCTACACCAGTTACTTTAAATACGGTAAGGGGGATCGCTTTATCTTTCGCGGCACGCTCAATGGTACGGATAATCTCATCACGGGTATTATCAAATACGGTTTCTTCGTCCTCTCCCTCTACCGAATAATCCAGGATAGTACCTACCCTGCCGCTGTAAAGATTTTTGATAGTATTATCACATTCGGCAATGGTTTCACCGCCGCAAAAATGTTTAAATATGGTAGCTTTGATAATATTCTTTATCGGCAAACCAATCTTCATGGCAAAATTGGTAACCGGTGGGCCTATCTTTACCAAAAAGTTAACATTGATCATCCTGAACAGCCAGTAGGCCCGGTTAAGATCGGCATTGGATGAATGGCGAAAAGCTATTTCTGTATTTTCGAACGAGGGCGTATTTCGTCCTTGATTATTGTTAGTTTCAAAAGAGGTCATCCGCAAAATTATAAAATGATAACTCATAATTGCATGAATAGTTTATTTTTGCCATCCCATGATCGAATTTAAGTTAGAAGGGGACTTTATCCCAATGATCCAGCTACTCAAGGCTGCGAACTTAGTGCAAACCGGCGGCGAGGCGCAAATAGTTGTAACTGAAGGCCTCGTGAAGTATAACGGTGTAGTTGACTACAGAAAACGCCTCAAAGTAAAAAGAGGCGACACGGTAGAGTTCGATGGAAATAAAATTATAGTCATATAATAATGAACACTATTTTAAGCGATAATTACTCGGTTTATTTCGATAATAGCCTTGATGAATTAGTTGATTTTGTTAAAAAAGGCAACTATTCAAAATTCTTTATTTTAACTGACGAAAATACAGGCGAACACTGCCTTCCGTTACTTACCAGCAAACTTACAGATTTTAATAATTACGACTTGATCGAGGTTTCGTCGGGCGAGGAAAGCAAAAACATTGATTTTTGTGTGGGCGTTTGGAAAATGCTGATTGATTTTGGTGCCGATCGTAAAAGCCTTATGATCAACTTAGGTGGTGGTGTTATTACAGACATGGGGGGCTTTGCAGCTTCTACCTATAAAAGAGGGATAGATTTTGTACAGGTACCCACTACCCTGCTTTCACAGGTTGATGCCTCTGTGGGCGGCAAAACAGGTATCGATGTTGATGGCATAAAAAATATTATCGGAACATTTACTATGCCTAAAGCTGTGTTTATAGCGCACGAGTTTTTACAAAGCCTTCCGCCTCGCCAGATCCTCTCAGGCTTGGCCGAAATGCTTAAACATGGTTTAATTGTCGATGCCAATTATTGGAATCAACTTAAAAACAGCGACCTGAAAAATCCTTCGGTTGAATTGGTTCATCGCTCTGTAGAAATCAAGAATGAAATCACCATCGAGGATCCGCACGAAAAAGGTATCCGCAAAGCTTTAAACTTTGGGCACACTATCGGCCACGCTGTCGAAACATATTCATTATTGCATGACGAGGACAGCCTTTCGCACGGTGAAGCAGTAGCTATCGGCATGATCTGCGAATCATACCTCGCCCACAAAAAAACAGGGTTGCGTTCAGAAGAACTTCATGAAATTGTAAAGGTATTGACCGACCTTTATCCCAGGTATACCATCAACGAAGATAGCTTTGATGAACTGCTGCTGAATATGAAAAAGGACAAAAAGAACGTTGGTGACGAAATTAATTGCACCCTGTTAACACATATAGGTAAGTTTAGTATTGATAATGTGTGCACTGCCCACGAACTTTGTGAAAGTTTAAGATATTACATTAACTTGTAACATGCTTCAGCATTTAGATCCGCGAAATCAGGCGGCCCTTGTTTTAATGGGCTTATTGGTTGTTTTAACGCTTGTTGAAATGGCTTTGAGCTATTGGGAAGATCGCAAATACTATGAAACCCGCGATACACTAACCAATATTTATCTTACATCGCTGGCTGTTGTTACTAATCTCTGCGTTAAGGTATTTACCTTTTTTATACTTGATTATACCTACCAGCATTACAGGCTTTTTCAAATTCAGAATATTTTTTGGTATTGGTTTGTGTTGGTTGTTGTACAGGACTTTTTATATTGGGTGCTGCATTATACCGGGCATTACTGCCGTATGTTTTGGGCCATGCACGTTACCCATCACTCATCCGAACATTTCAATTTCACAACCGGCTTCAGATCCACGGTTTTTGAACCGCTTTACCGGGTATTCTTTTACCTCCCGCTGGCTTTAATGGGCTTTACCGCTTTAGATATCCTGTACGCATACCTTATTACCCAGCTTTATGGCAATCTGGTGCATACTCAATACAAAATTCCCTTGCCAAAATGGTATGGGTGGATTTTTGTAACACCCGCGCATCACCGTGTTCACCATGCTTCAAACATCCCTTATCTTGACAAAAATATGGGAATGGTGCTTATCATCTGGGATAGGCTATTCGGCACTTTTCGTGATGAAGATTTGCCCGAGCCCGTTAAATATGGCTTAACCAAACAACCTGAAGACATGGGCCCGGTTAATGTATTATTCCACGAGTGGAAAGCATTACTACAGGATGCCAGGAATGCCCCCAATCTTAAATCAAAGATCGGTTATTTCATAAATCCACCGGGTTGGAGCCATGACGGTAGTACTCAAACTGCACGCGTACTGCAACGCGAATATGCGGCAATGGAAGACGCGCATAAAAAACACGAAACAGCCGCTTAACAATATTATATTTGGATGCGGCACTTTTATGCCGCACTAACCTGCAACTTCAACTTCTTCTTTATTAACTTCATTAGGCCGGCCATTTTTGAAAGCTTTGCGCGGCGATAAACCAAGCAATTCAAACATAGCCATATCGGTATCAAATGATGGGTTTGGCGTGGTAAGCAGTTTTTCGCCGGCAAAAATTGAATTAGCTCCTGCCATAAAACAGAAAGCCTGCTCAACCGTACTCATCTCTGTACGCCCGGCAGATAAACGGACTACGGTTTTAGGCATAATGATCCTTGTTGTAGCCACCATCCTAACCATGTCCCAAACAGAAACACGGGGCTGATCAGCTAACGGAGTTCCTGCTACCGGAACTAAAGCGTTAATAGGCACTGATTCCGGGTGTTTGGGCAGGTTCGACAATGTTTTGAGCATGGATACCCTGTCCTCCACCGTTTCACCCAGGCCAATGATGCCGCCGCTGCATACGGTGATCTTAGCTTTGCGCACATGCTCTAGCGTTTTAAGGCGCTCATCATAGGTACGGGTGGTGATGATCCGTTTGTAATCTTCTTCGGATGTATCAAGGTTATGATTATAGGCATACAAACCCGCATCTGCCAAACGTAGTGCCTGGCTTTCGGTAAGCATGCCAAGGGTACAGCACACTTCCATATCAAGGCTGTTCACCGCTTTAACCATATCAATTACCTTATCAAAATCGCGGTTATCACGAACCTCGCGCCAGGCCGCCCCCATACACAAACGTGATGCACCTCCGGCTTTTGCCTTTTCGGCAGCAGCAATTACTTCATCTTTCGGCATTATGGCATGTACATTTACACCCGTATTATAACGGGCAGCCTGCGGGCAGTAAGCACAATCTTCAGAACATCCGCCTGTTTTTATCGAGATCAAAGAACTGATTTGCACTTCTGCATAATCTTTATTCTCGCGGTGGATTGTAGCGGCCTTGTATACAAGATCAAGCAATGGTGTATGGTATATTTCGGCTATTTCTTCTTTAGTCCAGTTATGTCTAACTTCTGTCATCAGTTTCAGATTAAATTCGTCCCAACAATGTTATTAAGTTATTGTAAACACGCAAATATTCAAAGATTATTTATAAATATAACATTTTGTCGGCCCTCAAAAAGAAACTTACTATATAACAAGGTTTTAAATATTTGTCAGCTTAGTGCTTCCGGGGTTCGTAACTACGCTATCTCCTTATGAGTTGCTGTGGGGACAGGCGTAACCGGCGGGATATATTACTTCAACAAAAGCTTGGTAGCCAACCAAAGCGGTAATAAAAACCCAATACAATCGGTAAAAGTAGTGATGATGATGGATGATGCTACCGCGGGGTCAATCCCTACCCTTTTCAATATCAACGGGATGGAAGCGCCTGTTAAGCCTGCTATGATCAGGTTGCCTGTCATGGCTAAGAACAATACCAGGCCAAGCAGCGGGTTGGCATCGTAAAAGAACGCCACTATAAACACGATGAGCCCATTGGCCGCGCCGTTAATCAGGCCTACTAAAAACTCTTTTAATACGGTGTTATAAGCTTGTTTGTCGGAAAGATCGCTTAACGAAATACGCCTTACAGTTACCGCCAATGCCTGTGTGGCGGCATTGCCACCCATACCTGCAATAATGGTCATATAAGCCGAGATAATGGAAAGCTTGGCAACTGTCGAATCAAATGTCCGGATAATGGATGCAGCAAGGAACGCGGTACCGAGGTTGATCACTAACCACGGCAAGCGGCTTTTTACAGCCTCCACCCAGTTACCGCTCAATTCCTCATCTTCTGATACACCGGAGATCTTCAAAATGTCCTCGGTGTTTTCTTCCTCCATTACGTCGATGATGTCATCTACTGTAACGCGGCCAAGCAGTTTCATATCGTCATCAACAACCGGGATACTGGTAAGGTTGTATTGCTTGATCAGGCGGGCTACCTCTTCCTGGTCAAGCTCGGCTTTTACGTAAACAAAATCGGTAGTTACCAGATCGCTGACACGGGCATCGGCGCGGGCTTTGATAACTGTTTTAATAGAGAGGATGCCTTTCAGTATGTCGTTATTATCAACCACACAAATGGTGTAAAACTCCTCCATCTCCTCGGATTGCCGGATGATCTCGTCCAGCGCGTCCTTTTTATCCAGGTTAATGTTTACCTTGATAATTTCAGAGTTCATCAAACCGCCGGCAGTATCCTCGGCATAGGTCATCAGCGCCCGGATGCTGCTGGCATCTTCATGGTCAAGATCCTCTAAAATCTCCTGCTGGTCTTCCTCATCAAGCTGGGATATGATATCGGTAGCATCGTCATAATCCAGCTCTTCAACTATCTCTGTACGTTTTTCGGGATCAAGGTTTACAAGCAGTTCGGCAGGGCCGTGCTCTTCGTCCATTTCGGATAAAACTTCCGAAGCAACATCAGCCGGGAGGATATTGATGATCCTTTCTTTTTCTTCCTGCTGAAGTTTTTCAAATAGTATAGCAATCTCCGAAGCGTGATATTCCTTCAGAACATTCTCTAACTCAGCATCATCGGCTTCGAGCGCAGTTTTAATGCGGAGCAGGTCGGTTTTATCTAAATCAAAAGATTGCATACCCGACTAAATTAAGACAATTACGTCACAATTAAGGAATTAAATCGGCACAAAAACAGTGCCCGAAGCAGATAAAGTAATGGAATAGTTAGATGCTGTGGTTGTATTTGGCCAATGCACCGCTTACCTTGTTTAATTTAAAAAGTGCCTGCTCAACCTGCGTTTTACGAATAGAAAGCTGGATGCTGCAGTCGTTGTCAAATAGCTGATCAAGTATAATAAGGTTCTCTTCCTTAATAATACGCATCACATCATTCATCTGCAGATAGTTAAACGATACGGTATAGACATCATTGACCGTTTTTGAAATGATAACCGCCTGATTTAATGCTTCTTCAGTTGCGGCTTTGTAAGCGTTGATTAAACCGGGAACACCTAACAAAGTACCGCCAAAATACCGAACAACTACAACCAGAATGTTGGTGAGGTCTTTTGACAGAAGTGTATTTAAGATTGGCCTGCCGGCGGTACCCGAAGGTTCCCCATCATCATTAATCCTAAATACCGAGCGATCGATAGTTAAACGCATTGCCCAGCAATGATGATTAGCCTTCGGATGTTCGGATTTTAATTGGGCAACAATAGCCTTGATATCGTTTTCAGAATTTACAGGAAAAGCATAGGCCAGGAATTTGCTGCCGCGGTCGCGAAAAATACCTTCAGCAGGGTTTTCTATCGTTTTATAAGTATCGTCAAAAAGCATTCAGAAATATTACAGGTGCAGGAAACTCAATGTTTGCGGGAAATAAATAATAACAATCGCCAGTACGGCTACGGCAATGCCAATTTTGTTAATCAGGCTCAATTTCTCTTTAAATACAAATATGCCAACCAATGCACCAACTAAAATAACACCTATGTTTACTGACGAAAATACTGCCGAAGGACTATTGGCCAGCGCCTGATGTGCTTTTAAATAAAACAGGATATTACCAAAATTAGCTATCCCCAATACCCAGCCTATGAGGATATGCGGCAATGAAAATTTCATTTTTTTAGTGGATACCTGGTAAATCAAACCCGCAAGGGTTAATATAAAAGCAATAATGAAGATCACAAAAATAGCTGTGGTAAAAGGCACATTACTAACCTTGGTAAGCTGTTTTAGCAATACATCAATTACGCCAAACCCCATGAAAACAATTAACAGGTAAATCCATGAGCCCTTTTCAACTTTGCTACCTGCCGATTTTTGCCAGGGTATAGAGCAAATGATAGCAATGAAGGCCAGTATAATGCCAATTGCTTTAATTGTACCAGTGGCTTCGCCAAATAAAACAAATGCAGCCAGTATGGGGATAAACAAGGATAAGCGTTGGGCTACGTCTGTACGAACAATACCGGCCTTGCGCACCGACGTTGCCATGATTACAAATATAGCGGGAAACAGGATGCCCAGAGCCACGTAATTATAAACAGGCCCGTTTTGGATAATGCTCAGCTGTGGTTTAAAAAAGAACCAGGTGAGCAGAATAGCCATAGAGTAATTCCAGGTAATGGCCTGGTAGACGTCCACGTGGTAGCGTTTTGCCAGTTTCAGCAAAATGGAAACGATAACACTACAGCAAATACTTAAAAAAACGAACAGCATTTATATAACCGGCTTATTGTATAACAATTGGAGGCGATCGGCGCCTACAGGATATTCATCGGCAAGTATACCTGTTATTTGCGGTGCTTTTATACCTTTCCCTAAAACTTTATTACCGGTAAATATCCTGGCTTCGTCCCAAAGTCCGGCTTCAATAAATGATTCAAGTGTTTTAGCGCCGCCTTCAATAATAACAGATTGGATATCCTGAAGGTATAATTGGTACAAAATGTATTGCGGCACAAAGCGTTCAAAATCTTCAAGTGCTATATACCTGTTTTTACCGTCAACATCAAACTTAACCTCGTTAAATATCAACGTTTCGGCAGACTGATCAAATACCTTCAATTCTTTATTTAATTCCAGCCTTCGATCTATCACTACACGTTTGGGTGATGGCCCATCCCAGTAACGGGTATTTAATTGCGGATTATCGCTAAATACCGTGTTTTTGCCGACCAGTATGGCATCCTCTTCGCTACGCCACTTGTGTACAAGCTTGCGCGATTCGGGACCGGTGATCCAGAACTGGCCGCCATCTGCCGGGGCAAAAAAGCCATTCTGTGTTTGTGCCCATTTCAGAATAATGTACGGTCTGTGCTTTTGTACTTTGGTAAAAAAGCGGCGATTGAGCCATTGGCATTCCTGTTCCAGCACACCGGTAATTACTTCAATGCCGGCGGCCTGCAATTTTTCAATACCCTTGCCATCAACCTGCGCAAAAGGATCGCGGCAGCCTACTACTACTTTAGAAATTTGGTGTTTGATGATCAGATCGGCGCAGGGAGGTGTTTTACCATAATGCGCGCAAGGCTCCAACGAAACATATATTACCGAATTTTTGAGCAACTCGGCATGGTTATCATACTTTTGCATAACCTGTGCAATGGCATTAACTTCGGCATGGGCCTGGCCATATTTCTGGTGATAGCCCTCTCCTATTATTTTGCCATCGTGAACTACAACCGCGCCAACCACAGGGTTCGGGCTAACGTATCCTGCACCCAATTGAGCAAGCTCCAAACAGCGGCGCATATATTTTTCATGTTCAAGCATGGTGCAAAAGTAGCTTTTATGTTACTTTGTTGCATGATTACGATTAAGGATGTTTTTGAAGATTACAGGCGGCAGATAAATGGCATTTATGATACTAATGAAACCGAAGCTATTACGCTGTTCGTTATTGCCGAAGTGACCGGTTTATCAAGGGCATCTGTTAAGGCATTCCCCGAAAGAGCGTTAACTGCTGAACAGTCGGAACGGGCGAAAAACATCCTTGCCGAACTAAAAACAGGCAAACCCATTCAATACATTTTTGGTATCACCGAGTTTTTTGGCTTGCTATTTAAAGTAAACCCATGTGTGCTGATTCCGCGCCCGGAAACTGAGGAACTGGTGGAATGGATTTTAGAAGGCGAAAGGTTAAAGGCGAAAGGTGAAAGGTTTTCTGTGCTGGATATAGGTACCGGTAGCGGGTGTATCGCCATCAGCTTGAAAAAGAATTTGGCAAATGCGGATGTTTCTGCGATAGATATATCCGAAGGAGCTTTGGAAATCGCCAAGGAAAATGCTTTATTAAATGAAGTTGAGGTTAGTTTTATTCTGGCTGATATTTTAAATATTGAGCATGATAAAGAAGAGGCTCAATATAATATCATTGTAAGCAACCCTCCTTATGTTACGCTTGATGATAAAAAGCAGATGCATAGTAATGTTACAGATTTTGAGCCACATACTGCTTTGTTTGTACCAGAACATGATCCGCTGATATTTTACCGGGCCATAGCCGATTTTTCACTTAGTAATTTGATTGCCGGCGGTCTGCTTTTTTTCGAGATCAATGAAAATTTAGGTAATGAAACTGTTGAGCTATTAGCCGGTAACGGATTTAAAAACATTGAGTTAAGAAAAGATATGAGCGGCAGGGACAGAATGATTAAAGCACAGTTTTAAAGCTACAGCTTATCGCTTACCTCTCCTTCAAATTTGTAATAATTATTATAGAACAGCAGGTAGGCTAAACTTAAGTTTAACGGTATAAGTATCCAAAGCAGTTTGAACATAATGATCCAAAACAATACAATAAATAACCCCAGGATCCATTGCAGGTACTTATCCATATTAAGGCCAAACCAGTAAAGCAGGCAATGAAACAGCATCACGGTGCTTAAGCCAACAAACAGCAGTTCAATAGCCATTAGCAAGTTAAACCTGCTGAACAGCCAGATACTTTCGGGGATGAGGAGAATGAAATAGACGCCTATAAAATTTAGAAATAGCTGTGGCCTGCTATAAGGCAAATTGCGGGAAAAGCAAAGGCCGTTCTCTTCAAATTTCCTTTCCTCAAATATCAATACAATATGTGCCGTTATAACAGCAAGGATTGCTATACCGGCAACACGGACATCAGTTTTAACATCAGCAAACACGTAAAACACCCCGGTGATGATAAGCCAGGAAAGCGCCTTGGTAATGAGGTATGGAACCTTGCGCTTATCTAACAGGTGGTAAACGTAAAGGCTGAAATAAGGTTTACGCCATTTGCTGCTTAGTTTTAATAATATAGATTGATCATTGCCATCAACAAGTCCGTTAATTTGCTTTGTATAAATAACTGCACTTAAATAAGTTAAGGCGATTAAATACAGTAAAATGCAAACTGGAAATAAATAATACTGATTGGAAAAACCCACCCCCACAGCGATGAGTGCGTACAATATTACCGGCGATAATATAGCAGCCTGTACCCAAAACCAGCTTATTATTTGTTTCCCTTTGTTCAGGGCATTGCTGCTATAAAATAAAAAATGTTGACTGGGGGCAAAGATTTGCCCGGATACGTAATGCCAGCTTTTAACGGCATAAATAAACCAGCTTATAAACACCAGGATCATTACAACCGAACTGCTGTCCATAGCCAGCATCAGTGCTTTGTGATAGCCTATTAAATACTGGGGAGGCACTACGCCAACCATTGCCAAAAATATAAATAGCAAAATCCCGGCATGCACCCGGAAAAAACCGTTTGCAAAAATCTTTAACAATACAATGGTTAGCGATTTCATCAGCTGATAAACTTTAAAGTTTGATCTTCGACGAGAAGTTCACCTGATACAGGTAATGAGCCATCTTCAAGTATCTGGTGCGATGACAGTAAAAAGCCGGTTCCCTCCTGCTCATACCTTTCCCTTATCCAACTATTTAATGTTGCTAACGACGCCATATCAATGGTGATCAAAGGTTCATCGAGCAGGATCAATTTGGGCTTGCCCAAAAAGGCAAGTAACAGGGAAAGCTTTTTCATCATGCCACTGCTGTAAGTGCCAACCCGGCGGTCTATGAAGCTTTGCATGCCCATGCTTTTAATATACTGCTCCTCCTGTCGCGCCGGCGCGCTTTTAGCAGCGATAAACAGGGCGATCATTTCTGAACCTGTTAAAAAATCGGGAAATACGGGTTCGGCCTCGGCAAAGTTTACCAGCTTTCGGTAAGCCACCGGTTGCTTTTTTATGCTGATACGTTCTTCAAGCATGATGTCGCCATCAAATGCCAATATGCCGGCGATGGATTTTAATAGAGTGCTTTTACCCGATCCGTTTATTCCTTTTATCCAATAAATGCCGGTTTCAAGGTTAAGATTTTCAATTTTTAAAGCAGGATAATTACCGTATGATTTTGTGAAATTTTGAAACTGCAGCATCGTTGGTTTTTGACGGTAGAATGATCTTGTTGTTACACTAAAAGAGACGCTTGTAACGCGTCTCTGAAAGTAATTATCTAAATAAATCCAAAATCGAAATCCCCAATTCCGAAATTATAACGTGGCTCCTTCGATCAGCGCACTGTAAAACTCGCCTACATCCATACCTGCCGCACGTACCTGTTGCGGAATCAAACTAGCGGCAGACTGGCCTGGTGTGGTGTTGATCTCAATAAAATAAAAATCATTACTGCCTTCAAGCAAAATAAAGTCGATCCTAGCCATGCCGCGGCAGTTGAGGCGGGTATACACCTCGGTAACTATGCCAGCAATTTCTTTAACCTTTTCAGCCGAAAGGTCGGCGGGAGTTATTTCTTGTGTTACACCAGAAGTATATTTCGCCTCGTAATCAAAAAAATCTTTTGAGGTTATAATTTCTGTAGCAGGCAATACCTTTATTTTACCGTGCAGGCGTGCTATACCAATACTGAACTCGCGGCCTTTAATAAATTCTTCTACTAACACCTGGGCATCTTCCAGAAATGCCCTGTTCAATGCTTCTGGCAGGCCGGCTATGTTTTGAACCTTGCTCATACCCACGCTGCTGCCACCATTATTAGGTTTAACAAACAACGGAAATTTCAAATTAGCTGCTATGGTGGCAACGTCATGCACATCGCGCTCAAATAAACGCATGGAATGTGCAGTATGCAAGCCATGGATCCCGTTCACGATAGCTTTGGTATAAGCCTTGTTCATGGTAATGGCCGATGTCGTAGCGTCGCAGGTATTATAAGGAATGCCAAGCATATCAAAATAGCCCTGCAGCTTTCCATCCTCGCCGGGAGTGCCATGAATGGTGATGAAAGCAAAGTCGAACTTTATTTTTTCCTGGTTAAGAGTAATGGTAAAATCATTTTTGTCAACATCAACTGTTGCGTCGTCTGCTTCAAAAAACCACCTGTCGCGGGTAATTAATATAGTATAAACCTTATAGTTGCTGTTTGACGCCAGGTTAGCCGCAATATTTTTTGCGCTGTTAAGAGATACTTCATATTCGCCGGTAAAACCTCCGGCCAAAAGGGCAATATTTTTAAGACTCATTTTATTTCGGATTTCGGATGTTCGATTTCGAATTTATTTCCAGGAGCAACGAAAGCGACCTGATTTCGAAGTCGAAATTAGAATAAATATCATTGCAAATAATACTAAAGTTTAAATTTTGAGTTTAAAACTCCCGAAATTCTGCAATAATTAATTCCGAAATCGAACATCCGAAATCCGACATCCTAACACCCATATCCAAAATAATTCCTATGTTTGATACTTAATTAAAAGGTTTACCCTTACATATACTGATGAGCAAATTTGGGGCTTACTTAAAATCAAAATCATTTCGGAATAACTTATTGATGGCTATTGTGACCGTGATAGCCGTTGTTTTAATAGCATTTTTCAGTCTTGGTTATTACACCCGTCATGGATCGGGCATACCTGTACCAAAGCTTAAAGGCCTTACTATTGATAAGGCGATGGATATTTTAAAAGAACAGGGATTCGGCTATAAAATAGATTCTGTGTATGTACAGGATGTGGCCCCCGGTACTATCGTAGAGCAAGACCCGGATCCCGGGACCAACGTTAAAGAAAGCCGGGTAATCTATCTTACTATGGTAACCCTGCAGGCGCCAAATGTAGCCCTGCCCGATCTTGAACAAAGCAATTATCGCGAAGCTATAGCTACCATATCAAATTATGGCTTAAAAGTGGGCGACACAACGTACCGTTCGGATATTGCCCGCGACCGGATCCTGGAGGTACGTTTTGGCGGACAGGTGATAAAAACAGGTACCAAGATCCCCAAAGGCTCAAGAATAGATTTGGTTTTGGGTGATGGTGAAGGTGCAAGCGAAGTGGAAATACCTGAACTCGTAAATCTTGACCTTGATGCCGCCCGCTTTGCTATAAAAGGCGCTGGCTTAACTGTTGGGATCATTACTTACCAGGGTACTATTACCGATTCGACCAATGTGGTTGTTGTTTCGCAATACCCGATGAAGACCGATTCGTTAAGCAAAACAAGTATTGGTACGCGTATTAACCTAACTGTTTCACAAGGCACAAAAACAGATGCAGCTCCACCGGCAAATTAAAGCTACCGAGCTGCTTGAACGTTTAAATAAAGGTGAAAGCCTTAATTTGATTGACGTGCGCGAGGTTATTGAATATCATACCTACAATATAGGAGGCGAAAATATCCCGCTGTCAAATTTAGAGAATACACTTAACCGTTTAAGCTACAACAAAACCGATGAGGTAATCGTTATCTGCAAAGCTGGTTTACGGAGCGAAACAGCGCAAGCCCTATTGGAACAGCGTGGCTATAGCAATGTGCGTAATTTAAGCGGCGGGTTAATGGCTGTTCAAAAACTAAAATAAATACTCTATTCAATATCATGACCGCGGAAAAACAAGGATCAGGCATGCTCAAAAAATTTATCATAGCATTGGTAATCGTTATCATTGTGCTTTTAGGCTTTACAGGTTTCAATTATTACCTTAAATACTTTGGCCCTAACGTTACCGATAAACAGGAGTATTTATACATCCATACCGGCGCTACTTTTAGTGATGTTTTTAAAACCATACAGGATGAAGGCATTGTAAAAGATACGGCTTCATTTGGTTGGGCTGCCCGAAATATGAATTATACTACCCGTGTAAAACCAGGTAAATATCGCCTGCATGAGGGTATGGGAAACCGCAAGCTCATCAATATGCTGGCCTCAGGTACACAAGAACCTGTTAAGGTTGAATTTCACGGATTGCGACTTAAAGAACAGTTTGCGGGATTTATATCGAAAAAGATTGAACCGGACTCAATGGCGATTATCCGGCTGCTCGATTCGGCAAGTTTTGTAAGTAAGTACGGTTTTACTACCGATAACGTATATACGGTAATGATGCCGGATTCCTACCAGATGTATTGGAATACAAGTCCGGAAAAGTTCTTTAAACGGATGTATGATCATTATCAGGCTTTTTGGACCCCTGAACGTAAACAAAAGGCTGCCGCTATAAACCTTACTCCGCAGGAAGTATCTATCCTGGCATCAATAGTTGATGCCGAAGCGTTGCACGATGATGAAATGCCTGCTGTAGCGGGCCTATACCTTAATCGCTTAAAAAGAGGCATGACACTGGACGCTGATCCTACAGTCATCTTCGCGATGAATGATTTTACTATAAAACGTGTACTCACCCGCTACCTTTCATACAATTCGCCATACAATACTTATCTGCATAAAGGTTTACCTCCGGGCCCTATCATGATGCCATCTGTTAATGCTGTAAAGGCCGTGCTCAACTATCAAAAGAACGATTACATTTACATGTGCGCCAAAGCTGATTTTTCGGGATACCATGCCTTTGCCACCAATGTGGCCGACCATTTGGTTAACGCGCATAAATTTCAGCAAGCCCTTAACGAACGTAACATCCTCAGGTAATGTTTGAGCACACCATCAAAATACGGGTGCGCTACGGCGAAACCGATCAAATGGGCTATATGTATTACGGTAACTATGCCGAATTTTATGAAGTTGGCCGGGTAGAGATGCTTCGCAGTCTTGGTCTTACTTATAAAGGTATGGAAGAATCGGGCATTATGATGCCTGTGCTCGAGCTTCAGTGCAAATACCTGAAACCTGCTTTATATGACGAGGAGATCAGCATCAGGGTGATTATGGATGAGCTGCCCGGCATTCGAATCCATTTCAGGTACGAACTTACAAATCCCAAAGGCGAACTTATTAATACCGGCGAAACGCTGCTCGTATTCATTAACATGAAAACCAACCGCCCATGCCTGCCCCCACAGGATTTTAGCGACAGATTAATGCCCTTTTTTAAGTAGCTTTGGTTTAAATGAAATGGCTGCACCGCTTTTTACTTCGGTTTAGGTTCTACAGGTACATCATCGAGTGGACGAAGTCTGTCATTATTCCAGGTTTCAGGCCACTGCCCCTTTATACAGTTATAGACTTTTTTGTAAAAGAAATCACCAATAACTCGCTTATTAACCGGGCCTATGCTTTAGCCTACAGCTTTATGCTGGCTGTTTTCCCTGCTACCATTTTTTTGTTCACGCTTATCCCCT
This sequence comes from Mucilaginibacter sp. 3215, assembly GCF_050433785.1. Lineage (NCBI taxonomy): Bacteria > Pseudomonadati > Bacteroidota > Sphingobacteriia > Sphingobacteriales > Sphingobacteriaceae > Mucilaginibacter > Mucilaginibacter sp. 3215. The sequence continues at coordinate 67,652 of NZ_JBNPWO010000002.1, forward strand.
ACGTGCCTATAAAACATTTTAAAGGCAATCTGATGATGGTGCTGGCCTCTGTAATGCCTACAAATGCCTATATGGCGTTCAGAGAAACCCTTTTCGATATTGTAAGTAATCAAAACGGCAAGCTCCTTTCATTCGGTTTCTTAACAACCTTGTATTTTGCTACGAATGGCGTTATCAACCTCATGAAAGCCTTTAATAAATCCTCATTAATTGAGGATAAACGGAGCTGGCTCAAAAGGCGCCTGGTAGCAACAGGAATTACCGTAGCTATAAGCTTCGCGTTATTACTGGCCATTTCCATACTTATCCTGGGTCAATCCATTATCCGGTTCATCCAATCGCATGTAGCGTCTGAAAATCATTTTTGGGTTTACCCTGTGATGCTGTTCAGATGGGTGATTATTGTGGTGATCATTTTTGTAACCATAGGGTGCTTGTACCGTTACGCTCCTGCACATAAAAAGAAATGGAATTTTATTAATCCAGGCTCCATACTGGCTACGGCACTGGCAGTTTTAACCTCACTGGGCTTTTCCTATTATATCAACAATTTCTCGTCGTACAATAAAGTTTACGGCTCGATAGGTACGCTCATCGTTGTGATGATCTGGATGTATATAAACTCATTAATTTTAATAATCGGGTTCGAATTAAACGCGTCCGTAGAGCTTTCCAAGCGTACAATTCGCATCGTAAAACCCAGATTTAACACTTTTCGGGCAAAAAAAACCGACCAGTCAAAAAATTAAAATATTATTAATCAATAACTTACATAGATTATTTAATTAAATCAAAAAAAGTGAAATTCAAATTTGGCAATTCGCCCCGGATTTGTACTTTTGTCCCCGGAGAGTTGGCAGAGTGGTCGATTGCGGCAGTCTTGAAAACTGTTGAACTGTGAAAGGTTCCTGGGGTTCGAATCCCTAACTCTCCGCCAAGTATTATTCAATTAGGATCAGAAAGCGCTGTAAATGAATCATTTACGGCGCTTTCTGATTTTAGCCCTCACCAAAACAAACCAATCAATAGCTTTGTTCTGGTGCCCAGTGGGTGACCTTTTTCAAGGTAAGCTTGCCGGGTCACCGGAATGCTTATAAGTCTCTTATATTGAGCGTTTTATTAATTTAAACACCTTGATTTCAGCAGGATATGTAACTGATTTTATTCACTTAAAGCTTCAGTGATGAACAAATCTTTTAACCACCTCTTTTAAGTAAAGAGATCAAAAGCAAATGCCGAAGGCTTCGCCCCTGTTTATCTGCGTATCACTGTTGATGGCGTACGCATCGAAGTCTCCTCTAAGCGCTATGTCAATCCCGACAAATGGAACACAAATGAACAAAAGTTAAACGGAAACAGCGAAGACGTAAAAAGTATTAATGCCTACCTGAAAACTTTAGAACACCAGGTGTATGATGTTCACCGTGATATGATAGAGCGAAAGTTTAATTCCCCGCGGGAAATCTTTAGGCGCGGCATTATACTTGCCAGAAGAGAGGCAACTGCGTAACAAAACTGCTTTCGTGGAACATCTATTGCTACCCTGGCAGGCAGGGCGGCAGAAGAACTTACTTTTGGCGAAATATCGTCCGGGGCGTTGGATGATTTGGAAAAAGCGACCAAAGAAGCAAGATCGATGGTCATGTATTATGGTTTTGCCGAAAAGCTTGGAAACCTCAGTTATTACGATTCAACCGGTCAAACCCGATCTGGCAATACAAAAACCCTTCAGCGAATCAACCAGCAAAATCATTGACGATGAAATAATAGGGTTGCTGGCGCAGGCCTACCAGAACGCGAAAGGAATTCTTGCCAAAAAGAAGCCTTTATTGGACCAGTTAGCAACGCTATTGTTAACTAAGGAAGAAATAGATAAAGGTGACCTCGAAAAGATTTTAGGCACACGGTCCGATTTTTTTTTTCATTTACCTATACTTTAATAAGTGATTATAAGGAGCTTGGGATTGATTGTCGGTAATCAATTATTTTCCACAGAATTATATTGGGGATTATAGGTATTTAAAACTCAATTTACCTCGGGTATCTCAAATTCTTGTTCATAATAATAATTCATGCCATCATGTTCCCACTCAAGCATTGCCTTCCATTTACCGCTGCAGAGACCTGTTACCGAAATTTCAATTAAGCCCCCGTGCTGGTCATCAATCTGTACTACGCGTATTTCTGCCGGATAAAGTTTATTCAAAAGCCTGAGGAGACCTTTTACGGGATGACAAAAATTAAATGTGAGCTTTTCCATGATCCGCACTTAACAAGTTCGCGTAACATTGCAATTTAACAACCCTGCTTTAAATGGCTTAGAAAGTAACCAGTATTCAAATATTGATAAATATTAGCTAAAGAAAAATGACGTTTATCATTAAATTAACCAATACTGTCAATTTACAGCATCAGGCACCGATTAACAGTATTGTTGCATTCAAAATCAAGATATTACACAGTACCACGTATCACATTACAGCTGTTGATTCAAACTGAATAAAAGTTCCTTGTGGTAAGGCTTCATAATCTTTACTGTTAGTTTCAACTCATCCTGGATCTTAACCCGAAGAGTGTCTTGTGCGCATGGTTCGCCATGTACCAGGTAAACCTCGGATACCGAATTTTGAAACTGCTTTAACCAGTTAATCAATTCGTTTTGATCGGCGTGAGCGGACAAACCTTCTATCTCCTGTACCTTCGCCACCACCGGGTAATATTGACCATGAATTTTCAATTCGTGAGTATGGTTAAGTAACGCCCTTCCCCGTGTGCCCTCGGCCTGGAAACCAATCAGGAGTATGGTGTTACGCGCATCGCCCAAATAACGCTTCAAATATTCCAGCACACGGCCTCCGGTTAGCATTCCACTTGCCGCAAGAACGATCTTAGGTCCTGCCCTTTTAATGATCTTTTCGGTATTCTTATAATCCTTGTTGATCGTTACGCTGTTAAACATGTCAGTACATTCTTTTTCATCAATAGTAAACCATCCGGGAAAGTGTACCAGGGTCTTTCCGGCAACTGCAGCCATTGGACTGTCAAGGTATACCGGAATGGATGATGGAATCAGATTATGTTGTTTTAAACGATAGATCAGGTGCATCACTTCCTGGGCCCGGCCAACTGCAAAACATGGGATCAGGACATTCCCCTTATTAAAAATAGTATCATTAATAGCACCCGCTAAATCCTGTGAAGTGTCATTTTTAGAGTGTAGGCGATCGCCGTAAGTAGACTCCATGACTACAAAATCCGCTTGCCCTAATAGCTCGGGGCCAGGTAATAGCTCTGACTGGTCACGCCCGATATCCCCGGAAAATACAATTGTCTTCTCAAAGCAACTTATTTTGACCGAACAAGCACCCGCGATGTGCCCGCATGGGTACAAACTAAAACTTAGCTGTTTAGCCAGGCTGATTGTTTTATGTATTTCACAAACTTCAAAATAGGGCAACGCAGCCTCAACATCTTTCACGGTGTACAGAGCCTTTGCCGGATGATGCCTGGAGTAGCCGTATTTATTAGCCTTTTGGGCATCTTCTTCCTGTAGTTTGGCGCAGTCGCGCAAAATAAGCTCTACAAGGTCTCTGGTCGGCTGGCTCATGTAAATCTTGTTACGATACCCGTTCCGTATCAGTAAGGGGATATAGCCACAGTGATCGAGGTGTGCGTGGGTCAGTATCAGTGCACTAATATCAGCCAGGTTAACAGGCAGGCTTTCCCAGTTTTTTTCCCGCAAAGCCTTTATGCCTTGAAACAGGCCGCAATCGATCATAATGTTCCCCCCGGGAGTAAGCAGCAGATGCTTGGATCCTGTTACAGTACCTGCTGCACCTATTGACTGCAGGTAAACATTTTGTATTGCAGGCCCGGTTTCTATTGCCGACCCCCTGTCATTAAAAGATTCATTCATAACTTATTACTTGTTACCATAAAGGTATTGCGATAAAGAAACCGCCAAACTGACATGAATCACACCAAAGCGTGACAGTGGTCATTATACTTAGTGTCTCCCATGGCGAAATTTGGATAACCAATCATTCAACAAACAAATTTATGACAGCCTTAATAAAATCACATCGCGTTCCATCATGGAAATCAATGATGCATAATTTTTGGAGTCCAGACCGTTTTTTTGATAAAACTTCCAGCGGCGGAGAATTTCTCCCGGCTGTAAATATCCGTGAAACCAAAAATCATTATAAGCTTGACGTTGCTGTTCCGGGCTTAAAAAAAAAACGATTTCAAAATCATTACCGAAGACGGCTTACTGACCATCAGTGCGGAAACCAATAAAGAAGAAAAGGAAGAGATTGATAGTTATACACGTAAAGAATTTTCCTTTGCTTCCCTTCCGTCGCACATTTAAGCTACCCGACAATGTTAAGGAAGACGGGGTGAATGCCAATTATCACAATGGCCTTTTGGAAATCGAACTTAAAAAAAGCGGCAGAAACCAGGCGGCAAAGAAAGAAATTAAAGTAGACTAAAAATTTTCTGTCGGCAACACCGGCGATTTTGACAACCGGACGCTCTTCGGCCGGCTTAATAACAGTAACATGGAACATTTTATCAGAAAGTTTAGCGAAATCACCATCGGTGATATTGCCGATGTTGGTGGAAAAACAGCTTCATTGGGAGAAATTTACAATCAACTAACCAACAATGGAATAAATACGCCAAACGGCTTCGCTGTAACAGTAGCAGCTTTTCGTTATTTCATCGGGTTCAACCGGCTCGAAAAAAAGCTTGTTGATTTGATGGCCGGTTTAGACCGGCAGAACTTCTCTAACTTAACGATAAGCGGCGCCAGAGCCCGAAAACTGATCATGGACGCCGTTATGCCGAATGACCTGCAAATGGCAATCATAGACGCCTACGATTATATTTTTGAAAATGCAGAACCGACTGTGGCCGTGCGAAGCAGTGCCACAGCAGAAGATTTGCCAGGGGCGAGTTTTGCAGGACAGCACGAATCCTTCCTGAATATTAAAGGTCATAGTGCTTTATTAACTGCCGTAAAGCAATGCTTTGCATCACTTTATACAGATCGCGCTATTAAATATCGGGAAGATAAAAATTTTGATCATGGGAAAGTTTATCTTTCAGTTGCAGTCCAGAAAATGGTGCGATCTGATATGGGGTGTTCCGGTATCGGATTTACTTTGGAACCTGAAAGTGGGTTCAAGGATATTATACATATTTCGGGTGTGTGGGGATTAGGGGAAAATATCGTACAAGGTACTGTTACGCCTGATGAATTCCTGGTGTTTAAACCAACTCTTAAAAAAAATTTAAGGGCCACTATCCAAAAAAACCTTGGTAGCAAAAACAAAACCATGGTTTGCGCAACTACCGACGACGCAACCAATCCAACGATAAATCAGGATACGCCCTGGGAACTCCGGCAAAAATTTGTGCTCAGCGATCAGGAAGTTGAAAAGCTTGCCAACTGGGCGTTGATCATCGAAGACCATTACCGTCAGCCTATGGACTTTGAATGGGCTAAAGATGGATTCGATCACCAACTCTATATTATCCAGGCTCGTCCCGAAACTGTACATAGTCAAGAAAAAAAGATACAGGTAAAAAGTTTTAAAATTGCCGAAAAAGGGGAAGTTATAACCATGGGGGCTGCCATAGGCAATGGTATTACAGCCGGCAGGGCCCGTGTGCTCAAAACTCCTGACCAGGCTAACCTGCTTAAAGAAGGCGAAATTTTGGTTACTGAAACAACCAGCCCGGATTGGGACCCCGTATTGAAAAAGGTAGCGGGAATTGTTACTAATAATGGCGGCCGCACCAGCCATGCTGCTATTATAGCTCGGGAACTCGGCGCGGTGGCTGTAGTTGGAACGACAAACGGAACCTATAACATTGAGGATGGTGAGATGATAACCATTTGCTGCGCCGAGGGGAAGACAGGGATGGTTTACAGTGGCAAACTGGAGTGGACTGAAACGGTCAGTGACGTAAGCAAAACCCAGCTGCCGGCACACCCGAAAGCCCAACTAATCATAGCCGATCCGGGGCAGGCCTTTAAATCATCGATGTTTCCCAACCAAGGTGTTGGATTGATGCGAATTGAATTTATTATCGCGAACCAAATTGGGATACATCCGATGGCACTCGCACACTTTAACCAGGTGTTGGACGAGCAGGAACGGGTAAAAATCGCTCACCTAACAGCTGGCTATGCCGATAAAAAAGCTTATTTTGTAGATAAACTTGTACAGGGTGTTGCCACGATAGCAGCGGCATTTTACCCGAAAGATGTGGTCGTGAGGATGAGCGATTTTAAAACCAATGAATATGCCGGCCTAATTGGCGGAAGGTACTTTGAGCCAAAGGAAGAGAACCCGATGATTGGCTTCAGGGGGGCCTCCAGGTATTATGATGATCATTACCGCGACGGCTTCCTGCTTGAATGCGAGGCCATGAAAGTGGTTCGTGATGAAATGGGCTTCAATAATATTAAATTGATGATCCCTTTTTGCCGGACAGTTAAAGAGGGGCAAAAAGTCATCGATCTGATGTCGTCCTGCGGGCTTAAACGGGGTCTGAATGACCTTGAGATCTTCGTTATGGCAGAAATTCCCAGCAATGTATTACTTGCCGAGGAATTCGCGGAAGTATTTGACGGTTTCTCAATTGGTTCAAATGACCTTACACAATTAACATTAGGCATTGATCGGGATTCAGCACTCATAGCAGGCTTATTTGACGAACAGGACGCCGCGAGCAAACAACTGATCGTCATGATGATCCAAAAGGCAAATAAACTGAAAAAAAAAGTAGGCCTGTGCGGCCAGGCGGCAAGCGATTCAGAAACGTTCACCAGGCTACTGGTTGAAACCGGCATCGACAGCATCGCTTTTAACGCGGACGCATTGATTAAAGGTATCGAAAATATTAATGACGCCTTGAAATCCTGCAAGAACAAGTCTCAACCAAGTGCGGTATAAGAAAGGAAACCATGAGTTATCTCTTGGATAAACACAAACCGGTTTCTGCCTATGACACACCTGTTAAAACCATCTTTTATATCCTGGTTAACCAGTTGTTCCGTCGGGCTTAAAAATGATTTGCGTCACTTATCAGTGGTATAGATATCAAAAAAAATGCTGTCCGATATCACAAATTTTTCTTCGGACCCATATTAATTTTACCGTAGATCATTTTTTCAAATCAAGTTAAACAGATATAACGATGGCTTTCACTAAAAATATCAAAGCCTTTTTGAATGACACTGGGGATATCGCAGGATTTGCCGGCCAGTTTTTCTCTACCGGAATTAAACCGCGCTTTGAGGTCCGCGAATTATTAAACCAATGCTATATAATTGGATATAAATCGTTGCCGCTTATCGGCCTCACAGGTTTTATTATGGGCCTTGTTCTTACAATGCAGCTGCGGCCATCCCTGGTTGCCTATGGTGTTGAATCTCAACTTCCGGTGATGGTAGGCATTGCCATAGTTAGGGAGATAGGTCCGGTTATAACAGCGCTGATATTTGCAGGTAAAATAGCCAGCAGTATAGGAGCCGAACTTGGATCCATGAAGGTCACAGAGCAAATTGACGCAATGGAGGTAAGCGGAACCAATCCATTCAAGTACCTTGTCGCTACGCGTACCGTGGCAACTACATTAATGCTACCCGTGCTCACTGTCCTGGGCGACGCTATCGCCTTGTTCGGAGCATACATAGGCGTTAATATCAGGTCGGCCACCAGCTTTTATCTTTTTTTTATTCAGGTGTTTAGAAGTCTCAGTTTCGGCGACGTACTTCCTGCATTTTTTAAAACATTTTTCTTTGGTTTTGCTGTTGGAATCGTTGGTTGTTATAAAGGTTACACATCAAGCAAAGGTACCAGGGGTGTTGGAAGTTCGGCCAACTCAGCGGTTGTGTTATCATCTGTAGTAATCTTTTTCATCGACTTGCTGGCTGTGCAACTCACGGATCTGCTTGGTTTAAATTAAAGCATGAAAACACAAACAGCCACCGAAAACAAAGTGATTGTGATAGAGAAACTTTGTAAGCATTTCGGCGATCATACCGTGCTGCAAGACTTTGCATTATCAGTCAAAAAAGAAGAGAATGTGGTAGTGCTTGGCAAATCCGGATCCGGCAAGTCAGTACTGATCAAATGCATTATCGGTTTGTTGAAACCTGATAGCGGAAACATCAAAGTTTTTGGTCAAAATGTCCCTGATATGTCTCACGAAGTACTCGATCAGGTCCGCGCCCGCATTGGCTTTCTTTTCCAGGGCAACGCATTGTACGATTCCATGACCGTTCGTGAGAACCTGGAATTTCCTTTACGCCGTCACTGGATTGCTGCTTCGCAGAACGAGGTGGAAGCCCTGGTTATGGAGGCTTTGGAAAACGTAGGGCTGGCGCATACTGTTGATCTGATGCCGGAAGAATTATCCGGAGGCATGCTAAAACGTGTCGCTCTCGCCAGGACCATGATCCTTAAACCGGAAGTGATATTATATGATGAACCAACAACAGGGCTCGATCCGGTTACAGCCCGGGAAATCGATAAATTAATTTTGAAACTGCAGGATAAATACCATACATCATCCATTATCATCACACACGACATGAACTGTGTAAAAAACACCGCCGACCGGGTGGCTCTGCTGCTGGACGGTCGTTGTTATGCACAAGGTACATACACCGATTTCGAACATTCGACAGATCCAAATATTCATCAATTTTTCGAATAAATTATGGCAAACCAAACAGCAGGCAATATAAAACTTGGCGCATTCGTACTATCAGGCCTATTTGTGTTAATACTTGCCTTCTATCTTATCGGCAAAAATCATAACCTGTTTGGTAGCGATTTCAACATACGGGTGAGGTTTTCTAATCTCAATGGCCTCACCGTTGGCAATAACGTACAGTTCTCCGGAATTCAATCTGGTACGGTAAAAAAGATCAACATGATCAATGATACCACAATTGAGGTAACATTATCAATCGACAACAAATTCACATCCTATATTCATAAAAATGCGGTTGCTTCAATTGGCACAGAAGGGCTGATGGGCAATAAAATAGTAAACATAGTTCCTTCAAACTTACCAAGCCCACAAGTTACTGAAGATGATCTTCTTATAGCGCAAAAAAAAATCAGTACCGATGAAATGTTGCAGACCTTGTCCAAAACCAATAATAACGTTGCAGTTATCTCAGAAGCGTTAAAGGGTACTGTCCTGAAGGTTAACGGTAGCACATTCATGGCCATGCTGAACGATAAAAATGTCTCCGGCAACTTACTTGCCTCTTTGCAAAATTTAAACAAAGCGAGCGCAAATGCTATCAAAATTACCAATGGCATAGATGATCTGATTGTAGGGATAAAAAATGGAAAAGGGGCGGCGGGGGTCTTGCTCAGGGACACCATAGCTGCCGGCAACCTACAGGCAGCTATTTCGAGTATCAGGAAAGCAAGCGATAACGCCGATTCGTTAACCTGGCAGCTGAATAACCTGGCGCGTACCGTAAACGGCCATTTAAACAGCGGGAATGGCTCGCTGCCAATGATTTTAAAAGATTCAGCATTTGCCAAAGACTTGAGGGCAACTATGTATAACCTGCGCCAGGGCACAGATGGATTCAATAAAAACATGGAAGCGCTCAAACACAATTTCCTTTTTAGGGGCTATTTCAAAAGCCAGGAAAAAGCGCAAAGAAAACAACAGGCTGTGCAATCTCAATAAGCATTTGGGCAATATATTTAATATGCAAATTCATAAATAGCACATAGTGGCAAATGACTATTAAAATTTTGTCTTTTTCGCTCCTAATCACATTTTTTAATGATCGAAATCATTCTCTACATGCTGTTTACGAGTGATTTTTGTATATGTAAGTCAAACCAATTATGAAACAAATATCACAAAAAGTGGCCCTCGTAACCGGGGCCGGATCAGGGATTGGAAAAGCCATTGCAAAGCTTTTCGCCGAACAGGGCGCAAAAGTTATGCTTACCGATATCCATCAATCAAATATTGAAGCTGTCGCAGCTGAAATTCGCGCAAATGGCGGTATGGTAGCCTGTATCGCTGCAGATATCTCCGTAAAAGGCGATGTGCAATTGGTGATGAAGTATGTTCGCAACACTTTCGGCACACTTGATATTTTGGTAAACAATGCCGGCGTTATGGACAATTTTACTCCGGTGATCGATGTAACAGACGAATTATGGGAGAAAGTAATAGGAACAAACCTGAACGGTTGTTTTTTTGCCTGCCGTGAAGCTATACTTCTTTTCCTGGAAAGCGGCTCCGGTACAGTTATTAATATTGCATCCATCAGCGGCTTTCAGGGAGGCCGGGCCGGTGCCGCTTATACAGCATCCAAGCATGCAATAATCGGTTTAACTAAAAACATAGGATATCAATATGCCGATAAAAATATCCGCTGCAATGCTATAGCACCGGGGGGAGTGAATACCAATATCGTTTTTGGCATGGAACCCAATCCGTTTGGCTTTGAAAGGATGAACGCCGGAACAGGCAATGCACCAGGTGCTGCGGCTCCCGAAGCAATTGCCGAAGTTGCCCTTTTCCTGGCTTCGGTAAAATCAAGCTTTATTAATGGCTCCGTGCTAACAGCGGATGGAGGCTGGACAGCATATTAAGCTTTGTTCAAGAAACAATTCGGGCTTGTTTTTCTGGTTTAATTGCTGCCACCGGTTTTTACAGTGGCAGCAACAGGAAACATACCCCGGGAGTCACTATCCCTTAAATCAATTACAACCACTCCGCAGAAAACCGGTTAAACTCGTGGCGCAAATCGTTGAATATTTTTTCTTCGTTAAGATAGCGCTCATGAACTCTTGAATGTTCGGCAGCTATACTTTCAGAAACCATAGTACCGGAAAGCAAAAGATCTGCTTTTATGTCAAGGTCATTACGGTGAATGTCTTGTTTTAGCTCCGTAAGGCATTTTTCATGAATTATGAACTGATTCTGAAAATGCTCCACTTGTTCCTGTACTTCGCGGGCCGTATTGTCGCCGGCAATCTCCTGTAACCTTTCCTGTAAAATAGCCAACTCCTGTGTATAGAACGCGATACCCCTTAACACATCGTTGTTAAGGTTCTTAATGTGTTTGATGTTAATTTGATTTTTCATAACACAAGGTTACAACGCGCGTTATTCCGGATGAATGACATCCGGCAACCACGAAAATGATATTGGTCATGTTATTACTGATTGTCGCTGATTTTAAGACAAGTGACCACTATCATTTTCAAAGGCCAATAATATCATCTTTTTTTACTTGCCGAAAATCTATTTTTATAGTCGTTGGCGCGCCGGCAATGTAACACATAGCTATGCCTCGCGGGAGGAAATGTTTTTCTCTTACCATCTACTGGCAACGGAGCCGGAAATCTGCGATATATCGGTTACTCTCAAATGGTATGTTAATGAACAGGTAACTTTCTGAAACAGGATATTAAGATTATTGTAAATTAATAAAAGATTAATATGAAACACACTGGTGACATGCAGGCAATGGTGCTTGAAAAAGCCGGCGGGCCACTGATATATCGCCAGGTTCCCATTCCTCAGCCTTCTGACTATCAGGTGCTGATCAAAATAATTGCCTGTGGTATCTGTCGTACCGACCTCCATATATTAGATGGCGAACTGGATAAACCAAAGCTTCCGCTGATACCCGGCCACGAAATTATCGGAACCGTGGTTAAAACGGGCAGTACTGTAACTGAACTTTCTTCCGGTCAGTTAGTGGGTGTTCCCTGGCTCGGTCATACCTGTGGGCGTTGTAAATTTTGCCTGTTGGGCATGGAGAACCTTTGTGATGCCCCCTTATTTACGGGATACACCATTGATGGCGGTTATTCCGAATATACGGTGGCCGACGCACGTTTTTGTTTTATATTAGACAAACGATATAATCAGCCGGCTTCAGCGCCCCTGCTCTGTGCAGGTTTGATCGGGTTTCGTTCCTATAGCATGATCGCACCATCGGCCAAAAATGTTGGTTTCTATGGATTTGGCGCTGCTGCTCATATCTTGATCCAGGTAGCCATAGCGCAGGGTAAACAAGTATTCGCGTTCACCAGAGATGGGGACGAGCGTGCGCAGCGATTTGCAAAGACCATGGGTGCACACTGGGTTGGCGGAAGTTCCGGCGTACCACCCGAAGTGTTGGATGCGGCTATAATTTTCGCTGCCGCAGGGGAACTTATTCCCAAAGCTTTAAAAGATGTAGACAAAGGAGGCCAGGTAATCTGTGGCGGTATCCATATGAGCAATGTACCCGAATTTCCATATAACTTGCTCTGGGGCGAACGGTCTGTTAAGTCGGTGGCTAATTTAACCCGTCAGGATGGTTTGAATTTCTTTTCTATTTTAAAAAACATCGAAGTATTAACACAAACGAAAGTATTCCGCTTATTTGAAGCCAATGAGGCGATAAATCAATTCAGATCAGGCCAAATTAGCGGAGCGGCTGTATTGGTTATGAACGATATGTAATTAGCATTTCGCTAACTGGGCATATGTGTATGTATTGGGATAAGCAGCTACTTTTATCGATGAATACGTCCTTTTACAACGCCTTGCTTTATGCATACAAACCGGTAAAGTCAGTCATCAGCCATACGGTGAATATTTTCGATTAGAGGTTTAAGCTGACTCCGTTCGAGATGATCAAACCCATTACGCATCACTGATTTCTTTTCAGGATCTTTTTCAATCCAGGCGCCCAATTTTAGCATAAGCCGGTCTTTCCACGACAGCCCGGAAACGACACACCTGCCGGGCAGGAAAAATATTTCGGCAACATCTTTGATCTTGGTACCAAGATTATTTTTTATTATCTCCCGTTGTTGCGCCATGTCATTAACTGCGAAGCTGCAAACAATAAAAATGAAAAGCTTTTTGTCTTTTAGCCTGATGTCATTTTCCTTTAACCAATCTTGCAATACCAGCCGACCGATGTAAACTGAGCTGCCTATAATAATGGTATCATAAAGAGCTAAAACTGCAGGTGTTACATTCTCCACTTTTGATACCGGCATCTGCAATGTCTCTCCAAGCCAATGCGCATACTGCCTGGTTGCACCATATTTGCCCTGATAAATAATAATTCCATTCATAGCGGTAATTTGATTTGGTTATACAAGTTACCGAACCGGAGCTAATGCAAAAATGACAATGGTCACCCCTGAACCGTCAATTACACCACAGCCCACTATAGCGTCACTCGATTCTTAACCCGAAACGAGATACAAAAAGCTTTTATGAGTACTACTCCCCTCTTATCCATGACGAGAATCAATGATCTTGCTGACAGAAATCACAGCATACATCGCTGATATATAGTTTATTTACATATTAATTACTCATTAACAGGGAGCATGAGAACAGATCAAGAAAGTCAGGAAATTAGAAAGAGCATTCAATTATTTGAAACTACCTGGGCAAGGTCGGGCCCGCTCCCATCTTATCCATTACATACACTAACTCATTAGCTATGGTTACGAATCACAAAAACACGGCAATAACCTTTTTGATTGCTATCAGTCTGATAGCAATAATAGTACTGATGATGATTTTGTCTGGTATTAAAGTGTATGGTTATCCGTGGTAATTTTTAATTGGTAAAAACAGATAAATTCAGCGCGGCAATTATGTACATAACGCCCCTATTGCGTGCCTGTCTTTTTCGGCAAATTCAGTTTTTCATTTTAACCAATCGCTGCAGATCAAGCACTGTTATCACACTTCCATTCTTTTCAATCAAGCCTTCGTTACGAAAATCCGACAGGGTACGGCTAACTGTTTCGGTGGCCATCCCTGCAAGTGCGGCCAGGTCTTCACGGGAGATCCGGACGCCTTCATTTGGGGAATCGCTTTGGCGATAAAGCCTCAGAATCGTGTCCGCCATCTTTTTTCTGACAGAATAATATGCAAGTTGCAGTAATCGCTCTTCGCTTTCCCTTATCTGACCTGCCATCAATTTGATAAAACTATCCGTTACTTCCGGGTATAGGTTCAACATTTCCTGTAACTGCTCTTTGGGTATGAGGCACAATTGGCTATCCTCAAGGGCGCTTGCGGTTTCTGAATATGCCTCGCCGGCAAGCAATGCCTGAATACCAAGGTACTGATCCGCTATATGTAAACCAGTAATCAATTCGCGCCCATCGTCTGCAAGTTTACTGGTCTTTATCTTTCCACTAAGAACAACGTATAGTCCATTTCCTCTGTCACCTTCATAATAAATCACCTGGTTCTTTTTAAAAGAACGAATCTTGCGTTCCCGGATAACACGCTTTAGTTCGTTCAACCCATCAGTCCTGGCAACTATATTACTGAGTTCGTCCAACCCCTTACTGTAAAATTCCTTTTGTTGCTTTTTCTTTTTCAACCTGCTTTCGATTGCATTAAGTAATTCTACGTCATCAAAAGGTTTGGTCAGGTAATCGTCGGCACCCATTTCCATAGCTTTACGCAAATCGATCCGTTCGGCTTTGGCTGTAAGAAAAATGAAAGGGATATTAGCCGTGTCGGCCGATTTTCCGAGCATAAACAGCACACCATACCCATCCATTTCCGGCATCATGACATCGCAAAGTATTAAATCAGGTAACTGGACTTTAGCCAATTCCAATCCCATTTTACCATTACTTGCTGAAAATACGGTATAGCCGGCCAGCCCCAGTATTTCCACTACACCCTCGCGAATATCCGCGGAATCTTCAATGATCAGGATTTTAAAACTCATATCGGTGAGCAGTATATTGTGTAATTTAAATCATTAAATTGAAGTGTCCAAATCCCGTGCTAATACAATGTATAACACAAAGCTATTGCAGCTGCCCCCATGGCAGCAAAACTGCTCCAAAGCAGCAATTTGGAAATAAACTTGCTATTGTACTCCCCCATGATTTTGGGGTTAGAGGAGATCCTGGCAATCAGGAACAATAGTGGTACCGCTGCTATCCCATTCAATACAGCCGCATAAACTAATGCCTTAACAGGATCGATGCCAATATAATTGATTAGTAATCCAATTAAAGTGGCAATGCATATGACGGCATAAAAAGAGCGCGCCTTTTTCAATTTTAAATTAAGCCCGGCCTTCCAGTTAAAAGCCTCACAAGCGGCATATCCTACCGAGCCTGAAAGTACCGGAATAGCCAATAAACCAAGGCCTATAATGCCGATCGAAAAAATTAATTTGGCTAAAAATCCGGCGTTAGGAAAGGTATGCACCAGCGGCTCTATTGCCCTTGCCGCATCAGACGCACTTTTTATGTCAGTTACACCGCTATTATGCAAAACTGTTGCAGCTACCACGATAATACTCCAGGTAGTGAATTCTGAAAATATCATGCCAACGGTGTTGTCAATCCGCATTCTTTTAATTTGCATCCAACCGGGCCTGGGTTTATGTCGCGAAAGCCTTTCCTTTTCTTTCTGTTCTTCCACTTCCTGTGAGGCTTCCCAAAAAAACATATATGGAGAAATTGTGGTCCCCAATACCCCCGTTATGATAAATAGAAAATTAAAATTTAACTCAAAATGAGGGATAACAGTCGCTTTCAGGACGGTAAGCCATGGCTGGTGTACAATAAACAAAGTTATGGGATATGCCAACAAAGTTACCGCAAGCCATTTTAATATCCTGGCATAAGAATGATAAGAAGTAAAAATCTCCAGAAGGAGGGTTAACAGTGTAAAAAACAACGTTAATGCAACAAATGAGGCTGGGATAAGTAATTGGGCCGCAGCTGCCATAGCTCCTATATCGGCCCCGATATTGATTGTATTGGCCACTAATACGAGCCCGACAACTGTATATAAAACAGTTTTGCTGTAATGTTCCTTAATTACAGCTGATATGCCTTTACCTGCTACCATGCCGATGCGTGCGCAAGCTTCCTGAACGGCAATCATAAAAGGTAACATATACAGCGCTGTCCACAACTGATTGTAGCCAAACTGTGCGCCGGTTTGCGAATAAGTAGCAATGCCAGAGGGGTCATCATCGGCAGCACCAGTAGTAAGGCCCGGGCCTAAAACTGAAAAAAATCTCAAAAAATGGTTCTTTTGTTTCTTAACCTGTTGATTCCCTTTCATGGTTTTGAATATCAGAAAATTATATTATTCCCGTACACTAAATGAGGAATTTTCTGATGGCCTACTATGTTTTGACGCTGGTAGTAGTGGCCGCTTATAAGTTAAAGGTTCAAAATTTGATTTAACAATTTTTGCGCAACACGAAGCTTATCTTATGCTCGTATTGCGTTGAAGCTTGCCGTAAATAGCCAATTCCAGGTTTGTGTCCATATTGTAGATATCCTCAAACCTGATTAGTTCACCTTTTTTTATGTCACATGTCAGGTAAGTGATTTTTATAGGAACAGGTTTATTAAGCACGAAATTATGTGTCTTTGATTTTTTAAGAATTTTAAACAATTTGTCGCTTTGCTCTGAAGCGTCATATTTGAGCAATAACGCGGCGAGCCCGACAGCGTTATCTAACCAGATACAACCATTGCTTAAATCACGTTTATCTTTTTCAAACAGCTTTTGATCAGCAATTTGATTTAAATATATGTTGTACAAATTTTGAAAATGAAAAACCAGCGATCCCAAGGTGTTATCACAGCCGGGAGCCTGTTTAGCGTAATAGCCCTGGGGCGAAGCCAATATGCTCTTAAGTTGGGCGTTAGTGATATCTGTTAATTGACCAGCCTTATTATAAATACTGATCTGAAGCCGGTCAAGGAATAAACTATCAGCTATTGCTTTCGGAAGGATGTCGCGGATAAATATCCGGTCAGGAACAAGCCAGTCTGGAAAAGAAGTAAAATAAGTGATTTGGCTCTGCAAAGTCGGGCTGGGAGTTTGTGGCGTCCCGACAATAGCTTTAAATACCACCAATGTATCCGGCAAATGAAATGTCAGCTCGTAGGTAGGGATATTGATTTGTATATATTTTTCCCCGTCGTCAACGTTTGCCCACCTGATTCTTTCCATGTTGACGGCGATTTTCATTACATCATTTCCTGGGGTTCCATAGCAATCATCCGGAGCTTGTCCTCTGATTATGTGCAGCATTTCCTGAAAAGCGGTATAGAGTTTTGCATTAGGTTGTACCTCCAAAACAGACTTCGTAAACTCCTGCGAATGTATAATGTCCTGCAGTTTAGCTTCTGCATGAAATGGTACATCCATGCCATGATCTACCCTGTCGGATCCGTAGTCAGGATTAAGCTTTCCATAATGCAAATAGTTCAGCATGGTAATGACAGCATCTGTAAGCAAAACATCAAACTGTGCCTTTAAGGAGTCACTGACCGAACCTGGATTTTCCAAGATATCGCGGAGCATATCAAACTGAAGCTCTTTAGGATGAAAATCATCGTGCGATAATCCGTATTGTAACACACAATCTAAAAGCACCATTGCATTCCCGGTGTTTTGACGTGATTCCGGATTAGTCCATACCGGAAGGTAATTGTTTTGGCGATAAAACCGGGTAACGCTTTGTGGGTAATGTAATTGCTGCGACGTAGCAGCGGTTTTGAGCTGTTCGTTAATTACGTTATTGGTAATCCCCTTCTTTTCCTGGGCAAATACATTAACCAGAAAAAACGAACTGAAAGTGAATAACAAAAGAACCAACTTTTTCATTGCAATATTTTGTGAGTATCCAAATCTTCTTCAGTGCAGCCCATGGCTACATTGATATTGTGTAAAGTTTTGAATAACACCCAACAAAAAGAATGACACACATCAAATAACTTGTTGATGCAGATCATAAAATTATGCCTGCCACCAAATTGGCGTGAGCACCGTCACTATTCATCCTGATATTTATCAAACTTAAAGTACTTAAGAGTGATGACATTAGCAATATGAAAATTGTTAGGAGCTTTAGTATTACTGATAATATAACAAACCATCAGATAAATATTGTAAAAGCGATAATTACTGCATCCACGTTTCTGTTCAGCTTTTCCTGTCAATTAAAAAGCGATAAAATAAGGCCGGTAGTTGCTTCCATATCAGAGTCTGTATATGCGTCTGGCATAATTAAAAGCGGGGATCAATATCAAGCTTTTGCCTCAGTTAGTGGTATCATTCAGGAACAATTTGTAACTGAAGGCCAATATGTTACTGCTGGAACTCCTTTAATATCTATTAAAAAAGAAAATCAAAAGCTAAATGTTGAAAACGCGATGATATCGGCTTCATTTGCTGACTATAAGCTAAATAAAGATAAACTGGCCGCAGCGGCAATTGTGGTTGATCAGGCCCGGTACAGGATGCTGAACGACTCGGTAATGTTGGTCAGGCAAAAAGAACTGTGGGGTCAGCAGATCGGTACGAAAGTACAGCTTGAGGAAAGGGAATTAGCCGTAGTCAATTCAAAAACAGCCTTACAAACAGCCATAATTAATTTCACAGAATTGAAAAGGCAATTGCGTTATAACGCCGCTCAAAGCATAAACAATCTCAGTATTAACAAACAACAGGAAAGTGACTTTACCGTTAAAAGCAATATAGCCGGAATAGTATATAACCTTTACAAAAATCCGGGCGAAACTGTTGGTCCGCAAACGCCGCTGGCCCTCATTGGCAAAGCCGACTGTTTCTTACTTGAATTACAAGTGGACGAATATGATATCGTTAAGGTAAATCCGGGGCTTACCGTTTTTGTCACGATGGATAGTTACAGAGGTAAGGTATTTGAAGCCAGAGTGACCAAAATATATCCGGAAATGAACGAACACACCAAAACATTTCGCGTTGAAGCTATTTTTACTACCCCGCCGCTAAAATTGTATCCTAACACTACTTTGGAAGCAAATATAATTATCCAAACCCGAAAAAAGGCTTTGCTTATCCCCAGAAGCTACTTGCTCAATGATTCTATTGTTGTAAGAAGCGACGGTGAAAAACTTAAAATAAAAACAGGTCTTAGTGATTACCTGCAAGTAGAAGTAATTTCTGGTCTCCAGTTAAATGATGAACTAATAAAACCGATACCATGAATTTTAAGCTGACCTGGAATATTGCGGTAGCTTTATTATTAGCCCACTTAAGACAGACGATTGTTGCCGCAACCGGTGTAACTTTTAGCATAACAATGTTTATTGCCCTATTGAGTTTTATGGGTGGCTTAAACAAGCTTTTAGATGGGCTGGTAATAAACCGCACTCCCCATATCAGATTGTATAATGAAATTGCAGCTGCACGGCATCAACCAGTGGACCTTACCAACGCGTACCGCCACAGTTACAACTTTGTAAGCTCCGTTAAGCCGCAGAACAAGCGCCTGGGCATTTACAATAGCAAGGCTATAATGAAGGCTATCGCAGTCGATCCACGCGTGCAGGGACTTTCACCGCTAATTACCGCGCAAATATTCTACAATACCGGAGAGGTTAATATCACCGGGCTTATTAACGGGATTGATCCGAACAAGGAAAATCAACTTTTTTTATTTGGGGACTATATTATAGCAGGCAAATTCATTGACCTGAAAAATACTCCCAACAGTATTATTTTAGGAAAAGGCATTGCAAAAAAAATGATAGTCCATCTCGGAGACATCATTCACGTAACCCCGGCTAATGGCAACCAGGTGCCTTTAAAAGTAGTAGGAATTTATCAATCCGGTCTTGAAGAGATTGACAACAAGCAAAGTTATACCTCTATCGCAACAACTCAAAAATTACTTGACGAATCAAACAATTATATCACAGACATCCAGGTCAAATTAAAAAACATCAGCGAAGCACCGAAAATTGCAGCTTATTACAGGCAGGTATTTAATATAGATGCGATGGATATTCAAACGGCCAATTCACAATTTGATACCGGTAGCTTTATCCGCTCGCTGATATCTTACACAGTTGGGGTAACTTTACTGATTGTAGCAGGTTTTGGGATATATAATATTCTGAATATGATGATTTATGAAAAGCTCGATTCAATCGCAATATTAAAAGCCACAGGATTTTCAGGCAAAGATGTCAGTCGCATATTTAGTACAATTGCATTAGGCATAGGTATTTTTGGCGGCCTGGCAGGGCTGATTCTGGGTTTCATCTTATCTGTTATCATAAACCACATCCCATTTAATACAACCGCGCTTCCAACAATTAAAACCTATCCCATTGATTTCAATATAGGTTTTTATTTTATCGCTGGTCTATTCTCTTTTCTAACCACCTATTTTGCGGGATATTTTCCCTCTAAAAAAGCAAGTAAAGTAGATCCTGTAATCATTATAAGAGGGAAATAACATGGACTCAATAATATTAGAAGCTTTAAACATCTCAAAAACCTTTTATGAACCCAAAGCGGTAAAAGTATTGAGGGATGTTAATTTTTCGCTTCATAAAGGCGAATTCGCCTCAATTATGGGAAAATCAGGCTGCGGCAAATCAACACTATTATATATCCTTTCAACCATGGACACTGATTATGAAGGAGACCTTAGGATTGATCATATCAGTATGAAACAAAAGAACGAACCGGAGCTGGCCTCGGTAAGAAACGAAAAAATAGGCTTCGTATTTCAGTTCCATTACCTGTTAAATGAATTCTCTGTACTCCGAAATGTGATGCTCCCAGGCCTGAGGCTTGGGAAATACAGCGCAGAAGAAACTGAACACCGGGCTTTTGAAAAATTAAAAGTATTAGGCGTTGAAACGGAAGCAAAAAAAAAGCCGAATCAATTATCTGGCGGGCAAAAGCAAAGGGTAGCCATTGCACGGGCATTGATCAATGACCCGCTAATTATCATGGCTGATGAGCCGACCGGTAATTTGGATAAAAAAAATACAGAAACTGTATTTAACATTTTTAGTGAATTGGTTTACAGATATCAGCAGACTATACTTGTAGTTACACACGACAGT
Source organism: Mucilaginibacter sp. 3215 (assembly GCF_050433785.1). Taxonomy (NCBI): domain Bacteria; kingdom Pseudomonadati; phylum Bacteroidota; class Sphingobacteriia; order Sphingobacteriales; family Sphingobacteriaceae; genus Mucilaginibacter; species Mucilaginibacter sp. 3215. Next base: position 88,588 of record NZ_JBNPWO010000002.1, read on the forward strand.
GAATTCGCGGGTAAAACTCATAGAATTATTGAAATGGAAGACGGAACGATCAAAGACTGATTGAAAAAATCAAGGTTAGTATTTCTGGACTATTACCTGTTAAATGAAGTGGTCCAAAATGTGATGCTCCAGGGCCTGAAACTTGGAAAATATAGTGCAGTAGAAACAGAACATCGCGTTTTCAAAAATTAAGAAATATTGGATATTAATTCGGTTATTTAAAATTTCATCCTGCTTAAGGGAGCCGCCTAAAGTGTAAGGCTCTCCAATACGCGGAACGTTTAATTCGATGCCCCACAATTTTGCAGCAGGCACAAGCCTTTTTATCGGTTCATTCCATGACTGATTAGCTTCCACAAACTTGGCCCAGTGAATAGGTTGCGCCAGGTCGGCGGCTGCCTGGGCGGGTTGTCCAAGCCAAAGATGACTCCAGGGCCAGTTAGGGCTGTACTGCCCACATTCTAAAAACGCCAGATCAAATGGCCCGAATTGCTGGCCTATTTTTTTAAAATGTGGGCAGTAACCACCATCACCACTGTAAAACAGCCTATAGTTACCAATCTGCAAAACGTAAGATGCCCACAATGTTTTGTTTTCCTGATTATACGTACGGTTACTGCGATGTTGCGCCGGGGTGGCGGTAATCCGGATATCACCGGGTAACGAACTGATTGGTTCCAATTAAGCTCGGGGATTTTCTTTTGGTCAAATCCTCAAAACACCAGATCAGAGCCTACTCCCATCGGTACAACAGCCATTTTAATACGGTTCTTCAATTTTTTTAAAGTCCGGTAATCCAGATGATTATAATGATAATGTGAAATGATCAGCACATCTATTTGAGGCATATCATCATGATAATGCTTTGTACCCGGAAATCCGGTAATCAGTCCTGGTACAGGTCCTGCATAATCCGGATTTCTACCCAGAGATTTAATTATGCCGCAACCGTCAATAACAGCAATACAGATAACATTACTCCCCAAACGACTCTTTTCATGCACTAAACAATGAATGTAACGCTCAATTACCGTCTTTATTCTATCAATGTGCCCATATTGCCGGCCCGTTCTTTTACAACAGCATTGTAATAAAGATAGGATCAATCCGGCCAAACCAATGATTAGCACGTTGGCCGACAGCAATATGCTGGCGTCATATTGTGCTAAAAACGTCCATAAACCCGCACAAATAACGGTAAGCACAATTGCAGGTAGCGGACAGGATCTTGAAGTCGACGGCATCAGTGCTTCAGCCTCATTTAGCAGGCCCGTTTAGCTTCCTGCCGCTGTCATCAAGTATTATTTAATATTAAAATTGTAAACTTGTCGCTAATCTAAGTCAACTACCTGTAAATGGCTGGGTTTTGTAGGTTAACAATTGACTCCATCTATTCTGCGTATGTCTTCTTTTTTATGCAATACCCTTCAATTACCAGGATGTCTATATTTGTTTGGAGAAAACAGTTTATCGCTTCCTGTGGCGTGTTTACGATAGGCTCTTCGGTTGAATAAAGTATTAAATAGGCGGGCAACGTGTTAAACCGTAAAAAGCTTTATAAGGTATAAAAACCAGGGTGACTACCATTTTAAAATTAGTCAACGGCGTCAGTCAAGTGTAATTTATCCACTCAGAAGTGTTGAAATACCGTTTAAATAACATTTTGAGTTAAGTCCCACTTAACTCGTTCATCGTCCTATTCCCCATCAATGTCCGCGAATATCTTTGTATCAAAAAGACAGAATGAAAACGCAAACACACTTTGACGTGATAATTATCGGTAGAAGTTACTCCGGGCTGGCCGCCGGCTTGGCCTTAGGTCGGGCCTTACGCAAAGTCCTCATCATCGATAACGGTAAACCCTGTAATGCGCAGACCCCTCATTCGCATAATTTTCTGACCCGGGATGGCGAGACACCCGCTGCAATTGCGGCACAAGGCCGCAAACAGCTGGAACAATATAGCAGCGTAAGTTTTTTAAACCGGACAGTGGTTAAAGCTGTCAGGACAGACAAAGATTTTGAAGTGGAGGTGTCTTCTGGTGAGGTTTTTGGCGTCGCTAAGCTGCTCTTCGCTACCGGGATCTGCGACCTGTTGCTAAATGTCGACGGCCTGGCTGATTGTTGGGGGATATCAGTACTCCATTGTCCATTTTGCCATGGTTATGAAGTGCGTAATCAAAAAACCGGTATTATCGGGAACGGTAATGACGCTTATGAATTAGTCAGCTTAATTGCTAACTGGACCGGCAAGCTTACCGTCTTTACAAACGGTCCGGCAACGTTAAGCCCTGAACAAACCGCAAAGCTTCACGCGCATCATATCGGTATTGTAGAAAAACAGATAATTCGGTTGCAGCATCATAATGGCCACCTGCATCACATACAATTTGTAGACGGCAGTGAAGTTGCGTTGTCGGCTGCTTATATCCGCAGCCCGTTCCGGCAAGCCTGCCCGCTTCCGGAACTTTTGGGCTGTGCCTTAAACGACGAAGGCTATATTCAGGTGGATAGCGCTCAGGCAACCAGTATTGCCGGCGTTTTTGCCTGCGGTGATAATACCACCAAAATAAGAACTATAGCCAACGCTGTCTCTTCCGGGGCCACAGCCGGTATTGCTATCAGCCGTCAATTGATTACCGAACAATTTTAAAATAAGGAAATGAAAGAATTCTGGAACGAGCGCTATAGCCGGGCGACCTATGCCTGCGGGACTGCGCCAAATAAATTTTTTGAAACACAATTGCCCGTAGTAAAACCAGGATCGATCTTAATGCCGGGCGACGGCGAACGCCGTAACGGTGTTTATGCGGCCAAATTGGGATGGGAAGTTACCTGCGCAGATTTGAGCGAGGCTGGAAGGACAAAAGCACTGGCAATAGCCGGCGCTAATTGGGTTAGCCTGGATTACCGCGTGGACATATCGAAATAGTAAATTTTGAACCCAGCTCTTTTGATGCAATAGCCCTTATTCATGCGCATTTCGCTGCGAGCCGGAAGGCGGCTATACACCAGCAACTCCATTCCTGGCTCAAACCAGACGGAATGATTATCCTGGAAGCTTTTCGCAAAGCGCACCTGGAGTATAATAAAGCCAATCCCAACGTGGGCGAGCCCAGGGAATTAGGCATGCTTTATTCGCGCGAGGACTTTTTACAGGTTTCCCGGAGGTGATATTTTTAGACGAACCTTATATCAGGCTGCAGGAAGGTATATACCATGACGGAACGGGCTCGGTGATCAGGTGTGTTGGTCAGAAACCCAACCTTGACACTTAAACTTTAATAAATTAATAAATCAAGTATGAAAATCATCATCGTAGGTGCTACAGGCACCATGGGGCAATATTTAAGCAGTGCCCTGGAAAAAGAACATGAAGTGATACGCGTCGCTTCCAAAGGCGGAGATATTACGGCAGATATTACTTCTACTACCTCAATCGAAAATATGTTTAAAATGGCAGGTAGTTTTGACGCACTCATCTCGACCGCGGGCCCAACCTATGTCGGCCCCTGGAGTAAACTGGATGATAGGGAATTCCGTAAAGGTGTCGAAGGAAAAATGATGGGCCAGATTAACCTCGTATTGATCGGCCAGCGGTATATCAATCCGAAAGGCTCCTTTACGCTTATAACCGGCGCCCTGGCCGAAGAACCGCAACACTACTTTGCCAATGCTTCGGCAGCTAACGGTGCGGTGGAGGGCTTTGTACGTGCCGCTGCTATAGAACTGGAAAATAGCATTCGGATCAACGCAGTAAGCCCGACTGTTATTGAAGATTCTCCTCAGTACTTTCCATATTTCCCGGGAGAAATACCCACCACGATGCGCGAGCTGGAATTCGCTTTCCGTAAAAGTTTGTTTGGCGCGCACACCGGGCAAATCATCAAAACCTGGTAAGTTAGTTGACAAGGGCCGCTCGATTGGAACAGCCCTTTTTTGTTAATCCGCTTTGGTTTTCCTTAAGAGTCGTTCCAGGCCCGGAATCGCCACAAATACCATCCAGGGCACTAAGGCAAGCGTTAAAATAAACATACGTTGATAGCCGGGCAACCCCGTTAACGCTGCTCCGAACAACACGTTGAAGAGCAGTATCGATGGGTAAATCACCACCCAGATCTTGAGGGCGGCGACAAGTTTCATTTTTATTTTCATCGGATTTTGTGAATTGTTAATACTCGCAAAACTACCATCAGGGCGTACCGGGCAGGTAGGACAAGTCTCCAATTTTATAGGATTAAGCCAAAGAAACGCTACTTCGATAACTATAAATAAGCCAATTAAAACTTTAATACCCGATTCAACTCGCTGTTGGTCGTATCAATCCATAGTCTTGTTTGGTAACGCAAGAAGTGATTTTCGCCGCTTGAAGCAAGCGCGTAGCTTGGGGGTAAAGCCTTTCCATTCAGACAAAGCGCATCGAATTGGTTGTTCTCTATGCTTACGGATTGAACAATATTGGCCAGCCAGCGAATTATATAGCCGTGGCGTTACGGCAAACGTATAGACGTATATCTGGTTTTTAAGGAGTTTAGGCCTTAAACTGTTGGCGAAAAGCATCCGGCGAAGAGCCGGCATGTTTTTTAAAAAAGCGAATAAAGTACGAAACATCCTCATAGCCCAGCTGCTCTGCGATTTCCTTTATTTGGTTTGATGTAGCCAGCAAATAACGTTTAGCTTCGAGAATAATATGTTCATTGATAAGGTCAGAAGCGGTTTTGCCTACGGCAGATTTAGTGATTTCATTCAGCTGGTACGGCGAAAGGTGCATCAGATCCGTATAAGCCGCTACCTGCTTCAGGGTTGCGATATTTTTATCGATCAGTTCTAAAAAATCTTCAAAACGTTCCTGCACATAAGTCCGGCCTTGTAAAGTATTGCCATTGGTATTTCTGCTTTGCCTGACATATTCCGTGCAAAAAATGTCCAGGTTCGACCTGATCATATCTTGATAACCCTCCTTCCGGTTGGTATATTCCCGAAACATATAGGCCAGCGCCGTCTCAAGTTTCTTAAAACTTTCAGCATCAGGCCGACAAAAATTCTTGTTGCTGGCTTTTCGTAACCGTTGCTGTGAAGAGTGATCTTTAGGATGATAAAATTCATCGTTGAATTCAAGCAGGTAGCCATTACAACCCACTTTTAAAAAAAGTTGGTGTACCTGTCCTGGACGCAGAAAGAAAACAGACTGACCCTGTACTTCATGTGCAATGAAATCAATTTCATGACTGCCATTTCCCTTTGTAAGTGCGAGTAAAAAGAAGAAACTATGACGGTGTAAAGGGTGTCGTAAATCTTTATCCGCGATTATGTCCTCCAGGCGGCGAATTTTGAACTGTTCAGCGATCGGATGGACTTCCTGCGCCTTGTTCAATTGCCGGATAGGGATCTTTTGCATGAACCGAAATTAATCAAAAAAAGGCAAATGATAACTGTTTTATCACTCTAAACCAGGGCTGGAAAATACAGCCAGCTATCCCCTGTGCCCCAATATTTTACATCCATGTTTGGTTATTTCTGGCAGGAGAAATTACTCTCCTTGTCCATCACTCAACCCAGGCGAGTTGAATATCCGTTTTTAAATGGTTAGTTTCACCTCAATTGGTAAAATAACCATAAATATTTTTTGAAAGCGCTCGTAAGATGGGCCTGATCCTTAAAACCTATCGCATGGGGCTTCAGCTACACTTGTATGCTCATAGAGTATCATTTTTTTGCGGCTTCCATTCTCAGCCTGCCAATATATCCATAAACGTTGTACCGTAATAAGCTTTGATGCCTTGTTTTAATTAAACTCATTCAAACTAATTAATCTGGAAAATTTTCTGACAGTTAGTGGATTTACGTAGTCCCTGTCGAGTAAATACCTTTGCCTGGTAAAGTTTATCAAGATCATCTGCTTTTATCAATGTTCTCTCCGCTTCATCGCTGTTAATCTGCATTTGCTCCAGTTGCAGCATCAACAGTCCGAGTACTTTCGATTCTGTATAAAACTTTTTAATTCGCCTGTTTTTTACACTCGCAAATAGCATTGATTACGCGTTTCATTTCCATAGTCGCGGCGAGGTTTTGTGCAGCGAGCGATGTATATTTACCCTCGATGATAGCTGATACGAATGCAGAATGGATCAAAGCATGACGATCGTAAAATGAAATAATATTCTTTGGAAAGCACCATCAGGAAATAATTATATTCTACATCAGGTACGACCTCATAATTGCCTTTTGAAGAAGGAATATAGGAGATGTTATGGCGATCATTTCCATAGATACTTTTTTCGGGGGGGGGTGACAGGATGCGTGGCCCCTTCATAAAAAATAAACTGTGAAGTTACCGTATCCCCACTTTCCGAAACTAATTCAGCACTTACAGAAGATGCCATTTTTAGCCTGGCTTCTGTCAGCAAAATATTTACGGGAATAGTTGTTATGAAACTGGTGAAACAAGGGAAGCTTCAGCTTAACAACGATTTGCGGAGATATTTACCAGACCTGCCTTATAACCATATTAACATCTACTATTTATTACCCCATACTTCGGGGCTGGAAGAATATTTCGCGCCTCCCGTCCGTAACATACTCGGTGTGGAGCCTGATAACTTCGCTATCGAAAAAGCCTATGTGAAAGCAAATCTAAAATCAAATTTCACCTGGAGCTGACTGGCGTTACAGTAACACCAATTTTATGTTGCTGGTGTTGGTCATCGAAAAATCTTTTAAGGTTTCTGTTTACCGCACTGTTATAATCACACGCTGATAGCCGGTAAGAGATGGTGTGCCGTTATCAGTTGCCTGAAAAATAAGGTGAATTGTTTGGCCAGAAACAGCGTCTTTAGGCACCCCGATTTGTGTTTGCTTAGCTTCGGGATTTAATATCGACACTTTTCCAGGATAAGTTCCTTGTTGAAATTGCCACCAGCTAACAGAAACCAGATTTCCGTCAGGATCAGAAACGGCTCCGTTTAATCTGATCGTTTCGCCGGCTGCTGCCCTGACATTTAATGGACCTTCTATTTTGGCGACTGGCTCGTGGTTTGCTCTTGTATATACTGGCGTTACCGACCATTTAAGCCGGGCGGCAAAATCCCGCTGAGCGGCGGGAAAAAAGTCAGGGTACGTATTATTTCGGTCTTTCGGCGCAGCGAGTGAAGCTGCCATAGCCTGGGATGACGTATCACTATTCTGGAAGAAGATGTTTTTACCTTTAGAATCAATAAATGCGGTGCCGCCCCAGCCTCCATAAGTACCTTTTTCATATGCGCGCAATCCATTGTCAAGCATGTTCATAAATGTTGGGTTGTCGCCCTCCCCTAACCATGAACCTTTTTGCTGAACAGGCATCCATACAACATAACCTATTTCCTTCAACTCGTCGTTGGTATGGCCGCCGAGACCAAAATAGTCCATAATGTCGCCTTTTACCATTTGTTTTCCATCGCCCCATACCCTGTACAGGGCCCCTAATGGCCCCCTGCCTGATATATTTTCCTTCATCCAGGATGCTGTCATATAAACGGAATCCTGTGAAGCCGCATTTAACTGGGCTCCATATCCATAGTTCGGTCCGCCTTTAAACTCACGGTATTCGATACCCGGCCAGTTAGGTTTAATGTAATTTGCACAAGTATCATCCTGGTCACCGGAGGGAAGTAAAACCACCTTTCGATAAATTTTTAATTTTATTTGCTCCCAATTGGTGGTGAACTCATATTGTTCCTGAATAGCTTTTAAAGCACGCGCTATAGTGCTTTGGCCTCCCCATGCTGTAATAAATAATTGGCCCGGTTTATCATCAAGTATCAGGGTTTTGATGAGATCTGAACCTGGCGAATCTTTTGAAATATCACCATCAAATTCAATATTCCCAATCCTGATTTTGCCTTTGAGTACATCGGGTGCAGGATAATTGGGATTATGAATTTTTAGATTGGGGTAAACATTTGCGTAGGTATACACAGCATCATGAATGAAATGCTCATCTTCACCCCACCGCCAGGATTCACATGGGCACAAGTTTAATCCAAAGCGGGTATACTCCCGCCCCGGTACAAACCATTTGGTTCCTTTGCCATCTCCTTTCCAATGAAAAGCGCTGCTCGCGTAAATCAATCCTTCAATTTCAACATCACTGCTATATAGCAGGAACCGAATAAGCGAATTATTATCATCCAATTCCGGATCGGCTGTAATAATGATGCGTGGTCTTGTTTCGTTGGATAAGTTTTGAGCATGCGCAAAGCCGTTAGTCGTAAAAAGAACGATTAACAAAAATGCGTAGCCCCCCGCTCCGAAGCTAAAGTATTTCCGGTTTAAAATCATTGGCTGCACTGGTTTATAATTCTCTATCAAGCAGAGAGTTAAAAATAAGCAAATCAGCCCTAATATGTATACAAAAATCCCGCCTGAGCAGGATATTTGTATACAGTCGCATATGGAAAAATTTAAATTGTAAATTACGTTTACTGCTGTTCCCTCAATGGTGCTTCCGCATGAAGATGATGCGTTTTTTGGATCAGCACGTGCGCTTCGGTCCTGTTATGCCCCGGAGGCGCTAAAAGCAAACTTGTTTTGGATAAACCCGACCATAAGGTTTGATTTTGAAATGCAATTGTACAACCGCCGCGCCTCCTTTGCGAAATCATGCGGTTGATATCGCCAACACAAACCCAGGGATCATGCAATGTGACTCCCCATTTGGCATGGTCATGTGTTTCGGGCCAGGCCCAGTGTGCGCCCATGAAACCTAAGTTGATATACTTGATGTCAAAAGTTTTATGAATGCCGTCGCTATCAGCAATAGGTGGAATAGGACCGCGAATCCAGGTTTCAATGTCTAAATCATCGTTTAGGATAGGCCCTACCAATTCGTTCCAAAAATCTTTATTCCATTCCCGGTTCTTGGCTATAACTTTGAATGGCATACCGCCAATAGACTTTAAATCAATGGAGTCGCCCAGAGCAATCGGGTGGCTCGTCAAAGGCTGTGTTAGCGAATGCAGCTCAGCAGTTGCGGGCAGATTGGCGGTATTATGAAGATAGATTTGCGGCTCCTGGTGGTTCAGCATCTGTTTGGCAATAAGATTAGCGGTATCCAAATCCAATGAAATGCACAGATAGGTTTGCCCGTATTTGGGCGTAGGATCTTTGACAGCACCAGGATCTGCAAATTTCGGCCATGAGTGAAGTAACCAAAATGCGGTTTTAGATTCGGTATCAAATGCCAGTACCCCTTTGGTATGCCCTTTGGTGCCATCATCATGTTTATTAACACTTTCGGGCATCTCGTCATTATAAAGGACCCATCCGATACTCGGAGCCGGTGATTTAAAGTTTTTGAAAACGGAGTCCATCGTCAGGTTAAGTGCTCCTTTATCGCCATTCAAAACATTGGATGATTTGGTAATCGTTCTTTTTCGGGCATCGGTATTTGCATCGATAGTTGAGTCGTAATAAACATATTCGTACCCTGTAGCTTTGTCATTACCCACACCTCCGTCAAGTTGCGGAACTTTGTAGATAAACCACCAGTCAACTGGCGCGCCGTTCTCATCAAGCGCAGAAATTTTCATAATTTTTTTGGTTAGGTTGAAAAATTGATTGATTAATTGCTTGCAGGCGCTGACGAGGTTTGCAATAAAGATAAAGTAATATCGTGCATAAATGACCACGTAATTTCACGGAATTTTCAGAAGAGTTTCCCGTATTTTTACGTATAAAACAATTAATCAATCATTAGAGATTTAAGGCAATCAGCTATAAAAAAACTCACTATCTGATTAAGACAGCGAGTTCTGAGCATCCATATGATATTATATAGTTAACCTCTGGAAATGATGTTAACGTTAGCTATTTTCCCGATCAATCATCATCGTCTTCATCTTTGCCGGCCAGTTTAGCAGGATAAGCTTTTTTGCCTTTGGCAGCAAACCAAAGTATCCTGTTCATCACATCGTCATTACCACCGTCAATATGGTCATATTCGGGCCTCGATGATAGCTGTGCAAAATGCAAAGCGGAGCCTTTTAACGCAGAAAAAGGCTGATTGATTTTATTAATCGGCACCCTGTTTCTTAAACTGGTATAAGTGTATGCAGATGGCTTGCCGGTAAAGCAATCAAACATAGGTAATGCAGTAGCATCGATGATATTCATTGGTGGTAAACCCAATATTTGCTCAATAGAACGTACTACACAGGTTTGATTATAGTTTTTGCTCACCTTGTGCTGCAACCTGCTATACGGACTAATCACAAACCCTGTAGTACGATAAGCGGACACATGGTCCCACCCAGCCTGTGAATCATCTTCGGTGACAAATATTACCGTGTTTTTCCAAAAACGGCTTTTTGAAATAGCCTCAACAATCCGGCCAAGCGCCAGGTCGTTATCAGCTACCATAGCATCAGGTGTCGGGTAGCCTGGCCGGGTGCCTACAGTATGATCGGCCGATAGGGCCATGATCATCAGTTGCGGTAATTGGTCACCAGGCTTTTGCTCATATTCATGAAGCTCTTTAATAAAAGCGGTGGCCCGTAACTGTTCATTAATCTTATGCTCGTCGGACCCCGGGAAGTTTTGTGACAGCATTGGCCTCACCCGAGAAATAGTGCTGGTGTTTTTAAATGCGAATGGTTTACCTGCTGTGTAATTGTTATAAATATCGCTCCAGTTTAACTTATCATCAAAATGCACGGCACAGGCTTCACCGTAAATTCTGACCGTTTTGCCATGATCGGCGGCATTATTCCAGATAAAACCGTTCCCGTCATAAACCAAAGCATCCTCCTGCACATGAGGATAACTTCTAAACCATGAACGGACGCTTTTTTCAACATAATCTGTAACCATAGCGGCATCAGTCCATTGGTGCCCTTCGGCAGAGCATTTTCCTGAGGCATAATAATTATCAAGCAATAAAAAGTTGCGCGCTAAATTATGCTGATTAGGGGTAACACTATTACCATAAATACAAAGCGATTTATTGCCTTCACCTTCAGGCATATCGCCCAAAACCTGGTCGTATGTACGGTTTTCCTTGATGATATAAAGCACATGGTTAAATACCGATGGCTCGCCAATACGCTCTGGTATGGGTTTAGGCGCAATGTTTTTACGGGGCAGTAGCTGCGCTATCTGCTGGCGGAAACTCAGGTTTAGGTTTTGGACTTTTTGAGTATACTTTTTAAGCAAAGCATCATCGGGAATGGCTATCATTGATACCGTAGCCTTCGAATGGTGCGAGTTGTAAGCTGTAACGTCTGCTCCCGAGGGTAAATCACCTTTCAAATTGCTTTTACCTATCTCATCGGCACTTACCCTCGAGCCTTCTCCTTCCAGGTTAGTTACAAATAAATTATTGCCGTCAACAGCCAGGCCGCCAGGGTATGCTTCGGTTGGAATAAAGCCTTTCACTTCGTTAGTGCCGGTTCCTTTAAGAGATGTTTTACTACCCAATTTTACCATGGCCACAGCGTTATCCAAACCATTTGCTACATAAAGTATTGTACCATCGGCATTAATGGCTAAAGCATTGGGCGTATCACCTATATAACTCTTTTTGCCAGGATTTAATTTAACATCAATCGCTGCTACATTTTGTAATGAACTTGTTGAAATTACCGATACCATGTCACTATTGCCATTCGCAACATAAACAAAAGCTTCATCGGCACTGTTGATAATGGCATTAGGATGCAGCCCCACAGTAATTTCCTTGATCACATCTCCTTTAGCCAAATCCATAACCATTACAGTGCCCTGCACTGTTGCCCCTGTTTTAGGATCGACATAAGCCTTACCATAGGGTACACCCGCTGTTTCACGCTTCAATGTATCAATAGCTTGCGGCCCGGCCCAGTTGGTTAAAAATATCTTGCCCTTTGCTATCGTCAATCCATAAGGTGCAACACCGGTCGATCTTGTCCAAACGGTTTTATTATCAGTTAAATTAATCTTTACCAGTTGATTATTCCCGTTTAAAACTACATATAAGTAATTTGTGCTGCTTTCTTTATTGATGGCTAAATCGTTAGGTAATGCCAATGGCGACTCGCCTTCAGCTTTAAAATTGAAAGTGTTTTGTATGCTGATATTACCATCTTTCCAGATAGCCTGGAAAACGTACGATTTTGAATCCTTACCCTTGCCTGCTGCAGCGCTCCAATATATTTGAGTTTGATTGTCAATATTTACAACTTTTAGGCCGGAGTAAGTACTTGTAAGTCCGCCGTAGCGGGGATCTTGTTTATAGGTCCAGCGGGTGGTTACTTTTTTTGAGAGTGTATCAATTATAGTAAGTCCGTATCGGTCTTCGACAGCGATAAACCTGGTGCCGGGGATCAGCCTTACATCCATGCTATGATTTTCGTCGGATGCATCGCCAAACGATATCACCGTTCCTGCCGGATCAATAATACGGTTGTAGGGCATTAAAACCGGTAGTATATGGCGATTTAGTGTGCTGTCATCATAAGCACTGTGCATATTAACCTGTTCATTATCGGAGGTTTGTTTGTTGCCAGAAACGGTATGGCAGGCATAAAGGGAAAAAGAAATTGCTAATATGGATAGATGCAATAAGAATTTTGAATACTTCATAGTACTGAACTAAGTGGCTAAATTAAGGCAGATACGTTTACTAAAGGTAAATATTTGATAAAGAATATAATTGTTACATAGTTAACGAAAATGCGTTGGTGATTGTCTTCTTTTATATAATTGTTATGATATTTACCGGGTAACACATCAATATACGAGTGATCAGGATAATCAGCTACCAGGAAGGCGAAAGCAACCATAATATTATCATCAAAGGCGCAACCATAACCGACTTTAGTGAAAGTGTTATTGCCGCTCATGCAGCCGTCAGCATTTATTTTGACAAGCAAAGTTACAGGCAAATACTGGCTAAACATTTGGAAATTAACCACGGAGCTTTTACCAATCAGTCGGGTACGGTTGCCTTCCCCGAGGTAATCATTACCAGTCATGAAGGGCAGCTGGCACTTTCGTGCGGGTGCCATGCTACAGGTAATAAACTGTGCGAGCACCAGGCACAGGTACTCTCGGCGATAACACAGCGTGATGAATTTAGGGTGTTTTTTGATGATGAACTACGGCATACAAAACTAAAAAAAGCAGCGGTCGATTACGGGCTTGAAGAGGCCCCTGATTTGGACAAGTTTTTTGAAGTAAGATCACTGTCCAAGAATTTCGAGATAGTCCCCCGCTCCGCCGCGTTAACAGCCATTACTAAAGAAAGCCTTGCAAATTTGCAAAGCGTTATAGTTAATGACGTTTCCGAACCGGTTGAGCACCCCGGCGAGGACACTGATAAAACAACCTGTATCGTACTGAAACAGCATAAATACTATAAATATTTATTTACTGAACTATACACCGCACAAAGCACCAAAGACGGAAAAATCAAGAACCCGCTGGTGCCTATAGCTCCTTTAGACCTGATCTGGGAAACGAACGACGCACAACAACTGAAATTCTTTACCGGGGTACACAAGTTTCAAAATCATATAAACACGCAAATAACCGCCGCCGATATTGCTGCCCTAAAGGCTATCGTTAAAAACCCGCTGGCCTATAGTTTCTACGCGCATGACAACACCATTTCAGACAAGGTAACAGCTGGCTCAATAAATCCTGTACTGGTTAAGAATTTAAAAAGTGATATCGAGCTGAAAGTAAATACCTGGGATGATTTTTATGAAATAAGCGGCATTTTAAACATTGATGGTTTGCTGTATAATGTTAAGGATCTTGATATCAGGTATACCTATTTTATCGGCATAGGCAACGCGCTTTATCTTATTGAAAGCCTGCAGGTATTGAATATCATTGATTTGCTGAAAAAGAAACAGGGCAGGCTGCAGGTGCATAAGAGTAAGTTTGCAGAATTAAAATCACATTTGCTTAATAAGCTGGAAAGCAAACTCCGCATTGATTACACTTACATTAAGCCTGCAACACGGGAACAGATAATAAAAGAGGGTTTTGATCAGCCTGCCGAAAAGATCATTTATTTGTCGGATTTTGGCGCTCATGTAATGATCATCCCCGTGCTGCGTTATGGCGAGGCCGAGATTCCAATTCGCACACAAAAGCAGATCTACGGAACCGACGAAAAAGGCAACCAATTTTTAGTTAAACGGCGCGATGATGAGGAAATAGCCTTTGCAGCCCTGCTTGTAAAACAACATCCTTATTTTAACGAACAGTTGGATAACGGCCTCGACTACTTCTACCTGCATAAAAGGCACTTTTTAGATGAGGAGTGGTTTTTAAATGTATTTGACGAATGGCATAACCACAATATCGAAATACTCGGCTTTAACGAACTGGAAGGCAACAAGCTGAACCCTCATAAAGTAAAGATCACTATCAACGTAGTGAGCGGGATTAATTGGTTCAACACAGTTATCGATTTAAAATTTGGCAAAAAAAGAGCTTCGTTAAAACAAGTTCACCAGGCTGTAAAAAATAAAAGCAAGTATGTACGCCTTGATGATGGAACCCGGGGAATTTTACCCACCGAATGGATAGAGAAATTCACCGATTATTTTAATTCGGGAGAGATTGCTGATGATGACACACTGCATACTTCAAAAAGTAATTATACTGCTATACAGCAATATTACGATGAGGAAATGCTTGATGAGGAGGTGCGAAACGAACTTGCGATATACAGCAAAAAACTTACCGGTACAGAAACCATTGATGAAGTACCGGTTCCTCCCGGATTAAACGGAACACTCCGAGCTTACCAGCGCCAGGGCTTAAACTGGTTAAATTTTTTAGATAACCTTAATTTTGGCGGCTGCCTTGCCGATGATATGGGTCTGGGTAAAAGTATCCAGATTATAGCATTTGTACTTTTGCAGCGAAGTAAAACAGAAAACAACACTAACCTTATTGTAGTGCCTACCTCGCTCCTGTTTAACTGGCAGCAGGAGGTACAAAAATTTGCGCCTTCTATCAGCATCCACACCATTTACAGTGCTGAACGGCTTAAGCATACCAAACACCTGCACCAGTATGAAATAGTGCTTACCTCCTACGGCACGCTACTGTCAGATATTAATTTCTTGAAGGATTTTAATTTCAACTATATTTTTCTCGATGAATCTCAGAATATAAAGAATCCCGAATCGCAGCGTTACAAGGCTGTAAGGCTCTTGAAGTCGCGCAATAAAATTACGATAACGGGTACCCCAATAGAAAACAACACGTTCGATTTGTATGGCCAGCTATCATTTGCCTGTCCCGGTCTATTGGGGAGCAAGCAATATTTTAAGGATATTTATACTGTTCCTATCGATAAATTTAAGGGCAGCAAACGCGCCGCCGAACTACGAGAAAAAGTTAGGCCTTTTATACTTCGGCGTACTAAACAGCAGGTTGCAACAGAACTGCCCGAAAAAACCGAAATGGTGCTGTATTGCGAAATGAAGCAGGAGCAGCGTCATATTTACGACTCATACGAAAAGGAATTCAGAGAGTACATTTCGGCCACAACAAACGAGGAGCTAAAAAAAAGCCCGATGAACGTATTAAAAGGGTTAAACAAATTGAGGCAGATCTGCGATTCGCCGATGCTCATAAAAGGCGAAAAAATGCCCGGTGATGCATCGGCCAAATTGGAAACGCTGATTGAGGAAATAGAAAACAAAAAGCACCAGCACAAGATCCTCATATTTTCGCAGTTTGTTTCCATGCTTGATCTTATCCGCAAGGAGTTGATATCCCGCGAGATTCGCTTCTCGTACCTCACTGGTCAAACCCGCAAACGGGAGCAGGTTGTTAATGAATTTCAAAACGATCCCGGCATCAGGGTGTTCCTCATTAGCCTAAAAGCTGGTGGTACCGGTCTTAATTTAACAGAAGCAGATTATGTTTACCTCGTCGACCCGTGGTGGAACCCGGCTGTCGAAAACCAGGCCATAGACCGCTGCCATCGCATAGGCCAGGATAAAAAAATTGTGGCAGTAAGGCTTATTTGCCCCGGCACTATTGAAGAAAAGATCATGGTGATGCAGCAATCAAAAAAGGATATCGCAAATAACCTGATTAAGCCCGACAGCGCTGTTACAAGTTCATTGTCAAAAGATGACCTCCTTGATTTATTGAATTAGTTAATTACTGTTAAGCATTCAAGCTACCCGTTGCTATTGCGTTTTAGATTTTCATAATAATGGGAGCACTAAAAAAGTAACAATAGCATGAGCAACTAATGCCGGGCCAAAAGTAACAGCAAACAAATGTCAAATACTATTCAACCGGATCAGGAGACGCCGGTTTCGATGGATCATATACAGCTACGGCTACCCGCGAATCGGCACAGCCATAGTAAAGGAACCATTTCCTTTTAAAATAAACCATTCCTTCAATAAAAACTGTTCCGTTAATATATTGACCACTTTTCTCAAAAGGTTCCATTGGCCTTAAAAAAGGAATATCAAGGCGTGTTTTGAATTTAGAAGGATCTTTTGCATCAAACAAGGCTTGCCCTGCACAGTATGAATTAGCGTTAAACCGGGTGTCCCTGCCTTCGGCGGGTTTGTTTTTGCCGTTGTAAAATAGGATTACACCGTTTTTGGTCATCAAAGCAGGCGGGCCGCACTCAGTTAAGTCACTGTCGAAATAACCATCACGCGGGGACATGAGTTCTTTCAACTCTCCTTTATTATCAACCACCGGGGCCCAGTCCACCAGATTTGTTGATGTTGCCGCGTATACATGATGCTCGCCCCAATACAACCAATATTTTCCATTTGTTTTAATAATCACTTGTTTACCGTTTATCACCCGGGTTAATATGGACGCTGATTTACTGGCGATATTAAAAAATTTGCCATGATAAGCTGTTTCAAATATCGGCCCGTGTTTTTTCCAATGGATAAGATCCTTTGATGTGGCCACACCTAATCTTGGCAAATCGCGGTTCCATTCTGTGTAAAAAACAACATAGGTGCCACCGGGCGTAACGGCTACGCGGGGGTCTTCACAGCCTCCGGGCCATTCGTACTTTTTAGCAATATCATTATCGGGATACAGCACCGGGGTTTTCCTTCTGCTAAACTTAATACCATCAGCACTTTCGGCATATCCAACACGGGAAGTACGGAAGCCAATACCGATCCCGTACAGGTCCTCAGCCCGGTATAGTACTACTATTTTATTATTTTTTATGGTCGCGGCAGGGTTAAAAGTATCATTGGCTTCCCATTGCACCTGCTTTCTACTCATCGGATCAAGGAACCGGGAAACCGTATCTGGTGAGATAATAGGATTGATATTTGCCGGCCGCACAAAGCCGCCAAAGGCCCAGAAAGGCAGGGTATTAACCCGCGATTGGCCATAGCATAGCTGGGTAAGTAACAACGAAAATATAATACTTCCCTTCCGTAAAAAGTTTATCATAATAAATGGCTTATGTATTTTGTTTTTTTAATTGGCCCACACCTTGATATCTATTATTTCCCTGCGATAATATCGCACTGAAACCCTGAAAACAAATCAGATATCGGCTATATTCGTTCCAAAAATAGTAAATTTATAACCTGTTATAAACCAGTTACCCATCCTGCAACGGGGTATAATTTTAGGCTGATGAGAAAATTTTTTTTACTCGCATTTTTATTCTTTGTATTTAACGCAAAATCGCAAACGTTTACACCCCGGCAACAATTCCCGGGACTGTTTGAAGCTGTTCAAACTTCAACCATTTTCCCTGATAACAAAACTTTTGTTGACGCTGTGCCCAAACAGGATCCGGCGCTGATCATGAAGGCTTATAACGAACAGAAAGATCAGCCCGGGTTTAACCTGCAGGCATTCGTATTGGCCAATTTTAACGTACCTGTATCGCACAACAATTTTCAAACAGATATATCTGCCGGTATCCGCAAACATATTGATACTTTGTGGCAGGTATTACAACGCCGTCCGGATGAAGCAAAACCTTTTTCATCAACCCTGGCACTGCCTAACCCTTACATTGTACCAGGCGGCAGGTTCAGAGAAATTTACTATTGGGATTCGTATTTTACGATGTTGGGTTTACAGGAAAGCCATCAGGTTAAAGTGATCCGCAACATGGTCGAAAACTTTGCCTACCTCATTGATAAATACGGCTTTATACCCAACGGCAACCGAAGTTATTATCTTACCCGTTCGCAACCGCCATTTTTTGCTATGATGGTAAACCTGTTGGCAAAAATTGAGGGAGAGAAAGTATTAGTACATTTCAGGCCACAATTAATCAAAGAATATGAATATTGGATGCATGGATGGGAGGCTGTACAAACCAACCAGGCTACACACCGGGTTGTACGAATGCCGGATGGGCAGATATTGAACCGCTATTGGGACGAAAGTGATGAACCCCGCGAAGAATCATATATAAAAGATGTAGATGCCGCCAAAGAAAGCAAACAACCGGCAGCACAATTTTACCGCAACGTGCGGGCAGCGGCGGCTTCGGGTTGGGATTTTAGTACGCGCTGGTTTGATTCGTCGGGCAAGTTGCCAACTATACAAACCACCGACATTATACCGGTTGATTTGAATTGCTTACTATATAACCTGGAAATGACTATTGCACGCAGTCTGAACCAGCTCTCAAATGCAAAGCTGGCCAAAATGTATAGGTACCGGGCAAATAGTCGCAAAAATGCGATCCTGAAATATTGCTGGAACCAGAAAACAAGCTGGTTTGATGATTATAACTGGAGGCTGAATCAACTATCAAGTGTGGAAACACTTGCAGGTGAATTCCCGCTCGAATTTAAAATTGCCAGTGATGAGCAAGCCCGTCTTGTAGCTGATGGACTCAAAAATAATTTCCTGAAGCCCGGCGGACTGGTTACTACCCTCAACTTTTCCGGCCAGCAGTGGGATGCACCCAATGGCTGGGCCCCACTGCAATACATAGCTATAGACGGACTCGAAAAATACAATTATAATACGCTGGCCAAAGAAATTGCTACCCGCTGGCTTAAACTCAACATTCGGGTATTCAAACAAACAGGCAAATTGCTTGAAAAGTATAACGTGGTTGATACCCAATTGACAGCAGGCGGCGGCGAATACCCGCTTCAGGATGGTTTCGGCTGGACGAATGGGGTACTGCTGCATTTAGTTAACAGGTATCATATCGATACTCAGCAGTTAGAAAAGGCACCTGCAGAAGTTCAGAACTAACTACCTGGTAAAAGTAGTTTCAGAAGCCAGACTTACGAAGTTTTAAAAACTTTGTAAGTCTTCCAATCGCCAATTCGCTCTCTCTAGTGCAGGAGATTAAAAGGGCATAATGTATAAAGTTATAAAGCAGTTACTTTATTGTATAAGTAGCCTTATTCATCCCCACACCTGTAATTTTCAATGATTTCCAGTTAACAGGCAACTTGCTTTTAACTTGCACTATACCGGTCGGTGTAATATCCAAACCACCAAAACCCATCAGCAAGCTTTGAATAATGCCACCTGCACCTGTAGCAAAATACGGATTGGTCCCGCCTTTTGTTTCGGCAATTATCCGGAATGGCGGGTTGAGATTAGGTTCGTAAGCATCCTTAAAAAAGTGAAATGCCTTATCGCCATTGCCCAACCGCGAGTATAATAAAGCAAAAACGGCCTGGGTCATGGCAGGAGTACCTTCGTTAGGTACACGGGTTTCATAATATTCAAGGTCTTTTTTTATTTGTGCCGGATCGGTTATTGTTTTAAGCGGATAAGCCAACAAGTTAACATCAGCCTGTTTAATTCCTTCACCTTTGTAAGAAGCATGTTCGCTGGTAACGCCGTTATCCAACTTCAGGATCGGGATGTTTTGAGCAACATTTACCCAATCGGCATCGGCCTTTTCTCCCAGGATTTTGGCAGCAGCGGTAGCATTTAGCAAGTTGGCTTTTGCTGCGGCGTTGGTGAAAGCATTGTTGTCAATATTCTCGGCCCATTCATCTGCCGCAACTACGTTTTTAATATCGTAATGACCGGGCCCATTGCGTTCAACTCTGCTTGCCCAAAAATCGGCAGTGGCTGAAAGTATCGGCCAGCCTTTTTCTTTTAACCATTGCTTATTCTGGGTTACGCAATAGTAATTCCACGCGGCCAGCGCTACATCCGCAGTAATGTGGTGCTCAAACGGACCGCTCAACGCCCAAACCGGTGTTTCCTCTACCCCGCTGTCAGCGCTTTCCCAGGGGAACATTGCTCCTTTATACCCATGCGAAAAAGCATTTTTACGCGCGGCATCCAATCGTTCAAACCGGTATTCAACCATTGATTTGGCAATGTCGGGGTGTAAAACCAGCATAGCCGGATACATCCAAACATCACAATCCCAAAAAACGTGGCCATTGTAACCCAACCCTGAAAGTCCCATAGGTGAGGGTGAGTATGCTGTACCAGCCCTCGAGAATGAATATAAATGATATAACATGCTGTGAACATCCTGCTGTGACTGCTCATCACCCTCAATTTGGATATCGCTTGTCCACAGGTCATCCCAAGCCTTGTTATGAAATTTAATTAGCCTGTCCCGACCTTCCAGTTTGGCAAAAATGGTGAGTCGTTCGGCTTCATTCAGCGGGTCGGCATGGTGGGCTGAAGTTATGGACGAACCAGTTACCGCATAATTATAAGTTTGCCCGGCAGCTATCGCTTTGCTAAACTTCATAAGGTGCATGTTGTTGTCCCACATTTCATGAATAATGCGCGGCTCTTGTCCATGCGGTTCACTGAATAAGAACGAAGTAGATGCACATAACTGCATTTTACCTGTAGGGCTCTTTGCCGTTGAGGTAAGCAAACTAATGGTTACATGCGGTCTGTCGATTTCATTATAATAATTCTGCACTTCTTTAAGCGCATCGGGCGCTTCCATTACACTGGCCGAAGTAATGTTGATAGCCTGTTTCGCTGTTACCGAAACATCCATCAAAACGGTAAAGGGCAATTGACGGAGTGAGTAATAAGTATATTTTACGGTCGCTTTATCGGCATAGTCAAAAGTAGCAGTGAAGGCGGCGCGTTGCATATCCAGTTCCTGCTTAAAATTGCTGATACTTTTGGCATCGATGCGCCTGCCATCTATTTCAAGGTACATATTAAGCAGGTTAAAGCTGTTCAGGAAATTGCTTACCCGTCCCCTGCCGTACAGATCATAGGCGCCGGCCAGTACTACATTTTTAACTTTGAAAGGCTCCGGTGCTGATACTATCCCAATCATCCCGTTGGCTACGGTAATTCCGTAATAGTTTGCGGGATCAATTTTGTCGGCTTTAATTTTCCATGGATCGATGCTTTGCGCCTCAGACACAACCGGTACCAGCAAAGCAAAAAGGAAACTAAATTTAAATATCTTATTCAAAATCAACTATCTAAGTAAAATAATTAAAATACTACTTAACCTTTAATTGTAGCTTTTTTACCACCAGTTGCCCAATCTCGGCGCCTTGTTTATTGCCCACAATACAGGCATTTTTAAAATGGATCCCTCCCATTACCCTTGACATTCCTGCCGATTTCGCGGCCGCCCGAAATGATTTAAAAGAAAGCGGATCGATCCCAAACTCCATTTCTGACGAATCTGTATAGGCAAAATTATCACCAATCCTATTGGTAAGTACTTCGGCCGCGGCTGCCGAAATTACGGCATGGCCGCTACTATATTCCGGAAATGGAGGCGTTTGAATATATGGGCGCCATTCGGCATCCATATATTTGGTAATTATGGTTTCGGGGCGAACGTAATTTGAGCGGTATTTAAGGTACCAGCAATTAATAAAGCCATCAAACAGGGCAATGGCAGTTTCGGTATAAACGCTTACTGTGGTTCCAAAATCAAACTTTTTACTTCTTGTACCGATTGCAGTAATATTCATCCAGTGCCCCCCGGGGGAAAATTTCTTGGTTGCAAATGATGCATGGCCAACTACATTAAGTTTAAAAGCATTATCGTCCCAAAAATCTGCCTGGTGTTTCTCTTCTTTGGTTAAGCTGTCAACTATTTGTTTTACCTCAAGCGCTTGTTTATAAAACGGACTATTATGGTCTTTAACATTGAAGGCCGGTGGGTCGGGCGGTATAAATTGGGCTGTGGAATCCAGCACCATGGGCCTGATCTCACCCCAATGGGCCTCAAGGGCCTGCGCGTACATAGGCGGCGTAGGAATCCAACGACCATCCAGCTGTTTTACCGTGTATTTACTTGCCGACCGGGTTTGGGCATAGTGATCACCTTTGCTCCACTTCAATATAAATTTGGCGACTTTATCAGCGTAGTTTACAGAGCCCTCAAACAAAGCCGACGGCATACCTGCATCTTTGGCCTTCTTTTTAAGCTCATCAACATACTGATCCATGCTACCTTCCGGAAATGTTACCGCGTTGCCAACTGTGCAAAAGGCAAGCAACGAAGCAAACTGGTAATCAACAGCAGTATCTTTTGATGCTTTGGGTACGGCCGGTAAGTGTTTGATTTGCCCGGCTAAAGATCTAAAATGCTCAGGATCGCCGGAAGCTATAACTTCATATGCCGCTATATTGGCATATACATAATTACGGGAAGCTGTAACCGGCGGAAAGTTATTTTCCAGTACAATATCATTAAGTTTTTTTACGGTTATACGATAAAGTTCGGGATCGTGGAGCACTTTTTTATAGTAGGGCTTTTTACAGGATGCGAATAAAAATAATACACCGGCAAGGCAAAATAAAAAGGATCTCATAAATTATAAATAGGTTAAAAACCGGGTGGAGATATCGGAAAAAAACCGCCCGTTTTTTGATTGATCAAGAGCCAATATAGGCTTTTTTTAGTATGTTACTGCATATTTTCATTAGTTTTTTAACTTGGTCGGGGACTTTTTTTATTTAATCAAACGGCGACATGTTTTATAACAATATACACCTGTTAATCCATCTGATATTATTAAATTTATCCCCCCGGTATCCGTCTTTTATAAACTAAATGAAGAAGATCTTTTTTATTGTACTCACCATTATCGTAATTATTGCAGCAGCGTATATTTTGCTCCCCGAAAAACCTGTTATAGCACAGGACCTGTCAATTGATACCTCCGATGTTATTGCCGGAAAATTCCTGACCACAGAAAGTGGATGGAATAAATGGTGGCCCGGCACCAAAACCGGGTACAGGCAATACAATTTTAAAGGTACAAAGATCGGTATCGATAAAATGACCAATAGCAGTACCTATCTTAAATTGAAAAAAGATAACCTGACCTTTAGCGGCAAAATAAGCTATTTTGCCGACGCCGAAGGTTCTGTCAAATTTAAATGGGATGCTGTTGATGAGAATAACACCCAATTTTTATCACGGATAACTAATTATTTCAAAACCAAAGATGTCGAAAACCGGGTTGCGGAAATTTTACTAAACCTTAAACATTTCCTTGAGGATGAAAGAAACGCATATGGCTATAGGATCTACTTAAACCATGCCAAAGACACAGTTTTGCTCGCTTCAGCTAATACATATCCGGAATATCCTTCATTGCAAGCTATTTATAGCACCATTAAAACCCTGCAAGAACAGGCCGTCGGCCAAGGGGCTAAACAAACAAACTTCCCCATGCTTAACGTTACCCAAACGGATGAACATGAATACCAGGTAAATGTTGCCCTGCCAATCAACAAAACGATCACTCCTTTTCAAAAAACAAGTATAAACAACATACCTAAGGGGGGAAATTTATTGGTGGTCGATGTACGTGGCGGACAAAATACGGTTAACAATGCCCTGGCGCAAGTGAAGATATACCTGAAAGATCATAGGTTGATATCACCTGCCATGCCGTTTCAATCGCTTGTTACCAACAGACTGGCACAAAAGGACACCTCAAAATGGATAACTAAAATATATTATCCGATACTATAACCGTGATTATTTACTTAATAACATTACCCGGCCATCATAGGTAACCGCAAGATAAGTATTCAGGTTAGTTGCTGTTTTCACTGGCACCAGATAATTGACTTCCTGTGAGTTGATTGCACCGTTAACATAGTATGTCGGCGCATCAAATTGCTTTTGCTCTTTATTGTAGTGTAAGCCAGCCAGGCCGAGTGCATCGTACTTTCCTTCATAGGGAACAACACCCCAAAAGTTTCCGTTCAACAATATATCGCCATTGTTATATTTTTGCATCGATTTAATTGGAGCCTGCTGATAAAGAAATGGCAGTGCAGTAATCGAAGCAGAATGCAATACATCGCTCACAAAAATACTATTGAACTGGTTCACACTTAAACGATCATTGTCATCCAGTTTGTCCTTAAATACCTCAGTGGTGGTTTTGTCAGCCATTTTTTGATAACTAAGCCATTCTTTTTTGAGATATGGAAGTTCCTGCTCCAAATCATTTTTGGGACGAAAAGGGAAATAGAGACCTTTATAAAAATATGATAATATCAAATCGTTTTTACCATCCTTGTCCAAATCGGTATTATAGGCATACAGCGGCTGATCAGCAGTAACATTATATTTGTTATTCAATCCCCAATTACCGGCAATAAGGTCGGCCTTGCCGTCGCCATCCATATCGCTTATTATAGCCGACTGCCACCAGCCCTTTTCCTTATCCAAAACCGGTGATGAAAAACGATTTAATTTTTTTCCATCATTCAGGAAAATGTAAACGGGCTGCCACTCGGCTGTAATCAGCAGATCGGGCTTGCCATTATGATCGATATCAGCAGTTGTTATACTAGTGACATATTGCAGGTTCGTGATTTGATTATAAGCCTTGTCGTGACTTATTTCAAACTTTCCAGTGCCTTTATTAATCAATATTGAGGAAGGAACAGTCGCTGTATAATCCTTAAATGAAACGGCGCTGGTAAATAAAATATCGTTCAGCCCATCTCCGTTAAAATCAAACAGCGTAATTTTTGCTGCCTGGTAATTAAGCTTTGGTAAACGCTGATATTCAAACTGGAAATTGCCCTTATTGAGATATAACCGTGGCTGTACCAATTTCTCTGTTTCCTGGAAAGGATGGTTAGCACTGATCACGATCAGATCGGGCCTACCATCGTTATTTACATCAGCCCATGCAGCCTGCTCATCCGCAGCATATTTATCCTGATCAAATAGTGACACTTTAACTTTGGTAAATCCCCCCGATTTATCACCTGCAAGTATGTATTTTTCTTCGTCGGCTATACCTCCTACATAAATATCATCAATGCCATCATTATTGGCATCAGCTACAGCAACTGCGGGGGTGTGCTGTAAATAGGTGTGCGGCAAAAGCGAATAATAATTAAAGTCGGGAGTGTCGAAAGTTTTAACGTTGGCTAAAAGCTTTGCTTGTATAGATTTGCTGTCAAACTGCTTTCTATCGCTGATGAAAGCTCCAATAGCCTCAGCTATAGGTTTACTATTTCCAACTGCTTGGGGGTTATATCTTAAAGTAGTTTTCTGACCGAGCCTAAAATCATTCACCACTTCATAGCTATTGTCTGGCCAAACAACTAACAACGATTCTGGTTTATCGTCAGGGGCAAATGTGAAAAGCAACTCGTTATTCAAATTACTTTCGTACGCGTTGCTGGTTTGTATTTCCTGGTGATCGAGATGATGCTTTGACTTAAGGAAAAATTTAGTACCGATGCCATCACGGTTTAAAAGGTTATATTTTACAGTGTATTTAAGATAGCCCGGCTTGCTTTCTTTGCGGCCCTCCATTGTGGTATTATTATAGATATATGCCGGCTCATCCATATTGTTGGTCACAATATCAAGATCGCCATCATTATCTAAATCAACGGCAACAGATCCTGCCGATATAGATGCTTGCTGCATATCGTTGCCGTTAGAAACATCTGTAAATTTCAATTTATCCTCACCGTGATAAAAGTAATTATGTACGCCGCCTTCGGGCATTCTGTTGATCTTGTCCTTGTCAAAAACGCGATTTTGTTTATATGCCTGCATAACCATGGGGTCACCAAGATATTTCAGGTAGTCCATATCATTGAGACGGCGTTTGATACCGTTAGAGAAGAACATATCTTTCTTTCCGTCCATATCAAAATCCTGCACCAGTGGCGACCATGTCCAATCTGTAGCAGAATTCCCGCTATACAAGCTCAGGTCGACAAACTTATTGCCGTTGCCCACGTTCAATTGCATGCAATTTTTTGAATATTGATAGTAATACCCGGCATTAACTTCCTGGTTATAAATATCCAAGGGTTCATCGTTGATGGTTGATCGTAACACCTTCATTTCTTCAGGAAGCATGTCGGTGCTAAGCACATCTAAATGGCCGTCCTGATTGACATCACTGATAGTATTCCCCATTGAAAAAAGGCTGGTATGTCCGAACGCATTTTTCAACTCTTCCTTAAATGTGCCGTTATGCTGGTTGACGTAGTAATAGTCCTGCTCAAAAAAGTCGTTACTTACATAAAGATCATCCCAGCCATCGTTATTCAAATCACCTACACTTACACCTAAGCCGTAACCGATCGGCGCCGAATAAATACCTGAACCCGCAGTTACATCTGCAAAGTGACCATTGTCATTCCTGAAAAGATGATCGCCGGCATCATGGCTGTATTTAAACCTTTGGGTTGAGTCACCATAGGTATCATTGCTATGAACTGATGAAGTAAGCAGGAACATATCCAGGTCACCATCCTTATCATAATCAAAAAAAGAAGCCTGGGTAGAAAGTCCTGCAAAATCGAGCCCGTATTTGGCCGCGCTTTCGGTAAAAGTTAAATTACCGTTATTGATGTAAAGCTGATTTTTACCTTTAAAGGTTTTATAACCTGAAACCACGCTTACGTAGATATCTTTAAATCCATCGCCATTGATATCAATTACAGTTACACCGGTTTTCCAATTCCCGGTACCTGCAACACCAGCTTTATCGGTGATGTCTTCAAACTTCATCCCTCCTTTGTTAAGGTAAAGTTTGTTAGAACTCTGGTTTGATACGAAATAAAGATCGGGCAAGCCGTCGTTATTAAAATCAGCGGTTGCTACGCCGGCACCGTTGTAGAAATACAAATAATCTAAAACATTAACTGAATCGGATACTATGTTCCTGTTTTCGAAGGTTACTCCCGTTTCATTAGCTGGGAGTAATTTAAATACACCTTCCCCGACTTTTTTGGGTTTACAAGAAGACAAGCCGACCACACCAATACAAATAAGGATAATGAAATATCTAAGAATATATTTGGCAAACAGCATTAAATTGATGTTAACGTAGTTCATAAGCTTTAAGCGGTTCATCATTAATGCCAAACAGGTAATAATTTTTACCGGCTGCATTTCTTATACCTAACGATGACCGTACCTGTCCGTTTAAATTGAGGCCCGTTTTGGCAGCCGGAAAATAAGCAAACCCATTTTTTGTATATTGATAAATAAGCCCCAGATTAGCATCAAGCCGCCCGACTTCAGGTTTAAAGCCGTAAAAGTTGCCTCCTAATATGATCTTCACAGCTCCGGTATTATCAAAATCTGCACACAAAATAGTATTTATCATAGATAACTGTGCATCGGCAGGCAGTGGTTTACAAATAAATTTTCCGCCTTTATTAAAAAATACCGCCGAAGCCAGGAAATTCATCTGGTGCTTTTCAGCGCCATCAAGCATCTCAGCAGGAAATACCTCGTCAAATGGTTTGCCCGCATAGTCAATATAGCGCAGAAAACGTTTTTTGAAGATTGGCATCTGGCCCACTAAATCAGGCTTCATATGAAAAACATAGTTTACTCCATCACTTTTATACATGGAAGTTACACATTCTTTTGTGCCATTATTATCAAAATCCTTTACAAAAATTTCCATGGGCCGCTCAAACGAAGCCCTGAATTTTGAGTTAAGCCCGATGTTACCGCCAATAATATCAAGGGTGCCGTCGCCATCCACATCAGCAATTTCAAGACTGCTCCACCAGCCTTTGTAATTGGCCAATTGTTTATCTTCAGCAAATTTCTCTTTGTTGTTTTTGAAGATCTTAATCCCCATCCAATCACCTGCAATTATCAAATCTGGCGAACCGTTATGATCAATATCAGCCCATTTGGCTGCTGTTACCATACCGATCTTTGTATCCGTGCCCAATACTAATTTTGACACATCGGTAAAATGCCCGTCGCCTTCATTATGAAAAACAAATGATTGCGGCGAACATCCGTAAAGCCCGGGCACACTTCTGCCCCCAACAAAAAGGTCGGGCTTGCCATCGCCATCATAATCTGCCGAAATAATCACCGAAGCATTAACAGCTGCATGAAGTGTTCTCTCAGGGTCCCTATGAAAATTCCCCTTGCCATCATTCACAAAAAAACGAGGATTGTACACTGGTGTTTCAGCTTCATCGGCGTTACCTCCTACTCCTATTATCAGGTCCTGATCGCCATCGCCATCAAAATCGCCAAAAACAGCCCCCGCATTTTCCAGGTATTCCTGTTTCTTAAAATCTTCAGGAATGGTTTGTTTAAACCTGCCGTCCTTTTGTTGGATATAGATGCTGGCAACGCTGTTTTTTGAACTTCCGAAATAAAAATCAGTCAGCCCGTCGCCATTAACATCACCAGTAGTCATATACGGATTTTCTGTCGATAACATCTGGAGCATCAGGCGCTCGTTGTCGAAATCGATAAAATCATCCTCCTTATGCTTAGGAATGCTGTCAAATATTGATTTTGTAACATCGGCAAATAGTGTTTTAACAGCAGGCTTTGTCCAGTTATATTTCAAGGCGGCATCGGTTTGCTTAACTGTGTAAACTTTATCCGCGTTTACGTTCTTTAGCAACTGATAAGTATTACCCGGCCAAATCACCTGGACAGAATCAATAGATTTGTATTTACCTATACCTATTGTAAGTAAATTGGGCGATGTGCAACTTTGAAAACCACGTGTAGGCTGATTATAATAAATTAGCGAACTGCCCTTCATAAACGCTTTTACCGTAGTACCTATTCCAAAAGTATTTAGGCCTGTCCCTTTTAATTTTATTTGAATGTGGTGGTTCCCATTTTTTTCGGCATTATTTTTAAAGATAGAAACGGGAGCATTCTCATTATTTATAATCAGGTCATTATCCCCATCATTATCCAGATCGGCATATGACGAGCCATTACTAAACCCAGGCTTATCCAAACCAAAATCAGTTGATTTATTGGTAAAAGTAAGGTTGTGATTATTCAGATAGGCATAGTTAGACAAAGGCGATGAAGCCATTTTATCAGTAAAATCTTTATAATCAAATTTCTTCCGGCCTTCGGCTATTTTGGCCATGTTATCGCGATTGCCCAAAAACTCGATATAATCCTGATCCGTCAGGTCTTTATAAATACCGTTTGATACAAAAATATCTTTCCAACCATCGTTATCCATATCAAACATCAGCGCCCCCCAGCTCCAATCCGTTGCAGCTACGCCCGAATAGAAAGCGGTTTCGGAGAACGTACCATCGCTATTACGCACCTGCAGGCAGTTTTGCATGTATTGGTTATAATAGCCATCGCGCTGCTTGGCTTTGATCACATCATACGATTCAAACGAGGTCATTTTTTTTAATCGCTGATCGCCTTCAGGCAGCATCTCTGTAGTAAAAATATCATACTGCCCATCGTTATTGATATCGGCAATATCCGATCCCATTGAGGCCAGGCTCAAGTGCCCGGTTTCATTTTGAATATCTTCTTTAAAAGTTCCGTCTTTTTGGTTGATATAAAGATAATCGCGTTCAAAAAAATCATTGGAGACATAGATATCAGGATATCCATCCTGGTTGATATCGGCGACAGAAACGCCTAAACCGAAACCTATATCACTTGAATATATGCCCGCTTCTTTGGTTACGTTAGTAAAATGGCCGCCATCATTGCGATAAAGACGGGCACCACCCAACTCATCAACAACGGCACGCAGATTTTTACTAAAATCAAACGACTCTATGGGCCTGAAAGAATTATTTAGTACAAAGCAGTCCAGATCGCCGTCATTATCATAGTCGAAAAAAATGGCCTGGGTGGATAATCCATTATCTACCAGGCCATACTTTTGGGCTTCTTCTTTAAACGTACCATCGTGCTGATTAATAAATAGTTCATTACCCTTTTCGTTGCCGCGAGCATTACCGCTGTGGCAAACGTAAATATCAAGCCAGCCGTCGCCATTAATATCAACCATAGTAGCCCCGGTGCTCCAGTATTTAGTACCCTTAACCCCTGCCTTATCGGCTATATTTTCAAATTTCCAATTTCCCTTATTTATATAAAGTTGATTGCCGCCCATGTTTGATGTCAGATAAACATCATTCAGGCCATCATTATTGACATCGCCAATGGCAACCCCGCCTCCATTGTAATAATTACGAAAGGTAAACACATTGGTACGATCCTGGTCATTGAGCTGATTAGCGAAATTGATGCCGATGGCTTCATTATTTTGCTCGGTAAACAGGGTTTGTTTATCCGCCCCATTACAGGCGCAAAAAATAGTAAGGATCAAGATAAGCAGAAACAGGGGTATTTTTGGTTGCATATACTTTGCGAAAAAACAAACGTAGCGGAAATTTCCGCTACGTTCCTTTCAATCAAATAAATCTCAATTATTAATAACCTGGATTTTGTTTAAGATTAGGGTTAGTATCAACCGCACGCTGAGGAATTGGATAAATTGTTTTGCTTTTATCTGTTTTGGCCGGGCGCTGATCAACCGGATCGTTAAATTTCTCAAAGCGGATCAGGTCATTCCTTCTCCAGCCTTCCCAGTAAAGCTCACGGCCTCTTTCGGCAAGCATGGCGGTCAGATCAACTGTTGCCATGGCAGTAGCACCACGTGGAACGCGGACAGAGTTAACAAGCTGCAGGGCTGTTTGACCCAATGGGTCGGTCCCCCCACGCAGAATGGCTTCGGCTTTTTCAAGCACCACGTCAGCGTAACGCAAAATCACATAGTCATTAGATGTATTATCATCGTTAACTGTGTTATCAGCTTTTGGTTGAGGGAAATATTTAAATACCCTAATCCCTTGAGCTTCGGTTGAAAAGTTAAGGTTAACATCCGGTGTAAAAATCAGAGGCTTGCCACTACGTTGTGTTAAAGCTTTGTGACCAGGGCCATATTGTTGTCCCACAGCAAAGCCTGCCCTTAAACCAACTTTATCAGTTAATCCCGGATAATCTACTCCACGGCGTTCGTCGGTAGCTTCAAATGAGTTATAAAAATCGGCCAGTGTGGTAAAACCGTTCCAACCATCCGGAGTTTGGTTATAATGAAGGCCCATCCTCCAGCGGTTTTTGGCAGGTGCAGGAGAAGACGTAGCTGTATTGTAGAAGCCAAATATGTTTCCATGTGATTGTTCTGAGTTATCCCATGCAAAATCCTGGAAATATTTGCCGGCCGGCTCCAAAGTATATCCTGCCGCAGTAACCTTGTTGGCATATTCTATCACTTTATCCATATCTGCCTTAGCAAATGTAAACGGACCACCAACTGTGGTTGCGGCATAAACCGCCCTGTTTAGATAAACTTTTGCTAACAGTGCCTGAGCTGCCGCTTTATTAGCAACACCAATATTTGCGGTAGTGGCTGCCAGGTTAGCTTCGGCAAATTCCAAATCTTTGATGATGAAATCAGTTGCTTCTGCCCGTTTCATAACTGTAGGAATGGATGAGGTTGGCGCATCAGGATCACGCATTGGTTGCTGTCCGTACAAATCAACCACCTGGAACATAAAGTAGGCTCGTAAAAAGCTTGCCTGTGCTTTGATATTGTTATCGGTTGCCTTTGAGATTACCTGTGTTGCACGGAATACACCAATATTTAGCTGGTCCCAGGTATCATTTACCTGGTTGTGGGTAGGTGTCCAGGTATGAGTGTGCAATTTACGCCATGTACCAAAATCGCCCCAGTCAGTACCGCGGGTAGGACCCATCATTTCATCCGTTGGATGTTCCTGTAGGGCATATGTATTGGCTTGATCAGTTTGTCCATATAATTGTGTGTAAACACCATTCAATTCGGCCGATCCGGCATTGTTACCATATAACGATTTCGATCCGTAAAGTTTTTCATCCAGTTTTGCACAACCGGCTGCGGTTATCAGAACTAAGCTACAAAGAGCTGCTCGTGATGTTATATTTTTCATTTTCATGTTATTAAAAGCCTGCGTTTAAACCTAAAGTGAATATACGGGCTTTGGGGTAAGAAGTATAGTCGATACCCTTTGAAGCCACGTCATTACGTTGTTTATCTGTGTTAATTTCCGGATCCAAACCAGAGTAACCGGTGATCAGGAATAAATTCTGCCCTGTAAATGATACCCTTAAAGTTTTTATCGCCTTAGATTTAAGCGGGAAGGTATACCCTAAGGTGGCATTGCTTAATCTTAAAAAATCACCTTTTTCAAGAAAACGGGTTGATACCTCACCAGAGTTAAGCGGGTTTTCATTGGTTGCTGCTACTTCTTTTGTTACGTTACGACCACTAACAAGGTTGCCTTTGTAAAAGAATGCGTTTGCGGTGTTGTTGTAAATATAGAAGCCTGTAGCGGCATTTAGGAAGAAGCTTAAGCTCCAGTTTTTATAATTAAAGTTATTGGTTAAGCTAGCAGTGAATTTAGGGTTAGGGCTTCCTTGCAGTGAAGAAACATCGACACCCTGAGGATAGATACTAAAGCCATTTGCGTCAAGCCCTTTATAATTCGGAACGTTGAAGGTATATAGCGGGACGCCGTTGGTAATTAATTGCGAATAAGCGCCAGAAAGGCCTTGTCCGTCGATATTACCCGTAACAATATAATTTTTGAAGTTTTTAAGCGTATTGCTTATAAAAGTCATGTTGTAAGCAACATCCCAATTAAAGTCCTTGCTCTGTATAGCAGCAAGGTTTAATCCTACTTCGACACCTTTATTGATTACGTCACCGTCCAGGTTTTTATAAATTCTCGAAGAAAACGTTGGCTGCGCAATATCCTGGAAGAAAAGCAAATCTTTAATTGATTTGTTGAAATAATCAACCGAACCCGTTAATCGTCCCTTTATGATTGAGAAATCGAGACCTGCCCCATAAGTGGTGTTAGTTTGCCATTTCAAATCGGGATTAGCCTGGTATAACGGAGCAACTGCATTACCTGGAAAATCCTGTAATTGCTGCACAGGTAATGAAGCGTACGCAGGAATTTCCTGGTTACCGGTTTTACCATAGTTTAACCTAAGGCTCAGATCATCAAATAAACCATCTTTAGGCATGAAGCTTTCATTGGTTATACGCCATTTTACAGCCAAAGCCGGGAAGTTACCATATTTATGGTTAGCCCCAAAGCGTGATGAACCGTCCCTTCTAATTGTACCAGTAATAATGTAACGGTCTTTATAAGAGTAATTTACACGAGCAAAGTATGATTGTAGTTTATAGCTCGAGCTATCGCCAACCGGATAAGGAAGATGAGTTTTAAAATCATCATAATTTTTAACTAATACACCGGCAGTTGATGTGCCGAAACCAAATTCGTTACGGTTAAAGTTTTTGAAAGTCTGGTATGAATAACCGGCCAAAGCTGTAAGCGAGCTTCCATCCTTCCACTTCTTGTCATAGTTTAAGGTATGTTCGGTTGTGTAATTTGTTAACTCATTATGTGTAAGGATAGCAGTACCATTACCTGTTGGCGACGGGAAGTTTATCTGCCTGATACCAATAGCATCTGTATAGCCAACAATTTTAGGATCATAAAAAGTCTTTCTTAATCCCCTTGATATATCAGCTCCAAAATTGCCCTTATATGAAAGACCTTCAAATAACTTCAAGGTAAGTGTAAGGTTATTCAAAAACCTGTTTATATTATCCCTGTCATCTATCTGATTTAATAATGATACCGGGTTCCTGAAACTGTTACCGTTAGGGTAACCAGCATCGTTATAGCCGTTAAGGTTAAAATATCTTCCTTGTGAGTCAAATACCGGGGCCGTTGGGTTTAGCTGTATAGCTGCACCCACTAAACTTCCGTTAAAACCGGCATTATTAGTAATCGGGGCATACTGGTTTTTAACATTTGAATAGGTTGACTGGAGATCTAACTTGATCCTATCGTTTAAAAATGATTTGGAAGCATTAATACGTCCGTTTAAACGTTTAAGGCCTGAATTTTTCACGATGCCCTGCTGGTCGTCATAGCCAAAGGAGGCACGGTAACTTGCAGTATTATCTTTGCTTGCGCCACCCAGGCTTAAGTTATAGTTCTGCGATATCGAACTGCGGAATATCTGTTTTTGCCAGTCGGTATTGGCACCATAATCAATACCTCCATCAGCTACCGGACCCGCATTAGCACCAACTGCAGCTACTGCTTTCAAAAACGCATCCCTGCCAAGTACGTCATAACGCTTTGCAGTGCTTGAAACACTTGTATTTGATGAAAATTGGATACCCTGACCTTTACGCCCTTTACGAGTGGTTATCAAAATTACACCATTAGCACCACGTGAACCATAAATAGCAGCCGAGGACGCATCTTTTAACACAGAAATGTTTTCAATATCAGCAGGGTTCAAGAAAGCCAGCGGGTTGCGTGCAGATGAGCTACCTGCTCCAACACCATAACCACCGCTTGTACCTCCACCGTTATCCAATGGAACACCATCAACTACATAAAGCGGGCCATCGCCTGAACGAATAGAACCAGCACCACGTATTGCGATTGTAGCCCCAGCACCCGGTTCGCCGCTTGATGGTGTAACCTGTACGCCCGAAATACGGCCCTGAAGTAATTGATCAGGAGTTGAAATAACGCCTTTGTTAAAATCTTTTGTGCTCAATGAGGCTACCGAACCCGTTGCATCTTTAACTTTTTGAGTACCGTAACCGATAACTACAACTTCGTTCAGCGCACGATTCGCTTCTTCCATCTGCACATCAACAGAAGTCCGACCGTTTAATGGAATAGTTGCGTTCAGGAAACCAACATAAGTAAAAGTAAGACTTGGGGTATTTGCCGGAACGGAAATTTTGTACGATCCGTCTGTTGCTGTTATGGCGCCACCCTGGGCACCTACAGCAGTTACTACCGATACTCCTATTAAAGGGGAGCCATCTTTTTTGTCGGTTACTTTACCTGTTATTATCTTATTTTGGGCCATAGCAGGCTCCATCAAAAAGAGAAAAACAGCAAAGAAACATACGTTGAGTAAATGTTTAATTTGCATAAAACTTGAGATTTAGTTGAAATTGGTTGTTGTTTGGGTTTAGTTTTTAATCCGTAAAAAGAGATCCCGAACATTTATACGAAATCATGCTAATATGGTTTCGGGTTTATCATAATAAATAATACCGAAGTATACGCACACAGGTCATGCAAACATCGCCCGTACCGGCAGGTTAGCAGGGGAGCACAGGAAAAGGTTAACAATGACTGATCGTTTAAAAATGTAATGGTTTACAATTATTACAGGTTAAATTCTGATGCAATTTACTTATAAATAAACTCAGAAAAAGACTTGTCCGGTGCGGTAAAGGTAAAAAGAGTCCATTTTAATAATTTTATAATTTTTTTCGATGTTTTTTAAATTCAATGCATTGAAAACCAAATAGTTATAAAAAAAATAGCGACGAAAAATATAATGTTTTTTTAATCATTTATAATACTTTTTTTGCTACGCACCCTGTAAGATTCGGGTATTTTACAGGGTGGCGAGGGTGTATTTTCTAAACAAATCACTCGTAATCAAAAGCCTTAATATCCATAATCCGTTGTTCAAATTGATCCGGGTGCAACGATTTGGCTTTGATCCTCATTTTGTAAACATAGATTGTATTGACAGAATATTCCAATATTTTGGCAATAGTTTCATTATCAGCAATACCCATCCTTATAAGCGCGAATATGCGAAGATCGGTATTTAATACTTCATCCTCATCTGGCCAGATCTGATCTTTCTCGGCAAACAAGCTATTGAACACCGTAATAAAATTAGGGAAGATCTTTAAAAAAATATGATCAAAGCTGTAATACAAGCTCTCCCTTTCTTTTTTAATATCAATATTATTTACAAAAGTATGGATGGCGTCGTACTTCTTCATCGAGAGCTTGGCATCAATAGAGATTTTCAAATTTTCGAGCTTAACAATATAACCCGAAATGGCTTTAAAGAACTGCCCGATATATTCTTCTTTAATTTTTGCATCTTCAATCAGTTTCCCGTTTATCTGGTTTAATTGTACATTTTTCCCTTCAATTATTGCTTCTTTAACCTTTAACTTTTTTAATTGGTTAATGATCATCACCAGAAAAAAGACCACCAACAATGCAAGCGCGGTAATAATTAACAGGAACACCAGGAAGCGATTTTTTTGATGCTCGGTATTGTTAAGTTCGGCTGCTGCTATTAATGGTAAAATTGAGGCAATTTGTATTTTACGCTGGCGGGCCCCGTAAAAGTCGGCATCAGCTTTTGCCAATTGAATGAAACTGTAAGCATCTTTGATATTACCCTGTTTATATAACAGTTCGGCCAACGTGTAAAGCGCAACCGTTTCACGGGTTGATGATTTGATATCGGCTATTGCAGCCCTCATCATTAAATTAAGGCCCTCCTGCCTTTCGTTATCTTCAAGACAGATAGCTCCCAACGAACATGACACCATTGCCCGCAGGTGCATGGAAATTGGCATATCCTTCTCCAATAATTTTTTAAACCGTATGCGCCCTTCTCCATAATTTTTTTCCTGGTAATTCTTCAAACCAAGTAAATAAGTATGCATTATATGGTCGTTGCCGCAAAACGAGACCGCTGAATCAATGTATTTATTACCAGCCTTAATATAATCGGGACTAAAATATTTGTCATTACTGTAATTTGCCAAGTCATAATTGCACCTGCCCAAAAAGAAATAGTAATCAACTTTATCGACATTACTTAGGGCTTTTACATTTACTTTTCGTAAATAGTCAAAGGTTTCGTTAAACATCCCCGACGAAAGAAGAATAAAAGCCATCCTTACATAACTATAATACTCCTTTGGTTTATTACCGGTTACCTTGCTTAATGATATCATTTTATCGACATAAACATACGCCGAATCAAACTGATATGATTTGTATTCGGTGTAAAGCTTGTCCCAGGTATCAAACTGAGCATCATAATTGGTTTGCGAAAGATTTGATTGGTATGCCTTTAATTTTCGGATCCTTACTTCTTTACTGCTGTCATATATATTTTTTTTTGCGATTTCAGTTTTTAATTCTTCGAGTAAGGTATTAGGATCAGTGAATGCATTTGCCGAAAGAATAATTAATGAAAAAAGCAAACAGAAGATATATTTCATTTTTGGTATAAAGGTTTTAAATAGCGTACCGATCCGATGATTAATCAAACACACAATTTCTGCAAATCAAATACGGCAATAAATTAATTAAACTGCAACCAACAAGGCTATCATTTTAGGAGATAAATTGCACACCTATCCCCGGTTTATATTCTCAAATATATGGATTTACAGTATTGCTAATGCGTTTTAGTTTTGTTTTTTGATCAACAGAAATTACACTGTCCGAACCTGAAAAGATTGAGATCATGCTACTCAAACGACGGGTTTTGTTTTTAACCTATAGTTAACAAAAACAGACAGTATTTTCAATTGCTGAGTTTTTTTCTATACAAGAAATAAATAACTAAGTAAAACATTGCAATAAGTTTAATTATATAAACTCAAATTTTCAAAATTTAAGTAAAAATCAATACAAACTAATTTTCAGGGCGAAGATGGCATCGCCCTTGTTTTTATTATTGTAAAACCTGACTTATGAAAGCATATTATGAAACACTAACAACAGGCATCAAAACCCTATTGATTGCAATAGCCTGCCTTTTTCCATCGCTGGTTTTCTCACAATCTAAAACACCAGGATCGGTTGAGTATTTAAAATTTTGCAACGGTATTAAGGGGCTGACACTCGGCGAGGATATCAGTCAAATTCCGGCCCATAAGCTTACCTATTTAGATAATGACGCTAAACCCGATGCAGACAGTTGTATCCGTTATCAATATAAAGACAGCAGCTCATTGATACAGGGAGATAGTTTGTTATTAGATGCAATAGGTTTCCTCGTTTAAAAAAACAAAATAGTGAACATTTATCTTTTTTTTAAGATGACTGACGCTTATAAAATACTGGACGATTTCTTAAAAGCATACGGACCATTTACCGGGCGCCCGAACGCTTATGTTGATATTTATAACTGGGATACAAACGCACTGAATTTGTCATTGAGATACCAGGTAAAAACGGAGATGGGGGTAGCTATATTTAGCAATAAAACCTGGAAAACGAAATAGCAGCCAATCGGCCTTCAGTACTCCTTAAAGATGCATATCAGTCGTTCTCTATTTTGTATTGATGTCATTGTATTATAAAGAGGCACAAAATGCCTCTTTAAGACCATTGGTGGCTTGAAAACAACGAATTATTAAATAAACTTTGGTTTTAACGCGAAAACATCCTTTATTTAAAAAAAATCAAACGAAATTTGTGTACGGTGGTTATCTATCATCTTAATCTCAATTTATAAATGGTCAAATTATTTGTAGGCGGCTTTCCTCTGGAAATGACAGAGCTGGAACTTGTTAAAATGATAGGTCCACATGGCGATGTGGAAACGATTAAAATTGTACGCGACAAAAAAACAAGGATATGCAAAGGATATGCATTTCTTGAAATGAAGGACCGCACCGGGGCCGAGAACGCGGTGATTGCCTTAGACGGTACGCCCATTGCCGATCGGGTATTAAGTGTAAAAATAAACGACGACTTTGTTAAGAAAACTCCTCCGCCACGTAAGTCATTTGGATACGGCAACAACAATAATAGAGGCACCGGTGACAGAACTAACAATACCCGAAGCTATAATAGCCCAAGCAATTACCGGAGCAATAATGATCAGTCACCTGGAGGTGACAGACCAAGGCGCCCCAGAAAAACGATGTAACAAACCCCTGATAAATCACACATAAAAAATCCCGGCCGATTGAGATCTGGCCGGGATTTTTTTAAACCTCATTATCCGTAATTAAACACCGAGGTCCTGCATAATTGAGGCAATTTTAGCATCAAGTTGTTTGTCTGTTTCACGGTATGTTTCTTTACTATCGAGTTTGCTGTTCACGCTGCAATAAAACTTAATTTTAGGCTCCGTGCCTGACGGGCGGGCCGAAATGATACTACCGTCCTCGGTAATGAATTGTAAAACATCAGATACAGGCAATTCAATTGGTTTGCTTGTATTGGTTGCTAAATCAGTTTCAATGCGTTTTTCGTAATCCTTAAGCGTGCTTACTTTTGAGCCGCCTAAGGTTGCCGGAGGATTGGTACGGAATTTCTCCATCATTTCCTTAATTTCTTCGGCGCCGGTTTTACCTTTTTTAGTCAGGGAGATCAGCTTTTCTTTATAAAAACCATATTGCACATAAGTGTCAATTAATGCTTCAAAAAGGCTGCTTCCTTTGTCTTTGTAATAAGCAGTCATTTCTGCAATGAATGCGCTTGAAACTACAGCATCCTTATCCCTAACCAGTTCGCCTATTAAATAACCATAGCTTTCTTCACCGCCACCTATAAAGGTTTGTCTACCCTCAAAATGGGTCATTAACTCGCCGATATACTTAAAGCCGGTAAGGGTGTTATAGTAAGTAACATTTTTGGCTTCGGCTATGCGTTCGATAAGATTTGTGGTGACAATGGTTTTAACAATGTACTCATTACCGGTAAGCTTGCCTTTTTCTTCCCATGCGCTTAATAAATAATTGATCAGCATAGCGCCGGTTTGGTTACCATTGAGCAGAATAAACTCGCCATCAGTATTTTTCACAGCAATTCCCACACGGTCTGCGTCCGGATCTGTAGCCAATACCAGGTCGGCATCAGTATCCTGGGCTTTTTTAAGGGCAAGTGTAAGCGCTTCCTTTTCTTCGGGGTTGGGGTAAACCACTGTTGGGAAATTTCCATCAGGAGTTATTTGCTCATCAACCAGGATCACATTTTCAAAACCAAACCGTTTCAAGGCTTGGGGTACCAATGTGATACCTGTACCATGGATCGGCGAATAAACTATTTTAAGATCTTTTTGACGTGCAATAGCATCAGGCGAAACAGAAAGTTCGGTGATCTTGCTCAGGTAAAGCTCGTCAATATCCTCCCCTATTTCTTCAATATTAGCATCAACGCGGTTAAATTTGATGTCATCAATGCTGCTGATTGCAGCAACCTCGTCCATCACGGCCTTATCATGCGGAGAAACAAATTGCCCGCCATCAGCCCCATAAGCTTTGTAACCGTTATACTCTTTGGGGTTGTGTGATGCTGTAAGCATTACACCGCTTTTGCAGCCTAAATGGCGTACCGCAAACGAAAGCTCGGGTGTAGGGCGCAATGCCTTAAAAAAGTAAACATAAATATCATTAGCTGAAAAAACTTCTGCTGTGATAGTCGAAAAGAAATCAGCATTGTTACGGCTGTCATGAGCAATAGCTACTTTAATTTTTTCGCCGGGGTAGGTTTTTTTCAGATAATTAGCTAATCCCTGTGTGGCGGCGCCTATAGTATACTTATTGATACGGTTTGAACCCGGCCCCATAATGCCGCGAAGGCCGCCTGTACCAAATTCCAGATCGCGGTAAAATGAATCCGTCAGTTCGGTATATGCCTTATCGTCAATTAATTTTTGAATTTCCTGCTTTACATCAGCATCATAATTTCCTTGAAGCCATGAGTTTGCTTTTTGAAGAATGGTGGGGTCTAATTCCTGCATAAGTGGTTGTATATTTTCAATTTATCTGACTCGGTTTTGTTTTAAATATGATAATAAATAATAAAAACAGAACGCCTTAAAGTTAAATCATCTTTTTAATTATGCCAGCCCAATATGCAATAACTTTTAAATATAATGCCCGGCAAGAGCGGCAACCGCCGAACCGTTATTTGAACAAGATATTCCGGTAAAAGTTTTATCAATTTCAAGCTATAAATGGCGTTGCCTTCCTTCGCCCTCGATTTATCGTTGGCCGACGAACCATTAATCAAATCTTTTAACGTCCTTTAGTAAACAAATTGAGTATCGGTATATCAACTAAAACCCCAACCGACCAACGCGTATATAACTTATTATCGCCGTAAGTGTTAGTTATCACATCTTTATTGGCTCCTGTTAAACTAACGCTGCGCAAATTTGGCGCAACCTGGAAACCACCCGAAATTGAGATTGGTGTGGATGGTATGCCTACAGATAAAAACAAACCGGGGCTTATGATATTCTTCAGTTCAATTTTAGGCACCTGCGCTACAGTGGCGCTGGTATCTTTTGCTACCGGGGTACTTCCGGATGTAAAACGGTATGAAGCAAGTGCGCCGATATCAATTAAAGAAACAAAAACAGAAGTCGACCATTTTTTATCGCCCGTAGGAACAAATAATAAACGGTGCCCCCAGCTAAATGAAATTCCTACCGGTGCTGATAGCCCATATGTGCCTTTATAGTTTTCATCAATGCCATGCACTTTTTCGCTACCTACATAAGGGCCAACATAGGCGTTTAGAGCGACATTAAAAATAGCCTCGCGTTTAACGGTTGAACTGCCTACCGGTAAAGCAATTGCTTCAATAGCATTTTTTACTTCGTCGCTATTTTTCGCTTTTGATACCTCAGCGGCGAAATTGGCATATTTGATAAACATTTTATTTATTGCCGGCCACTCGGTGAATGATGCAATTTTCGCTTCAAGTTCATTTATTTCTTTCTTTATGACAGTTTTGGCGACAACGTCCTGCAGTTTATCATATTCCGCTTTTTTTTCTGCAAGGTTTCTAACCAAATCCTGTTTTATTGGGTTGGTAACGACTTTATTAATAAACAAGTTATCGTAAACGCCGCTAAGCTCAACTATGGCCGATGGGTACTGTTTTTCGTAAACATCAATGTAAACGTTGCCAAGGCTCCGGGCTGATGACAGGTACTGCCCAATCTTTGGATCGTTCCTGTCAATCATTGGTATAGTGATATTGGCCGGGTTGACATTTAAAAGCAACGGCGATTTCAATAATTGTTCAAAAAGGTTTAGTGATGAATTATAAAGCGCGTAATAATCCTGGTAATTAAAAGTGTTTTCACCTTTTTGCTGAAGTTGCTTTAAATTAATAAAGCACCTGTTTACAATAGCTGCTTTTTGGATGAATTCAATGTTATAATTCTGATAAATTTCCTCAAACTTTAAAAAGTCAACACTACGATCTTTGAGAAATTGCCTCATTGAACCCTCTTTAAAATTAATGTCCTTTTTTTCCAATTGCTGGTAAAGCAAACCAAGGTAGATTTGGAAAGTTACAGGGCTATTAAACAGCATCTTTGCCGAATCGACATCAACCCAGTATTTATCTTTCTGATTTGACCGTAATGATTGTGAAAAAAGATCAAAAGCTTGCAATGCCGGATATACATTTTCATTTACAAGCCTTAAGGTGCCATTGTCTGCTTTATTAACCAGGTAGTTATGAAAAATATCCCCGGGATGGGAACCCTCATGAAACTCGTTGGCTATATACAAGGCATCGATGAAGATTATCCTGACATGAGGCATGGCAGCAAATAATTGATCCATGCACGGGTCTTCAATCAAATTGGAAACATTGGGAAGCAATAGTGCCAGATCTTTTTGAAATGATTCCCGGAGCAAATCGGTATAAGCGGCGTAGTTATAGATCTCAACATCTATAGCAGTAAGTGATTTGTAAGTAACCGGAAATAATAACTGCAACTGCCTGGTACTGTCCAGCTCCTTTTTAAACCGTGAAAAAAAGGCGGTGGAAAGTTCCTGCTTTGTTCGTTCCACC
The DNA here is from genome assembly GCF_050433785.1 of Mucilaginibacter sp. 3215. NCBI lineage: Bacteria > Pseudomonadati > Bacteroidota > Sphingobacteriia > Sphingobacteriales > Sphingobacteriaceae > Mucilaginibacter > Mucilaginibacter sp. 3215. Next base: position 131,481 of record NZ_JBNPWO010000002.1, read on the forward strand.
AAAAACTTTGCAAGACCGTCTGCAAGATTGGTAACATCAAGAGAGCCTATGGATTGTAGTAATCCGGATGGGCTGGGTATTGTCCCTCCGCTTGCACCGCCAGCTTCATAAATCCCGTTCAGGCTAAAAAAAGGATTCTTCTGAATAACAGTATCTACATTGGTGGTATTTTTAAGACTAAAATAATAAGCAAACAGCGGCTTATTTTGCGGGCTGATCCTTATTTTCCCGTCTTTGTCGTAAAGGCTTTTCAAATATAACACATCATAAAAAACGCGCCTTTCGGGTTGTTGTGCAAACATTTTGCAGGACAGAAGCAAAAGCAAAAAAAGGGAGGCGTATTTATATTTCATACAACATCATTAAAAAAATTCAATAAAAGTTCGGGTTTTAGCAGTGGAAAATCGAAGGATGCTGGTGGGTTTCCATCTTCGGTTATAATGAAGGTAGTTTTCTGCGTCATAGCCACCAATTTTTCAAGGATAGTAGCAAATGAATAACTAAAATTCATTTTTTGAATCATCAGCGCAATTATACCCGATGTAATAGCCGTCGCAAAACTACTTCCGCTATCAGCTATCAATTCGTTATTCTGATCATATGATTTTATTTGCGAGCCATTGATCACCAGCGATAGGAACTCATTTATACAAGGATAGCCATTCTCTTTATCCGGAACCATGCCTACTCCGATTGTATTTTTCAAACAGGCCGGATAATATTTTCTAGTATCACCGTATGCTGTCGAATTTCCGATAGAACAAACAACTATTTTATTGTTAGCTACGGCATTGTTTATAGCCTCCTGAATTAAACTTAAAGTAGCTGCATTGCTTATACCCGACGACCAACTTATTGACACTATATGAATATCGGGATTTTTTGCACACCAATTAATCGCGTCAGCATATCTTTGGGCATCTCTCTCCGTGTTTTCAAATGTTCTTTTTTCGGATATTTTACAGGCGAATAAATTACATCCCGGAGCCACACCGACATAGTTGCCGCTGGTATTCCGTAGCCCAACAAGGGAAGCACAAAATGTACCATGACCGGCATTGTCTTTTATCTCAACATTATCTCCATAAACATAATACTTACTCTGATTATAAAACAGGTCTGTTATGCCTGGCGCAATACCGGTGTCAACCACAGCAACACCAACGCCTGTACCTGCATACCGGCCCCAAATCTCCGGCAGGCTCAAGTCAATCATCCATTGCTGATAATTGCTCCCAGCTCCTTCTATTTGTTCGGCCCCGCCGCTCCAATAATGACTATTAGCATCGTCACCCACTTTATACCAGGTATTGTTTCCATCAAGTTCCTCTCCCTGCACGGTACCCGTTACTTCTATCTCGTCACCCGGCTCTCTTACAGCACCGGTTTGATAGGTTGTATGAGCGCCTCCTACCCTGGTATTAAGCAGCTTGGTTACTTTAATACGCATTAGCCTACTGGTTTTACGGTTACGGTGGTATTTTTAGTTGGTGTGGTTGCTTCTTCTTCAGGCTTTTTGCCCGCCGCACGTAAACTTACAATTTTATTGATCAAATCGAACCAAAAAGGAGCGCCTAACATTAAAGCTATAGCTGTTAATAATATACCCGTTATCTTGATTAAAAGCGACAAAAGGCTTTGGCTGAATGTTTTACCCTTCAAATCCGGAGCATTTTGTGCCGTCCAACCAACAGGGATACCAGAGCTTACCAAAAACGTACTAACTGTGCTGATTTGTTGGGCGACTTTTTTTCCGTTAGGTGCGTTTTTACTCGTATCGGCAGGTATGTTTTTAATAACCGTTACTTTGCTGGCTTCAAACTTTATCGTATCAGTTTTAGGATTATATCCTTTTTCGTTTACTTGTTTAACTACGGTTTGTAAATTATCGGCTGTATGTTTCAGTGCTTCCTGGTTACCCCAAAGCTTGTTCACAATATTTATAGTATCAACATTCAAGGAGGCACAGATTACCACTGAAATAATAAATACAATAAGCTGAGATGATCGTTTATAAACTCCCGAGGCCCTGTCCATGGCCGAATTATAAAATGTTTCGATTTGTTTTTGAAAACTCTGAAGATCGCCCTGGGCGCGTTCATAAAAATTAAGAAGAAGTTTCCTGATCCCGGCAGAGATACCAACCTGTCCCGCTGTGCCATCATCTGTTAAAACATCCCTGATCTTATTCATATCAAGGATAATATTTTTATCTTCTTTAAACTGATCCATTAAAGCCGCGGCGAAATTGCCCGCTGGGATATATGATGGCAAACTGTTTAAATCTTTTTTTAAAGATGTAATGTTCGGATTGTTATAAAGCTTTTCAGCTATTTTTTTCCAGTCCTGGTCAAAAAGTAAACAGTCAATGGCATTTTTCAGATATTCTCCCCGCTTGTTGAGCAGGGCAGACAGATACTCATGAATTGTGCTAACAGTTAGGCTGAGCGAAAAATAGGTGAACGACAGCGTGAGCGCAAGATCGATAATTGGGGAATTAAACATAAGGTTGCGGGTTTAGCGGACATAAAAATGTTTCCCAATTTACAAAGCAATCAGCCAAATATCAACCCGTTAAAATACTGTATTTTCATACGTAATTTTGCGCAACAGTCAGTATTCCATCGCTTTAAATTGGATCAAAACAACAACGGCGTAAATTTTATGAGTTGCCTAAAAATCAAGATATTACGACGATGAGTTTTGAGGATCATTATTTAACGCACGCGGTATAATTGATAACATTTCATTTTTTATGGCCGGCGGAATAACCAACATAGGCTGAGAAATGATGTCACTTTTACCATCCGTCGAAGGGCAGCTTGCAACTAAAACTAAACATCCCTTTTCAGCTTCAAAGGTCACTGTTATTTTTAATTGCTTCAGGCACTCAAGGTCCTGATAGGCTGTACGGGTACTGATATGAAAATGTAATTTCAGCAGGTCGATAGAAACCACATCCCTGGTTTGCAGCAGCACCAATACCCTGAGCAACCTGTCGGCTCTGTTCATAACGGATCACATTTTTATATACAAAGGTGTAACGCGCTATTGACAACAGTGTGTCAGCAGTAAAGATGCGTTTTTAAACCGGTCGGTTTGATTCTGTTACCTAAGTTTAATTAGGTGATTGATAAACCATCAATATAACACCCGATGAAAAAACTTTCTTTAAAACCAGTTTTAAAGGCAAGTTGTTTTTTAACCCTTTGAAAAGTGTTTTTCCATTACCTAAAATCACCGGATGGATCCAAAGCTGATACTCATCAACTAAATTCGCGGTCACCAGCTTTTTGACCACACTGATGCTTCCGTAAGTAAGGATGTCACGGCCATGCTGCTTTTTTAAATGCTCAACAGCTTTCTTCAGATTTCCTTTGAGCAGTAATGAATTGTTCCACCATACGGAGGTCATTGTTGAGGACACAACCACTTTTTGATAGTTGTTCATCATATCTGCATAAGCAATATCCGTACGGGGAAAGTTCATGCACTTAGCCTGAAAAGGCCAATAGGCAGCCATAGCCTGATACGTGTTTTTACCCAATAAAATAGTATCGGCCCGGCTAAGCAATTCTGTTGTTGTCTCGGCTATTTCATCCGTCCAGTATTGATAGTGCCAATCCAGGCCCTCATCCTCCGCCGCTACAAAACCATCCAGCGTAATGTTTAAGGATACGATCAGTTTGCGCATGGTAATAAACAAACAAACCGGGATTATTGACAAACCCGGAATTTATAATTAAACTAAAAAAATTAAGCCAGTTCGGTATTTCCGGTAAGTTTAGTGTTGGTTAAGCCCAGTTCTTTTACCTGCTCATACCTTTTCCATAAATAGTAGGTAAAGAACATAACAAGCAGCATAACTACCGGCGGAATGAGCATAGCTGCCCCGGCTCCAACAGCAAGCCATGATAAAAATGCACCGATAAAGCTGATGGTGAAGCCTGAATAAGCCCATTCTTTAATAACCTGGTACCTGGTTTGAGCGATGGCCAGTACACCTGCTATTTTTGCCGCCCCCATAATAACCATGAGGTAAAAAGGGTAACCAAGTTTAGCTAATGAATCTTTGCCTGCCTGCTGCATTGTGATCCCTCCGTACGCATCGCCAAGCATAGCTAATAGAAAAAGGACGGTAAAGATCCAATAAAGGGTTTTAATTGTTTTTGGTTTCATGATGATATTTGTTTTGTGTGATTACATATCTGTTACCGATACAAAGTTATCCCGGGCGATAAAGTTGTGTAGCACGTAAAAAGGACTTGTTAAGGGGTTGTTTGCGACTTTAGTGTTCACTATCTTTATCCCAGATAACCAGTTATACAATAATAAAATGAAACATGTTGCCATCCTGATCCCCAATGAAGCAGTTTTAGCCAGCATAGTTGATGCCCGAACCATTTTTACAGGCGCCAACGATTTTTTACAATCGATGGGGAGGCAACCTGTTTTTGACGTACAGATGGTTGGGCTTTCTAAGGAAGTTAAAGTGCATGGCGGCATGTTTTCGGTTCATACGGATATTTTGTTAAACGAGCTGCAAAAAAGCGATATGGTGATCATCCCTGCCATAAGCGGCGATCTTCAAAATGCGGTAAATGTAAACCGGGATTTTGTACCGTGGATCATCAACCAATATAACAACGGCGCCGAAATAGCCAGTCTTTGTATTGGCTCATTCATATTGGCCTCTACAGGGTTATTGAACGGTAAAGAGTGTTCCAGCCATTGGATCACAGCCGATGCTTTCAGAAATATGTTCCCGGAAGTGAAGCTGGTTGACGGGCGTATTGTTACCGAACAGCAGGGTTTATATTCAAGCGGCGGCGCTACCTCTTACTGGAGCTTATTACTGTTATTGATTGAAAAGTATGCCGGCCGGGATATAGCCATCATGGCTGCCAAGATCTATGCTCTGGAAATCGACCGGAAAAGTCAATCGCCATTTGCGATGTTCACCGGGCAAAAAAAACATGAAGACAATCCTATAAAGCAAGCCCAGGAATACATAGAAAATAACGTTACCGAAAAAATCTCAGTTGAAGATTTATCATCAATGTATGCTATTGGCCGCAGGCATTTTGAACGACGGTTTAAAAAAGCCACCAATAATACCCCGGTTGAATATATACAGCGCGTAAAAATTGAAGCAGCCAAAAAACAATTGGAAAGTACCCCCAAAAACATCAATGAGGTAATGTATGATGTTGGGTATACCGATGCCAAAGCATTTCGTACAGTTTTTAAAAAGATCACCGGGCTCTCGCCAATTGACTACCGTAATAAATATAACAAGGAAGCAGCTGTAGCATAGGTAGTACATCAAAATTTGGGGGCGCCAGCTATCCCTCCCGCATTACCCATGTTGTAGCTGGATTATTATCGAATATAGATATTGATTATTAACCGCAACATACTGTATTGCAGCGGGTAATGGCTAATCCGGCTTCTACGGCAAAAACATTACATTCCGTCAATAAAATTAATCCTAACAAATAGCCAAATATTCCGTTTAAAAATTACATTTTTGCCCAAAATTTTTAAGGATGCAGAGTTATCAGGAATTTCTTGACTTAAGTGTAGGCTTTCCACAGGATGGTTTTGAGATCATCGACGATGAACTATACTTTCAGGACCTAAATTTGATGGAGATGATTGAAACGTACGGTACTCCCCTACGCTTTACTTATCTGCCTATGATATCCAAAAAGATCCAGCAAGCCAAATTGCTGTTTCAACAGGCCATTATCAAAAACAATTATCGCGGCAGTTATAAATACTGCTATTGCACCAAGAGCTCGCATTTCAAGCACATTGTTGAAGAAGCCCTGAAAAACGAGATCCACCTGGAAACATCATCGGCGTTTGATATGCCAATGATTGATGCGCTGGAGAAAAAAGGTACTGTAACAAAGGATATAACCGTAATATGCAACGGCTTTAAAACTTTCCAGTACAAAACATACATTATTGACATGCTGCATGATGGTTTTAAAAACATCATTCCGGTATTGGATAATAAAGAAGAATTTAACCTTTACGACGACGAAATTGAGATGGACACTCCTTGCAACCTGGGCATACGGATTGCAGCTGAAGAGCAGCCTGATTCTCAGTTTTATACTTCACGTTTGGGTGTGCGCATGGAAGATGTTATTGATTTTTATCATAACAAAATTGAGGATAACCCTAACTTCCAGGTTAAGCTGTTACATTTCTTCATCAACTCGGGTATTTCTGATACACCATACTACTGGAACGAGCTTGAAAAATATGTAACGCTTTACTGCAAATTCAAAAAAGTAAATCCACATCTGGATACGCTTGATATTGGCGGTGGTATGCCATTTAAAGACTCACTGGTTTTCGATTTTGATTATGAATACATGATCAACGAAATTGTAAGCCGGATCAAAGAGATCTGTGCCGAGCACGATACCATGGAACCAGATATCATTACCGAGTTCGGTAAGTATACTGTAGCCGAAGCTTCAGGTATTTTGTACAAGGTATTAGGCCGAAAACAACAAAACGACCGTGAGCGCTGGCTGATGCTTGATGGCTCGTTCATTACCAACCTGCCTGATGTTTGGGCGCTGAACCAAAAATACATCCTGTTGCCGGTTAACAACTGGGATTCGGAATACGAACGTGTAAACCTTGGAGGTATTACCTGCGACGGGCAGGATTATTACAACCAGGAAGCGCATATGAACAGCGTATTTATGCCTAAAACCCGTAAGGTGCAATATTTAGGGTTCTTTAATACTGGCGCCTACCAGGAAGTATTAAGTGGTTACGGCGGTATCCACCACTGCCTATTGCCATCGCCCAAGCATGTAATCATTCGCCGTAATAGGGACGAAACGTTTAACTTTGAGGTGTTTGGAGAAGAGCAAAACAGCAAGCAAGTATTGAAAATTCTGGGTTATACCACGTAATCGTATATCTAATCCTAACAGCATAAAAAAGGTGACCATTTCGGTCACCTTTTTTGCTTAACGGCCTATGGTGCCATCTCCGACACCTGCTCCTTCAACATTTGGATCCGGAAGATCAGCCAGGCTCCCATCCTCATGTAAAACTTTAAAGTGTTTTCTTTGAGGACCTCTTGTTTCAAGACAGGGATTGTTTCGGCCAGCATAGTTATAGCTGTCTGTAATGTTACTTTCCCTTGTCTCCTTAATATTACCCTGCCGGGAAGCAGGATAGTCATTTTTATAATCATTCATGATTATACCCTCCTTTTGCTAAATCCCTTCAGTTCCTGGTTCATGACCAACCATCCTGCCGGTAGTGCGTCCTTGCGGACGGCTCTCAAAATCGGTTTTAGCCGGGCCTACCGACGGAAATTCCTTTTTATTCGGCGGCGTTACATCTGTTTGCTCGCTAAATGAGGTGTCGGCACTTCGGTTGGGCTGGTCAATTTCCGATTGACTATGGGTACCCACCTGTTCGTCTTCGGTTTTTTCCACCTCAGGCTGTTCATCATAGTCTACTATATCGTCTACCTCATCCAGGTCATCATCATCGTTTTCAAGATCACGGTTTGGATAGGCTTCATCACCATTCACAGAAAATGAGTTGGTGTTGTTTTCAAAATCATTACGATCATTATCCTGGTTTCCCCAGTTTTCATTATTGGTATTCATAGGTTTTAATTTTAGTTGTCATTAAATAAACCCACGAAACAATTGTATTGTTTTATTTTTTATCTTTTTAAGAAATTAAATATCGTAAATTAAAACTATTATAGTTGTAATTATCAGGAAGCTTCAAAATAGTTTATAAGTGCTTACCCGGGATGGCATAATTGGGTCGTCATAAGGCAAACCGGATTACAGAGCATAATTCTGACTAATTTTGAACGATACAACAATTATTTATACGCCAGTATAATAAGAACGCTTTTAAGAATTAAAAAGTATGCTGAGGGCAAGTTACTTTATATCGATTATTAAGCAGGATACCTAACACAATTTCATGCGAACCATGACTCACTGTGTTTAAGGCAGATGTGGTAAAATCATATGAGTAGCCAACATTAATAAGCGAACTCAGGTTAAATCCAACCAATGCCGCGTATGAATCATTACGGCGGTATGAACCACCAATCCAGAACCTGTCTTTGAATGACATTTTCATATTCACATCAAAAGTTACCGGAACCGGTGCTATAAATTTCAACAAGGCTGAAGGCATAAGCGTAATATCATCAGATACAAAAAGCTTAACGCCGCCGGTCACAAAATAATGCGGTACCGTTTTGTTTTGTACAGCGGTTGTCGAAGTTGTTACATATAAATTTTGCGGAAGGATTTGTTGTACCGACGCGCCAAAAAAATAATTGGAGGAATATGCCCATACGCCCACCCCCAAATCAGGTTTCCACTGTGCCCCCGCAAGGTTATTGATAGTTGGGTCATTTTGGTCAACATAGGTAAGTTTACTTTTGTCAATAATATTATGACTTACACCGGCAGATACTCCTACCGCTAAATTTAACGTTTCGGTAAGGCCGAGGTGATAAGCGTAAGTAGCGTCAATATTGGTTTGTGTTATCGGGCCTGTTTTATCAGACACCACCATTAAGCCCACGCCATGATGCGGCTCGGCAGCCATGTAATTTTGTGTATATGACCTGCTTGATGGATTTAAACCTCCGCCCGCAGGAAATGCAGTAGCATCGCCCTGTAAAAATCGGTTACCTATAGGCGCGTTTACTGAAAAATAGGATGTTACCGGTGCACCTTCAAGCCCTGTCCATTGGCTACGATAACCCAGCTTTACATCGGTATAGTTTTCAATACCGCTTAAGGCAGGATTTAAAAGATAGTTATTGAATACGTATTGAGTGTACTGCGGTCGTTGCTGTGCTTTTGCTAATTGAATTGTTGTAGCAATAATAAGTAGAGTATATAAAATTCGCTTCATTTTTATCTGATAATGGTCACATTACCTGCAATAACCTCCCGGCCATTTTTGGGGTCAATAATATAATAATAAGTCCCGGGCGGCAAATACGAACCTTTATATTTCCCATCCCAAGGTACACTATAACCAATTGACGAATATACCTTTTCTCCGAATCGGTTGTATACGTCAATCTTATTATTTGGATAACTTTCTAAATATTTAACATTCCAAATGTCATTTACCCCATCGCCATTAGGCGTAAACACATTGGGAACGACTAAAAACTTTAAAACCTTTACCGATACACTGGCCATTGCCTGGCATCCATGTGCCGAAGTAACCACTACCTGATAGGTAATATCCTGCGACGGGCTTGCAACAGGATTAGCTACATCGTCATGATCAAGGCCCGTTGAAGGGGTCCATTTATAACTTAAGTTATTATCGTTTACTATGGGTTTTAAAACATGCTTTGTGCCTTCAAGCATAGTAAAATCCGTCCCCAACATTACAACAGGCGATGCATCTACCTTAACCTGCTGTATAACAGTATCGGCACAGACATCGGCAGTTGTATAAATATACGTAATATCAAATATGCCGGCACCGGAAACAGCCGGATTAAACATACCGTCAGTACTAATACCTGTTCCTGAAAATACGCCCGAACCGGCAGGGGCCTTAATTTGGGGTATCAATTTTTTTGGCTCCGATTCGATACAAAGAACAGGCGCCTGATCAAAGGTGACCACAGGTGACGCTTTTAAATTAACCGGGATTTCTGCGACATCAGAGCATGATGTACCCGAATGTGCAATTACTCGCAAGGTAACCTGCCGCGATCCTGATGTAAACAAAGGATATTTATGTCTGAGTTGCATTCCATATGCCGGATGGTCATAAACTACCGTAGTTGATGGGTCGTTGATGTCATAAGTAACCTCCAGCCGGGTAATCTCGCCGAAATTAACCCCGGACTGGTTTTCAAAAAATACTTCCTGAGCGCTGCACAAACCTGCCGGGTCCTTAATAATTACTTTAGCTTTTGGTTTGCTACCGTTAATTGTTAATGACTTTGAAGCCGATGTAAAAGAGCATCCATTTTTTGAAGTGACCTTAAGTGTAACCTGGTAATTGCCGGCTAAAAACTTGTGCCTGGGATTTTTCTGGTGGGAAATATTCGGGTTAGCTGGTGTTGAATTAGGGTCGCCAAAATTCCATTCGTAGGTAAAGTCAGCTTCTGTGGCATCAGCAATTGTGCTTTGATCAATAAACTGAACAAAGTCGTCTTCACAGGCATCGGGCAACAAAAAATCAACTACCGGCACAGGACAAACTTTAACAGGCAGGGGGGCTATATTACTTGTACAACCATTATCATTTGTGACGGTTAGCTTAACCAGATAATCTCCCGGTGTATTATACTTATGGTTAAACGGATTTTTATCTGTAATGATTTCAACCGGTGTACCATCACCAAAGTCCCATTGCCAGCTAACAATTTCCCCTTCTGCAGATGTAGATTTATCAGTAAAAGTAACTTCCTGGCCGGCACAGCCAGGTGCTGAATAGCTAAACAAGGCTAAAGGAGGCCTGGATATGTGTACTTTGATAGGATCAGATGTTTCCCCGCAACCATTTTCATTGGTAACAAACAAGGTAACAAGATAATAGCCCGGCTGGGTGTATTTGTGTGTTGGATTTTGTACCACATCGGTCATTCCATCGCCAAAGTCCCAATGCCAGGTTTTTATTTGCCGGGTACCTGAGGTTGACTGATCGATAAATTTAACGTCGCTTCCGAAACATGTATTTGCAAAACTAAACTTTACAACAGGCGGCACCGAGATATTAAAATCAAACTCGATATCTTCGTTCGACCCACATTCATCAGCAACAGGATTAAATACAGTAGCAACTACACTATAGTCCCCATCGCTGTACGCTTTGTGTTCCGGATACTCATAAGTATAGAGCACCTTTGAGTCTTTTACTATTGAACCGGTTGGTGTTGGATTATTGATAATAACAGGCGGGGTTCCATTTTTTAAATCCCATGTAATTTTATTTGTTTGAAACGGCAGCGTCAATTGCAGTTTATAATAAATACCTGTACAGCCGTTTGCCTGCGTTGAATTGTTTGCCGGGTTTCGTAATGTGATAAACTCATTCAGGTTTTTAAGATTGGTGCCTGCAGCATAACCGTATGATTCGGTTCTGCCAAATCCATAAGCTATGGCATTAAATCCGTCTGATGCCTTAATGTTATGTACGCCGGCGCCTACACTAATTTGCGCATACGAATAGATACTGTTAGGTACCTGTGAAAACTGGGTATAAGGCTGGCCGTCGAGCGAAAAAGTTGGCACGGCTGCAGTTTTAATAATAACATTAATAAAATTATTATGTATCAGGTAATTTGGGGTTGAGTTTAGCGTAACATGGTCAAGTGTTTGCTCAATTGGTGTTAGATATATCATTTCGGGATCACCGGTATCTCCGGTAATGAGTTGGCAATTTAATCCCTCGCCCTGGGTTACCGCGTATTGCACCACCTGAATTGGTTTGTCGGCAGTGATAATATTGCTTGAAGATGAAGTAAATTCATAATAAAGGCTATTAATTAGTCCTCCCTGGGGTGCCGCCCCATTTACGGTTACCTTTGTGTCCGGCGAACTAAGTACTATTCTTAAAATATCATAGTTGCGTGTCTTCAAAGGCGCGGTTATATAATTTTTACCCCAAACGGCTAAAGGATAAACCTGTTGAAAAAGGTTATCTGATGATCCTTTATCTCCCTGGCACCCTATGCTTATTTTTGAGCTGCCGGAAAAAACGGCTATTTTTTTGCATGCACCGCTGGCACTTACAATTGAATGGACGCGGGTACCGGTTAAATCGGTAGCTGATAAACCTTGGTATACCTCCCCTTTTTTTAAGTTTACAGTGAAGGGTTGGTTTGCAGGGATCCCGTTTAGTAATGGTTGCGAGGGTGTTATTTCAACAGTGGTATTATTCTCAGTGGCTATTACTGCAAAAGTTGAATACGAAGGAACACCTTCAGTATTTTTTGTACCATTGTTTGAATTTGATATTTGTTTATAGTTGATGGAGAGGTAATCTTTGCCGAGGGTATTTACCGGCAGCAAAAGGGTCGCCCCGGATACATTCTGCGCAAAAATATGCGCGTAAACCGCGATAGGTTTCAGGGAAGTAATGTGAATGCCCTTTAAAAACTGCCCCTGGGTCCCGATAAAAGCCGCCGGAGGAATATCTACCGTTAATATATCGTTTGCCTTAACCTGATAGGTTTTTGAAAAGCTGCCGTCAGCTACGTCAACAGTAACTGTTGTATTTACGTCGGCAGTTATATATAGTTCCATCTGGCTGCCCCTGCCCAATGCGTCGGGATTGCCGGCTGCGCCATCAACATGGTCAATGTATGCAGTATAAAACTCTGTGCCCTGGTTTGATGAACCTTGTGCATAAGTGTAAGCGATAAAGCAAATGAAAATAAATGCGAGGCTTAACGATCGCAAAAAGGTTATCTTGCTCAAAGGTGTTCAGTTGTATTTGGTTTTGCAGTATTAACTACCCTTTAAAAATACAAAATCCTTCAATGCTACAATGGGTAATTATGTAAAATTAACCACGCTGTTTAATTACGCGGTCATTTTAATAATAATATAACCATCTGCCGGCTGAGTTATCAAAGTTTGGTCTATAAAAAGCAAGGCCTCTTACCTTTTTAAATTAAGGCGATATTTAAAAAAACTTATCAGGGTTGGGCACCAGGTTCAGGAACTTTTCAAAATTTTCCTCGTAATGTGACTGATCAAGCTTGTAGTAAAATGCACCTTTTTTTGATGAGAGCTTATCTTTTTCAGGAAGCTTTACAAGCAAACCTGTTGAAAGCAGCTTACGGCTAAAGTTTCTGTCATCAAACTTGGTTTGATAAACTCCTTCATAAAGGGCCTGTAATTGCGGAATGGTGAACTTTTCCGGAAGCAATTGAAATAAAATCGGGTGAAGCGCAGCTTTATAACGCAGTTGTCTTTTAGCCAGGCGCACCATTTCATTATGATCAAAGATCAGATCGGGCATCTCATCCAGCAAAAACCATTCGGGGTGATATTCTTCACTTAACTGTGCCTCATATTGATGAATATCAATAAGTGCAAAATAAGCAACGGAAAGGGTCCTTTCTACCGGGTCACGTTCCGGTTTACCGAATACCTGAAACTGCTCCATGTACACATTCTTAAGCCCAGTGCGCAATTCAAGCACACGGTTTGCAGCATCTTCGGGTGATTCGGTTGGTTTTATAAAACCGCCTATCAGGCTCCACTTGTGTTTTTCGGGCTCAAGGCCACGCTGAACGAGTAATAACTTAATATTTGCACCGTCGAATCCGAATATGATACAATCTGTTGCAACTAAAATGCGCGTTTCGCCGCTGTACTTATGCATAACTTAGGTTAAGTTTATATGCAATTGTAAAAATAATTTAGCAATTATTTAGTGTTGATGGGACAACTATTTTATAAGTTCGTAATTTATCAACCTAATTAAAATGATTTATCACACCCGGATAAAAAAATGGGGTAAGTTTCTGGTATATGGAGTATCTTTTATAATAATTTCCAACGCTATTATCAGAATTTATTTAACCCAAAGCAAACAAACAATTGATCTATTTAGCCTGATATCGTTCATGCTTGCATTCGGCACTGTGGTAGTTTACTATTTATTGATATTGCCTTTAAATCATATAACCAACAGCATTAGTAATCTTTTAGATGCCCTGCTTTTATATATTTCCTCCGAAATTGCATTTTTATTTACCGGGGATTACTGCTGTCTATTCGGTATCAGATATATATTTCACTGGTATACCGAACAAGTCGATGCCGATATTCTTCAATTCCGAATCAATTTTGAAATTGCCCTCTCAACCTCATTCATGTTATCATCTGTTATTTATTTTATAATAGCCCAAGCATTTAACAATAAAAGATCAACTAACTCTTTTACCTTGAAGCAACAGATCCATAGCGTCGTCAAATGATCCTGCCCTGATCACCTCACCCGAGTTTACAAAAAAGATCTCATCGGCATTTTCTATCGTATTTAAACGGTGCGCTATGATTACCCTCGTGGTAGTTTTTGGCAGGTTATCCAAAATATCGCTCAGCAATTTTTCGGTAATGGTATCAATATTGGCCGTGGCCTCGTCTAATATCAGGATCTCCGGATTGCGCAGCACTGCACGCATAAACGCAATTAGCTGTTTTTGGCCTAAACTGATACTGTCCCCTCCTGATAAAACTTTGGTGTCCAACCCTTCTTCAAAAATCGCCAGCAGGCTGCCCAGGTTAGCATCCCTGATCACCTGTTCCATTTCTTCGTTAGTATGATCTTTAAAAAGCTCGTTGCCATAGAGGATATTATCCCTTACCGTACCGGTAAACAGGAACGGCTCCTGTAAAATAAAACCTATTTTTCGGCTGCGTTCCTCGGCCGTAAAACTCCTGATATCTTTCCCGCCAAGTAATACCAACCCTTTAGTAGGGTCATACAAACGTGCTATTAATGAAGCCGTTGTTGTTTTGCCGCCACCGGTGGGGCCAACTAAGGCATAGGTTTTACCTTGCTCAAGCTTAAAACAGATATTATGGAGAATCTCCCGGCTTTCATCGTAACTAAAATGCACATGCCTGAATTCCAGTAAAGCGGCATCGGGGTCGTTAATACCTGCTTCAAGTACGGGCAAATCGGTTTCGAGAGATAAAATCTGAGAGATCCTGTCCCAGCCGGCCATTGCCAGTTGAAAGTTTGTCCAAAGTGCAGCCAGCTGCCTTAAAGGGTTATAAAAGTTGGTTACATAGGTAAAATAAGCCACCAACATACCGATTGTAAAAGGACTATTTTGTATGAGGTAGATCCCGAAACATAATACTATTAATTGACCTATACTCGCAAATAAACCGTAAAGCGGTATAAACACGTTATTAGCGAGGCCCGATCCTATAGCTGTTTTATAGTTTTCATTATTGACCGTATTAAACCGTTTTCTGAAGTAATCACGACGGTTGAAAGCGATGATCACTTTAAAATTATTAATACTCTCCTGTATTTCCCCACTTAATGCCCCTGTACTTTTTAAGTTCGCGGCGTTTTTTCTTTTTATCCATGGAGACAACACCAAGGTTAAAAACAGGATAACCAACGCCGGACATAACGTGGCTGCTCCAAGTTCGATATTAATAGCCAGCAAAAAAATACCGGCGCCAATCATGATAGAGATATTGCCGATGAACTGCATCAGCGACTGCGAGAAAAACTGGTTAAGCTTATCGGTATCGTTGTTAACCCTTGAGATCAGGTCACCGGCCTTATTTTGATTAAAAAAAGCTACAGGCAATTGCTGTAATTTATTAAAGATGGAATTACGCAGGGTAAACAACATTCTTTGCCCTACCCCTCCCATCAATGTAGTTTGCTTGTAACTTGTAAATAATGCTACCAGGTACATACAAAACAAAATGGCTGCATTATGTAAAACACCATTAAAGTCTTTATGCTGTACATATTTGTCGATGGTATGCCCAATTATGAGTGGCCCAAGCAAGTTGAGTGATGAATTGGTAAGGATTGCAAAAAAAGCGATGATAAGCGTACGCTTTTCGTGGGTAATAAGCTGAAACAGTTTTTTTAACCCGGCCAGCGTAGAGGTTTTGGGTTGACTTTTACCTAATTGGTTAAGATCGTAGTTCATTGTAATGAATATTTTTTCAGGTACCACCGTAATTTAGTGATTAACCCCTTGTTCGTAGTTGCTGGTACTTTGCTGCGAGTTGAAGATCTGCACATAATCCGGACTGGTTTTCATTAACTCATCATGTACGCCGGTGGCCACAATTTCGCCCTGCATAAGCAGGATGATCTGATCGTAATGCTCAACAGAAGCAATTTTCTGAGTAACCGATATCAATGTTAAACCCGGATAGTTCTTTTGAACATTGGCGAGGATCTTTCGCTCTGTATTGTTATCAACCCTTGCGGTAAAATCATCAAGCAGTAAAACCTTCGGATTAACCGCAAGCGCCCTGGCCAGCATAATACGCTGTTTCTGACCACCCGAAAGGCTTGATCCCCGTTCGGAAACAATGGTGCTTAACTTATCAGGCAGGCTATCGATAAATGTGCCTAATTCAGCCGTTTCAATCGCTTTTTGAAGCGATTCGTCAGTCACCGTGTCGCTGAAAGCGATATTTTCACGAATGCTCATATTAAAGATAATGCTGTCCTGGAAAACAAAGCCAACCTGCCGGTGAAAGGTTTCACTGTCATATTCGGCAAGGGCTTTGCCGTCAAACAACACTTCACCTTCGGTAGCATTGATCAAGCCGGTGAGCAGGTACAATAATTGCGTTTTACCGGCAGATGTAGGCCCGATGATTGCGATTTTTGAACCCGCCTTAACTTTAAATGAGATGTTTTTCAGCGCCGATTTTTGGCCGTAGCTTATTGTGACGTTCCTCAGTTCCACATCGCCGTGCAAAGTATCCTTTAACGGGCCACCGTCGGTAACATCCGGCGCATTCAAAACCATGCTGATCCGGGTGAATGAAGCAGTAGCCTGGGCTATCAGGTTGCTCATGAAACCTAAAATGAATATCGGGAATATCAATAACGACAGGTAGCTGTTGAAAGCCGCGAAACTACCCAGGGTCATGCTGCCGCTGATCACGAAATGCCCGCCCATTACCAAAATGGTAAAAGCTGCCATATTAGCCGTAAACGTCACAATGGGAATGAGCCCGGCAAAAAAGCCGAGGATCTTTAAGCCGTAATCTTTTGCTTCGGTATTGGCCGCCAGGAATTTATTGTATTCCAACTGCTGCGAGTTGATCACCCTGATGAGTGCTGCGCCAAGTATGCTCTCGTTAATTACCTTATTAAGCTGATCGATAACGCCACGGCTTTTTATAAACAAGGCGCGCACGTTTTTCAAAACGTAAAAAAAAGTACCGCCAATGATGGGAATAATAGTGATCACAACCAGCGCAAGTTTCCAGTTAATGGTGAGCAGCATCACACTGCAGCCAATAATAATAAACAGCGATGATACAATAGAAACCAAAGCCTGCGATACAAATAGTTTGATCGAATCGATATCCGAAGTTAGGTTGGTTAACAGTTTTGATGGATTTGCCTGTTCGATAAAAGCGTGGGTTTGGCGGGATATTTTATCAGCCAGTTGCTGCCTGAGATCACGCGCTACCTTTTCAGATGCATATATCTGAACAATTGCCTGTAAGCCAGCAAACAAAAATACCACAATTGTTGCCGTCAGGAATTTGGCCATAACCTCGTTTATCACAAAAAGATGATTGGAGTAGGCATCAATACCGTTAGCTATAATTTTAGGCAGCCAAAGGTTCATAGCGTTGCCCAGTAAAGCAAATAACAGTAACAGCGCCACAAGCCCTTTATATGGTTTCAGCAAACTAAATACGCCGGGAGGTTTACTGTTTGTTTTTTTTGTAGGATCAGGTTGCATAGTGATCTTGATTTATAATTCTCTTTTGCGGGTATCAAATCGCGCTTTTATTATAGTTGACGACTCAGCCTGCAAAACATTTTTATTTCAATCTAAAATTATCGAAATAAATCAGAACAGAACGGCAAGCCATTCTCGTTTTCCATATATTTCTATTTCGATATAGTTTGGCAAATATATTTCTATTTAGGAACAATTAAAACATTTTAGAAATAAATTTATAATTTTACACCCAAACCGTAATAAAATGAAACCAATAGTGCAATTAGTTGATGAATGGGCTGCTTTTGAAGAAGTAAGTGAACAACCTACTGTAGAAGCGTTTTGCAGATATTATCTGCAAAAGCAACGCCCGGAACCTAAACAAGCCGGCAAAAAAGGTGAGCGCATCATGAACGGCGCATACCTGCTTAAAACCCTCGGCCGCATCCTGAGCGCTTATTCGCTTTATTTCCGGTCGGCAGTTAACCACATCGGCATCCCTCCTGCCGAAAGTTTCTATTACCTGAACGGTTTACTTCACCTTGGTGAGGTAAGAAAAAGCGACCTGATCAACTATATGTTTGCTGAAACAACAACCGGCATGGAAGTCATTAACCGGCTCATCCGGGAAAACAAGATAGATGAACGGACCTCGCCCGATGATAAACGGGCTAAGCTGATCAAAATAACCGAGAAGGGTATTTCGGCCCTTGACGAATATTATAAGATCTCTGGAAAAGTGGTTGAAATGACCTTCAAAGGTATTGACGATGATATCTTAACCGACTGTTACGAAATGCTCAAATATTGTGAGCAGCGGAACTCCGCTATTGCCATCGAACTAAAAAATAAACCTTTTGACCAGATGTATGAGCTTGCAATGGCCGATAAAGTTTAACTTCAATATCAGGTAATAACAATTAACGATGAGCACTGCATTTAACCCCGAAACAACCTATGTTTTAGAAGATGAGAGGGTATTATTACGCCCTTTACAGGAAACTGATCTTCACTACCTGCTCCCTTTCGCCATCAACGAACCCGATACCTGGAATTATTCGCTCGCAAGTGCCGCCGGTGAGGATGGCATGCGAGCTTATATCAAAGCAGCTGCTAATGGCCGCATTAAAGGTAGGGAATATCCTTTTATAATTTTTGATAAAGCAAGCGGCGGATACGCAGGCAGTACCCGTTTTTATGATATTCAGCCTGCCTATCAAACCTTACAGTTAGGCTATACCTGGTATGGCGAAAAGTTCAGGGGTACGGGACTTAATAAACATTGTAAATTTTTGCTGCTTCAATTGGCTTTTGACCAACTGGGAATAGAGCGTGTGGAATTCAGGGCCGATGCTCGAAACGAGCGAAGCATAGCTGCCATGAAAAGCATTGGTTGTACAGTTGAAGGCGTTTTGCGAAATCATACACCTCTCGCCGATGGCAGCCGCCGCGACTCGATAGTGCTGAGTATTTTAAAAGACGAATGGGAAAATAAACTAAGAGACAGCTTGAAAAGCCGCCTTTAAACTCAATGTCAGCTAAAAGTAAAGATGGCATAATACTTGGACATTCAATGGCCGGGCGTGGTAACAACCCCGGCTTTTTTGTATCTATACCATAAAAAAACATCTGTGGACAATATCCTCAATATCTCTGATTTAAGTAAAACATACCAAAGTGCCGGTCGTACGCTCACCGTGCTCGATCAAATAAATTTCTCAGTCGCAGTAGGTTCAACCAATGCCATAGTCGGGCCATCAGGCAGCGGAAAAACCACCCTGCTTGGCCTTTGTGCCGGGCTTGACCGTTCGACTTCAGGTACTGTTGAACTCAACGGTATTAACCTTAACAAGCTTACCGAAGATCAGCGTGCACAGGTACGCAATCAGCATGTAGGTTTCATATTCCAGAATTTTCAGTTGCTACCTACGCTAACTGCGCTCGAAAACGTTATGGTGCCACTTGAGCTTAGAGGCGAAAAAAACATCAAAGCAAGAGCTTTGGATCTGTTGGATAAAGTAGGCCTATTAGAGCGTGGCCATCATTACCCGCTCCAGCTTTCGGGCGGCGAGCAGCAACGTGTATCATTGGCTCGTGCTTTTTCAAATGCCCCCCGGATCCTCTTTGCCGACGAGCCTACGGGAAACCTCGATGCAGAAACCAGTGACAAGGTGATCAAACTCATTTTCGACCTAAATAAGGAAGCGGGTACTACACTTGTAGTGGTGACCCATGATCTTGAATTGGCAGCCAAAACCCAGCGCATCATCAGGATCAAAGGCGGCAAACTGATTTCTGACGAAAAAACCATTAACGGATAAGCTAATGGACAATACCGCTGTTGATTTCAAAAGAAAAATAAATATCCCCTGGCTGTTTCGGATGGCATGGCGCGATAGCCGGCGCAACCGTTCCCGGCTGTTCCTTTTTATATCGG
Organism: Mucilaginibacter sp. 3215; assembly: GCF_050433785.1. Classification (NCBI taxonomy): domain Bacteria; kingdom Pseudomonadati; phylum Bacteroidota; class Sphingobacteriia; order Sphingobacteriales; family Sphingobacteriaceae; genus Mucilaginibacter; species Mucilaginibacter sp. 3215. The sequence goes on from NZ_JBNPWO010000002.1 coordinate 151,385, forward strand.
CTATTGTGTTTGGGATTGCTGCATTGGTGGCTATTTATTCGTTCAAATACAATGTACAAAATGATGTGAACGACCAGGCAGCTACGCTCATAGGTGCTGATCTGGCGATATCCGGAAATAAACCCGTAGATGATAAGTTAAAACACCTGCTCGATTCACTGGGTGATGAACGTTCGCAGGAACGGAGCTTTGCATCCATGCTTTATTTTCCGCGTACAAAAGCCACCCGGTTGGTACAGATCAGGGCATTGCAGGGAGGTTTCCCCTACTATGGTGCTTTAGAAACCACACCCGAAGCAGCCGGAATTAATTTTAAGCAGGGAAAAATGGCCCTGGTTGATAAAACCCTGATGCTTCAGTTTAATGCTAAAGTCGGTGATTCGGTAAAGGTGGGAAACCTCAATTTCCTGATTGCCGGGATCCTGAATAAAGCACCGGGCCAAAGCGGTGTAATGGCGGGTATTGCCCCGGTAGTTTATATCCCCATGCAGTACCTGGAGCAAACCGGGCTTGTAAAAATTGGCAGCCGGGTTAATTATAGTTTTTATTATAAGTTCAATTCATCCGTAAATGTAGATAAGCTCAGCAAAAAAATCGACCCAATACTCGACAGAGCAGGAATGCGCTTTGAAACCATCGAAACCAAAAAAGACAATACCGGCCGCGCCTTTGGCGATCTGAGCCGCTTTTTATCGCTGGTTGGTTTTGTAGCCTTATTGCTGGGTTGTGTTGGGGTAGCCAGTGCTATTCATATTTATGTGAAAGAGAAAATTGCATCAATAGCTATTATGCGCTGTTTGGGAGTTAAATCATCCGAAGCATTTTTAATTTACCTGATACAAATTGTTGGCATTGGCATCATTGGTTCTGTTACCGGGGCAATATTGGGTACCGCTGTTCAACATTTGCTCCCGCTTGTATTTAAGGATTTTCTGCCTTTCACCATCTCCGTAAAAATATCATGGATGGCTATTGGCCAGGGCATTTTGCTGGGTGTGATCATCTCCATCCTGTTTGCTTTACTCCCTTTAATCTCCGTACGCAATATCTCGCCGCTCAATACGCTTCGTATCTCGTTTGATGAAAGTGGCAACAGGCGTGATCCTTTGCGTTGGCTCGTGTATTTGCTGATACTGGTATTTGTGATAGCATTTACATATTTACAATTAGACAGCGTCATTGGCAGTATCCTGTTTACACTTGGAATTTTAATTGCATTCATGATCCTTACGGCGACAGCTTGGTTATTGATGCGCGTTACTAAATCCATTATTAAAGGCTCCTGGAGTTATTTATGGCGACAAGGATTTGCCAATTTATACCGTCCAAATAATCAAACAATTATTCTTATCGTATCAATCGGTTTAAGCACCATGTTTATCTGCACACTTTATTTTGTGCAAACGTTATTGGTACAGCAGGTTAATCTTTCAACCAGCGGCAATCAATCAAACATGATCCTGTTTGATATCCAGAACAGTCAGGAAAAAGGCGTTGTGCAATTAACAAAGCAACAGGGGCTTCCGGTATTGCAACAAGTACCAATTGTAACCATGCGCATTGAACAAATTAATGGTAAAACCGCGGCTGATCTTACAAAAGACAGCACCATCAAAATACAGCATGGTGTATTTGCCTGGGAATACCGGGTAACCTTCAGGGACTCGTTAACATCTTCAGAAAAATTACTGAATGGCAAATGGATCGGTAAAGCTGATCCCTCTAAAGAAATCCCGGTATCCGTTGAAGAAAATCTATCAAAAAGGGGAAACCTTAAAATAGGTGATAAAATAGTATTTAATGTACAGGGGGTACAAATGCCGGCCTATGTGGCCAGTATCCGTAAGGTTAACTGGGGCAAGGTGCAAACCAATTTCCAGGTAGTTTTCCCAAAAGGTATATTGGAAGATGCGCCGCAATTTCATGTATTGATGACGCATGTGCCCTCAAACAAAATATCGGCAGCTTTTCAGCAGTTGGTAGTGCGCACCTATCCCAATGTTTCTATTATCGATTTGGGTTTAATTTTGAGCGTTGTTGATCAATTGTTGAGCAAAATAAGCTATGTTATCCGTTTCATGAGCGCGTTCAGTATTATAACAGGTATTGTGGTACTGATAGCATCTGTACGGATCAGCAAATATCAGCGCATACAGGAAAGTGTTTTATTACGTACGCTTGGTGCAAGCCGTAAACAAATATTCACTATAACAGCGTTAGAGTACTGGTTTTTGGGTAGCCTGTCGGCCTTAACCGGAATCCTGATAGCTTTTGCGGGTACTTATTTCCTGGCAAAATATAGTTTTGAAATACCATACAGTGTGAACATATTACCGGCACTTGTACTATTTTTAATAGTAAGTTTGCTGACTGTTGTTATTGGCTTACTGAACAGCCGTGGAGTGTTAAACAAGCCGCCGCTTGAGATTTTAAGAACAAACGCCTGAGCGCATTGTATTTATTTTATATGAACAAAGTTACATTAAGCGGTATCTTGCTTGCGGCCCTCACAATGGCAGGTTGCGGCGATGGCGCTAAATCATCAAACAATGATCAGGCGCAAGCTGCCACTGAAAATGCCAAAACCGATTCGGCATCAAAGAAAATTGTTTTGTTTTTTGGCGATAGCCTCACTGCCGGGTACGGCCTCGATGATCCTGCAGATGCATTTCCCGGCGTTATCAGTCGCCGGGTTGATTCATTAAAATTACCGTATAAAGTAATAAATGCCGGACTAAGCGGCGAAACTACCGCAGGCGGCAATGGCCGCATAGACTGGCTGTTAAAGCAAAAAGTAGACGTTTTTGTATTAGAGCTTGGCGCCAACGATGGCCTTCGTGGCATCCCGGTAAGCGAAACCGCCAAAAATCTTCAGTCCATAGTAGATAAGGTAAAAGCCAAATATCCTGATGCTAAACTTGTTTTGCTGGGCATGCAGGTACCGCCGAACATGGGCGCCGATTATACCGGTAAGTTTAAAAACGTTTTCCCCCATCTGGCTAAAAAAAACAATATGGCCCTTGTCCCCTTTTTATTGCAAGGCGTTGGAGGCGTACCCTCACTTAACCAGGGCGATGGCATCCACCCTACCGCTCAGGGTGCAAAGATTGTAGCCAATAATGTTTGGGCTATATTGAAAGATGAATTGAAATAATCAATCGTTCAGGACGTGATGCATCATCACCCTGAATTCATTCTGCAAAATAGTTCATTAGTTTGATGAATCCCTGATAATTAGTTCGGTTGCTAATGTTATGTGTTGATTTTTTTCTTCGGGGACAGCTGTGTTAAGCCTTTCCATCAGCAGCTTGATCACGTTGTCGGCTATTTCGTCAATTGGCTGAGCTATAGCGGTAACAGCTGGGGTATACAATTCAAAAAGTTCGTAATCGTCAAACGCGATCAAAGCAATATCACCCGGTATATTTTTACCTGCCTTACGGATGGCCTTCAAGCCGCATTTGCCCAAATGATTATTGGCGAACAGAATGGCATCGACATCTTTATTTTTTTCCAGGAAGTTTGTCATTAACTTAAGCAGTTCCTGAACAGTAGTGTGAAAATCGACCTCGGTTATATTGGGTTTTAATTTGCTTTGGTGCATGGCTTTTTCATAACCTTCAAGCCTTTCTATCATTTGAGTTTGGATAGAGCTGTAAGTTATAAAAGCTATATTTTTATGTCCTTTATCAATAAGGTACTGTGTGGCGTTAAAGGTGCTGAACAGGTTATCAACCACTACATAGTCGGTAGCTACTTTAGGCAGGTAGCGGTCAAAAAGTACCACAGGGAAACCATCTTTGATCAAATCGCTGATATCCTCTTCAATATTATCGGGCGGGGTAATAATGTACCCATCAACATGCCTGTCGCGAAACATAGCTATCAGTTCGCGCGTTTTTTGCGTATCGTTATCTGTACTGCTGTAAATGATCTTATAACCGTTTTGGTAAGCAAGGTCCTCTATGCGGCGGGCTATTGTGGCAAAAAAATGATTGGAAATATCCTGCACCAGCAAGCCGATGATATTTGATTTGCCGGTGCGTAAACTTTTGGCTAACGAATTGGGTTTATAACCAACCTCTTTCACATATTGAAGTACGCGCTTCACCAACTCATCGCTGATGCGTTTTTCCTGCGCGCGACCATTAAGGATAAAAGATACCGTAGTTTTAGATATATTAAGGCTATTGGCAATGTCAACTATAGATAATTTCTTCTTCAAGGATTTAGTATTTTAAAACCAAATATATAATATAAATAGTAATGCTAAACAGGTTTAGTAGATAATAAATGGTTTATATTACTTATTAATTAATGCATGCAGGATAACTCAAAAATGCACAACAATATATAAACAAAAAAGATCGCCCATAACAGGCGACCTTTCAGTTAATATATAGGGAGTTAGAATATTAAAACCTGCGCATGCCCCGGCCGTAATTTCCATTTTGAGAAAAACGCTCACCACCATTGCCCCTGTCATAACCGCCGCCGTTTGATGGTCGGCCACCCCAGTTGCCGCGATTGTCATGACCGCCATGGTTATCATTGTTGCCATTGTTAGGCTGTCCGTTACCCCATCCGCCATGGTTACCATGGTTGTCATTGTCAGATTGGTTTCCATTACCCCAGTTACCACGGTCATGATTACCGTTGCCCCAGTTATGATTATCTCTGCCACTTCCCCAGTTACCACGGTTATCATACGGATTAGGTCTTCTGCCCCAGCTTCCACGGTCACCACCCCAACCCGGGCGATAAGCATAGCCGCCTGCAGGCCTTCTGTCAAAACGGTGTCTCCAGTTACCACGGTCGCCCATGTAACCGCCCCACCTTTGCCTGTAAAAATCGTGACGCAAGTATGGTCGTGGCGCTCTTACCTCGTATCGTACAGCAGTACGCCAGTTATAGTCACGGTAAGCGCCTGGCAGATAAGCACAGCTTACCCAGCGGCTGCCGTCATTGTAGTAGTAGCATCCTGCACCTACATTATAGTAAGCTTCTACTTCCGGTAAATAGTAATAATCATCGTCGTCACTAACATTTACGTTATCATCATAAACAGGCTCTTCTTCTACTACGGGCGGAGGAGGGGCAGGTACGTAAACGCGATGAGCGGGGATATTGATACCAAATTGTATAGATACCTGTGCGTTGGCTTTACTGATAAATAAGCTTCCGGCTGCTATTGCTGATAATATGGCTAACTTCTTCATAATTGTAAATTTTATATAGTTAGGACGATATCTATCTGCAATGGTTTAATCAAACACAGCATTATATGTCGCAACATTAGTTAATTAATACTATGTTTTACCCGCAAGCCATTTAACCAAATTTTATTTCAAACAATTAAAGCCGCAATCTATTGTTGCCAAATTTTATTAATTGATATGGTTAAATAAAAAACAACATTGTCACTCGATTACTACAAAAGAGATTTTAGGATTATCGGTATATTTACTTAATTTGATAACCATTAATCTTTACCATGAAAAACCGCAAATTATTACGTTCCATATTGCCCGTAGTTGCTATGGGAGGTATTATGTTTATTACAGCCTGCAAAAGTAATAGCGACTCAAAGAAAACTGCTGATAGCACTTCTACCCCTGCTCCATCAACAGAAAACGCGGGTATTAAAACTCCAGAAGGCTTTAGCGCCAGTATTATTGCTGAAAAACTTGGTGGTACCCGCCATATTGCCATTACACCGCAAGGCGACATCTATGTAAAGCTTACCAATGTTAAAAACAACAAGGGGATATTAATGCTTCACGAAGATGGCGGCAAGGCTACCGTAAAGAACAGCTTTGGCGCTTATAGCGGCACAGGTATGTCGATTAAAAACGGATACCTGTATGCATCGTCGGATGAAGAGGTTTTTCGTTATAAACTGAACGATAAGGGCGAGGTGATCAATCCTGATCAGCCCGAAAAAATAGTGACCGGCCTTATTAGCCGCCACGAGCACGAAGCTAAGGCCATAACGCTTGATAACGATGGCAACATTTACGTAAACATTGGCGCTTACTCAAATGCCTGCCAGGTTGAAGACCGAAAAAAGGGTTCCCCGGGCCAAAAAGGCTGCCCTATTTTAGATTCGGCCGGCGGCATCTGGCAGTTTAAAGCAGATAAATTGAACCAGCATTATGGCGATGGTATGCGTTATGCCACCGGTCTGCGTAATGTTGTAGGTATCACCTGGAATCAGCAAAACAACCAGCTTTTTGTAATGCAGCACGGCCGCGATCAGCTTTTTGAATTCTATCCACAATATTTCACTGCTAAACAATCGGCCATGTTACCTGCCGAGTGTATGTATGCGCTTAAAAAAGGAGATAATGCAGGCTGGCCTTATATGTATTACGACCAGGAACAACATAAAAAAATGCTGATGCCTGAATATGGCGGCGACGGCAAGATTGAAGGCGGAAAAGATGCTATCGACCCCGCAGCTGCTTATCCGGGCCACCTTGCCCCTAACGGCCTGTTATTTTATACCGGCGATCAGTTCCCCGCGAAATATAAAAATGGTGCATTCATCGCTTTTCATGGTTCATGGAACCGCGCACCTGAACCGCAGGCTGGTTACTTCGTGGTATTTCAACCATTTAAAGATGGCAAGCCTGATGGTCAGTGGGAAGTTTTTGCCAACGGCTTTTCTGGCTCTGCTGCTAATACAGCTTCAGGTGCTGCGGCCCACCGTCCATGCGGCTTGGCGCAAGGCCCGGATGGCTCACTTTACGTTACCGATGATGTAGCTGGAAATATTTATAAAATCACCTATAAAAAATAATAACGGACTAAAAAAGCTCTCATTTTATTATTCATAATCTCACTTACAAGTATTGCCTCACAGGCATAAACAAGGCATAAAAACCGGCGACAAGGAAACCTGTCGTCGGTTTTTTTTAAATTAATGGCCTTTGGCAATAAGGCAATACGGTAACTACTGCACAGGTAAAGGCAGCAAGGGTTGTCAATAAAAAATGGTAACACGTAAATCAGCCTGCGAAGTTTTTAAAACTTCGTAGGCTTAATATTAACCTCACTTCTTTTTGATAACAGCCGTCGCTTTTATCTCAATTAAAATATCATCCCTGAAAAGCTTGCTTACCTGCACCAGTGTACTTGCCGGTGGTTGCTTTGTATTCACATATCTATCCCTGATATTACGAACTACCTGCACCTGCGATGCGTCTATGATATAGTAGTTCAACTCAACCAGATCATTCATGGTCCCGCCTGCAGCCTCAACAATGTTTTTGATATTGGCAAAAACCTGCTCAGTTTGGCTCGCGAGATCACCTTTGCCGGCAAGCTTGCCGGCCTGATCCAAACCAACCTGACCCGACATGATCACCATTTTATTTTTACCCAGATCAACAATTACAGCGTGAGAATAGCCAAATGGCTTACCAACTGTAGATGGGTTTAAGAAAGTTACGTCTTTATTCGAATCCTGGGCAAAACAAGCTGACGATGCGCAGAACAAAATGAGATAAAGGAGTTTTTTCATCAGGTGATTATTGATTTGCACAAATTTGGACATATTAAAGCACACTTACAATATCGTGATACCGGCCGACCAACCGATCCAACCTTTTGTGCGGTTACCCCAATCAATCAAACCGGGTTTGTTTTTTATGATCTGCTGAATATCGCTGTCTCCGGGATGATTGCCATAATTAGTGTAAACATTAAACGACGGCCCTGCAAAGAAGCTAACTTTTGAACCTGCCCTGAAATTGAGCAACGCGCTTACCCGGTTTATCTGATTTTGGTTTTTCCATCCTTTTGCCAATAGTAAGTGAGTCGAACCTTCAGCTGACAGTGACATATTGTTATTGAAGATAAAATCGTGACCTAAGCCAAAACCTGTGCTATAATAAACATGCTTATCTGTAAAATTAACGCCGCCTGATATGATGGAATACAGTTTAGCATTCCCCGATTTAAAGGCGATGTTTGTTGTAGTGATCTCGTTACTGTACACTTCAATTTTAGCATATCCATTACGCGAAATATTCAATAAGCCGATGCCATAACCATCAAGCGTATCGGCAATATTTACCATAGCAAATGACACGCCTTTTATCACCCGGGCGTTATTAAAAATTCCTGCTACCTGTATTCCGCTTGCTTCGTTGCCTGTAACATTGGCTATCCCTGCGATACTAAAACCTTTGTTGTTTTTCCGGGTGTAATTGTAAATACCTGCCGCCTGGATGCCTTTGCTATTGCTCACGTGGTTAAAGATCCCGGCAAGCTGAACGCCTTTAAGACTGTCTTTTACCATATTATATATACCAGCCGCCTGGATACCTTCTATGTTTTTCTGGTCGTTATTATTAATGCCGGCCAGTTGAACGCCTTTGCTGTTACCCCCAACAATATTAAAGAGCCCGGCGGCCTGTACATATTTAACTTCCTGTTTGTTGATATTAAACAGTCCGCCAAGTTCAACGCCATTAACGCCACCGTTATATCCCCCTAAAATATTGAGCGAAAAGTTATTGACTATTTGCCCGCTCATCATACCATGGCTTCCTAAACTTGGTAAAAGCGAGGTTTGTACCGGAACCGTTGAAAGATATCCACCTAAATTAAGGTTCTGTATTTTCTGGCCGGATGAAAGGAACATTCTGCCCAGCCAGCTCCTGTCTGATTTTGAATTTGCGGCATCGGCGCTGTAATAATATTCGCGTGACTTTATGGATACGTTTACATTATTTAAAAAATTGATACTGGTGTCACGATATAGCTCCTTACTTACATTAAGTGTAATCATACCATTGGCTTTTATCTTGAGCTGGAAGTAACCGTTCTGATCGGTAAGGGTTGATTCCAGCGAATTTTTTTCATAAACACTGGCATTGTAAAGTTTTTTACCGGTGATATCATCATACACGTACCCGCTGATGTAATAAACATTGCCTGGCCCGGCCAGGGTATCAGGCACAAGGGTTAACCTGTACGGGGTAGGCCGGAGAATAATATATCCCGGCGACTCCTTATAATCAACCCTGCCATGAAACAGCTCATCAAGTAAGTTTTTGATCGTTTGCCCGGATGATACTATGCTCACCACACTATCGGTTTTGATGACATCATTGCTGTACGAAAAATAAAACTTCCCTTTTTCGCCGATAATGGTGAGGATCTCGGCTATCTTTTTTTGTTTAACATTGAGCGCTACAGTACGGTTCAGGTTATCCTGCGCCAGCGCATTGGTAATGAGCAGGCAGCCCGCCAACACGAGCATTACATAAAATAATATGCTTAGTTTCTTTTCCATCAGTTTTTGATTATGATGAGATGAGGTTTTTTGACCACTTTGACATCGCCAAGGGTTTTGCTTATGACCTCTAATATCCCATCAAGTGAATCTGCTTTAAATGTGGTTGTTATAGTCCTGTTAGCCAGCTTTTTATTATCTATAACAATATTTGCGTGATAGGCTTCATTAAGCACATCCACAAGCCGCCACAGTGGTGTTTTATTGGCTACGAACTTTTGGGTACGATAATAATTATATAGCTCATCCTGGCTGCTGCCTTTCTGCAGGCGGCCACTTTGTACCGATGCTTTCTCCTTAGGTTTTAGTTTCACCACTATCTCCTGCTGAATTACCTGCACAACGCCGGTTTCAACAATAACCTCGGTATTGGGGCCGGTAGTTTTAATATTGAACGATGTACCTACCACCTTCACAACCAGGTCATTTACGTGGATCATAAATGGTTTTGATTTATCATGAGCCACATCAAAAAAGGCTTCCCCTTTTAATGATATTTCCCTGGTATCGCCGGTAAATCTGTCCGGGTAATTCAACACCGAGTTTTTATTCATGGTGATCAATGATCCATCTGATAAGGTAACCTTGCGTACTATATTACCGCTTTGTAGTGCAAGCATATTAACTTTTACCGGCTTGAATACGGCGTACAAGATCCCCGCACTTCCCAATATCACCAGCCACATAGCTGCCATTTTAAGCCAGCGGTTTACCGGTTTTAAAGGTTTAATTGTAGCCGGTGCTTTATCCCTGTTTTGCACCAACTGTTTAAATTCGATCCATGAAGCATCGGGATCAAGCTTACTTTCTATATTAAGTTCGCGGCTGGTATCCCAGATCAGTTTAAAATGATCAAAATACTTTCGGTTATCGTCATTTTCACCAAGCCAGCGGTTGATGGTTTCGTTCTCAACCGGCGTGGTCTCGTTCAGCATGTATTTGGTTAATAAATCGTCCATCATGTTAAATAATATTAAAAGTCCGGCTGATAAGCCAAATGATCAACGGCAGGTAATCAACTAATTTGAGTCGTAATGTTTTTAGGGCCTTGCCCATCTGGTTCTCTACCGTTTTTATGGAGATTCCTAATTCATCAGCAATTTCCTGGTATTTTAAATCCTCAAACCTGCTCAGCTGAAACACTGTGCGGCATTTTTCGGGCAGGTCATTTAATGCCTGTTGTAATTTTTCTTTGAGGTCAAGCAGTTCCATACCGGCGCCTCCATCAACTTTATCTTTCGTCATATACAGTACGTGCTGCTGGTGGTTAACCTTTACTTTCTGGTGCCTGAGGTTATTGAGGCATTCGTTATAAACCGCGCCATACAAGTAGGCTTTTATCGAACCGGTGAAATTCAACCGCTCCTTTCGTTCCCAGAGCCGCATAAAAACGTTTTGTACCATCCCCTTCGCCGTATCTTCATCTCTTAAAATAGAGACAGCATACACATGCAACGGCCTGATGAAGTGCTTATATACCTTTTCAAAGGTTGCTTCATCGCCCGAGAGCAGCAGCGGGATCAATTGTTCGTTATTTATATCCAAAATATGATCAGTTTGGGTTAACATTCAATTAAATCTTAATGCGGTAATTAATGGTTGTAAGGATGTTTATCCATTTATTTTCCTCAATCATCCGCCTGGCCCAATTATTATCGGGAGAATAAATAAAAGTAATAAGAAGTAATAAGGAAGCTAATCTGTTCATTTTAGTAAAATTTATCCTGAAACACGCCAGGATCATTTTACCCCTATGAGTAAATGAAATTTTTATTTAGAAAATAAACAGGAAGTTTGATTCAGGAACATCTTACACATGCTCCTGCTTAAAAACGTGGTGCAATACTTTACTATGTAGTTCATCTGGTAAAAAAGGTTTCATCACAATATCGTCAAAACCTGTTTTATAAGCTTCGTCCTCTACATCTTTGGGAAGATTGGCGGTAAGCGCTATAATGGGGATATTTATACCGTTCAATCTCATTTTTTTTGTGGATTCATACCCATCCATCACAGGCATTTGCAAATCCATCAACACAAGACGATGTTTTGACGTATCCAGCTTGTCAAGTGCTTCTTGCCCGTTGGTTGCCACATCCGTAGTGGCGCCCCAACGTTTTAAATAAGTTTGCGCTACCAGCACATTCATCGGGTTATCATCAACCAGCAAAATAGAGATCCCGCTCAGGAGCTTATCATTTGCATCGGATTTAACGTTGACATTAATTGCCTCCGATATTTTACCCGCTTTTTCAAAGGTTTTAATAAAATAAAATACTGAGCCCACTCCTTCCTCACTAATTAACTGCAAGGACGATTCCTGTAACTCCAATATTTTTTTACTGATTGCAAGACCTAAACCTGTCCCCCCAAAACTGCGTGATATGGACGAATCAGCCTGGGTAAAGCGTTCAAATATGAGTTTCTGTTTGCCACGGGGAATACCGATACCAGTATCTTTAACAAACACCATTAATGTAGCCGTAGTTTCGGTTTGTTCTTTCACCTCAATCCCTAACACAACCTCCCCGCTTGGGGTAAACTTTATGGCATTATGAACCAGGTTAGTAATTACCTGCGATAAGCGGGTGGGGTCGCCAAGCAGTTTATGCTGCAATTTCTTATCAAAATCAAGGCGTAGGGTTATATCCTTATCGTGCGCTACTGTTTGCAAACCACCTACTACATTACGGGCAAGTGCAGCCAGGTCCATTTCAATGCTTTCAAAAGTTATCTTCCCGGCTTCTATCTTGTTATAATCCAATACATCATTCACTATTGCCAAAAGATTATTAGCCGAAAAAAGCATGACGTTGAGATGTTCGATCTGATCCTTGCGTGGCTCGTTCTTAAGCAGCAAATGGCTCATCCCTATTACCGAATTGAGCGGTGTCCGGATTTCATGGCTCATCGTGCTCAAAAATTCACTTTTAACCTTCAAACCCTGTTCAGCTTCGGCCCTTGCCTTTTTCAATACAAATGATACCCGGTGCGCTAAAACAAGCGACTGCAAAAAGAAAAAAGCGATATATCCTAAAAAACTAACCAACTGCAGCGGAGGTATTAATGCCCAGTAATGAAAAAGCGATATCGCAAATACCGACATTAAAGCAAACGCGCTCATTAAAGCATAAACAGATCCAGGCCTGTTATTGCGCCAGGCTTTTGAGTATACATAAGGAATATAAACCAGGCAAAACAGCATCACTGCTAAAAATGGGTTCACGAGCTGGGTAAAAATCCAGGGAGGACTAAATAATGTCATTAAAGTGAACGAAAAGCAAATGCCGTTAATAATATTTACAACCCGGCGATTTACATCTGCCGGATATAAGTATAACGTATAAAGCCCAAACAGCCCTATCCCTAAAAATAAGCTCATATATTCCAGCCGGGCCGTTATGTACCAGTTAATATTAGGCAATAAGGTGTGCAGCACATAGTTATCTGTACCTATGATCCGGTAACTATAAACTATAGAGAACAGGGCAAAAAGTAAAATGGCTTTATCACGGCTGCCCAGCAGGTATAAACCAAGGAAAAACAATCCCCCCATCAGTAAACAGCCCGTCAGCATCAGATCAATACCTTCGGCGCGATGCCGGGCCAGATCAATTCTTTCCGCAAGCCCTATGAAAATGGGTTTACTAATCCCTCCTTTACTGTGTATAAAATTGGAAACTTGTAATGTGATATTGATGGTATCGCTGTTGGGCAGGGCAACAGCATGATATTCCCAATGTGCTTCAAATCCCTTTCGGGAAGTAGTTGCTTTCCCATTTGACGATACTAACTTTTTGTTAATATAAAGCCTGTACGCGCTGTAAACATCAGGCATGGCCAGCTTTAATTCGCCGTGTTTTTGGGGAAGTAAAATTTTAAGCCGGTAAGTACCATAGCCAAACGCAGGTAGCTTTTTGCCCCGCCAGGTATACCCACTCCATTTAAATGGAAACTCAACCAAAAGCCTGTCCTTAATAGCAGTAGTGTCATTGGGATTTACTAATTGGTTCCAATAGAACAGCCAGTTTCCGGTCAGTTCAATTTTATCATTGACAGGCTGATTACGAAGATCGAGTACGCCGTGCACCGCGGCTACATAGGTATTTTGTGCAGATACCCTTGCTTTGGTTCCGATCAATAATATAAATACAACATATAGAACCTTACTGATCTTCATCGATTTACGGCACCTATTATCAAACCAAAAGCTTGTAAACTGTTTCGTTCAGAAATATGAAACAGGATTATTTTCCTTAATCTAACTTAGAATTTCATAATTAAGTGTGAATATAACAACCCGTACCAATATTTAGAACTATTATTAAGGCTTATCTATTGATATAAACGATAGGTTAAATTACCCATTATGTTTAAATAGTAATAGTTAAATATTAAAACTCAACCCTGTTGAATAACAGCCATAAAAAAACGACAGGATAGGTTCCTGCCGTCATTCCTTATGTTAAATTATATTATTTACTTACCGGGCCATCTAATACCGGCACGGTTACCGTAGCGATCTCTGTTTGCTGGATATCATTCAACTGATCAAGTACAACGATACTGTTTGTACCTTTTTTAAGCCAGCACCCTGGCAAATAAAGCGTTTGCTGTGGCCCAATTTTCCAATAGCGGCCAATGTTGATCCCATTTACGAATACTATACCTTTACCCCAATTCTTCATGTCTAAAAAAGTATCTCCCACTTTATTCAGGTCAAATGTTCCCTGGTAAAGTGCTGGATGGCCCGCTGTGTTTGTTGTGCCTGCCCCGAGCGCCGGTGCTTTATCCATAGGTAGCTTATACATTTGCCAGTTGCCTGTAATTTCATGATCGTCAACCTTCACCGGGCTAATGATTCCTTTAAGATTGTGAATGATCTCGCCACCGTAATTGATCCTGCCAAGGTTTTCAACCAAAATATCCAAACGCGCATTAAAAGGAATATTTATAGGGCAGCTGAATTTATTGCTTTGCCTGTTAAGCTCCGCAATTTTTTCGCCATTTATATATATGGTTGCATAATCCCTCAAACCTTCCAGGTTTAAAGTGCCGCTGACAGGTTGGGTAAATTTACGGCTGTATAATACATAGCCATTGCCCTGGTTAAGCTCTTCAAATGTTTGCGGGGTATCGCTTTCTACTGCCTGCTGATCTTTCGCCATCTCCAGCAAATCGGTTGTTTTGGTAAGCTTAATAGCCGGAATACGGATCCCAGGGAGCTGCGCAGGCACTTCAGGAATAGCATAAGCTGCATACTTTTTCATCAGGTTGCGGATAGCTGTAAACTTGGGAGTTACCCATCCTGCCTCGCTGATAGGGGCGTCATAATCATAGCTGGTGATATCCGGCTGAATTTGATGTTCCTTGTCATAATTAGCACCGCTTGTGAAACCAAAATTGGTGCCACCATGTGCCATGTATATATTAAATGATACGGTATCTTTCAAGTACTTCTCCAGGTCTTTAATTACCGAGGTCTCGGATACTTTTTCAAATTTCTCGCCCCAATGGTCAAGCCAGCCAGGATAATATTCGGCCACCATATAAGGGCCTTTTCCTCCGTTATATTGGTTAATGAGCTTCTTCAAATTTTTGGTATCACCTTCGCCATTGGCAGTTGGCAATGCCCCTTTAATTACGCCGCCTTCAAACAACCAGTCGCCATCAGAAGTAAACAATGGCACATCAACGCCCGCTTTTAAAAGCAGATCTTTTATAGCTGCGCTGTAAATTTTATGATCGGCAAGCGGCACATCCTTACGCTGGGCTACATATGATCCAAATTCATTTTCGGCCTGAACCATGATTATTGGCCCGCCATGGGTTATTTGCAAGTCTTTAACCTGCCCCATCAACTGGTTAATATAAGTTTTGCATGAATCAAGGAAGCGTTCGTTTTTACTGCGGATAACCAATTGTTTATCATTTTGGAGCCACCAGGGATAGCCG
The DNA here is from genome assembly GCF_050433785.1 of Mucilaginibacter sp. 3215. Lineage (NCBI taxonomy): Bacteria > Pseudomonadati > Bacteroidota > Sphingobacteriia > Sphingobacteriales > Sphingobacteriaceae > Mucilaginibacter > Mucilaginibacter sp. 3215. The sequence continues at coordinate 166,644 of NZ_JBNPWO010000002.1, forward strand.
CCAAATTCCCATTCGGCACAAGCATAAGGCCCCGGCCTTAATATTACCATTAAGCCCTCCTGCTGTGCGGTTTTTACAAACTCGCGGATATCGCGGTTATCCGTTTTAAAATCCCATACACCCGGACTGACCTCATGATGGTTCCAGAAAACGTAAGTAGCAACCGTATTCATACCCATTGCCCTGAGCATTTGCAGGCGCTGCTTCCAGTAAGCTTTAGGGATTCTTGCAAAATGCATTTCGCCCGAGTGGATTTGGATGGGTTTTCCATCATAAATAAAATTGCCATCAGCAATTTTAAAACTATGTTTCGCCTGGCTAAAAACCTGTGAAATTGTGAGGGTTAGCAATAATAAAGAGAGGAGTATTTTTTTCATTTGCATTTGTAGGGTTGAACATGATTGACCGTATATTAAGTGTACCGACCATGATGTTTTTAAGTTCCTAAATTATAAAGGTTAAATAGGAATGCCTAATTTCCTGCGATCTTAATTTAGCGCAAACGTTTGCTTAATTCAGCGAATGCAAGATAAATGGTTCAGGAGCTCATTTTAGTCGCAAATTAGCCCTGAATAATGGGCTAGTGAAGTTAACAAACAAAGGATAAAGCACCGAAAGAAATTAAGACACAGAAAATAAATCCCTACCCTTTATCTTAAATTTCAAGTTTTTGCAAATTAGCACTTTCCCTAAGCTTGTCAATAGCCCGGTTTCTTAGCTGCCTCACCCTTTCTGCGCTAATACCAAGCCGGTTACCGATTTCGGGAGCCGAGAGTTCACTGTGCCCGTCCAGACCATAATGATAAAACACAACAGATCGTTCAGCATCGTTTAGCTTATTAAGCAAATCATCAAGCTGTTGTTTAAGTTGGTAAGCTTCCAAAAGGCCTTCTATTCCGGGTCATCTGTATGTAAACGATCAAGCAGGCTGTATCCGTCATTGCCGGGTGTATCGGCTTTATCATACGAATGAGTAAAAGGAGCCACATGTAAAGCTTCTTTTACTTTCCATTCAGCAGTTTCCAGGAATGCCGCTATTTCATCCTGGACGGGCAGTCGCTCAAGTCGTTGTTCCAGAACCCCTGTAGCCCTGTTAACATGAACAATCATATCCACCTGGTTGGCAGGCAGGCGGATCATCCGCGTTTTATCCAACAGCGCTTCCATGATTCGCTGCCTGATCCACCAAACTGCATAAGATATAAACTTGAAGCCGCGGGTTTCGTCAAACCGTTTCGCAGCTTCAAGCAAACCCAAATTACCTTCGCTTATCAGGTCGCCCATGGGCATGCCCTGGTGCTGATACTTTTTTGCCACGGAAACCACAAAACGCAGATTGGCCTTTACCAACCTATGCAAAGCCGACAGATCTCCCTGCCGGATCTTCCGAGCTAACAGAACTTCTTCTTCCGTATTGATAGTTGGCTCGCGGGCAATATCACTAAAATACTTTTCCAGCGAAGCAGCATCCCGGGCTGTGATCGATTGGGTAATATTCAGGTCTCTCATTAAACCCTTATTTAACTCACTGCGGCAGTATTGCTGTTATTTTTATAAACAGGCGTAAGATGACCGAGCATATCTGCAGTCATAGTAGCAAGATCATATTCAGGACGCCAGTTCCAGTCGCGCCTTGCTTCAGCATCCTCAACACCGGCGGGCCATGAGTTTGCAATGGACTGGCGCTTGTCGGTGTTATAACTAATGGTAAAATCGGGCAGGTGATTTTTCAACTCTACGGCAAGCTGAGCAGGTGTAAAACTTAAAGCACCGATATTATATGCTCCGCGTTCTTTGAGTGCTTCCACGGGCGCGTTCATCAGTTGAAGTGTAGCCCTTACCGCGTCATCCATATACATCATAGGTAATGCGGTGTTGGGGCTTAGGTAGCATTCGTAACGTCCATTCTGCAAAGCTTCGTGAAATATAGCTACTGCATAGTCTGTAGTGCCCCCGCCAGCAGGAGCACTGTAGCTGATCAATCCCGGATAACGCAAGCTGCGTACATCCACCCCATAATGCTCCCTGTAATAGGCGCACCACTGTTCACCAGCTTCCTTACTGATACCGTAGACCGTTTGCGGATCAAGCAAAGCATTCTGGGAGCTGATCTTACGTGCTGTTGATGGCCCAAATACGGCAATACTGCTCGGCCAGAACACTTTATCCAATTTATGATCTTTGGCTGCTTCCAATATATTGAGCAGGCTTTGCATGTTCAGGTGCCATGCTTTTAGCGGGGCCTCTTCTCCTTTGGCAGATAAGGTAGCTGCGAGGTGATAAATTTGAGTTACTCCATAGGTAGCAACCAGATTTTCCAGCTCATCTTTACCTAATACATTTAACTGGTGATATGGCCCCTCTAAATCCGGGAGTGCCGCAGCATCATGCAAGTCAGTGGCAATTACTTGTTCCCTGCCATAAACATTTCTTAAAGCGGCAACCAGTTCGGTACCGATCTGCCCCCGGGCACCCGTAACAAGGATTACCGGGGACGGTTGATTTTTTTCGTACTTCATAGTATTATGACGTAAAATTGTATATTCACAACCTCATAATCCACACAGCACTTAAAATTTAGTTTTTAAGACTAAAAATATTCTTAAAAACAGGTTTTAAAACTTTTTGTAAATATTTAAAGCTTATATTTTAGTTTTTATAACTCTTATGCTCAACCAACTCGATGAAACAGATATCCGCATACTCCAGCTTTTACAGGAAAATGCACGCCTTACCGGCCAGGAGATAGGCCTTAAGCTTAACAAAACCACTACTCCTATTAATAACAGGATCCGTTCGCTCCAGGAGCGAGGCTATATAAAAAAATATGTTGCGGTGCTTGATCATGAAAAGCTTGAGCTGGATTTCATGACCTTTACGCATGTGCAACTGAAGGACCACAGCCAGCACAGTTTAAGTCATTTTGAAAGTGAGATCATTAAACTTCCGGAAGTGCTGGAGTGCTATCATCTCACCGGCGATTTTGACTTTATACTTAAGGTAACCGTAAAAGACCGCAAAGAGTATTATGATTTTTTGATGAACCGGCTTTTCGCGGTTGTTGCTATTGGCAAGGTAGAAACCAAACTCGTGATGAAAGCTGCGAAAACAGAAACGGCATTACCAATCGGCAAACAGTAGTTTTAGTGCATTAAAAATAGGTCTCCGTAGACGCCACAAGCGAAAGCAGCTCAAGCTTAGGTTCGACTTCTAAATCACTGGCCTCAAGTTCGTCAGCAAACTTATGGAACGAAGCCAGCCCTTGTAATACAAGGTGGGCTTCTTCATTTTCGAGCTGATCGAAATGCATGAATGTTTTACCGTCGGGCAATAGCCATGCTGTATATTTAATACCGGGATGATTTAAAGTTTTCAACTCTTCAACAATGGCAGCGATGTTCCGCTGATTGGTGGCCGCAAACTCCGCGCGCGTGGTGTATTGTACTCTTACTACTTTCATACGATAAAATTAAGATCAGCACGATCACTATTAAACAGGCAAATGTGCCAACAAACGGGGGTGTTTGTGACAAAATGAAACACAGGAGAAGCATCTCTCCTCCATTAGGCCTGCCCATATATCCTTTTATTGTCATTTATATGCTTTAAATACATAGAAACATTTCTATATGTTAATATTATTTTACCTTTACATTATAACGTTGATTACATATAATTGACGGCAAAAAAAATGGACAACAAAAAAATAGAGAAAATATCCAGGGCGCTGAGCGATGCAAACCGGATAGCTATTTTACAACAGTTTAAAAAAAGGAAAGATTGCCTTTACTGTGCAGAGGTAAACGACCTCCTTGACCTTACCCAACCTTCCGTATCACACCATCTTAAACAGCTGGTTGATGCCGATTTATTGTTATCACAAAAAGAAGGCCGCAACCTTAAATATGTATTGAACCAGCGGGTACTTGATGAATACATTGCCTGCCTAAACGAATTGAAAAGTTAAGTATTAATATCTTCTGATTTAACCCGCTATTTCAAAGCAAAAAACATCGAAACATTCAAATATTTAAATATATCTACTCATGAATAAATTAATCTACATTATGGCCCTTGGTGCCTTCGGTATCATAACCACGGAGTTCGGGGTTATCGGTATCCTTCCCGACCTGGTGAAAGAATTTCATATTTCCATTGATACGGCAGGCTGGCTGCTTAGTGCCTTCGCGTTAACGGTGGCGCTTGCAGGCCCGTTTACCAATATGCTAACAGCACGTCTTAACCGCAAATTTGTGATGTGCCTGGTATTGGGAATATTTGTTGTTTCTAACCTGTTATCGGCAATAGCGCCTAACTTCACCGTACTTATGATTGCCCGTATACTACCGGCGTTTTTACACCCGGTGTTTTGGGCTGTATCCATGACTGCAGCTGCAAAACAAGCAGGGCCAAAAGATGCGCCCAAAGCCATCTCTATAGTAATGGCCGGGCTTAGCGTTGCTACCGTGTTGGGCGTACCCTTAACCACTTATATGGCAGATATTTTTAGCTGGAGGGCGTCTTTTATCTTATCAGCCGTCATTAACCTGTTAGCCTTTGGCGCGTTGACGCTATTTGCACCTTCAATGCCGGTTAACGAGGAACGGGCAAGCCCCAAAAGCCAGGTAAAGCTACTGCGGAGTGCGCACTTATGGATTAAGCTACTGGCTTCAACCATTATCCTGGCGGGCATGTTTGCCACCTATGGTTATCTTGCAGAATATCTGGATAAAGTTTCGCGTATGAGCGGGGCGCAGATCAGTATCATGCTGTTGGTATTTGGTGGTACAGGCATTGCCGGTAACTGGTTTATGGGCATTGCGCTTAGCAAAAATGTAACACTAACCACACGCCTGTTTTTACTTTCATTGATCGCAACCCATATATTAGCGTATCAGTTTGGCGGGCATTTTATTCCGATGGTTGTTATTCTTTCGGTTTGGGGGTTTATACATACCGGGGGATTCCTGGCGGCCAACATACAACTTACCCATGGTATTCAGGAACCAGCGCTTGACTTTGTAAACAGCCTGCTTCCCTCCTTCTTTAACGCCGGTATTACATTGGGCACTTTACTGGGTGGTTTTGTGATTGCCCATTATGGTATCCATCAAGTAATCTGGATGACAATACCACTGCTTTTATTTGCATTTGGCATGAGTTTTATTACCTCAAATGCAACAAAAAAATCAATATCAGCTCAAATTAAGGAAATACCTGAGGACGAACCTGTACAGGTAGCCATTTATGAATAAGCTCAATTGTAAACGGTAGCTAAATTAAAGTAAAAAGTCCCTGGCTTACACCGGGGACTTTTTATCATTTTTAATTTTTAAACAGTTTAATATTAAACACCGTAAAATAATTGCCTGGGTTTCCATTACCAACCAGGTTACCCAGAAATCCTATGGACACAACCTGCGGTGAAGAAAGTGTAAAAGTAAAAGTTTTCACATCCCTTGAACTCGGACTGGTTGTACCAGCCTTTGCGCCGTTATACATCTTTACAGATCCCAGCGCTGTTGAAAGATCTGCGAGTATCGGGATGCCGTTCCCTCCGGCGGCTGCCACACAGTAAACCGATGAATTTGATTGCACTTCCGAATAGGCATCAAATGACACAGTATAACTTCCTGCCGATAGCTGCGAAGACGTAGCCTGATATACTATACCGTTTACAACAGGTGTATTGTTCCATGTTTCCCAGTTAATAGTACCGCCGCCATCAGAACTATAGCCCCCATTGGTACCGCCATCTTTATTTTTGGCCGCCGCATTGGTTATCCATGGCGCGGCGAGGGTTCCCCAACGGCCATCAAAGGTGTTTCTTTGAAAAGGCCCTGTGTTTAAGAGGTAAGCATTAGTTACATCGATTACTTTCTGATCTACGTAATCTGCATAAAAAGTATCGATGGCCGTTTTATTGGGTTTAAAACCTGTGCGGTAACTAAGCGTTTTTCCGGCATTAAATTTAGGCAGAGAGGTGCTTAAACCAGTTGGCTGTGATACAATTACTGTATCGCGTTGTTTATTGGCAGCATCTGTGTATTTTAGTTCCATTGAAACCAATCCGTCATCAGCATTAACGTCAGCCCAGTTAATTAACGCGGAGCCATCTGTTTGTAATTTGACCGCGATTATACCTCTATTGATAAGTGAACTTTGGTAAAGAGTACCATATACATTAGCAGCCAATGTAACCGGAACGGAAATATGGCCCCCGTTATCAAAAGTGCGGACCTCGAAGGTCATTGTACCTTCAGGTAAATTAGGTATGACCAATTTAGCCGTGTCAACCCCTGATGTACGGGTTACAGGCGTTTCTATCGAATCTTGTTTACTGTTCCAGTATACCCGGTATTTCACAATTTTAGGATCAGATGTAAACAGACCAGTTAGCAAAACACGGTTCTTGCCAGAAAACACCTGAACGGAATCCAGTTTGCCCGGATATATTATTGCCCCATTGGGCTCATATTTCTTTTTATAATCATCCATTTTTGTACAGGCGCTCATAGTGAAAGCAGCCAGCACTAAAAGATAGCATGATGTTATTTTATATAGTTTCATAATTGTAATTAAATTGATAAATGCATCGGCCTTGTTACTTTCCAAACATGGTAAATTCACTGATACTCATAAAGTACGATCCTGTCCAGTTACGCAAGCTCCTGATCCTGATGTATCTGTAAGCACTTAATCCGGCCGGAAAATCAAAGCCCCATCCATCGTGTGCGTATTTATAATCAGCGGCTGTTTCCGTACCTGAAGGTGAACCAGATGGTTTTACTATGTTACAGGTTAACAATTTCGTCCATGAAGCATCCAGCGCGCCATTCACATTTGGCGAATTTGATCCCCATATTTCAAAATCACGCAAATTACCCCTTACATAATATACATTACCGATCTCGATGAATGGATTGAGAATAAAGCGGCTGAATACCCTTTGTTTACCAAGATCGATTGTTACCATTTGCGGGCTTCCGGCACTTTCAACCGTAAAGAGGCAATTTGGCCAACCGCCGGTAAAGTTTCCATCAAAAATTTTGGTTACATCGGTATATGAATACAAGTTGGTTGCGTCGCCTGGCAGCTTGTAAACCGACCAATCCGATTTTGAAAACTGCTCCTCATAAAAAGGTGTAAGATTTAAAAATAAAGTGTCGGATTTATTTAAAAATCTATCCCTTACAAAGAATGCGTACTTACGCTCAATAGCCGGCTGACCTCTTACAGCAGCTTTTATTGAGATGCTGTTACTGTAAACATTATCCATACCCTTTGGCTGCACATATAAACCATTGTTAGCGGTATCAACCATTGGTACAATAACCAGGTTATCCTGGGTAAGGTTATCACAAGCAATGTTAAAACCACCGAAAGTAGCAGTTATTTTAAGTGATCGGTAAGCAAGAAGATACGGTGGCGTTAAAGGGTTTGCTGTGACACTAACAGGTGCCGAAACCTTTTCGCTTGAATTTACCGCGTAAAGCTTTATCACATGTGCCAGGGTATCGCCAAAGCCATCAACAGTTAATGTATTGGTGTAGCGTGATGCAATTACCTCGCGTGTTTTACCCGGAGAGGTTTCGTAAACTGCTTTTACGTAAAACAGATCATTATCTCCGGGTAACGTATAAGTTAAACTGGCTTTACCGTTTTCGTTTTGTACCTGCACGTTGGTAACAACTCCAGGCGGGTTGTTATTAGTTATAGTAGGTTTATTAAGTGTTTCCTGCTTACAGCCTGTTATTATTATTGCTAACAACCCGATCCAGAAAGCAGCCCGTAATTTCATTGTTTCCATGTGAATGTTTTTATTGTTAAACATATTGTCGCTATATCTACCAGTTAGGGTTTTGAACCAGGTTTTGGTTAACCAGTAAATCGCTTTCTTTTATTGGCCATAAGTAATCGCGCGGAATCACAAAATGCCTCGAAAAAATCAACCGTTCGCGATAATATAACTGAGGTGAATTTTCGCTTATTGTCCATCCTGTTACGTTTCCATTAAGTTCAACACCGGCTGTTTTCCAGCGTAAAAGGTCCCAAAACCGGTGGCCTTCAAAACAAAGTTCAAGGCTGCGTTCCCGCTGTATGATTGACCTCATTCCTTCTTTCGTAGTATATTTGGTTGGATTAATACTGTAATTAGTCCAGGCATCCTGAACCGTAGGCAGGCCGGCCCGCGCTCTCACGCGGTTTACGTAGGTATATACATCAGCTACAGGCCCCTGAGCTTCATTTAATGCCTCTGAATAAAGCAAATACAGATCAGACAAACGCATTTCGGGCCAAGGGTAATTGATATAGGTAACCGTTGCCCATTCGTAGTGCCAGTTAAGGGCTTTTTTCATATAAAAACCAGCAATTGGTATAGGTGACGATTGCCCAACTTCGGCACCGCGGGCCTTCATCCACCAGGTATCTTCATCGGTTTTAGTTGGGCTGTTGGCCATATACCAAACACCGCGGTCAAATCCAAGGTCGGCATAATAACGTGGCTCCCGGTCAAAATTAAGCCTTGCAGTTGTTTCCCCTTCTTTGATGTTAAAACGCTCGTCATGGGTACCAACCCTTAGCTGAGCTATATCACTAAAATCAAGCGTTTTATCTTCGTTAATCGGCACCCCGTTTTTAGTGTAGAACATCTTAGCCATTTTTAAGGTAGGGCCAAGTAACGGGCGATTGGCTGACTTTGCGGCATCGGCATTGTTAAAATCATATTGCCCGGCGCACATCGACTGGAAGAATGAATTATAGTTGATGTTATTATTGGCAGTTAGCCCCCATATCAGCTCTTCATTCCACTTTTCGCTCATCGCGTTTCTTATACCCATTTGAGTCATAGTAGTTTGACTAAGTGGATTAGTAGGTGTAGGAAACGTATAAAGGCGTATATTTTGCGACTCGCAAAAATCAATGGCTGCTTTGCAGGCATCGGCAGCGCGCTGCCATTTTTCGGCACTAAAAGTGGGGTTAAACAACTGCTCGCCATCCTTATTCTTGAATGAATTATAATCCGGGTTGCCATTAAACAACGGGCTCGCCGCCGTTACTAACAATTTGGCTTTCATACTCAAAGCAGCCGCCTTGGTAACACGCCCCAGTTCACTTCCTTCATTCCTGATTGTTAAAGGTAATTTTGCGGCAGCCTGATCATATAACCCGGCTATATAATTTACTACTTCATCAACCGGCCGGCGTTTTACCCGTATATCGTCAATGGAGGCGTCAATAGGCAGATTTTTATCGATAATGGGGATTGGCCCATAAGCCCTGAAAAGTTGAAAATGATAAAAAGCTTTTAAAAATTGAGCTTCTGCAATCCAACGCTCACGTGTGTCAATATCCAAATCAAGCACTTTGCCTTTGTCGCTTACATTTTCAATAAAAACATTACAATCCCGTATAGCCTTATAATTCGCAGCCGCGTCCCTGGTACCATTCATATAATTAGCAATAGGATCTGACGAGGTTTGGAATCCTCTGGGCAACTGCAGTACATTTGTTGACCGTATGTGATTTGCAGGGTCTTCCACCCAAACTTCATCACCGGCGGTAAGCCCAACATTATAAGTGGGATCTGTTTCCGTAGGTAGGTATGAGTAGCAGGTAAACAAATACTTTTCGGCCTCGGTTTGTGAAACAAAGGCGTTGGCTATTGTTGATACGTTATCAGGTACAACATCCAAAAAAGATTTTTTACAGGATGTTACCGGCACAATCATTATTAAGATCATTATTACCATGGAGATATTTCCCTTTGGTGTTTGATTTAATACCGATTGCTTAATTTTTTGTATAAAATTACTTTTCATATAATTAATTTGAAAGCTTTAAAATTCTACCCGCAGGCCCACGTTAAATACTTTTTGAATCGGGTAACCCAATCCTGAGGTTCCCATTTCGGGATCCCAAAGCTTGAAGCTACTGAAGGTTAACAGGTTTAAACCGTTTAGATAGATACGTGCGCTATTCAAATGGATAAACTTGAGTTGACTCTTATTGAAATTGTATCCAAGTTCTGCCGACTTCAGGCGCAGGAACGAGCCTTTTCTTAACCACCATGTTGATGTTGGAGAATTTGGTGTAGCGCTGTTGTTGGCTTGTATGGTATTACTTAAGCGTGGCCAAAACGCATAAGGGTTACGATTATCTTCAGACCAGTGATCATCGGCAATTGATTTTAACAGACCGCTTTGGTTACCTGTATTAAGGCCGTTGTTCTGCAGGCCGCTCACTAAATAAAACGGAGAAATATCTGCTGAATTGATGACAAAAGAAGACCTTGCCGAGCCCTGGAAAAACGCGCTGATATCAAAGTTTTTATACCCAACAGAAAAACCGAAACCGTAGATAATTTCCGGCACTTGCGGATACCCTATCGGCACTATATCTGAACTGGTTATTTTTCCATCGCCGTTCATGTCGCGGTATTTAATATCGCCGGCTTTATAGTCGCCAAAGCTTTGGACGGGCGAGTTGGCTACCTCTACATTGTCAATAAATAACCGCTCGGCTATAAGGCCATATATCTGGCTTAAGGAATTACCTACTTTGCTCAGGTATTGAAGGTTATTTGGATAAACAGGTTCTTCATTTTTCAACAGCTTGCTCTTAGCATAAGTAAGCGTACCGCGCGATTGGATCCAGAAAGAGTTGTTAAAGTTTTTCTTGTAATCCATAGCAATGTCCACCCCTTTACTGGATGATTTACCTGCGTTTGAAGATATATCAGCTTGCAAACCCATAGAGGTTGGGATGGTGCTGCGTACCATTAAAATATTGTCACGTTTTTGTTGGTAGGCATCAACTGTTAAGGTGAAGTTTTTGGCCACAGTTAAATCCATGCCGAGGTTAGTTTGCCTTGATTGCTCCCAGGTAATATTCTGATTTTCATAACGTCTGGTAGCTACGCCCGGCCTGCTATATAGGTAGTTGGTACCAAACTGGCCATAGGCGCCATTATTTAAACTAACGTCAGACAAATAGAAAAACCGATCTTCCGGCTTTCCGATCTGATCATTACCTACTAAACCATAGGTAACCCTGAATTTAAGGTTATCAATAGTTGAAAGCAATGGCTCAAAAAACTTCTCGTTCGACACTACCCAACCCGCACCTACAGACGGAAAAAAACCAAAACGGTGATTACTTGCAAAACGCTCAGACCCATTGTAACCAAAGTTAAACTCAAACAGATACCGGTTATCATAACCATAGGTAAACCTGCCCGATACCCCTTGATTACGTGACGGCAATGATAATTGTAATGTTTTGGCATTACCTGTAAGATAGTTACGCATAGTCCCGATCAGTAACCCGCTAACAGCATGTTTTTGAGCAAAGGTGCGGTTATAGGTTACCGCTGTTTCGATGTAAGCTATGGAATTAGAAACATTTAACGCCGGATCTTGATTATAAGTCAAATATTCGGTTGGCGTATTGCCAATGCTGCTGCCTGCCAATCCGTTATTAAGTAGCGTTAAGCCGTTAAAGGTTCCGTTAACTACATCTGATTGGTAATAATAAGGACTATACTGACGTGAAACAGTGAAGTATGAATAACGCGTAGTATACGCCATTGCCCTTGCCGATAAACCCTGCGTTATAAAATCAAGCTTTTGACTTAAGCTTAATTGCGCTGTCAGTGTGCTGGTATTTGAGCTTTGGAAACCAGACAGGGATTGCGCATAAGGATTCATATACAAACCGCCACCAGGTATAATGGCATTACCGAAAAGCGGGTGATTTACATATGGCAGCAAATTACCCGGATAAATTGCCGGAAAAGCTACAGGGTTACTCCAAAGGGCGTTTAAAAAAGTGTAACCACCACCGCCGATAGGGCCATGATAACTATCAAACTGGCCTTTTAAGCTCACCACCGCCTCGGTGGTTTTAGTAAGGTTTAAAGTTGTGTTTGATAAAAGAGAATATGATTGCAGCTTAATGTTGTTGCTGAAATTGTTAAGGCTGTTCTCGGCCAGGTTGCCATTATCAATATTATAGGTCATGGCCAGATAGTACTTAGCTTTTTCTGACCCGCCGCTGGCGTTCATATTAAACCGTTGGTTATTGGTTTTGGTTTTGATCAACTGCTTGATCCAATTATTACTGGGATATAACAGCGGGTCATCACCTTTTGCAGTATGGTCTATTTTATTTTGCGAATAAGGCAAGATGCCCAGCGGATTACGGGTAAGTACCGCTTCATTAGCCAATGTCATGTAACTAATATTATCGGCCAGATCAATATTCTTGACGTTTGATGATGTTGAATTTTCACCGCGGATATTGAATTTTACAGCCCCCGTCTCACCACGCTTAGTTGTAACCAATATTACACCGTTTGCCCCCCTTGCACCATATAGTGATGAGGCTGTAGCGTCCTTCAGCACCGAAAAGCCCGATATGTCATCTGGTTGAAGCCTTGCCAGATCGGTGGTGCCCATTTCAATACCATCGATCAATATCAGCGGATCAACCTTACCAGCTCCAAACGTACCCACGCCCCTGATAAAGAACTGGGCATTATCAGCACCCGGTTCACCGCTTCTTTGGTAAGAGATCATCCCCGGTACAACGCCTGCCAACATGGTGGTAAGGTTACTTGACGGCCCCTTGAGCTGTTTAGGGTTTATAGAGGTAATCGAACTAACAAGGCTCGCCTTTTTTTGCGTACCGTAGGCAACTACGGTAACTTCTTCAAGGCCATTTTTATCAGCGCCCATTTGCACATTAATTTTATAAACGCCGCCGGCTGATGGAGAATAGTTTGCAAGATCAAATTCCTGCGATTTTGATCCCACAAATGAAAATACAATAATTGAACCTCCGCCTTCCTTTAAATTAAGAGTGTACTTTCCATCCATGTCTGACTGTGTGCCGTTCATGGTTCCCTTAACCTTAACACTTACACCTGGTAAAGTAAGGCCTTTGTCGTCAGAAACAATCCCCTGCACTTTTTTAGGAACGACGGCTCCTGCAGGTTCTTTTTTGGGAGGGTTTACAACGGGCGCGGGTTCGCTCTTTTCAATAACAACGAGTTGGTCACGCACTACATAATTCAGGTTTTTTCCTTTCAAAAGAACGCCGAACACTTCTTTCAGTTCAGCGTTTTTAAAATCAACAGTAACCAATTCTTTGTCATTCAAAAGAGTGTTACTGTAAAAAACGGTTAGGCCCGTTTGCTTTTTGATTGATTTAAATACATCGGCCAAACTGATGTTAGCCTTTTTAAGTGTTATTGGTCCAGTACCCTGCGCTTGTACAGCGCTATACCGGGTTACCAATAAAAGAAAAATAAAGGGCAGTATAAGCCGCCGGCTGAATAGAATTCTCTCCATATTTATTGGGTTTACGATTGGTTTTCTCTAAGACCTGTTCCTGCTAAAACGGGTGAACGGAAACAAGAAAAATTGTATTTTTTTTATTACAATGAAAAACAAACATTGTTAATCAACACTATTTCAATGCATTACTAATGCTACCCATTTGACAAACAAGGGCAAATGATTCCCATGGCGCTTAAGGGCCAGGCATTAAATAACCGGGAAACAGGTTGTGGTTTAACCGTGGCGCTTTCTTACCTGATGTGTAAAACCCCTTCCTTTAAAAGGGCCGAAACTCCTGCAGATGCTTTAATATTTTGAATGAAAACTTCAATTGGTTTGTTTTTTTGAATAGCACCACTAAATGCTTCGTCGGCTTTCGCTGGATCGTCAAAAACCACTTTTACATCAAACCAGCGGAGCAGCACATCGCTTATATCGTGAAGTTTAATGTTATGGAAATAATAAATATCATTCATCCAGGCCAGTTCAACAGCAGAATCAAATGGTTGGGCCCGAAACCCAGCCCCCGATGTATAAACAGCTTGGTAGCCAGGTTGTAAAAGCATTTTTTGTTTATCCTGACCGCTTGTTGATACCGAGCCCTCAACCAACGAAGTTACTGTTTCACCGGCATGATAAGTATTTACGTTAAACTCTGTACCTAAAACTTTTACATCAGTTTGGCCTGTATGAACTATAAACGGGTGGGCAGCATTTTTTGCAACTTTAAAAAAAGCTTCGCCTGTTAAGTACACTTCCCTGGTTTTGCCTAAAAATGAAAACGGGAAGCGCAGGCTTGATACAGAATTTAACCAAACCTGTGTACCGTCTGAAAGTACTATCCGGTAGTTTAATTTTGAAGGAATAACGAGTGTGCTCCACTCTTCACTTTTACTATTATCCACCTGGTAACTTAAACCGTTAACACTTTTCTTTAAATGAGCAAACGACATATTGATCACCTTTTTGCTGGTATCAGACAGGTTGATATGCTGCCCGTTTGCCAATCGTAGCTCAATGGCCGGTGTTTTAAGATTTCTTTTTGCAGCAACAAGAGCATTAACAGGCATTTGCCGCCAATAATATCCTGCGGTAAACGCGATGCATAATAAAGCTGCTACAGAAAGCCATTTTACTGCGCCTGCCCAGCCAGGCCTGATCGATCGCACCGGCTTTATTTCAGGCTGGATTGTATCCCAGGCTTTATTTTCATCAATATTATTAAAGAAGATTTGAGCTTTATCTGAAGTAAGTACCTGTTGCATTTCATCCCACAGTTGTTTAATCCGGGGATCATGTTGTATAGCCTGTTCAAGCAAATGACTGTCTTCCTCACTTATTACGCCTGTAATTTGCTCAATTATCAGTTCCTGAAAATACGCTTTATTGTATGTCATTATTTATAAGACCTCATTATGGATAAAAAGGGTGAACTTATTTGGCACTCTTTAACCCTTCTTTTAAAGTTTTTATTGCCAGTTTTAAATGAGTTTTCAAAGAATTTATGCTAATGCCCATTTCAAGGGCCGCATCTTTATACTTTTTATGCTCATAATGCACCAGCGTAAAAGCCTGCATCCGTTGTATCGACAAATCAGCCAGCACTTTTTCAGGATAAATTTCCGGTACAGGTGTTTCTTCCTCCTCTATTTCGGTAAGAGTATATTTATAATCTACCAATTTTTTTTGCGTTCGTGTTTCGCTTTCAACTTTTTTGAGGCATCTGTTACGGATTGCTGTAGTTAAATAAGCTTTTAATGACGAATTAATATTGGTATATAATTGTCTCTCCCAAAGATCAACAAAAAAACCCTGAACGGTATCTTCAGCTTCCATTTCATCCCGTAAAATATAAAAGGCCGATACATTAAGCAGCTTATAGTATTTTTTAAATACTGCTTCAAAGGCCTCCTTGTTCCCCAATTTTAATTGCTCAATAATATGAGCATCGTTCAAAATCTCCATGAATTGGTCTTAACTGGTTTATAATTAAATAGGTTGGGCTACTATAGAAAGCTAAATGTAAAAACTTTTATTGTCAAAACAACAATTATTAAAAAAAATTAAAAATCGTCACTTTATTCAAAACGTGAATCTCTAACAAGCTTTCTTTACTAAACTGGCTATTTAAAAATTATAATTTATAGCGGAGATATTATTGATACATCATAAGAAACGGGATATATCTTGCTTTTGAAAAAAATTCAAAAGCAATCGATTTCGTGCAGTAATTATTGTAATAAAAACAATTAAAAAATAAAAATACTACTTTCTCTTTTAATTCTTTTTAACTCAGGATATCCAGTTCAGGATCAAAATTTATCCGGTGCCTTTTTTACAAAACGCCTCCCTTGTGTTTCGCATTTCATTTAATCCGGCTTTTGTTTTTAAATTTGTATTGATGATGAATAGCTTACAAATTAAACTCAACAAAGGTCAGCTTGATGAGCTAAAGAATGAACCTGCAAGCTTGTTAAGTTTTCTGAATGTTATGTTTGAGCCGCTTTCGGCAAACTACGAACAGCTTAAACATGCGCTTGAGCGCGAATTCAGGCCGGAAGGTTCGCCGGAAGTGACCCGTTTAAATTTCGACAGGATCAAATTTGATCGGAACACGGGGCAGGGAAGTTTCCGCATAGTGCTCGACGTTAACTACTCGTTTGGTTGCGAAGATGTTGTTACTTACAAAAAAGATCAAACTTCTGAATGGACTTTCCTTGTTGATCACACGCTTTTGATTGTAAGTTTTTATAGCTCGCCCTTTATTGACAGCCGTAGCACGGCCGACGAGTTTTAGCTCCCGCTGCCTCCGGAAAGTTATATTACAGCCATCGACAAAACGCAACAACATTTTCCTGCGTTTAGCGATGGCGTCAAAATAGATTTCAGAAAAGCTGATTTTGTAAACGAGCAGATTGGCGTTAGTTTGCTGGATGGGGTACTTATGGCAAACTCACTGCATTTTGTAGCTGATAAACCCAAATTGATAAAACAGTTGGAGAAAGGATTTAAAGCTAATCCTCAATTGCTGATTGTAGAATATGATGCCGCTAAAAGTAATCCCTGGGTTCCCTACCCTATATCATTTCAAAAGTTAGAGGTCGAGTTTACTCTTTTAGGTTATAAAACAGTTAAACTGGCACAAACACCATCAAGGCTTGGAGGAATAATCTACTCGGCACTCGCTATTAAGTAAACTACCCTTCTGTTGGCATCTGTTCATCTTCCGATTACTCTTTCTGCTTTGTTAGCTGATTGTTATAAATCCTGGTGTCCTGACAGTCTTTTAAATTTATCAACTGATCAATATTTTTAACACTGCCAGTTGTGGTTATTTTATTCCCTGTAACTTCAATTCCGGATGTACTTGAAGCATCAAAAAATTGGGTATCCTTCAATGTGACGTTATTATTAATTACTTTAATTCCCGAATGAACCGGCGCCGTCGATTTCACTTTATTTTCGGGCGACAAGGCTATAACCGGTCCTCCACACTTATAAAACGTATTATTTTTAATAGTAACATCTTTTGCCGCCCCCGATTCGTACCAGCTTGACGCATCATCATTGATCATAATTGCGCTGTTGCGGGTCCGGTTAATGATATTGTTTTCAATTATTACTTTCCTGGGAGTGGTAACCAGGATACCTCTTGTAGGGATCTTCTCAATGGTATTGTGATGGATCCATACCTGTGGCGTGGCAGTAATGTTCTCCACCACATCGCCTGTTTGCATATCATCAGGCATCGGGTTGCTAAAATTTAGCAAAAATTCCCTGTTATTCAGCTTCTCGACTTTCGATACCTTATTATTTTGATAAGTAAGTAGGTTGGCGGGGTGAACAAGGCCAATACTGTCGTTAGCCGCAAAAGCATCAAATCCGTAAGTTTGATTATGCATGAACCTTACTTTAACCTGAGTTGCGGAAAGTTTTTCTGTTATTTTAAGAAAAGTGCCATGTACATTAATTGCATCGTCATTTGCTGCCGACAGGTATGAGCCTGCAATTTCAATTTTGCCACTACAACCCGAAAAATGCAGAATATCTGCCCAGGCAGCACACGTGCGACCGTCTTTAGCCTTTACTACAACATGATTGAAGTTCAGGTCCTTGCTAAACTGGCTTACTACGCCCATGCCATGCATAAAGTAAATGCGAATATGGCTTAAATTTACATTACTGCTTCTTTGTATAAAAAAACCGGCGCAATCGCGGGTAACATCACGATTTTGATAGGTTAAGCCTTTTTTAAAACCCGGATTGTTTTTGAAAAATATTCTCAGGCTATGCTCTCCTGTGGCTTCATAGCGGAGTACCTCCTGAGGGATTT
Organism: Mucilaginibacter sp. 3215; assembly: GCF_050433785.1. Classification (NCBI taxonomy): domain Bacteria; kingdom Pseudomonadati; phylum Bacteroidota; class Sphingobacteriia; order Sphingobacteriales; family Sphingobacteriaceae; genus Mucilaginibacter; species Mucilaginibacter sp. 3215. The sequence continues at coordinate 184,320 of NZ_JBNPWO010000002.1, forward strand.
CCATTCTCGATAATTCATTGGTGGCATGGTCATACACCTGCCAGTATGACCCGGGCTGATAACTCCAGCCTTCTCCAAGCCATGTTAATGTACTATCTTTAATACTGAATTTGCATTCGGTGTTAACCGCGGCATCGGCATATTTTGAAGTTGTTGTTACCACGCTGAACTCGGAAACCGTTGGACGCTGGTAATCGAAACTCAAGCCATTCAATTTGATATGATGACTGTTATTGATATACGTTTCAATCATTTTGCCGCGAAGGTTTACCGTTGCGCCTTTCCCGTTAATATCAACAAACGTGCTGCTATCAAGCATTAAGGCAATTGCTTTTAATCCGTAGGGCACGTCATTAGTATTGGAAATCTGTAATTGTGTTTTGTAAGCCCCATCCGGAAAGAAGTTATACCGCCCAGGGGCAAACCAGATCTTTACCGGCCTGTCTTTCGTTCCATGGGCCATAATTGACAAGGTTTCGTAAAATCCTCCTGGCGACAGTATCTTCACTACATCACCCGGCGACAAAATAAGCCGGTTAATACCTATAAACGTTTTCCATGCGTTTAAACTGGTTAACCCGGTGTTATCATCATTGCCCTTAACAGGATCGATATAATAGGTTCGATTGCCCGGAGAAACACGCCTTGCGGATGAAGCTAAATATTCAACAGGTTTATTTTGAGTTTTTAATACGTTGCATATCAGACACGGACTTAAAATTAACAGGCATTTTATTGTAAAATATCTCATGGTAAATATCAGGTTACTAATATATGCTGTAGATAGCATAACATTTACGCTTAGCATCTATAATTTTGGCCATCCACAACCAGCATTTAAAAATTACCTTGTCTTTACTTCATAACTTATGGTTAAAACAGCGACCCCTCTTTTATATAATATCCAATACGTTTAACATAAGCGAAAATCATTCATTAAAATATAGGTTAAATATTTACCGCTGTGCCAAAGGTACTGACAGTCAATCGTGATAATCACCGGGTGATTATATTATTTTTATCATTATCATTGTTCTTCAAACCATTAGCAACGACGGTATCAATTTCAAATTGACACCAGCCGGAATACTGATGAAAATAACTATATGAACGTTTTATCCAGGAAGATACTGCTTGCTTTTTTAGCCTTTACCATAATTTTAGTTATCGCTGCCCTTTTTGTGAGAGACAAAATCACCGAAAGATTGGCCCATACGGCACAGATCTCGCACCTTATGGACCTTAATAATTCCAGGCCCCAGCAGGCGCTGCTTTTACTTCACCAGGCCGAGGATTTATTTCAATCCTCACTCGTAGACGCCGACGCTGCTAAGGCCCAGGCTTATCAGGCGAAACTTTCGCTGGCTTTTGCTGAAATTGATACCCTTTTAAACATGCAGCATGACACTACCAAACTAAATGCTGAACAGCGGTCTCAACTTCATACATGGCATAATCAAAAGGTAAAACTATCTGCTGATCTTCTTTCTGCCCGGCACGACTTTGATTCCCTGCTCACAACCTATTCAGATTATAGCACAGCAACCGTTCAAAATAAACTTGCCGTTAAAAGTAGCCGTACGGTACAAAACAGCAGCGACACCTTAACCCAACCCGGCCAGGTAAAACGAAAAGGTTTTTTTGCAAGAATTAAAGAAGCCATAAAGAACAAAAACGCCTATGCAACCAATTCGGGAGGTGTTGTTATTAACCACCGGACCCGAATTTATGTCGACTCGGTTACGCAAAAACTTCGCAATAAAGATCAATCCAACTATCTCAATAAAATCAGGCAATTACAACAAAGCAACTCCAAATTACAGGAAGCGCAAAGACAGCTCATCGCCCTCAATATGCGCATTACCCATAAAATGGAGCAGTTAATTAGTACCATTAAGGATATAAATTACAGCATGACCGATGCCTTTAAGGGTTTAGCCTTTAACAGTTACCTGGAAACAACTCGTTTACTAAACAGGCTTTACCTTGTTGCGCTTTTATTGCTTCTGGCTTTCGCAGTGTTGCTGATCGTGTTTGTTATTAAACTGGGAAAATCTGAAGAGCTTTTACTTAAGGAGAATGAGCGCGCAGTAATGATAGCACGACAAAAAATGGACCTGCTGCTGCATATGAGTCATGAAATCCGTAATCCGCTTACATCAATAAATGGTTTTCTATACATTTTCAGCAGAACGACACTCACACCCAAACAGGCGGAAATGTTGGGTACAGTGCGGGCATCATCCGATTTGTTACTACAAACGCTCAATGATACCCTTGATGCCGCAAAAATGGAAAGCAGTGAACTCAAGATCCATCATGATCCATTCTGTCCGGATAAAACGTTAAAAGAAGTAATTGAAAGCATGGCATTTAGTGCTGATAAAAAACAATTGGAATTAAATTATCATTTTGAAGGCGATCCGGAAGCTGAAGTTTTGGGTGATAGTTTCAGGTTAAAGCAGATTATCGTAAACCTTGTTAGCAATGCTATCAAATATACCGATACGGGAAATGTAAAGATCAAAGCAGCACTAAAATTATCTGACAGCAAAGGGGGCCTAACAGTTGATATCAGCGATACAGGAGCCGGTATAAGCCAGGAACAACAGGTTAACCTGTTTTCAAAATATTACCAAACCAATTCGGCAAAAGGAAATAGCGGTACAGGTCTCGGTTTATACATTTGCAAACAATTAATTGAATTGCAAAAAGGTAATATCAGTGTAAAAAGCGATGCGGGCAAAGGAAGTACTTTTAGCTTTGAAATCCCTTACGAAAAGTATGAAATAGATTAACTGCCGGCGTTTTACTTAAAATTTGATGTATACGCCCATAATCTTAGAAAGCTCTTTATCCTCCAGCCAATTATAAGTTACACCAGTACGTCCATTTTAACGTTAACTGTCTGTTTTTTACTGTATACGGTGATGGCGTGGTATTATCGCCGTATACAATAAACAAGTCGGACGCAGGTTTATAGCGCCATTGCAGGCGGGTATTAATGTTGATATTATCCACCTGCTCATTATATTGTATATAGGTGGTAAAATACAAGCTATTGGTGAAAGTAACATCAATTTTTGGCCCTACCAGCCAGAATGTATTATGGCCAAATGGCTGCGGCAACCTTAAATCATTGAAGGAAGTATTGATAGCAATGTTTACATAAGGCTGAAAACGATAGCCTATTAAACCTGTAATGCTATTACGAACGCCCTTATCATAATACCCACCGTGCGATGCTTCCAGCAAATAGGTAAACACATTTTGCGGCTTCGATACAAACTGCACATCAATTGTATTCCAATTGTGCTCAGAGCCGGTAGGTAATAAGCCTTTACCGATATTGGTTGGATCATAAGGCCTTAGGAGACGCACATAATCATTTATGCCCGATACCGACAGTGTTGCGCGGTTACGAAATGTGATCAAATATGACAGGATACTTTCATTATCAGTACGATGGAAAGACTCATCGAAGAAATAATTAGAGGTAAGCTGGATGCCATGGCTTAGAATATTACCTTGCTTAGGAAAAAAATTATGTAGTAACAGCGGGCTTAACTTCACATAACCAACACGGGGAACATAGCCCACTTCGGCATTGTAATTTTTACCTACGTACTCCTCCTGCATATAAAGCGTCCAGTATTTGCTCAGGTATTGGAAATGATCGGATACCACGTAATCGTGTCCGCTTACGCCGGGCGTAAATGATTTAAGGGCCAGTACTTTGCCTGTCCAGATATTGCTGCGCGAGGCAAGGTTAAACTCGGCGCCTATATTGCGGTTATAAGCAGTTGATCCGGTATTGGTGCCGGGAATATTGGCAGTAGCGTCCTTATTTACAAATAGGAAAGCAATGTTTGAACGATCAAGGATCCGTCTTTGCAAGGTAATAATGCCGTAGTTTTCAGGAGCCTGCCGGGCGCTGCCCGAGCCGCCTGTTTGAATATCCATAGCGCCTATACGCCAGTCCTTATCCAATTTACCGGTGAGTCTTGCTCCAAAATCAATCGGTACGTTGAGGCCTATCCGCCTTGAAAAAAATGGGCGAATATCTGAGTAACCAAAGTTGGCAAACAGGTCACCGTTTTCTAAAAAAAACTGCCGTTTTTCAGGAAAGAAAAGTTCGTATCTGTTGAGGTTGATTACCTGTTGATCAACATCAACCTGCGAAAAATCGGGATTGACTGTTAAATCGAGGTTAAGCGCTGGTGTGACGGAGATCTTGGCGTCCCCTCCTATTTCATGTTTATATTCGGTTTTGGTATTATGCTGATAATCTTTAGATAAACCCGTAAGCGCGTATGGGATTATAGATACGTTGCTGCTGGCCGTTGGAGGCGCTTCGTCCCAAACAAGTGTGCCGGTGTAAGCCAATGAAGCTGTAGGAAATTGCCGCGGGATGGGTGTCCAGCTTGATTTTTCGGCAGTCTTGAGATCATTACGGCTAAAGTTGATCCCCCATTCCTTTATACCTTTTTTATAACGGATACTCTTAAACGGGATGGATGCTTCCCAAACCCATTTATCAGGATAATTTTTTACTGCCGAATACCAGCGATTATCCCAGCTAAGGTCAACCTTGCCGCCTTCATACATGCTGCCATCCCACTGCCCTCCCGCCGCGTTGGCGCCAAAGCTAAAGCCATCGGTGCGGGCATCAAATGGGTCCATGAAGATCAGGAAATTATCATTTTTCACAAAATTGAAATCACGTTTTAACGATTCAACCATGTAAGGCCCTTGCACCGAATTATAATTGATAGCTATGATGTACAGGTTTTTATCATCATAGGTCATCCGTACCTCGGTTTTAACAGTAGCCTTACTGGTATCCATCGGCAATACCATAAAAAAATCGCCTGCCGAATCGGCCTGCATCCAGGCTTGCTCATTCATCACCCCGTCTATATTAATAGCCGAAGCTGCCCTGCGGATATGGTACTTATACCCCGCGTTCTTTTTTTGAGCCGATGCATAAAAGCAGGTTATACAGCATAAGATGATGAGCAAGAATGTTTTTGCCGAAAGCCAGCAATAGCGTTTTAAGGGCATTAAGATAAGGGTATATAAACTTATTGGTTCACGAATTTTAAAACTACATTTTTTTAGTAAAAATCAACGCCTTGTATCATATAATTTACGGCCCGGGTTCTACACAAACAATTATACATCTAACAATCAGTGCATTATATATAACCCCTGTAAAGCAGGTTTAATCTTATAACCAAACAGCCCGCTTAACCGATCGGTTAAGCGGGCTGTAATTTTACCCGTTATCCTGAACTTATCTCGGTACCTTACAGAACAAGTACCCGACATGCGATGTCTGCTTACCCTGCGGAGTAACCGAAAGAAGTTCGGCATGACCTTTTATTTTTAAAATGTTAATTAATACTCTCCAGCATCTTAATGTACAACTCAATGCCCTCCCTGATCTCATCTACATAAACAAATTCATCGGCAGTATGTGAACGTGCGGAATCGCCGGGGCCAACTTTTATGGAAGGGATATCCAGCAATGATTGATCTGATGTGGTTGGCGAGCCGTAGGTGGTACGGCCAAGCGCTATACCAGCCTGAACTATGGGATGTTCTCTAGGGATAGATGATGGTTTTAACCTGATAGAACGCGGTTTTACATCGCTGGCAACATGCTCACGGATAATCTCCAGTACTTCCTCATTACGATAAGCATCAGTTACACGCACGTCAACAGTATAGACGCAACTGGCAGGCACAACGTTGTGTTGTGAGCCGGCATTAATAATAGTCACCGACATTTTTATCGGCCCAAAAACTTCTGATTCTTTCGGAAATTTAAAAGTACGGAACCATTCAATATCTGTTAACGCTTTGTAGATAGCGTTCTCCCCTTCTTCGCGGGCGGCATGGCCGGCACGCCCATGAGCGGTACAATCCAACACCATTAACCCCCGTTCGGCAATTGCCAATTGCATCAGGGTTGGCTCACCTACTATACCAAAAGATAGTTGCCCCAAATCTGGAATGATCAGCTCCAGGCCGTTCACGCCTGAAATTTCTTCTTCGGCGGTAGTCGCCAGGCAGAAATTATATTTCAGGTTCTCCTTATCATAAAAATAAAGAAATACCGCTATAAGTGAAACAAGACAGCCTCCGGCATCATTACTGCCAAGGCCATATAATTTACCATCTTCAATTTTGGCATCGTAAGGGTCGCGTGTATAGCCCGAATTGGGCTTAACGGTATCGTGATGTGAGTTAAGGAGGATAGTTTCTTTAGCCGGGTTGAAATGTTTATTCCAGGCCCAGATATTGTTAAGCTTACGATGAGTGGTTACCCCATGCGACTGCAGAAATTCGTTGATCAGATCGGCTGTGCGGTCTTCCTCTTTACTAAACGATGGGATGGATATTAGTTGTTGCAGTAATGTTACCGCCAGTTGAAATAAATTGCTTGTGTCAGTCATAAATTTAAGGGTTATCCCTTGTGATGAACGGGCAAAATTAATACTTTTTATTGATCAGAATTTTCAGAATTCGAGAATTCGCAGAATTGACATCAGAAATATCAGCCCCATGGATCTATAATTAACCATTAAATAACAATTAATTCACACAACCATTCAGTTAATCTTAAAATTCTGTAAATTCTGGTTCAGGCTCGCAATCTTCCATTTTTGAATATTTGCGGGTATCATTCATGGTGATATATAAAACCAATGATAGCGCGATACAAACAGTTACATACCAATAAAACCATTGCGCATGATGTTCATTTTTAAACCACAGGGCAATATATTCGGCAGTGCCGCCAAACAGGGATACGGCTATTGCATAAGGGAAACCTACGCCCAGGGCGCGCACATTGGCCGGAAAAAGTTCGGCCTTAACAACAGCATTGATTGAGGTATAGCCGCTTACAATGACCAGCGCGCAAAGGATCAGCGCGAATGCAACCCATACATCTTTAGTATGGCTTAGCAATGTCATGACAGGAATTGTACAAAGGGTACCCAATATGCCGAAACCAATTAGCAATGGTTTTCGGCCAATTTTATCCGATAGTAAGCCAAATAAAGGTTGTATCACTATAAATACAGCTAATGTTAAGGTTGAGATGAGCGTAGCGGCACTCTTACTGAAGCCGGATGTATTAACCAAAAACTTTTGCATATAGGTGGTAAAGGTGTAAAACGCCAGCGTACCGCCAATGGTTAATCCAATTACCGTAAAAACAGCTTTAGGATGCTTTGTTAAAGCTTTTATAGTGCCATTCAGGGCATCTGCTTTTTTTCTTTCTTTATCAAACGATGCTGATTCCTGTAAGCTTCGCCTTAAATACATAGTGGTGACAGCCAGTATTGCCCCGATTCCAAACGGAATGCGCCAGCCCCAGTCATGCAATTGTTTTTCAGATAAAAACGCTCTTTGCAGTAACACTAAAACGCCCAACGCCAGTAATTGCCCCATAATAAGCGTTACATATTGAAAGCTTGAATAAAAACCACGATGCTTTTTTGTAGCCATTTCGCTCAGATAGGTGGCGCTGGTTCCATACTCCCCTCCTACACTCAGGCCCTGGATAATGCGGGCCAACACCAGCAGTATAGGCGCAGCAACCCCGATGGATTTGTAGCCAGGCGTTATGGCAATGATCAATGAACCAACGCTCATGAGCAGTACCGAAAATGTAAGCGCTGTTTTACGGCCGCGTTTATCGGCAAAGGAGCCCATTACCCAACCGCCTATAGGGCGCATTAAAAAGCCGATGGCAAAAATGCCGGCGGTGTTTAAAAGCTGTACGGTTTGGTCATCTGAAGGGAAAAAAGCATCTGAAAAATAAAGAGAAAAAGCTGTGTAAGCATACCAATCGTACCATTCAACCAAATTACCCAGAGATCCGCCAATAATGGATTTAATGCGCCCACGCGTGGTCCGGGGTACTGGTGATTTTATTTCATTCATAGGCTTGGCAAATATTGTTGGTTTCCGTAATATTAGGAATTTTAAAATAGAGGCGCAATACCAATATAATAACAGGCATATTTGCTTTAATAAAACTTATTCAACCTAATCTAACGGTATCAACCATTCACCCAAAACATAACCATGCTTTTCACCGAAGATTTTTTGCATTACATCTGGAAATTCAGGCTTTTTGAGCGCGAAAACCTTCAAACTGTAGATGGCGAAGAACTGGAGATCTTTTCGGCAGGGCTGCACAATTCAGATTCAGGTCCCGATTTTCATAATGCGAAGATCCGTATTAGCGAAACTGTTTGGGCAGGCAACGTAGAAGTACACCTTTCCGCGTCCGACTGGCAAAAGCATGGCCATACTAATGATGGCGCTTATGATAATGTGATATTACATGTGGTTTATCGTAACGATGCGCAGCTGTTTTTACCAAACGGGCGCAAAGTTCCAACTCTTGAACTGCAAAGCCGTATTAGTGAAACACTTTACAACAAATACCATAAACTGGTTTTCGGCAACCAAAGCTTTATACCCTGCGAAAACGGCATCGCTACAGTGGATGCCCTCACCATGCAAAACTGGCTTACCCGCGTACTCGTTGAGCGGATGGAAAAACGATCGGCCAATGTGGTGGCGGCTTTGGCACTTAACAAACGCGATTGGGAGGAAACTTTTTACCAGTTTTTAGCGGCAAACTTTGGTTTTAAAGTAAACGCCCTGCCGTTTGAGCTGATGGCTAAATCGCTGCCTCAGCTTATCCTCGCCAAAAACAAAAATAACCCAATGCAGATAGAGGCTTTGATATTTGGACAAGCAGGCTTTTTAGAGGGTGAATTTAAAGATGATTATCCGCTCAAACTTCAAAAGGAGTATGAATATCTGCGTAAAAAATACAACCTTAAACCTATAGAAAGCCACCTGTGGAAGTTTATGCGGCTAAGGCCCCAAAACTTTCCAACCATCAGGCTGGCGCAATTTGCCGCACTTATCGTACAGTCAAACCACCTGTTATCTAAAATATTAGAAATTAAAGAGGTAAAAGCACTGCGTAGTTTATTTACAGAGATCAAAGTAAACGATTACTGGGAGGATCATTACCGGTTTGATGTACAATCCAAGCCGTCATCAAAAAACATGGGCGATGGATCTGTTGATATTTTGCTGCTCAATGCAGTGGCCTTGTTCCTGTTCAGTTACGGCAAGCAGCATCAGCAGCAATATTTTATTAGCCGTAGTCTTAAATTGTTAGAAAATTTACCGGCCGAAAAAAACAATATTATTGCTGATTTTGTTAACTTAGGAGTGAAAATTGAAACTGCGTTTGAATCACAGGCATTGCTTGAATTAAAAAATAATTATTGCAATTATAAGAAATGCCTGCAATGCGGCGTTGGTAATAAGATACTAAAACTGGCCTGACACCATGCTACAGCGGATACTTACTTTCTTTGAACGGTACTCTTTTGGTGTATGCACCTACCTTGGCGAACGCTTTAACATCTCGATTTCCAAGATCAGGCTTTTCTTTATCTACTCGTCTTTCCTGGCAGTAGGCTTTCCGCTTATATTTTATTTTTTTGCAGGTATTGTGTTGGATATCCGGAACTTTATTAAACGCAAGCATACCGGGGTTACTGATCTTTAACCGTTGACCGTAATATAGCTTCGAAGACTAATTATTAATTCATTAAGAGTACCTGAATAATTATACTCCTCAATTGCAGGATATTTAGAACTAATTCCCGTCACAAAATACACGGAGATACTTACGATTCCAATCAGACTACACCCAAACACAAATTTAGGGAATTAAAACTAAAAATGTCAATGCGTTTGAGTGGAGCCGAATCTACCTTTGCTGACTGAAATGATCCTATTGGGTATGCTTTGGGCTTAAAGAATATATGTATTTGTTTATTACTGTAAGTTGCTCGATCATATCTCAATATCCTGCTCAATTTCGAATGATTAACAATTCCTTTTACGTAAACTGAAGTTAGGATAAATACCGTGGCGCCTGAACTGCCTGCCCGAAGATCAGCTTCGGGGCAGGCAGGACTTTGATCCTTAGGCCAATGGCGAGGCTGCTTTTTTCTTCTTTTTACCCCACCTGCGGTTATACCAGATCAGCGTGCCCGTTACCGGTAAACTCGCGCCGATCATACACGCGACGAAAGCCAGTATTTTGGTCGGCAGTCCGAGGATCTGACCGGTATGGATATCGAAATTCATGCGGTATAGTTTTTCGCCCGCAGACAGCTCGCCGTAAGGGCGGTCTTCCTCATCAATATAATGTAATGGTTTAAGTGTGCTTTGATCATAAAAATAGGTTGCGCGGTTATAAATAATGGTGCCGTCACCGAAGAATACCATCGCCTCGTAAGGTTCTTTGGCTTCATGGGGGGCGGTTAAAACGATACGCCCGAAATCCGGATGGCGTTTGGCCGTTTGCCGCCAGATATGGTCCAGTGCCACGGCTACCACAGGCTTGTTTATAAGCGTCGTATCTGACGATGGCTCATCTTCTTTGAGTTCAACGGGCGTTTTCCAGGTCAGCGTACGGTACATGCCGTGTTTGAACCAATCGAACGTAAAATAGATGCCTGTAACCGTTAAAAAAAGGATAAAAATGGAAGCATAAAACCCGACCACATTATGCAGGTCGATATTCAATCGTTTCCAGTTGGCGTTCCATTTGATCTTAAAGCTCCTATTGCGGTTTTTTTGGCTCCAGCTTCGCGGGTACCACCAGATCAGGCCGGTAATGATAATGACCAGGAATATCAAACAGGCCGAACCGACGATGGGACTGCCGATCTTTTGCGGCAACCATAGAAAGCGGTGCCCTGCGCGTACAAACAGGATAAAGAATTCGAAGGACGAAGGCTTACGTTTATCCAGGATAATATGCCCGTCATAAGGATCAACATAGATATTGGCAATACCTTTTTTACCGAAAGTATAGCCAACCATGACCGAACGCCCGCGGCCGTTATTGATGAGATTGCTCAGTGTTGCCCCGGTATCTTTTTTTCCCCCAAGGTAAGCCTGGGTTTTGGCAATAAGCGCGGAGGGCTGAAGATACGGCCTATCACGTACTTCAACGCGCTGGTATTTTTCCGTAAAATAGCCGATCTCGTAGCGCCAGACCCAAAGCCCCCCTGTAAAACATACAATGAAGACGATCAGGCCGGAGATCAGCCCCAGCCATAAATGCAGCCATTCCGCTACAAGGCGGAAGGCTGATTTCTTTTTTCTATTCGTTACCATATTAAAACTTGATCGTGAGATTAGCGACTATATTGGCCAAAGGCTGGGCTGAACCGGCAAGGTCCCAATACTTTTGTTTGGCGAGGTTATTTACCTTAAAATCAAAGCGCCATTTCGGCTGATCATAAAAAACAGCCGCGTTTAGGATAGTATAATGCGGCAGGCTGTAAGTGTTGTCTGCGGTTAGAAAGGCCTTGCTTACATAGTTGCCGCCAAAGCCGATCCCGACATTTTTTAAAGTCTGCCGGAAGCGGTAGCTGACCCACCAGTTAGCGATCCTTGCGGGCGCGGTAGCTGCCATATTACCTTCCAGGGCAGGATTGGTAGTTTTTAAGATCTTATTGTTATTATAAGCATACCCCATGATGATGTTCAAACCAGGCAAGGGGTTGGCAATCAGCTCGGCATCCACTCCCTTGCTAACCTGCCTGCCGTCCTGAAAGGTAAAACCTTTTGAATCCGTTCGGGTGGCGTTGGCGATGTTGGTATAGTAGTAACTTAAGGTCAGGTTCACTTTTTTTTCAAATGCTTCGGTCTTGATCCCACCCTCCGTTTGGTTGGCGAAAATGGGCTTCACTACGAATAAAGTACCGTCGGGTTGTTGGACTGGGGCAATATTCTGGAAACCGCTCATGTAATTAACGAACAGCGAAACCTGGTCTTTAACCGCCTGGTAAACCAAACCCAGTTTTGGAGCCACTGAGTTTTGGGTATAAGGACTTGATAGGCTCGGGCTGGTATAGCCTTTATAGCGGTAGTGATCAAAGCGGAGGCTCAGCATGGCGAAAAGGCGTTCATTCAGGCTGATCACATCCGTCGCATAGGCGCTGGTGGTAAACTGGTCTGAAACACCGAATGGAGCAAGCATGCCGTATTTAAGAAAATACTCATCTACTTTAGCCTTGCCCACAGCAACCGGGTTAGGGGTTTTGTTTACATCTACCGTGTCGATAAACCGGTTAGCCGGTGTAAACGTACTATAGAAATTGCCGTTATAATAACGGTAGCTCAGGCCAATCAACACTTTATGTTTGATTGCGCCTGCTTTGAATTCTCCATTGATGTTTTCCTGAAAATTGGTATAATTATTAAACATCGGGCCATAAAGCACCACATTGCGGGCCACTTTTGTCGGAGAGATCCAGGTCGGATAATATTGATAGCTCTGTTTAACGTTCTCGCTTACGAAAGAGAATAAAGTGGTCGCGGTCCAGTTGTCTGAAATCTTGTACTTACCTTCCAAAAATAGTTTATTGGAACTGGTCAGCGCGTTGGCATCGTCGAGATACAGTGACTTGTTATAAGCCAGCGGGATTTGGTCGGCACTGGTGATCCCTGAAGCAGGCGTTACGCGGGTATACATGATCCTGGTCTGGTCGGTATTGAAATACTCTAAATCGGCGCTCAGTTTCAGGCGGTCGCTGACCTGGTAAGACAAGCTGGGCGCAATGAGCACGGTGTTATTATGCCCGTTGGTTAAAAAACTGTTCTGGCGGTTTACAGCGGTATTGATCCGAACCAAGGCTGTTCTTTCAGAATTTAGCGGAGCGTTCACGTCCGCACTGACCCGGTTCAATCCGTAGCTGCCCAACGTGTATGAGGCTGCGCCGCCAAACGTATCGTACGGCCTCTTGGTGACCACATTGACTACTCCGCCGAAAGAAGAAATATTAGCTCCGAACAAAGTACCTGAGGGGCCCTTCAGCACTTCTATACGCTCGATATTACCGATATCCAAGCCAGAACGGCTGGCTACCGTTTCCATCCCGTTACGGGCGTTAATCCCTGTAATAAAGCCGCGTGAAGTAATGGCGAAGCCACCCGCCGGGTAGGTATTTGGCGCAGCCCCTGTAATGTTACTGGTGGCCTGGCTGATATTGGTTGCCACCTGCTCACGCAGTAATTCCTTAGTCACTACGCTGTAAACCTGCGGGTTTTCCAGATTGGCCAGCGGCATCCTGGCCACCAGCTCGCTTTTTTTATTGGCAAATTTGTTGGTTTTAGCACCCTTTACCACTACTTCCTGCAATTGCTCATTAGTCTCGGACAATACAAAATCAACGGTCAGTGTTTCGCCGGCTTTGAGCTCCACTTCTTTGTTTTGGGTGATCAAGCCTATAAAACTGGCCGTCAACGTATAACTGCCCGGAGAGACGTTTTTTAATTGATAATTGCCCTTTTGATTGACGGTCGTTCCCCTGGTTGCACCATTCAAGCCGATCGTCACAAATTCAGCGGGCTGGCCGTCCGAGGTTTTGACGGTCCCCTTGATGGTCCCGGTCTGGGCGAACAGGACCGCCGAAAAAAATAATGAAAGAAAAGTAAAGTAAAATTTTTTACTGCATAAGAAAGAATACATCTTTGTTTAAATGATTAATGGGTTGAAGGATCTGTTAACATTGGCCGGTAGGAAGTTTGGCGACGGATCACCGGCTTTTTTATGCGTATTAATTTATTACATAGGGCGCATCTTATTCGTGGCAAAGAAACACGTTATTTAGAATAAATCCAAATAAAAATAGCGCCACCTGCATACACTAATCGCATGTAATATTATACACCCGTTTTTCCATGAGATGTAAACTCAGTTTTCCTACAGAATTTATTAGTTAATTTACGCTCATGCTCAAAAGGATCGCGGCTTTTTGGATGATCGGATATTTGCTCTTTGGCTGCATTGTTTTGCCATTGGGTGATTTTTCGCTGCTTAACGAATTACCGCGCATGTACCGGGCTTATGAAAAGGTGGTCACACCTGACGAAAAAGGCGTACTGGATTTCATCGGTGATTACCTGCTGAACGGCAAAGATCTGTTAAACCATAACCAGCATGATCAGCCATCAAAACCCGGTGCGTTGCAATTCCAGGGTACGCCATCCTTTGCTGTTAATATTCAACCGGTTAGCCCGTTTTTGGCTGAACCGTTATCATTAGGCTCCATCATCCCAGCTTTGTTACATCATAGCTCCGGTGCTTTGAGTTATTACCACCCTTCTTTGTTTCGTCCGCCTTTAGCATAGGAAAACCCTCATTTTCTCAATCATCAATTTCTTATGTTTTAAGCTATTTCATGCGCTATTTACTTTTAGGCGCTGTGTTGCTGGCTTCAGTGGCTGCACGTGCACAGCATATTTTATCTATTCTGGTCAAAGATGACCAAACCAAACAGTCCATAGCCGGTGTGACGGCTTATATCAACGAATTAAAAAGAGGCGCTGCTGCGGATAGCAACGGGCATATTCTGTTCAACCTGCCCAGCGGCAAATACGAGATCAAATTCAGTATGGTGGGTTATCTACCGCAGGAAAAAACTTTCGTGTTGCCAGTCAAAAATATCAAGCCTGTTATCGAGGTTTACCTGGAGCCAATGGCAGGTGAATTGGCGGAGGTGGTGGTACAAACCAACCGCACCAATCAAAACCGCAGTGATGTGCCTACCCGTATCGAAGCACTGCCTGCTGAGGAACTGGACGAAAAACGCACCATGCGCCCCGGCGATATAAAAATGCTGCTGGGCGAGATCACGGGTGTACATGTACAAGCGACTTCGGCGGTAAGCGGCACAGCGAGTTTCCGAATCCAGGGGCTGGATAGTCGTTATACGCAGTTATTGCAGGACGGATTGCCAATGTACGATGGCTTTTCGGGTGGGTTAAGCTTGGTGCAGGTTTCGCCACTTAACCTGAAGCAGGCCGAGATTATTAAAGGTTCGGCATCGACACTTTACGGTGGTGGGGCTATTGCTGGTTTAGTTAACCTGATCACCAAAACGCCAGCGGCTAAACCCGAATTGACCTTGCTGCTTAACCAGAATTCGGCCAAAGGCACCGATGCCAGCGGTTTTTACAGCCAGCAATGGACACACATTGGAACAACAATTTTTAGTTCTTATAACTATAATGGTGCTTACGCTCCGGGTAATACAGGGCTCTCCGCGGTGCCTAAAACCAATCGCTTCACGCTTGCGCCAAAAGTATTCTTAAAGCCAGGCAACCGCGATCAACTTTGGTTTGGTGTTAACTTCATGCACGAAGATCGTTTAGGTGGCGATATGCAGGTCATCAACGGCCATGCCGATAATCAGCACCAATATTTCGAGCATAACCTAAGCGCCCGTCTTTCCACGCAGTTTTCCTACACGCATAAGCTTGACTCGAACAACCAACTGAACTTTAAAAATACGATTGGCTACTTTTACAGGACAATAGGTGAGCCGCAGTTTCTATTTAAGGGCAATCAATTATCATCTTATACCGAAGCTAACTATGTCCGTAATGGCAACATTGCAAGCTGGGTAGCCGGTGCGGATGTTTGGACAGATCATTTGTCGCAACCAAACGGAAGTGTAGATTTAAGCTATAGCCGCAACACTTACGGAATTTTTGCTCAAAATACCTTCAAACCCACAAAATGGTTAGCTGTAGAAAGTGGTATTCGGCTTGACGAAAACTCGCCGTCATCTGCAAGCTCAAACGGGTTATTCCTGTTGCCACGCGTTAACACGCTATTTACGCTCGATGAACATTGGAGTAGCCGCGTAGGCGGCGGTTTGGGCTATAAGATGCCCGATATTTTTAATGACGATGCCGAAGAACAGGGCTACCGGTATTTGCAGCCATTAAATATTGGCGCAACCAAAGCCGAACGTTCGGCCGGTGCCAACGCAGATGTAAATTATAAAGGCGCAGTAGGCGATGCTTTTTTGCAGGTTAATCAGCTATTCTTCCTCACCAAAGTGAATGATCCATTGGTATTACAAAATAATGCCTTTATAAACGCTACGGGTTACCTGATCAGCAAAGGGGCCGAAACCAATGTTAAGCTGCTGATGGATGAGTTAGGGATTTACCTTGGTTATACCTATACAGATGTACAACGCCATTTTAACGGGTTAAGCAGTGCTCAGACATTAACACCCAAACACCAGTTAAACGCAGACCTGACCTACGAAGTGGAAAACAGTTTCCGGGCAGGCGTTGAGGGATTTTATACAGGTTCACAATTATTAGATGGTGGCACAACAGGTCGTGATTATTGGACTTTCGGACTGCTTGTGCAAAAGATGTGGAAGCATTTTGTTATTTTCATTAATGCCGAGAATCTTACTGATCAACGACAAAATAAATGGGGACCGATTTATACTGGCTCGATTTCTAATCCCGTGTTCAAAAATATTTATGCGCCGTTGGACGGTAGAGTTATTAATGCTGGAGGTATAATAAAGCTGCTTAACAATAAATAAAAGAAACGCCCCCTCGGTAAGTTGTCAATTTTATTGGCAACTTTTTTATGATTAAACATTACTATGTTGCCT
Source organism: Mucilaginibacter sp. 3215 (assembly GCF_050433785.1). Taxonomy (NCBI): domain Bacteria; kingdom Pseudomonadati; phylum Bacteroidota; class Sphingobacteriia; order Sphingobacteriales; family Sphingobacteriaceae; genus Mucilaginibacter; species Mucilaginibacter sp. 3215. Next base: position 200,876 of record NZ_JBNPWO010000002.1, read on the forward strand.
GGCTAACAACTTTCTTTGATTAAAACCATACTATATAAGCAACTGATTAATAGACTATTGATACTTAACCGAAGTGATGTAGAATTCAGATCCCCTTCCACTCATAGCTTTTACTTTCCAGACCTATTAAATCAATAACCCGGTTTACTACTGTCATAGCCAGCTCTTCAATAGTTTGGGGCTTGCTGTAATATGATGGGATAGCCGGGCATATGATACCCCCTGCTTCTGTAACTGCCGCCATGTTACGGATATGGATCAGGCTGAGTGGCGTATCACGGGCTACCAATACCAGCTTCCGGCGCTCTTTAAGGATCACATCGGCCGCACGGGTGATCAGGTCGTCGGAGATCCCTCCTGCTATCCTTCCAAGCGCCCCCATAGAGCAGGGAACAATTACCATGGTATCAAACTTTGCCGAACCCGAAGCAAAAGGTGCCATGAAATCATTTTTAGCGTAAAATTTAAAAGGGAACCGGCTGTATTCTTCGTTGTCGAGTTCAAACTTCCAAACATCTTTGGCATTATCTGACATAACAACGCCCACTTCGGCAATTTGATCCTGCAATTGAGTTAGTTTTTTCAGCAGCAGACTGGCATATATTGAACCACTGGCGCCCGTAATAGCAACAACTATCTTTTTCTTCATAATTACTCCGTCAACAACCCAAACACACAAAAAGTTAGGGGCACAAAAAAGGGTCGAATAACTTGTACCCGACCCTACATCTACCTATGAAAAACATGCCCTTGAGAGGGCACTACAAATATAATAACACTTTTTAAATTATTAAACAATTTGTTAAAATAATTTTAACCTGTTTATTGAATATTTTTTTCTATTAAAGTTTGGATAATTCCATCAACCATACCTACCCTGGGCACATATATGTTTTTGATATTAGCATTTTTCATTACCGTAAGATAAATTTCACAGGCGGGAATAATTACATCGGCCCTATCCTGGTTTAGGCCAAGCACGTTGATCCTGTCTTTCAGTGAAAAAGAGCTCAGGTACGTATATAATGATCTTAGTTTAGCGAAAGTTAGCGGCATATCTTCTTTTTCTTCGGATAGCCTGAACAGTTTATTAATGTTGCCGCCGGTACCTATGCCCGATAATTGCTTAAAGCTACGGGTATTGTCGCGCACAAAATCCTTCATTTCGTTCCAGGTTTCTTCGGTGTCCTGGTTATCAAGAATGCGGATGGTGCCAATGTTAAACGAACGCGAAACGATCAGCTCCCCTGCCGAAAACAGCGAAAGCTCTGTACTGCCGCCACCTACGTCAATATAAAGGTAGTTTTTGCTTTTATCAATATTTTGCTCGGCATGACTGGCATAAATGATACTGGCTTCTTTAGATCCATGTACAATTTCAATATCGATGTTAGCTTCACCCTTAATCAGCTTCACAATATCTTCCCCGTTTTTGGCTTCGCGCATGGCCGATGTTGCACAGGCTAAATAATCGGTAACCTTATATACATCCATCAGGTTACGAAAAGCAACCATTGATTTAACCAGTTCTGTAGTTTTTTTCTCAGATATGTGCTGCTGTATAAAAGCATCGTCTCCCAAACGCAACGGAACACGGATCAATGTATTTTTTTTGAACGACACCGATCCGGTGTTTTGAATTATGTCGGCAATTAACAGCCTCACGGCGTTTGAACCTATATCAATGGCGGCGTATCTCAATGTTATTTCGTTTTATTTTTTAAATAATTATATATTTCAATTTGCGCCCGGTGGCTTTCGGGCGAATTTGTTTTGTGGTATTTATTGGTATTCTGACTGTTGATCTCGCGGGCTTTGGTGTTATCCTCAAGCTGGATATCAATAATATCCCTTATCTCCTGCTGCAGCTTTTCGTCATATATCGGGAAGCCAACTTCAACACGGTTGTCAATATTTCGGGTCATGAAATCGGCCGATGTAAGGTAGATGAGCTCCTTGCCGCCATTGCAATAAATATGTACCCGGGCGTGTTCAAGGTATTTATCTACAATACTAATCACCTCTATATTTTCGCTATAGCCCTTCACTCCCGCAATTAAGCAGCACATCCCTCTGATGATCATCTTAATTTTTACGCCTGCATTACTCGCCTGGTATAACTTGCTAATGAGATCTTCATCAGCAAGACTGTTCATCTTCAGGATCATATATGCCTGTTTGCCAGCTTTCGCGTTTTTTATCTCGTTATCTATCAACCTGTAAATGGCAGGCCTTGAGTCAATTGGGGATACAATTAAGCTTTTAAGCCCCTTGGGTAATAATCCCTTGTTGATAGCTTTGAAAACGTTCACCAGGTCATCGGTGATTCTTTTGTTAGCTGTAAAAAGGGTATGATCGGCATAGATCTGCGCTGTTTTTTCATTAAAATTACCAGTTGAAAGGCAGGCATAATAAGCCAGCTTACCTTTTTCGGTACGGCTAACCAAACATATTTTTGAGTGCACCTTGTAACCGGGCACACCGTACAATACTGTTACGCCCTCCTCTTCAAGCCTGTTACTCCAGTGAATATTGTTTTGCTCATCAAAGCGGGCCCTTAACTCTACAAGGCAATTTACCTTTTTGCCGTTTTTAGCGGCATTGATCAAAGCATGGACCACTCTTGAGTTTTCGGCCAAACGATATACAGCAATGCTGATCTCTTTTACCTTAGGGTCTATAGCGGCCTCGCGCAAAAAATGGATCACGTAATCATACGATTGATAAGGTGTGCTTACCAGGTAATCCTTTTTGGCGATGAGCCCTATAAGGCTTTTACCAAATGAAAGGTCGGCCACAGGCAGTGCTATATATTTGCTATACTCAAGCTCCGGTCCGCCAACGTTGGGGAACGAAATAAAATTCTTGAAATTATGGTACCTGTTACCCGGGATAAGACTTTCGCCATGCAGACCCATTTTGCCTACCAGGTATTTCAGCATATCCATAGGCATCTCTGAGTCATAAAGCAAACGCATCGGCTTACCTTTTTTGCGCTTTTGGAGGCTCTTGGCCAGTGAATCGACAAATTTTTCACTCACCTCTTTATCCAGGTCAAGTTCCGCGTCGCGGGTAAGCTGGATGGAGTAAGCCTCGATACTGTCATGTTCAAAAATGAAAAAGATATCCTCCAAACTGTACCTGATAATATCATCAAGCAAAATAATGAACTTCAGGTTATTGGTATCAGGCAGTTTAACAAAGCGTGAAAGATTATCCGGGAACTCAATAAGGGCAAACCTTGTTTTTTTATTGGTGGTAAGCTTTACAAAAAAGTAAACGGCCCTGTCCCTAAGCTCAGGCAGCGGTAAAGTGTCATTAAGCATAATAGGCACCAATGTAGCCAGCAGCTTCTCCCTGAAATAGTTTTTCACGAAAGTACCTCGGGTTACGTTAAGCTGTTTATCATTCAGGATAAAGATCTTTTCTTCGGCCAGCTGTTTGACAATAATGTTTTCGTACAGGTTGTTGAATTTACGTTCCTGCCTTACTACAATATTCTTGATCTGGTTAAGGATCTTTTTAGGGTTATAACCAAGTATCTCTTTCGATTTTTCGTTGAGTGCAGCTAAACGGCTTAGTGTAGCAACCCTCACCCTGTAAAATTCGTCAAGGTTAGATGAAAATATAGCTAAGAACCTAATCCGGTCTATCAGGGGGACGGTTGGGTCGGCCGCTTCTTGCAAAACCCTATCGTTAAAATATAGCCAGCTTATTTCTCTGTTAATTAAGGGAACCTGTTTATCCATAAAAATTTCTCGCTTTACAGCCAGATGTTACAAATCTGCTTATTTATTTGTTAACTTAATATTAACTCATGAGGAATTAACCTGTTTTCATTCATCATTATTTATTGCAGAAATTAAACAATTTGTTGCAATATTGCGCTGTATGTTAACAATACATTAGTTTTGCAAAACTTTTATAACCAACACACTACTTATGCCAACATTTGATATAGTTAGTAAAATAGACGGGCAAACGCTTGATAACGCTATAAATACCGCCAAAAAAGAGATTCTTAATCGTTACGACTTTAACGATTCAAAAAGCACTATCGATCTTGATAAAAAAACAAACCAGGTTACCATAGTTACTGAAAACGATATGCGCCTTAAAGCCATACAAGACAGCATCATAAGCCGGATGGTTAAACAACATCTTGACCCCAAAGCGTTGGATTTTGGCAAAGAGCAATATGCATCGGGCAACATGATCCGTAAGGAAATCAAGATCAGGGAAGGTATAGATAAGGAAGCTGCTAAAAAGATAGTAAAGAAAATTAAAGATAGCGGTCTTAAAGTGCAAGCCTCTATCATGGACGACCAGGTGCGGGTGCAAGGAAAAAAGATTGACGACCTGCAATCTGTTATCAGCCTTTGCCGTTCCGAGGATTTTGGCCAGCCATTGCAATACATTAATATGAGAGACTAATAGAAATCTCTGATAAGAATTTAAAAGATCCTCTTAAAACAAAAGAAGCCGTAGCAAATGCACGGCTTCTTTTGTTTATCTGAAAGTACTATAAACCATGTTTCAATTAACATCCAAACTCCTGCACGACTTTTTGAGCAGACACTCAATCTGAGTTCATTTGAAAAACACTTCTTTAATATCGGGAATCAACCACATTTCATGACCAGTGACTTTATCTATAGAGTTAACCCGGTGAGAATATTTGTTCTTGCAGCTTTTTTCTCAATATATCTATTATTTGCCATTTCAGCATTTTGTGCAAGCGTACTTCATATTGGCAGTGGTTCGTATCCAATAACGCTTCTCTTAATAATTCTTGGACGACTGGGGATATTTATTGGCAGTATAGCCTCTGTAGCGATAAAAGGTCGTAATCAGTATTTGCGAATATCACGTGGCAACCACTTATTCTATTACGGGATTGACGAAAAACACATTAAAGAGTACAATAAAGCCGACGTAGCAGAACTTGCTCATAGAACAACGACGAGCGACCGGAATATGGGTAACGTACAAATCAGGTTCAAAAACGGAGAATTTATACAACCTAAGATGTTAATCCATGATAGGATCTTATTCAGAAGTTTCCGGAAAATTGGGGAATAAAGATAATCTATCCCCAAAATTCTCTTTTCAAACGCTCCCAAAGTGCCGAACACAGAATTTAATTTGGTTGACCTATTATTTTTTACAAAAAATAAAATTTTCTATTGACAAACTCTTTTTTTACCGTACATTTACGTCGTAATAAAAAAGCAAATGAAATTAACAGGTGCATACTTCTTTGGCTACTACTTTTACTTTACCAGTGAGAGCCGGGACTAATATGTACAAAACAAACATATAAAAAAACTAAAAAGTCCCGGCCCACCAGCCGGGACTTTTTGCTTTAAGCAGGTTTATGAAAATAGAACAACCAAAAGTCGCAATTCAGGGTATCCGGGCCTCTTTTCACGAAGAAGCTGCATTGAGATACTTCGGCGAAAACACCGAGACCATTGAATGCAACTCTTTCAAACAAACGTTTGAAAGTTTAAAAAACCGTGAGGCTGATTATGTGGTAATGGCTATCGAAAATAGCATTGCCGGCAGCATCCTGCCAAACTATACCTTGCTGCTTGATTATGGCTTTCCCGTAGTTGGTGAAATTTACCTGCCCATCCAGCTGCACCTGATGGCTTTACCCGGGGTAAAATTCGAGGATATTAAATATGTAACCTCCCACCCTATTGCTTTGCGCCAGTGTGTTGATTTTTTTGATGAGTATCCACACCTTAAAATTGTGGAAAGCAGTGATACCGCGGCCTGTGCTAAACGCATTAGGGATGAGCAGCTAACAGATACGGTTGCTATTGCAAATTCCTTAGCCGCGAAACTTTACGGCCTGGATGTTTTGGAGCGTCGCATCGAATCGAACAAAAGAAACTTTACCCGTTTTCTGATCCTTACCCATCATGATAATATCGAGAAGAAACCGGCTAACAAAGCTTCTTTATGCTTCCAGGTGAGTAACAAAGTTGGTGCATTGGCTAAAGTGCTTAATATTTTTGCCGAAGAAGGCGTAAATATGAGCAAAATTCAGTCGATGCCAATTTTGGGCAAGCGCAACGAGTACAATTTTTATGTAGATATAGAATGGGAGGAGCAAAAACAATATGACGCTTCCATAAGGCAGATCCTTAAGTACACCCATAACTTCAATATCCTTGGCGAGTACGAAAGGCACGATGATGAGCATGCGGTGAGCCCAAAACCTCGCCGGGCCGAACGGAGCATCCGCAAGTATATCAATATCAGGCGTAGTGTATAATAAAGACAATTGGCAAACAGAACCCAAAAAACTAAATAATTTAAATTATCAACTAACACTCCCGGCTACCACCGGACAAACAAAAAAACGATGAAACTAAATTTAAACATACAGCCGCTTAACACCTGGATTAAAACAGGTAAGGAACCTTTGGTTATTTCAGGCCCTTGCAGCGCTGAAACAGAAGAACAATTAGTAGCTACAGCTCATTTATTAGCCCAAACAGGTAAAATCTCAGCTTTGCGTGCAGGTATTTGGAAACCACGTACCCGTCCGGGTGAGTTTGAAGGTATTGGCAGCATTGGTTTGGAGTGGTTAAAACGGGCCAAAGAAGAAACAGGCTTGCCAACTGCTGTTGAGGTTGCTACTGCAAAACACGTTGAAGAAGCTTTAAAAGCGGGTGTTGATATCCTTTGGGTAGGTGCACGTTCAACAGCTAACCCTTTCACCGTTCAGGAAATTGCTGATGCTTTAAAAGGTGTTGATGTGCCTGTAATGGTTAAAAACCCGGTAAATCCTGATCTTTCATTATGGGTTGGCGCATTAGAGCGTATCAACAACGCCGGTATTACCAAATTAGCTGCAATTCACCGTGGTTTCTCATCTTATGAAAAATCAGCTTTTCGTAACGAACCAATGTGGGATGTTGCTATTGCCTTAAAAACACTGGCTCCTGAATTACCTTTGATTAACGACCCAAGTCACATTTCAGGTAACCGGGATCTGATCGGTTATGTGTCACAAAAAGCTTTAGATCTTGATATGCAAGGCTTAATGATCGAATCACATATCGATCCAAGCGTAGCATGGACAGATGCTAAACAACAGGTTACTCCTGCTGCCCTTGCTGATATCATTGACCATTTAACTTTACGTAAGCCAGAAGTTAAAAACTCTGAAGTGAGCGATAAACTGGCTGAACTACGTAACCAGATTGACAAAATCGATGACCTGGTGATCCAAAAAATTGCTGAGCGTATGCAGATTGCAGAAAAAATCGGTCAGTACAAAAAAGACAACGATATAACCATTTTGCAAGTTGGCCGTTGGGATGAGATCCTGCAAAAACGTACTACTTACGGTAAAGCATTGAAATTAAGCGCCGAGTTCACCGAAAAACTGCTTGAACTGGTTCACAACGAATCTATCCGCAGGCAAACAGAGGTAATGAACGCAGGCGCCGCTCAAGGTCAGGCAGCAGAAAAACTTACACACGCTTAATTTTATAATGATGCAAAACATCATTCTTAAAAGAAACAACAAGATCGTTAATGGTACGGTTAACCTCACAGGTTCAAAAAGTGAGTGTAACCGGGCCCTTATTATCGAAGCACTAAGCGAAGGCAAAGTACACGTTGAAAATGTATCTGACGCTGCCGATGCTGTTTTATTGGCAGGTATCTTAAGGAAGAGTCAAGAATCAAGAGCCAAGAGTCAAGAGGTTTTGGCAGGAGATGCCTCTTCTAATTCCGAAATAGCAAATTGCAAATCCGAAATTGTTGATATCGGCCCGGCAGGCACGGCTATGCGTTTTTTGACTGCTTATTATGCTATTCAGGAAGATGAGGTGATCCTAACCGGCAGTAAACGCATGAAGGAAAGACCAATAGGTATATTGGTTGATGCATTGCGCGTGCTGGGTGCCAATATTGATTATGAAGAAAATGATGGGTACCCACCGATTAAACTGAAAGGCGGCTTTAAACAACAAACCGGTAAAATCAGTATTAAAGGCAATATCAGCAGCCAATTCATTACCGCATTATTACTTATTGCCCCGGCTTTACCTTTAGGCCTGGAGCTGCATATTGAAGGTGAATTAACTTCGCGCCCTTATGTTGAAATGACCCTGGCCATGCTGGAAACCGCCGGTATCAAGCATACCTGGCAAGACAATCTCATTGCAATTGCTAACCAGGAATTTACAACAACATCATTACATGTTGAACCTGATTGGAGCGCCGCTTCCTACTGGTACGCTATTGCTGCGCTTGCAGATGAGGCCGAACTGTTTTTAACAGGCCTTACTCCTTACAGTTTACAGGGCGACAGCGTGATCACCGAAATCATGGCTAACTTTGGTATTACTTCGCAGTTCAGGAATGGTGGCGTTCATCTTAAAAAAGAGAACAAACCTATCTCCCGCCGTGAGTTTGACCTGAAAGAATGCCCCGACCTGGCACAAACAGTAATTGTTGTTTGCGCAGCGCTTAATCATGAAGCATCTTTTACCGGCCTTGAAACTTTAAAGATCAAAGAAACCGACCGCATCCTGGCCCTGCAAACAGAGCTTGGCAAAATGGGTGTTAAACTGATTGAAAAAGATGAAGTTTACACGCTTGATTGCAGCGGGAAATTTATACCTGATAGTATCTTCATCAATACTTATCATGACCACCGCATGGCAATGGCCTTCGCGCCGCTGGCTCTCATTCTTCCGCAAATGGAATTTGAGAACGGGCCGGTAGTTGATAAATCATATCCCGCTTTTTGGAATGACCTGGAAAAGCAGGGGTTTGAAGTGGAAGAGAAGGAAGCTTAAAGCTGAAGGCAGAAAGCCTAACGCAAACGTACAAAAGTGCGTTATTACGGGAACAAAGCAATCTCAAGCGAGATCCAGATTTACGAAGTTTTGAAAACTTCGTAAATCTGGATTTTACAATGACAGTTATAAAATAACCAATTAAAGATATTCAGATAGGATTTTCTCCTGTCTCCCATCTAACATTTCATATCTAAAACTATGGCAGGCAATTCATTCGGGCAAATATTCAGGATAACTACTTTTGGCGAATCACATGGCGAGGCCATCGGTGTAATTATTGACGGATGCCCGGCCGGCTTACAAGTTGATCTTGATTATATCCAGGGCGAACTGGATAAACGTAAGCCTGGCCAGTCAAAGATCACTACCCAGCGTAAGGAAAGCGACACGGTAAAAATCCTTTCGGGTGTATTTGAAGATAAAACTACGGGCACCCCTATTGCTATGCTGATCCCCAATGAAGACCAGCGTTCAAAAGATTACGGCCACAACGTGGATGTATATCGCCCGTCGCATGCCGATTATACCTATCAAACCAAATATGGCATTCGCGACCATCGCGGCGGCGGCCGTTCCTCTGCACGCGAAACTGCCGCCCGCGTTGCGGCAGGCGCTTTGGCCAAACTGCTGCTTAAAACACAGGGTATAGAAATTGTTGCCCATGTAAGCAGCGTAGGTAAGATCAACGCACCTAATGTATTTATAAACGATCCGATTGAGTTTATTGAGGAACGCGAAAAAAACATTGTGCGCTGCGCTGATCCGGCAACAGCCGAAGAGATGATCGAATTTATTGATAGTGTGCGTAAAGATGGCGATACCGTTGGCGGCAAGATCAGCTGCTATATAAAAAACTGCCCGGTAGGCCTTGGCGACCCTGTGTTTGATAAACTGCATGCCGATTTGGGCAAAGCGATGCTAAGCATCAATGCCGTTCATGGCTTTGAATTTGGTTCTGGCTTTGAAGGCAGCGAAATGCGAGGATCTGAGCATAACGATATCTTTGTAAAATCGCACCTGGGCGATATACAAACCATTACCAATTTCTCGGGCGGGATCCAGGGAGGCATTAGCAATGGTATGCCTATCGAATTTAAGGTAGCCTTTAAACCTGTAGCCACCATCATGAAAAACCAGGCCACAATTGATAGCGAAGGCAACGCTGCCGAAATATCAGGCAAAGGTCGTCACGACCCCTGCGTAGTTCCGCGCGCCGTATCTATTGTTGAAGCCATGGCAGCCCTTGTATTAGCCGATCATTGGCTCAGGAACAGAAACGCCCGTTTAAGCTAAAAGCGCTCAGTTAGCCTAAAGCAAAAAGCCGAAATCTTAAAGCGTTCCACTGAGAACATTTTGAGTTTTCGGCCTTTTATTTTCACCAAGCTTCTTTTGCTTTTGGCTTTCTGCTTTAAGCTTTCAGTCCAATAACCTACCTTTGTAAAGCCATGCTTATCTCAATTATCCAATTATACAAACAAGCCTATAGCGGACTATCAAAAAACAGCTGGTACCTGAGCATCGTAATGCTTATTAACCGTAGTGGCACCATGGTTGTACCTTTCATGACCATTTATACCATCAGGCAGCTGCATTTTACCATTGAGCAGTCGGGATATATTATGGCTATTTTTGGCGTGGGTGCTGTTTCCGGCGGCTTCATCGGTGGTAAGCTGATCAATAAAATAGGCTTTTATGACTTGCAGGTTGGGGCATTGCTTACCGGCGGATTACTATTTTTGATCCTTGGTTATCAAACCAATTTCATCAGCATGGCCATTTTCACCCTCGTGTTGAGCATTTGCAACGAATCATTCAGACCTGCCAATTCAACGGCTATAGCACATTACAGTACAGAAGAAAACAAAACGCGCTCCTACTCACTTAATCGGTTGGCTACAAACTTAGGCTGGGCTTTTGGCGGCGGCTTAGGGGGATTATTGGCATCTATAAATTATCATTTGCTTTTTTGGGTAGATGGTTGTACAAATATCGCGGCAGGTATATTATTGCTCACCTTGATGCCCCGTTCAAAAGTGGCAAAAACAATCAAAGAAGCAGTGGCCGGTTTTGATGAAGTGGTTTCATCGGCTTATAAAGATGGGCTTTACTTGGTGTTTATCTTATTGGCAACCCTGTTCGCAACTTGTTTTTTCCAGTTTTTTATTATGCAGCCTGTATTTTATAAAATACAATGGCATTTTAACGAGCGTTTTATCGGCTTTCTGCTGGCATTGAATGGTATACTCATCGTGCTTGTTGAGATGATACTAATTAACTGGCTCGAGGGTAAACGCCATGCTTTATCTTACATCATCTCCGGCATTTTAGTTACCGGTGCCGGCTTTGCATTACTTAACCTGATGCCGCATGTGCCTTTGGTAGCCATATTAATTGTATGCATGATAACAATGGGTGAAATGCTTTCCATGCCATTTATGAACACGTTTTGGATAAGCCGTTCAAATGTGCGTAACCGTGGTGAGTATGCCGCGTTATATAGCATGTCATGGGCCGGCGCGCAGATCATCGCTCCATTTTTGGGTAGCCAGGTTATCGCCTATGGAGGGTTTGAAATGCTTTGGTGGCTATTGGGTGGCGTTTGCCTGATTGTGGCCTGCGGATATTTGATCATGAAACGGTCAATATATACCACTAAACGAGTACCTGTTTTACCTTAATTTGCTATCATGAAAAAAGCCATCATATTAGATCTTGATAATACCATATACCCGGTAAGTTCCATTGCCGATCATTTGTTTAACGAACTGTTCAATTTTCTTGATCAGCATATAGCCGGCGAAGGTATTGATCATATCAACAAAGCAAAGGAGGATTTGAAGCGCATCCCATATCAAAAGGTGGCAGACAAGTACCAATTTAGCGAACTCGTTAAAAACAAAGGGCTCGAACTATTAAATAACATCGAGTACAACCGGCCAATGCAGCCTTTTGATGATTATAAACATATCCGCGAAGCAAAGGTTACCAAATTTTTGGTTACCACAGGTTTTACCAAACTGCAATGGAGCAAAGTTAAAATGCTGAACATTGAAGCAGATTTTGAAGCTATCCACATTGTTGACCCTGAACTTTCGCCCCTCACCAAGAAAGATATTTTTGCGTCGATATTAGAGAAATATGATTACAAACCCAAAGATGTACTTATTATTGGAGATGATCCGGAATCTGAAATAAAAGCTGCAAGCGAATTGGGTATCGATACTTTTCTATACGATCCCGAAAATAAACATCCAAACGCCCAGGTAACCTATCGCTCACAAAATCTTAAAGACGCGGCCGCTATTGTTGCTTAAGCACCTTTACCGTAACCAAAAGCTGCCCGAGATGGCGCATGGTATGCTCAGCCGAATGCGTGTACAAGCCGATAACTGTTGATGGTAATTGCGCCCGGCCTACTCCTCTCCACTCGGTTAATGTATTTGCATCGGTAGCTTTAAGTTGATCAATAGCACTATCTACCTGATTATTAAACGCCTTTATCAAATCAGCTACGCCGATGATATGTTCACCAGGTTTACCTTCGGCTGCAAGATAATTTAGTTGTGCCGCACTAAGCGCTTCACCTTTTGCATAGGTAAAAAGCCGGTTAAGTACCCCGGTGAGGTGTTGCAAATGAAAACCCGGCGAAGCCATGCCGGCAAGCTTTTCCCACAGCAGCTTTTCCGGAAAATCGATCATCAATTCATTAAGTTCTTCCCTTGCCTGTAACAGCGCGTGTGCAACGGAATGAAGCAGGGCCGGCACATCATCCAGCGGCCCACGAAGCCAAACTTCAGGTAATTTTTGAGTAGACATTAGTTTTTATTTAACATGGTTTTCACTTGTTCATGATTCAGCGTTTGAGGCAAACCATAAATGGTTCTTACGCGCTCATGTGTATTATCAGTCCAAAGCCAGCTCGTCCACACCATAAACCAGGCCCATTCGGGTTGGGCTGCCAGAATTTCGGGTTTTGGAAGTTCGCCGGTTTCTGTCAGCGCAATAACCTTGCCATTAGCGACCTTTAGCAAATCGTTATAATCCCGTTGTTCATAATCGAAATGATAGATATCAGCACCTAAAATGTCTACGTAATCGGCGCCCGGATAAAAGTCTTTATAGTCATACGCTTCATCTAATGGAAGGTCGCGCAAACCGTTTGGGCCCCATACCCAAATCAGATTATTTAAATGATGATAATTGGTATACCGATCGTACATCATTTTCCAGAGCTTGATGATACCGTCGTTCCCTTTTTTGTTTCCCCACCAAAACCATACGCCGTTCATTTCATGATAAGGCCGCCACAAAACAGGTACATGGGCATCCCTGAGCTGTTTCAGGTAACCAGCTACCACGTCAATTTGGGCAAGCCATTTTTTATTCAGATCGGTATTGGGTGTAACTAACTGTTTCCATTGGGCATCAGTTATTTTGCCCTGAATACTTTGCTTCCAATCATATGGCGGGTTATCCAAAGGGCGCCCCTGGTGCCACATGAGTGTTACCAGATAGCCATCCTGCCATTTTTGCTTAGCTTCGTTTACCAGGTCCTGCCCCAGATCTTTGTCTCCCCAAAGCATGAAATCAGAGCCCCAAACGGCAGGATATTGTCCTGTAATTGACTTGGCACTGTCTGAAAAAACGTCACGATCACTGTTATAATTTTGCTGCCCTGATAAGATATGCTTGCCTTTTATATTATAAAGGAAGCTAAGCAATTTATTTACCTCAAGCGATGCTTCTTTATTTACTGGTTTAAAACTTTGTGCTAATGCCATGAAAGGCAATGATATGATGAGAGCAAGCGGGAGTAGTTTTTTCATTTTAATTAAACAGGCTATTCGGCTTAAAGGCGATAACGGGCTTTGTTCAAAAATAAATAAAAAGCGCGGCCGTTTATGGTATGGCTATTGCTATTCATAAGCAATATTTAACTATCTTTCGTCTATATGATACCTATTCCCTTTAGGAAACACTTTATCCCGATTATACTTTCCGCGTGTTTGGTTTTACCTGCTGTATTACAAAGCTGCAAGAAAAAGCATGAAATGATTGCTGAAGATATGTTCAGGATCACACAAAATGAAATTTTTAAAAAGGCAGATACTGAAGGATACATCCCTGTTTTTAAAAGAGTATTCACAAAATACCGGTCCAAGACAGCTAATCCGCTGGTTATCGAATCATTTTTCAAAAAGAACGAATACCGGCCCCTTTTAGTTATAAACCACTTAAACAATGGTGATCTCGAAGCTTTAACAGAATATCTTGATAAAATCAATGAACACGGCCTCGATCCAACTGTGTATCCATCGGCAGAGATCAAAGCACTTGTAGCCAAACTCAAAGACAAAAAGGCTATAAAAACAATTGATGAAGCCTATGAAACTGTTGCCAAACTTGAGGTGTTAACAGCGGGCGCTTTGATAAAATACTCCAATGCGTTGCAATACGGAGTGATCAATCCTAAAAAGATCTACTCGAGGTATTTTATGGCCACCCGCCGGCCCGATAGCACAACGATGCTTGCGACTTTAAACCGGGCAGATTTTAAAACATTCCTTGACAGTATCCAACCCAAAAGCCCTCAATATTTAGCGTTGCAAAAAGCATACAGGGACAGTGCAACTATCGAAGGCCTTTCCCGCGAGGAGAGTAAACGCTACTTATTGGTTAGCCTGGAGCGGCTGCGTTGGAGAAATAAACCGTTTGAACCCAAATATGTGATTGTAAATATCCCCGATTTCAGGCTTGACGTTATGGAAGATGGCAAATCGGTTTTAAATATGAAAGTTTGTGTAGGCCAGGGACGAAACATGAAAAACCAGAACACACTTGAACATTTTGATGATACAGCGAGGGCCGATAAACCTTTTCCCCGGGAAACGCCGATACTGAACAGCCTCATCCATAGCGTTGAAGTAAACCCTATTTGGAATATTCCCCGTAGTATTGCCACAAAAGAAATCATTGTTGAGGCTGCCGAGGACCGTTACTATCTCTCCAACAAAAACATAGATGTTTTTAAGGACGGTAAAAGGATTGAAGACCCGGAAACCATCGACTGGTCGCAGGTTACGCCCGACAATCTGGAATACGAGTTTAAACAACGCCCCGGAGAAGACAACTCGCTGGGTAAAATAAAGTTTCTGTTTAAAAACCGCAGCAGCGTTTATCTGCACGATACACCTAATAAAGAAGCATTCAGACATGCTATGCGTGCAGTAAGTCACGGCTGTGTACGATTAGGTGATCCGCTTGGCCTGGCACAAAACCTGTTTGGAGAAGGCGCCGCCCTCGACACCATTTCGAAAGATATGGTTGAAGATAAACCGAACCCTACCAATATAGGCTTGCCAAAGAAAACGCCTATTTACATCACGTATGTAACCTGCTGGGCAGATGACAATGGCACCATCCAATACCGCCCGGATGTTTATGGCTTAGATATAGTGCTTTATGCACACCTGCAAAGCTTTATGGCCAAATAAAAAAGAGCCCGGCAAACTTTTGAGTAAGCCGGGCTTCATGATTTGGTTTATAGTTGGGTTGGATTTTAAAACTTTGTAAAATTGAATGAGGTATCAGCGCTCGCCATTAAGTTGAGCGGCCCCGTTTCATCCAGGTATTTTGAATAGTAAGACTCATCGTTTCCGTTAATAAATAAAACGGTTTTGCCGGCAATGGTATTGATAACTTTATTAACAACTTTTGGCGATACCGCGGGGCAGCCGAAGCTTCTGCCGATATATCCCTGCTCATTAATAGCAGCAGGCCCAACATAATTAGCGCCATGTACAACAATGCTGCGCATACGGGCATTGCCGTTAAAGCCTTCATCCATACCATCAAGATATAGTGAACGGCCATGTTTACCATTATAAACCTTATCAGTTACATAAAATCCGAGACTGCTTTCATGTGAATCGTTGGCATCCGAAAAATGATTTGCCATTTCCTGCCCGCTGCCTGATCCATGTGCGACCCATGTATTAAGCACCAGCTGTTTGTTTAACAAATTTATAATCCACATACGCTTTTCACGGCTTGATTTGGAGAAATCAACCACCGTGAGCACGTCACTGCTTTGAGGTACCTGGTGCGAAAGCTTCAGATTGTTATAGCCTGTTACAGCTTTTTCAAACACATTAAAAGCTAAACCAGCCTCTTTAAGGCGCGCTGCCTCATATAAATTATTAACGTATTGCTCAAATAGTTCTTTAGTTGTAAACGTTGCATTTTCTTTCCTTACGCTCACTGATCTGTTTGCACCATCCGATTTCCAGCTTAAAATTGTTGCTGAAAGAAAAAAAATCGACATAGTGACCCACAAAAAATGTTTCCTCATACGCTTTCCTGAGTTTAATTTAATTTTAATTAATTAGGGTATAGTAACAGGGTTTGGATAAAAGGTTAACCTGCTATTAACAGATTAATACAAAAATATACTTTAAAACTTGAAATCCAAATCAGCAACATGATATTTTTTACTAAAATGAAAATAAATTTAAAAATAAGCAATATTTTAAACTGTTATACGGAGCGAAAAAAGGAAAGGTTATAGATTAAATTTATTTAACCCATTTAATTTTATTTTCAAGCGGAATAGTGCGTTTACCTTCGGGATACTGGTCGGCATAACCAAGATATAATACGCCCATTACATTATCTTCATCCCGCAAATTCAAAAATTCTTTAAAAGCGGGTTTCAGGATAGCACCGCCGGTACTCCAGAAGGAGGCCATATTTAAGGCGGTTGCACCTAAAAGGATATTCTGAATAGCGCTCGACACAGCTGCAACTTCCTCGAACGGCGGTATTTTCGGCAGATCGCCGCGCTGCATTACCGTAATAATTACATGCGAAACTTTGCTGCCCAGGGTTTTCAGGTTATTGTATGCAGCCTCATTAAATTCTTCGGCAGATACGCTCTGTTTATAAACTTCGGCATGTTCGGCACAAAACTGATCGGGGTTTTCATAAACAATAAAGCGCCAGGGCTCGGTGAAACCATGGGTTGGCGCCCAGTCGGCAAGTTCCAGCAGGGCGGCGATATGACCGTTTGGTGCCTTATGACCATTCATCATGGCTGGTTTTACGGTACGACGGGTTTTGATATTCTCGGCAACAGTTAAAAAAGTATTGTCCATTTCAGATAAAAAACGGTTATTGAAATCAGATTATGAATCACTGATTCAACAACCTGCAGTTATGTTATTAATAAATAGCGGGATATTTTGAAGGACTGGCCTCATGCATCATAGCGTAAACGGTTTCAACAACATCATCAACAGATGGCTTGCTGAAGTAGTCACCGTCCGAACCATAAGGCGGCCTGTGTTCTTTTGCGGTAAGCGTTTTTGGCTGGGCATCAAGCGCATAATAGCCATTTTGGCCCTCCATTATCTTTTGCAGGATATAAGCTGAACCCGCTCCCGGTAAATCCTCATCAACAACAAGTAACTTGCTGGTTTTCTTTAATGAAATACCACAAATCCCCTCTGTATCAAATGGATATAAAGTTTGCGGATCGATAATTTCGATATTGATGCCCATTGCTGCAAGCTCTTCAGATGCTTCCTGTACGATGCGCAGCGTTGAACCGTACGATACCACAGTAATATCGCTGCCTTCGCGCAAAACCTCGGCTTTACCAAGCGGTACGGTGAATTCGCCGACATTGGCAGGCAGCTTTTCTTTAAGACGATAACCGTTCAGGCATTCTATTACCAGCGCAGGTTCGTCGCCCCTTAACAGCGTATTATACATACCTGCTGCCTGGGTCATGTTACGGGGCACACAAATATGAAAGCCGCGCATCGACCCTAAAATAACACTCATTGGCGAACCTGAATGCCAGATCCCTTCTAAACGATGGCCACGGGTACGAATAATCAGCGGAGCTTTTTGCCCGCCCATCGTACGGTAGCTTAAACTGGCTATATCATCACTGATAATGGTTATGGCATAGATCAGGTAATCAAGGTACTGGATCTCAGCAATCGGCCTTAAGCCGCGCATTGCAAGTCCCATACCCTGCCCTATAATACTTGTTTCGCGAATGCCGGTATCTGTAATGCGGATTTCGCCATATTTTGCCTGTAAACCGGCAAAGCCCTGGTTAACATCGCCTATCGCACCCAAATCTTCACCAAATGCAACAATACTTTTATCGCGTGCAAAATTGGCATCGAAAGCGGCGTTCAATACTTCTCTTCCGTCCAATAGCTTTGCATCATCGCTATAAATAGCAGGCACAATAGGCACATATAGAGGCGATTCAGGAGTTCCTGTAAACAGCTTTGAGTTGTAACGTTCCGTATTTTTTGCTTTCTCAACTTTTAACCATTCTGTTAAAAGCTGGCGTTCAACATTATTTTCGGTGGTAGTTAACCGTAATGTTTTGCGGATGGCTGAAAAGATTTCGCGACGCCCGGCATCAATACTGGAGCGCAAACCAGCGGATAATGCTGATATTGCTTCTTTTTTATCCGGCACTGTTTCGGCAAAGGCATCGATCAGGGCTGCAGCTTCTTCTATTTCGCTTTTTATTACGACAGCTAATTCATTAGCCGCCTCACGCTGACATTCGCGTACATACCTTTTCGCTTCGGCTTCAAGCTCTTCCAGTTCTATTTCGGTCGAGATAGCCGATGTGATCATCCATTCGCGCATTTTTTGCAAACAATCGTGCTCATCCTCCCAGGTAAGGCGTTCCCTGCTTTTATAGCGCTCATGTGAACCAGAAGTTGAGTGCCCCTGTGGTTGGGTCATTTCGGTAACATGAATCAGCACAGGCACATGTTCCTCACGGCAAATATTAATGGCACGCTCGTAAGTTTCACAAAGGGCAATATAATCCCAACCACGCACTTTAAAGATCTCGTAACCATTGCTTCCATTTTCGCGCTGAAAGCCTTTTAATATTTCAGAAATATCTTCTTTGGTAGTTTGCAGGTTTGCCGGCACCGAAATAGCATAAGCGTCATCCCAAATAGAGATGGCCATAGGCACCTGTAGTACCCCTCCCGCATTAAAAGTTTCAAAAAATGAACCTTCGGATGTGGCGCCGTTACCAACGCTGCCAAATGCAACTTCATTACCATTAACCGAAAATTGTTTCAGGTAATCCAGTTCTTTATTTTGGCGATATAGCTTTGACGCGTAAGCTAAACCTAATAAGCGGGGAATTTGTCCGGCGGTGGTTGAAATATCCGACGAACTGTTCATCGTTTCGGCCTGGTTAACCCAACTGCCATCAGTATTTACAAAACGTGTAGCGTAGTGGCAGTTCATTTGCCTGCCGCCAGAGGCCGGATCTTTTTCAATATCGGGGTTAGCATATAACTGGGCAAAAAACTCTTTCATATTGCTCATGCCCGTAGCAAACATAAAAGTTTGATCGCGGTAGTAGCCCGCGCGCCAGTCGCCGGCGCGGAAAGCCTTGGCCATTGCCAATTGCGCAACCTCTTTACCGTCGCCGAAAATACCGAACTTTGCCTTGCCCGTTAGCACTTCCCTGCGGCCTATTAAACTGGCCTGACGGCTCTCATAACCAATGCGGTAATCATCAATAACAATCTTCTTGAAATCATCAAAACTGAGCTCGGCAGTATTAAATTTACTGGTAGCGCGTGTTGTAGTTTCAGGCATATAAAATTTTGTTTAGACGGTAAAAGTATAAAATTCTATTCTGTATTAAGCAAACTAACAGATAAAACCCCGAGTTTGAGTAATAGTTTTGTAATTACATTAAACCTTTTATATTTGTAATAATCAAATATAACGTATGAAAAAGATATTAATGATTTGCGCGGTAATATTAGGCTTTGCCTTTACCGCATCAGCACAAGATAGCGGAAAAGCTGAGTTTAAATTTAACGAAGAAAAGCATGATTTTGGTAAAATACCACAAGGCACTCCTGTTACTACCGTGTTTGAGTTTACCAATATTGGTAAAGAGCCTCTTATTTTAACAGAAGTAAGACCAACCTGCGGCTGTACCATTGCCGACTATACAAAAACCCCTGTAAAAAGCGGCGATAAAGGCACCATCAAAATCACTTACAATGCTGCCGCTGCTGCTCCGTTTAATAAAACTATCGTAGTAAAATCAAACGCAGTAACGCCCGAAAAATATTTGAATATTGTTGGTGAAGTAGTAGCTAAATCCGCGGCAAGCAAATAATTGATTGCATGCTTGATATATCCCGTATATCAACCGGGGTATTTAAAAATATATTTAAAAGACCCGAAACCGGGTCTTTTTTCGTTTACAAAGGTTTTACAAAACAGTATTTTCATTTTTAGTAAATTTGCAGGATGCCAAAAATATCTGAAAAAGGGCAACGGATGCCCGCATCACCGATAAGAAAATTAACACCTTACGCTGATAAAGCTAAGCAGGATGGAAAAAAGGTGTATCATCTCAACATCGGCCAACCCGATATTGCTACGCCCGATGGCATGCTGAATGCCATTAAAAATATTGATTTTAAGGTTTGGGCCTATACCCCAAGCGAAGGCACATTAAGCTATCGCAAAAAGCTTACTGAATATTATAACAAACTGGAGTATAATATCACTCCCGAGGATATTATTGTTACAACAGGAGGCTCTGAAGCGATTACAATTGCCATGATGGCCTGCCTTGATTCGGGCGATGAAGTGATCATCCCTGAACCTTTTTATGCCAATTATAATGGATTTGCAAGTCAGGGCGATGTTGTGGTTAAGCCTATATTGTCATATATTGATAATGGTTTCGCGCTCCCTCCCATCAGCGAATTTGAAAAACTTATAACGGATAAAACCAGGGCCATCATCATATGCAATCCTAACAATCCTACCGGGTATTTATACTCAAAAGAAGAGATGGAAGCATTGAAGCAACTGGTTTTAAAGCATGACCTTTACCTTTTTTCGGACGAAGCTTACCGCGAGTTTTGCTATGATGGCCGTTCATTTATATCACCGGCGCACATGGATGGGCTTGAAGAAAACGTTGTAATACTGGATACAGTAAGCAAACGCTACAGCGCGTGCGGGGCCCGGTTAGGCTGCCTGATCACTAAAAATAAAGAGCTGCGTGCCACAGCTTTAAAATTTGCCCAGGCCCGTTTAAGCGCAGGCATGGTTGAACAAATTGCCGGCGAAGCTGCAGTTGATACTCCGGATAGCTATTTTGAAGCAGTAAATAAAGAATATACGAGCAGGCGTAACACACTTGTAAGTGCATTGAACAAAATGGATGGCGTTTACTGCCCTAATCCGGGTGGTGCCTTTTACGTGGTTGCCAAACTGCCCATTGATAATGCCGACAAGTTTTGCCAGTGGATGCTGGAAACCTTCAGTCTCAATAACGAAACAGTGATGATGGCTCCGGCAACCGGCTTTTACAGTACACCGGGAGCCGGATCAAATGAAGTACGCATGGCTTACGTTTTAAATAACGACGACCTTAAAAAAGCTATGGTTTGCCTGGATGAAGCATTGAAAGTTTATCCGGGCCGCGTGGTAGCTGAAAGCTTAAAGCAAAAGGCCGAAAGCGTTTGAATTTGCCCAGTTTGCTAAAATTTTATATCTTTGATGGCTTTTTGCTTTATCCTTTCAGCTTTAAGCTCCAATAAATGGGGTCGACCGGAATTGACAGGATGGAGATAAGTAGGTAAGCATGCAGCGCGTTGGGTGAATTAGCGCTTTAATCTGAACACTCAAACTTACAAATGGCGAAAATAACTACGCCTTAGCTGCCTAATTTAGAATTAGCATAGCTTTTGTCCCGCCGGTTTTCCGTTTCATCGGATCGGCAACCGGGGCATCGAAAGATGAAACTGGCCTGCTTAGGGTGTGATAAGCGGGTAAGATAAAGCACCTAAGGAAGACGGTACAGGTAAGCGACTGACCTTCCCCTTCCCTACAATTAAACAGAAGCTAAGCATGTAGAAAGCTTACCTTATACCATGTTTGGACGAGGGTTCGAATCCCTCCGGCTCCACTAAGACAGGACTTCAACAGTCTAAAACGCTATAAATTGACCATTTATAGCGTTTTTTTATGTTTTATCATCCATAACAGTCTTTAAAAGTGCATAGCTCTGGAGACCTAAAGTAGGAGACCTATTTAGGTCTCCTACTTTAGGTCTCTCGAAATGCTTGTAGCATCTGTAAATCACATAAATATACAAAAAGAAACTATTTGATTTACCGGTGCATAAAGCAAGAATTTTAACACTTTAATAAGCACTAGAATGCCTAAATCATTTGCTCTTTTGTTCCAATTGAAAAGGACAAAAATGCAGTCCGGCGGGACTGCCCCTATTTATCTGCGGATAACTATAGAAAAAGAGCGAGTTGAGATTGCGACGAAACGCTCTATTGACCCCGAAAGGTGGAACTCTTTAGCCCAAAAAGTAACAGGAAATAACCCCGATGCACGTTCCATTAACGCACATCTCAAAACCCTCGAACAAAAGCCTTACGAGGTTTACCGCGAAATGATTGAGAAAAAAATTCCGATAAATTCATAATCAGTAAAAGATCATATCAATGGTATAGATAAGGCCGAACCCTGCCGTATGCTGGTAGAAATATTTGAAGATCATAATCGCCAGATGGAGGCGTTAATAGGTCGAGAATTTGCGCCAGCCACAGCTATACGTTACCTAACCACCCTCAAACACGTGACAGATTTCCTTAAATGGAAGTACAAAATTTCCGACATCAACATCCGTGAATTAGATCATGAGTTTGTAACCTCATTGGAGTTTTGCCTTCGAACAATGAGGAAATGCAACAATAATTCTGCAATTAAGTACATCAAAAACCTGAAAAAAATAGTTCATATCTGCGTTGCTAATGACTGGCTTCCGAAAAGCCCGTTTATCAATTATAAGTCGAAAATCAAAGAAATTATCAGAGTTCTTTCAAGCCAAGAATTGGAAACCATGGCCAACAAAAAATTAGTTAGTGCGAGGTTAACGCAATTATGTGATGTTTTTTTGTTTAGCTGTTATACTGGATTAGCCTATGCTGACGTGAAGAAATTAAACCGTGCAGAAATCAGCACTGAAATCGATAACCACAAGTGGATATTCACTACCCGACAAAAAACAGAAACAGCAAGTCGAAGAGCCGCAAGGAACGAATCACCGCTGCCTATGGTATCGGCCACGTTTATTTTATAAGCGGGGTAATCGTACCTGAACATCGGGGTATGATAAGTGGCACCGGTACCACCTTTGGTGATCAGCACTTCCTTTACCCCGAACCGCGAGAACAGCAGGTCTACACAATCGCTTTCTATTTCGCAGGCAGCATCGTGCCAGTTGGCAATTATCAATAGTTCGACTGCATTTAGATTTACGAGGTCCGCATGGTTCAGCAGATCGGTAATGGTGCCAACTGAATAATGCGGTGTCCGCAGGTTGACATCAAACACACGGTAGCTGGCATGGCCTATCATTTTTAAAAGCGTACTACGAGCCTATTACCGTACCCATAAGCGCGATAGAAATAGTCAGTCCGTGTTCTACTACTGACAGGTGCCAATATTGCTGAATTGATTTTTCAGCGCCCGATATTACCGCTGTATCAAAGCCAAAAAGGAAGCCGCCAAGGGCTACGACCATGGACTAGGCCAGGACAGAATGTTTTCTCATAAATCTAATAAAGGTGTTACCTTGGTTTTAACTATCGCAAAGTAGTTGCATTCTCGGATACACCGTTACCAATTTCATATCAAAAACGTTCAAATATTGAACAATAAATAATATATTGATTTACAGGTTATTATAATCAACCCACAGTAACCTTTAAATCTCCGGATCTGTTTTTGTAACCTGCTTAAGACAATTTTGATACATTCAGTAAACAACTCAGGGTTCACCACCCAACAGCTGTTGTAAAGGTCACAAGTACCGGTAGCCCACCATTGTCTTATTGATTTATATTTAGCGTCCGAGACTTTAAAAACGACTGTACTTACATCGCTTAAAGACCGCTTGCTATCCATCTCAGGCATTGATGAAACACGTGTAGCTGGTATGTATGACTTGTTTTAGTTAAGGTCTTTTTCGAGACTGCGGTTAGTTGAAACACATTATAACCGGAATTTCTTATTCATCCGTGTATATTTATTAGCCTGCTTTCATATCATTATTTCTCCCTGCATATACAATACCGCCCGGCCGCTGATATTAACCCTATTGTTCAGCAGACGGCATTGCAATTCACCGGAACGTTCGGATAGCTGGCGGGCAAGAAATTCTGTTTTAGCCATTTGTGCTGCCCAGTAAGGAATAAGTGTTGTATGAGCGGATCCGGTAACGGGGTCCTCATTTACGCCAACAGCGGGTGCAAAGAAACGGGACACAAAATCACTATCAACGCCTTTTGCTGTTACGATCACCCCTCGTGCATCTAAGTTCGCGATCGTCTGCAGCCTGGGTTCCAGTGTGGCAATATCTTCCTGGTCTTTAAATACTAACATGAAGTCTGTTTTGCCTTTGTAAGCTGCAATGGGGACCTTGTCCGTAGCCATTAAAAGTTCTGCTGTCATACCTACCGGAGAAAACTGATCCGCCGGAAAGTCAAGTACATATTTATCGCGTTGAACCGTTACGGGCAAGGTACCACTACGTGGAGAATGGAACGGGATCGTGTTATCGCTGAAGTCTTCATACTGATGCAGTACGAAAGCCGTTGCGAGTGTAGCATGGCCGCAAAGGTCGACTTCTGTATTGGGTGTGAACCACCTAATTTCGATAGCGGCAGCCCGTCGTACATAGAAAGCCGTCTCCGAGAGATTGTTCTCTTTCGCAATTCGCAATAATATGTCATCGTCCAACCATTCTTCCAATGGACACACCGCTGCCGGGTTACCTTTGAAAATCGTATCCGTGAAGGCGTCTACCTGATAGATCTTTATTTTCATAACTGTTATATTTAATTGTAGAATTACAAACCATTTTCTTTTCTTTTTATAGTCGCATTACAGCTTTGCTTTGTTCTTTGTGTAGCAACCACAATCAGCGCTGTAATAGGAGAACAGACGTAAAAACCCATATGATCTGCACTGAAAAGACCGGGTGGTTTGCCCGGTCCTTCAAACCATAAGCATGGGTTAAAGTTGCTTGTTGATCGTGATTTTCACTGGATCGGCCATGGTCCTGTAGCCGGGCGAAACCTTGCGGACATGCTCAACCAGGTCATCATAATCTTTCTGCGTACCGCTTCCGGACACCTCAAAGTTGAACTGTAATTCCTCAAAGCCCACGCTTACGTCCGGGTCCACTTCAAGAAACCCTCTCAGATCAAGATGACCTGCAACAGATAATCTTACATTGTCCAAACGGATACCCTTGCTTGTCGCTCCGGCGACGAAACCAACCATCATACAGCCGGCCATACCTGCAAGCATATAGTCCTGTGGATTAGGGTTAAGATTATCTCCTAATAGCTCTTCCGGCTCCCCGATCATAAAAGAAAACTGCCTGGCGATTTTGGAAGATCCTACTTGTTTGGGATGAGTAGTAATCTCCGTGTTGACGCCACCTTTCCAATTTGCGGTAACTCCTACCGAGGTAATTGCTTCATCAGCATTACTTCTGATCGATTCGATATAGCCGTTTAAGGCTTCTAAATTAATTTTGTTTAACATAAACTTACTTTCTAAATAACCTGAACAAAGGTATGAGGACACGATATGGCTTAAAATGGACATAACCGTAAATAAATGGTAATAATGGGGCATACCCGGACCAGGGAGAAGCCCCTGTTGTTTGCCATCATGAGCAAAAAATTTCAGGCAACTTCCTGTAAGGCGAATTGTACACCTATTGCCTCAAGTTTTCTTTCAAGTCCTGATGTATGAGTGCAAAAACCAAAACATTGTAACTATTGTTTAAAGGGAAATTCTTCCCTGTCAAAAAGCATTTCGGCTTCTGCTACTTCATGTGATTGCCTGTTTTCATCATTGGTTTTCCTGGAGGCTTATATTTTTTTCCATGTAAACCGTTCCGATTACCGGATTATTGAAATAGGGTGGTATTTCCTCAAACCCTAAAGAATGGTAAAGCGATTTCGCTTTTAGCAATGAAGGGATCACATCTAGCCGAACCTTTTTGTAACCCAGTTGCTGCGCACTTTCCAACACTTTCTGTAACAGAATTAATCCAATCTTCAGGCCGCGGTAAACATTTTTAACGTAGAGTCTTTTCAATTCTGCCATTTCCCAATTTATCTTCCGGATTCCCACACAGCCTGCAACCAGATCACCATCAAATGCGAGGATAAATACACCTTCAGGTGAACTATATTTCTGCTCCATGGAGGAAAGCTCATTCGGAAGATCCATATAGGTCAGATCGACGCCCAGGGTTTTCACGTATTCCAATATGATTTCTCTGCAGCGCCCAAAGTCGTCCCGGCTTTCAGCAATTTTGTAGGTTATGTTCTTTTTCATTTACGTGAGTATTTTGGGCCGAGACTTAATCCTTAACTAATCGTAAGGCAGTTTCCTTTGCGGAAGCAACCGCGCCTTCCATATACCCCCCAAATTGCCAGGCGGTTTCTGTTCCGCAAAATAACAATTTTCCGGCCATATAGGATCGCTTCAACAATGGGTGCCCGTTGTTCTGGTGTGGCCGCTGGTTGACAGGGCTGCCGGATATCAGGTATTTATCGTTCCAGACCTTATCCAGATATACGGAAGGTGCGGCGGCCTGCTCGCCAAAAAGCTCAACCAGGTGCTTCTTTACCAATTCCTTCCTGACTTCCTGACTATAGTATGCGGCCCCGCCATTTAAAAAGCCGGTAAATCCGAATTTGTTCCCCGCCTTGTTGGTATGGTCATACATTTCAGAGACGATCCCGGCATGACTGTAAAGCATGCCCGAATAGCCGTTTTTCCGCCAGAATGCGCTGGGATATTCGAGCGCGAACTTAACAGAACCTGCCATCCATGTCTGCACAGCGGGCAACACTTCTGTAATGTCGGAAGGTAGCGCAGGATCAAAAGATAACTCAGCGGATATGAGCTGGGGAGGCAAACAAAGTACAACCTTCCCGGCAAAAACAGATTCGCCTGAATCGGTGAATATTTTCAGACTTTCACCATGATCTTCAATTACTTTTATTTTTGTACTTAGTCTGAGGGTATTGCTCTTTATTTTTTTTTCAAGGGCGTCGATTAATTGTTGAGTGCCGCCGCCCAGGCGATATGAGGGAGACTCGGATTCCGGTACAAAGAACTTTTGCGGCGGCTCGAAAGATTTGGTTTGAAAAAGTGAAATGCCTCTGGCAAACTGATGAAATTTTTCAAGTCCAAGCTCATCGATCAGACCCAAGAGATTAGTGTGCAGGTCAGAGAACCAAGTAGCTCCAAGTTCCAGCGGTGTTCCCAATGTGCCCTCGATGGTCTCTATCCTTCCTCCCACCCGGGCAGACGCCTCTAAAATGACAGGCGTAATCCCTTTTTTTGTTAACTCATACGCGAGTGACAGTCCGCTTAACCCCGCCCCGGCGATAATGATTTGTTCGCTCTTTTTCATAACGCGAAATTGAAGTATGAGGTGAATGATAAAAACGGACATATTGGAAAAGAAATGGTAGATATCGGCAAGAAAAATAGTTGCATGGATTGTTTGATCGTTGAACGGATATAAATCTATAATTTAGATGTCTAAATAAACAATACAGGTTAGATGTGACTGCACAGCACGCCGCAATAATAAGGAACTACATAGCATGAAAAAACAGGATACAGACAAAATAAGCGAATACCACCTTAACCTGAACCAGCCGAAGAAACCGCAGTTCACTATGTTCGATCTCGGCGAATACTTAAAGGAACATATAGTACATGCGAGTAAGGCCCACATCCATAGCTTTTACCAGATCATCTGGTTCAGGGGAGGCCGCGGCAGGCACTTCGTGGACTTTAAGGAATATGAGGTTACAGACAATTCCATTTTCTTTATTGCTAAAAACCAGGTTCATTATTTTGACGGAAATCCGGATTACCGCGGTATATTGATTCATTTCAATGAACCTTTTCTGGTTCAAAAAGACAGTGAATTCGAATTCTTTCTGAATTATGACCTGTTTAACAACCCTTACCAGCAACCTTCCTGTTGTGTCGGAAGCGGTATAGACCATATTTTAGAGGGATATCTGGAACTGATGAAAGCCGAGCTGGTCAACCCTGAGGCCTTTGCCCAGGAAGAATTACTGCGGATCTACCTGAAAGCTTTTATGATCCAGGTACAACGGCGCAGAAATGAGTTCCAGGAAAAGGATGGAAAGGCGGCTTCTCAGATTGACGAAAAGCGGCTTCAGCTCATGCGGTTTATTAACATGATAGACGAAAATTATAAAAAAGGTTTCACTGTGGCCGAGTATGCGCAGGCTTTGTATGTATCCGCCCGGACTTTAGCCGACCTCACCAATCAGCTGGTAGGCAAGAGCCCTTCGTTGATGATACAGGAACGGATCATCCTGGAAGCCCAGCGCATGCTCTTGCATTCCCCCCTCAACGTAAACCAGATCGGCTATAGCCTGGGCTTCGATGACGCTTCTTATTTTGTAAAGTATTTTAAGAAACATACCGGGATATCTCCGTCCGAATTCCGCAGATCAGTTTCCTAAAAGTACCATTTGTTTTCGGATCTGTTCATTTTATATGACCGGCGCCCTGTTGAACTTTGCTTAAACAAATATTCACAGGACAATAAATGGAACAGGCATTAATTATAGGAGGCTCGACCGGGATCGGCAAAGCTACGGCTGCCAGGTTGTTACAAGAAGGTATTGAAGTGACACTTGTCGGCCGTCACCTTCGCACCCTGGAGGAAGCAAAAAAAGAACTGGGAGATATCGGCCCTATTGTTCGCACTTTTTCTTTGGACCTTGCTAATATGAAAGATGTCGAATGCTTCAACAAGGAGCTAGGCACCTCATTGCCTCGTCTCAGATATCTGGTTAACTCCGCCGGTTATTTCTTCCTCAAACCGTTTATGGAGCATACCACGGCTGATTATGACAGGTACCAGAGCTATACGAAGGCTTTCTTTTTCATCATACAGGCATCGGCAAAAATCATGAAAGAAAATGGTGGCGGCTCAATGGTCAATATTGGCTCTTTTTCCGCTAACCAGGCCTTGAAAAGCGCCCCTGCCTCAGCTTATTCGGTTGCAAAGTCGGGTTTGCTCGGTCTTACCAAACAATTGGCTGTTGAACTCGCGGACTGGAACATCAGGGTCAATGCGGTATCCCCCGCTTTCGTTATTACACCGATTTATAAAGCATTTATCCGGGAAGATCTGATCGCAGAAACGCTGCACCGGTACGACGGGTTCCATCCAATCGGGCGGGTCGGTCTGCCCGATGATGTAGCAGGTACAATTGCCTTTTTGTTGTCGGATAAGACTGCCTGGGTCACCGGTGCCATCTGGGATGTTGATGGCGGGGCAATGGCAGGCAGAAGCGAGTAATCGTTCAAGCCTTCTTCTTGCCAAAATCTACCATTTTAATACCGATATCTCCATTTTATCAGCGGAAGTTAAGACGGAACTTTGTATCACAATTTAAAACAAATATTTAATCATTAAAAATTAAAGAAATGTCAAAAGCATATTTAGCGATCACCTTAAAGATTGATGAGGCAGACAGGGCAAATGCTGCCGGAGTTTATACAAAATTCAAAGCGCCATTCCTTGATACCATCAAAGGGGCAACCTCAAAAGAGCTGCTGATCCGTGATCAGGACGTACAGGTTCTCCATGGTTTTAATTCTGCCGAAGATGCAGGCGCGTATCTGTCAAGTGAACTCTTCAACAACGATGTTGTGGTGGGATTAAAACCTTTTCTTAAAGACAATCCTGATGTCAGGATCTATTCGGTTGCATAAGAAATAATTTTAAACAACTGTGGAAATGCTGTCCGGTGGCAGCATTTTCATACTTAAAACATTCAGAGTTATGATAAAATCAAAAGGATATGCGGCGCATAACGCTTCATCCGGGTTAGTACCTTTCGAATTTGAAAGGGCTGAACCAGGCAAAGAAGAGGTGTTAATAGATATTTTATACTGCGGCATCTGCCATGCAGATATTCACCAGGCAAAAAATGAATACGGTGGCACGATGTATCCGCTGGTTCCCGGACATGAGATCATCGGAAGAGTTAAGGCAACGGGTGAAAATGTGACAAAATTCAGATCCGGTGATCTGGTAGGAGTTGGTTACTTTATCGATTCGTGCAGGCATTGCAGTAGCTGCAACGAACAGGAGGAGCAATACTGCGAGAACGGTATTACCCCAACACAGAACGGAAAAAAAGCTGATGGGACAGTAACCAAAGGCGGTTATTCGGACAGTATCATTGTCGATGAGCAATATGTGCTGAAAGTTTCAGAAGACCTGGATTCAGCGGCGGTAGCCCCGCTGCTGTGCGCCGGCATTACCGCCTATTCTCCTTTGCGGCATTGGAAAGTGGGAAAAGGGCATAAAGTTGCCGTGTTAGGATTGGGCGGTATAGGTCATATGGCCGTTAAGTTCGCCTCATCGTTTGGAGCAGAGATTACTGTGCTGAGCGGCTCGCCCTCAAAACAAGAAAGTGCATTAAAACTTGGCGCGGATCATTTTGTGCTTACATCTGACAAGTTACAGATGAAAGATGCTGCTTCGTCTTTTGACTTCATCATTGATACGGTATCTGCCAAACATGACTATAATACCTATCTGAACCTTCTTAAAAAGGACGGTACCATGATACTGCTCGGCGTACCGCCGGAAGCACCACAGCTTGCGGCATATATGCTGATCTCAAAAAGAAGACGGGTGGTAGGTTCGATGATCGGCAGTATTGGCGAAACGCAGGAAATGCTGGATTACTGCGCAGCGAACAATATCACTTCAGAAGTGGAAGTAATCGCGCCCGATTATATCAATAAAGCTTTCGAGCGGACTTTGAAAGGCGATGTACAGTACAGGTTCGTCATTGATATGAACATAATATAAAAATTCAAGAAAAAAATCATGATACAGGCATTAATTATTGGCGGCACAACCGGAATGGGAAAAGCCACCGCGCAGCTTTTATTACAAAAAGGAATAGAAGTTACCATTGTCGGCAGAGCCGATAAAAATCTTGACAACGCAAAAGCGGAATTATCAGCGTTTGGAGCGGTAAAAACGAAAGGCGTAGATCTTTTCGACTTAGATAAAGTAAAAGCATTCGCCGCTTCTTTGCAAATTGAAATGCCCGATTTGAAACACCTGGTAAATGCAGCAGGCTATTTCAGCCCAAAATCGTTCCTGGAACATACTGAACAGGACTACGACGTTTACCACAACTTCAACAAAGCCTTTTTCCTGATCACCCAGGCAGCTGTCCGGGTAATGCAGGGGAATGGCGGCGGTTCTATTGTGAACATCGGGTCTATGTGGGGTAAACAGGCCATCAAAGCTACCCCGTCATCCGCTTATTCTATGGCCAAAGCCGGCTTGCATAGTTTAACACAACACCTGGCCATGGAATTGGCAGACAGCAACATCCGCGTAAATGCGGTTTCCCCGGCCGTGGTAGTAACACCGATCTATGGTTCGTTCATTGAAGAAGGTAAAATTGAAGAAACCTTACAGGGCTTCAATGATTTCCACCCAATTGGACGGGTAGGCAGGCCGGAAGATATCGCGAAAACCATCGCGTTCCTTTTATCGGATGACGCAAGCTGGGTTACCGGAGTGATCTGGGACATAGACGGCGGCGTAATGGCCGGCAGAAATTAAAACTAACTAATAATTTATCCTGTAAAAAGGGGACGGCTAATGGCGTCCCCTTTTATAAAAAATAAAATCATGTCAAAAAAAGTCGAAGTAAAATATCAGGGAAAATACAAATCAACAACCAAATCCCCCTTAAATGAAGAAGAAATAACCGTAAATGCTGTTCGTTTTACACCGGTTGATTTATTGGCTAGCGCTTATGGAAGCTGTCTGCTGGGGACAATAGACTATGAAGCACATAAAAATCAATTTGAAACGCCGGCGGCGAGAAGCGAAATTGTATATGAAATAGACGATGTTAAATCGAAAGTATCCGAAATCAATGTTAAGATCTTTTTGGGAAAGGAATATACCGCCGAACAAAAAGGCGTTATTGAAAAGGCGGCGAAAGAGAAATGTCACGTCGGCAATACCATTGATCCGAATATTCCAAGGAAGTACGAGTTTTTTTATAACGCAGAATAATTTACGGTCCGTGCTAAGGGAAATATGGGCGCATTAAAATGCCTCATATTTTTCATTACCATAATAGCTCGGGTGCTTTCAGACGCCCTCAATCAGGGAACAAAATAGGTTAAGTATGTCAGATATAACGAGTATAGAATTGATAAGGAATGCCACGTTGCTTATCAATTATGGAGGCAAGAAGATTTTGGTAGATCCGATGTTTTCTGCAAAAGGAGCATTTGAATCTTTTGGCGGCATAGCCAAAAACCCGGTCGTCGATCTTCCTGTCAGCATCAAACAAATAACGGAAGGACTTGACCTTGTCCTGGTCAGCCATACACATATCGACCACATGGATCCAAAGGCACAGAAAGTACTGGATAAGAATCTTCCTTTTTTTATCCAGCCGTCCGATAAGGAATTCTTTGTGGGAAAGGGTTTCAGGAATGTAAGGGTTATCGAATGCACTACCACCTGGGAAGGTATTACCATTTGCCGGACGGTTGGGCAGCATGGCAGCGGGGAAATTCTCCAAAAAATGGG
The DNA here is from genome assembly GCF_050433785.1 of Mucilaginibacter sp. 3215. Lineage (NCBI taxonomy): Bacteria > Pseudomonadati > Bacteroidota > Sphingobacteriia > Sphingobacteriales > Sphingobacteriaceae > Mucilaginibacter > Mucilaginibacter sp. 3215. The sequence goes on from NZ_JBNPWO010000002.1 coordinate 233,486, forward strand.
GCATACATCGGGATTTATTCTGCAGAAGAAAGGATATCCAACCATATATATCATAGGTGACAGCATTCTGACGCTGGAGGTAACGATGACCATCGAAAGGTTTAGGCCGGATATCATCGTAACAAACTCAGGCGGTGCCGTAGTACCCGGGTTTGAAGACAGTCCTATTTTAATGGAAGAAAAACAGACGATGGAACTGATAAAACGAAGCGGTAGTGCAAAAGTAATAGCCGTGCATATGGAAGCCCTGGATCATTGCAGGACCACAAGAGCGTCTTTACGGCAGTTGGCTATTCAGCAACATATCAGCGAAAGCAAATTACTGATCCCGCTGGACGGTGAAAAGATACTTTTTTAAATTGCCTAAAGTTCTGTTCACTTAAACGGTTGTATTCCCATATCTACGAAGCTTTTCAAAGCTCATGCGGAACGTCTATAAAAGCGGTCAGGCCATCTTTAGGAGTTATAGTTTTATACGGATCATTTTTTTGACAAAGTAATTCAACAGGATAGCTATACCAGCTTCCTGCACATTTTTAAACATTAAATTAGTTTCTTAAATCAGGATTTGAATGAGATCAATCCCATTATCCAATAACGATGAGGTTTTTCGCTGCTCTATCAATCCTATTGGTTCAACCACTTTTTGAGTTGGGTCGATCTCTCCCTGCTCATCAGCACATGCTCATCCAGTGGTGGCAAAAGTTCTATTTTCAATTGACCGTTAAAAGACTGATGGATCTTATGGATGGCTTTTAATGAAACGATGAATTGTCGGCTTATCCGGAAGAAGATCTCCGGGTCCAACTCCTTTTCCAATATTTCCAAGGTTTGATCTACAACAAATCGTTGCGCATTGTGCGTAACCAAAAACGTTATCTTATTTTCCGAAGTAAAATAGGCAATGTCCCCGCCGATAATGAGGATATACCGGTCCCGGTAAGCAACCAGAAACCTGGTCCGGTAAACAGGTTGTTTTGACTGCATACTTTTAATCAATTGCAGTATGCTTTCATCACTTCCCGATCTTGAAAGTGACCTGGCCTTGCGGATGCTTTTCTCCAGTTTATCGGCTTCCAGGGGTTTCGGCAGGTAATCAATACCATTGACCTCAAAAGCTTTTAACGCGTACTCGTCATAAGCCGTAATAAATATAACGGGGGCCGTGATGGTTACCTGGTTAAAGATCTCAAAGCTTAATCCATCGGTTAGCCTGATATCCATAAAAATCATATCCGGCTGCACATGCGTTTTCAGCCATTCGATACTGGCTTGCACCGTTTGAATACTCGTTATCACCGTTATATTGTCGTCTAAAGCGTGAAGCATTTTTTCGAGGCGTTGTATGTTAGGCAGCTCGTCTTCAATGATTAAAACACCTGGCATAATATCTATTTTAATAATTATCCGAATCGATTAATGGTATTTCCACCTTGAAAAAAGCACCGTCGTCCTTAATAACAGGCGCTTGCTGATTCATCAGACGATACCTGTCCAGGATATTGTTAAGCCCCATTTGTATGCCGGGTTCGGTAGTCGCTTTGGGCATTTTATTATTTTCTACGATCATGGCATTTCCGCCGGGGAAATAGATATGGATGTTCAGCGGTAAGCCGGTGCTGAATACATTGTGTTTGATGGCATTCTCTATCAATAGCTGCAGCGTTAAAGGAGGCAGACTTGAATGTAACGCCTTTCCCATATCCCCTATCCGGACGTTTATGCCTGCTCCATACCTGATCTGGTATAAAAACAAATAATTCTTAATAAACTCCAGCTCTTCTGTCAATGGAATCAGGTTCTGCGCCCGGTTCGTGAGCATGTACCGATAGATCGAGGATAATTTGGCGACATAGGCAACAGCCACAGCGGGCTGATCTTCGATCAGCGCGGTGACGATACTCAGGTTATTGAACAGAAAATGCGGGTCAAGTTGCAATTTAAGGGCCTCCAGTTGTGCCTGCGTGGTTAACTGCTCCATTTCAAGGATCAGTAACCTGGCATCGTTCCATTTGTAAAAGAAATGTTCTGCCGCGAAAACGGCTGTGACCAAAAGAGAAAATATTACACCGATGATAACCGTCTGTCTTTCCATTAGTTCATCATAACCGAAATATGCCGGAAACCTAACTTCAAAGAACAAACGCAGTATAATGTAAATAACGACAATATGCAGCGCGAGCTGAATGCCAAACCTGCTTTTAAACCTGTTTTCCCATGGATACCATTTGTTCAGCATCCCGGTAAGCTGAATTCCTGTTTCAAATAATACGGCCGCGTAGGCAACACTGAAAGTAAACTCCAGGAGGAAATCGCCAAATGCATAATAACGCCAACTGTTAAAAGTCCGCTCGAAGGGATTGATCAGCGTCAGGATCCGGTATAAAACCAATCCAAACCCCGGATAACCGTAAATCCTGAATAACCGGTAGCTGTGTTTGCGCATGTGTTAAAATAAGGATAACTGTATTAAATAAACAGAATGGTTCAATTGACACGTTTCCAGGTTTCATTAAAGCTTAAAAAGCCCCATTTAACTTTGAGCTGCAGTTCCGTACCGGTATCGTTGATAATAAACCACCCGTGATAGGTTTTATTATCTTTAGGGTCGATCACAATCCCTTCAAAAATCTTCGCCGCTGCCGGCTTCAGTTCCTTAGCAATGATCTTGTTGTTGTTATTTTTATCTTTTTCTGTTTCGGTACCGATCTGTCTGGCTGTAAACAGTTGTCCTTCGGGATAAAATTCGATAATATCTTTATCCGGAGTTTGCCATTTGCCTGTTATCGCCAACTGTTGTGCATGAGAGATCAGACCGAAAAAAACTGAAAACATGGTAGTCATAAAAGTGTATTTACACATGATCATAAAATTTAAAAGGCTGTTATACTTATAATTTATAAAGGGGCTTTGATACCGATGAGCGCGCTGATACCGCTCAGGTGCGTGTTAGAACTTTTAGGAACGTTGGGTATGGTGGACCCCTGCCCTTCCAAAAAGAAGGTAAACGATTTAGATATTTTATAATTAATACCGGCCCCCGGCATTGACATACAGGTAAGTACCAGATACATTGTTGTAGTTGATGGTATTGGTGTTACTATCAAACGTAGTAGCCGGGTAATCAATAAAAGAAGCGCCTACCCCGGCTAACACGAAGGGCTGCCATCGGCCAAAGCTATGCTGATAGCCTGCGCTTAGGCCCAGGTTGGTGCTATTGGCTTTGACATCGATCTGTGATCTAATGCCATCAATGTATTCTGGGATTTAAAATTTACTGCGGTTTGGCCGAACTGAAGCTTGACAAAATAATTCTGATGATAGTTTAGCTGCAAAGAAGTCATTGCATTGGAACCGAAATTTGTTTTTTTATCCTTAACATTATCGTAGGGAATAAAAACACCGACGGAGCCGCCAAAATCCAGGTACAGGTTCCGTGTGGAATGATCGTCGGAATTTTGCGCCGGGGCAGCGTGGGCCGATAAAATCGTAAATATCAATACCAGGAGCCATTTGTTGTTCATGAGCGATGTTAACGGGTGGACAGGTTTTATACCCGAGTTATAATAATTCATTCTGTTATTCATATTAGTTTTAAAGTATGTTCCCGGTCGCCTTGTAATAGCCGGCAACCGCGGCGAGGTATTCAAAAACGCTTTGGGTATAATCATTATCCGCCTGTACCATTTGCAGTTCCGCGTCAGCGACATCGGTATATTTGGCGAAACCTTTTTGCCATCTTGCCTTTATAAAGGCCAGTGCCTGTTCCCGGGCATATTGGATATTTTTTTGCCCCTTTATCTTTTCCGTACTTTCTGTAATAGCCAGGCGGTTATTGCTCACCTGCAGGTTGGCCTGGTTCTCTAATACGCTGCGCGCTGTGATTGCCTGCTCTAATGCCAGCTTGCTTTGTTTAACCCTGGCATCTGTACGGAACCCGGTGAAGATGGGGATACTGAGCTGTACATCTACATAAAAACTGTTGGGTACGTTGTAACGGGCAAAATTGAAATTATCAGACTGTGCCTGCAGCGTATACTGGCCGACGAAAGCCAGTGAAGGCAGATATTTTGACTGCTCGTTTTTAACCTGCTGCTGTGCGATCTGTGTTTTCCAGTCGTTAGCCCTGAAATCGGGGCGCTTGAGGTTATTGGCCTTCAGGGTATCATTGATCAGGTTTTGTTGTTCGCCTACCAATTGTACACCGATGCTGTCTGTCAGTTCCAGATCTTTGTCAAGCGGCAGATTTAAAAGAGATTTCAGGTAATTACCTGATTGCTTAACGGCTGTACCTACTTTACTGCAATTGATCTTCATCAGTTCCACATTACTCCAGGCGCCCAGCGTATCGCTTTTATTGGCGTAGCCTTTAACAAATAATTGCCGGCTGTCATTTAAATTACGTTCGGAGCGCTTCAGTGACGCGTCGGTCAAAACCTGGTTCTGCCGGGCGATTAAAATATTGAAATAGGCTTTTCTGATCTCATCGGCGAGTTCCCAGCGGCTTAATTCCAGGTTGGCATTATTCAGGCTTTCATCCAGGTGTGCTGTCTTTACATTTCCCGATATTTCCTGGTTAAAAAGCGGCATGCTGACATTGACATTGCCGTTATACGCGTTTTTGGATGATGCCGGTATAGCCTGTAATTGCTTGTCATCAAACACGATCTGCGAAGCGGAATTAATACTAAACACGGGTAAAAAGAAAACTGCCGGTTTAATGTTCCTAACGTATTCGACAGTAATCCCAACCTGCGGATACAGGTATGACTGCGCTTCTTTAAACCATATTTTGCTTTCTGCGCATCGATCTGTGCTAACCTGATCTGCTGATTGGCGTCCAACCCAGCTACTACCGCTTGTTTCAGAGATAGCGGCACTTTTTCCTGTGCATGAGCAGGACCCATCAGACCAAAGCTCAGCAATAAACCTATGGTAGCAGGCAGCACGGTTTTAGCCGTTTTATTACTAAACAACCTTTCCCATAATTTACCCAGGTTTGTTGTCAACCGCATCATCGCATTATAAACCACCGGAACAACAACCAGTGTCAGGAACATGCTGCTGCTTAAACCGCCGATGAGCACCCAGGCCAGGCCGCTGCTGAAGGTTTCTGAATGCGGTTTTAAAATAATTGCAGAACATACGATTGTGTTTTAATTTTTCGAGAACCCGGTTTGGTGGGCTTTCCGAACACAATTACCGGCCGCCGATGCGGCAAAGTGGCCAACTTATCAAATGGCCATTCTTTTTTCAGGTTGTTTTTGTATTCCACAGGGGTCTTTCCGGTCATTTCTTTAAAAACCCGATGAAGGTTCTTTGGGAATTGAATCCCGACTCGAAGGCGATGCCGAGCAGAGTCAGATGGTCCCGGATGATGGTCTCGAGCTTAAATATTCCCTTGCTGGCGATACCTGCCTGACTCAATAAAGCTTGTCATGATCGTTTTCACAACGACAATTGTTTCGCAAATTTAGATGGCCTCGTTTTAATCAACTGATAAAGATATTATCGTGGGCAGAAAAGTTAAGGTAACCGATAGCATAGGCGATCTCGCTAATAGGTCAATAAGGTATTACATATAGTGGGAGTCTTTCGATAGTTATAGCTATTTGCTATATTTGAATAACCAATTATGTTTCTATTTTTTTTGAGGAGCTGCCTAATCTCCTTACACGGCTACCATCGTTGCACTCGCCCCTGCTCCCAAAAAGACCTGCCCTTGTGGCAAAAAAAAAACGGATCCAAACATGGAACGCATTCGCCGAACGTTTTTCATGAAGACATTTCTGTTTTGGCTTCCGTTGAAACGTTATAGATGTTATGAGTGCACGCGTAACCGGTGGACCTTTGGGTAATATTTGAAAGCGGGGACGCATACCATAACCTTCTACCCTACGATCAACAAATGGGAATACGGCAGCGACCTTTTCGATGGGTTCGTCGTTACAGAACTTCGACATATAGGTGACTTAAGACAAAAAAGCACAACAGCAGGAAAGCCTTTGTAATCGTCGAACGTCATTCAGCTATCGCATATCAGAAAAAGATTGCTGTTCAAAATATACCGGCCTTCCCTATGCATCTGGCAGTTGTCCAAGCGGTACCAGGAACATTTGTCCGTTGTACGTAACCGGCAGTTCAGCTATATCCGGGCTGGAAGGATACGTAAGGGCGGTGTTACCCTAAAACAAATTAAAGTAACTTTGCAGTAGCTTATGTGAGGCGTCTTTAATTTATGCGATGCTCCAAAAGCAGACCGGCTCATGGTTCATTGGCTCAATGACAGCGACCAAATTTGGGTCGTGCGTGCGTAGGTTAATTAATAAGGCAAATTCAGTCCTTTGTATCCCGATTATTATTGAATAAATGCTCAAAAAGTTGCGAAATCGCGGAATAGCCTCCATTAAAGAAGAAAAAGTTCACCATCTGTTGATCGGTGCAGGCATACACCGATCAACAGAAAGTCTTTTTTTAAGGTCTTCCCTGAAAGGAACCGCAAGGAATTGTCTTGCGCAAATTGATAAGGATTAAATGCTAGTTTGATTGCACTTTACGAGATAATGAATACAGCCGGAAAATGACCTTACTTAAGGGACTCTGGTCACGTCTGTTACTGTAGTTGTAACAACAAAAGTTCCCTTTGTCAGAAAAAAACCCACAGTTAAAGTCGTATTAACAGCCATTGCAACATCAGTGTGCTTTCCAACAATACTGTAATAATAAGGTCCACCGACAAAACCGGGATAGTTTTTTGAAGTGGTAAAAACCGGGAAAACTGGAACACCACCCGGATACTTGTATTCTAATGAGGTATCTGTTTTCGCCACTGGATAATAGGGGTCGAAGTCCGAAAAATTCGGTCTTCCAGGCCGTCCGATAACTTCCCCGTTGGCCGGGTTCCAAGGTTTGCCATTTTTATCTTTCCATACATAGATGATTTTGTCCGGACCGTCCGGCTTATAGGTAACTTTAATATCTAATAACGAAGCCGAAAAACCCACGAAGTTAGTATACGTTGCGTCAGAATGGTTATATGCTTTGTAACTTACCGTATCCGGTATGCTGCCTACTACGTTTATTTTGCAGGCGTTCGTTAATATCCGTGTTCCTCTGACGTTAGATACCTGTAAATCGATATTGTAAGACCCTACAGGAACAAACTTGGATGCTTGCGTAAACTGAAGCCGTCCACCTATCGGATTAATACTAAATGGAGCTAGTGTACTATCCTTAAGTTTTGTACTCAACAATGCAATCGTAGAGTCGTCAGCAGTAACATTGCCTTTGTATACCCGCACAGTATCCTTTGTCAGCAGATATTTAGAAGCGTCAGCGCCTGTTGCCATATCTTTGACTGCCAGCAATTTTACATTGACGGGTGTCGTGGAGCCATCAATCACTAAGCCGGCGGACACGGTTGTAATTCCTTGTGCTACAGTAAACGGATTGACATTATAGTAGATGTTGTCACTTATAAACCCTGTTTTTATTTTATTGCAACTGAAGGTTGCTATCGTCAGCAGCAGCGTTACTGCTATCCAATATGTAAAATTCTTACGCATGATAATTGATTTAAATACGTTGATAATTTATTTTATAACTTTCTCAATACGGCAAAGTTAGCCAGCACGTGAAGCGTGGTGCCCGTACTGGTTTGGATACCTGACGTCTGGCAGGGTAAATTTGCGTCGACCAGGTCGCCTGGAGACGGACCGGAGGGGCCATCTATCGTACCGTTCACCACTATATACTCTAACGTATAATAATTATAACTTAAAGCGCTGTTGGACAAATAGACAGAGCTTATTCCTGCAACTTTTTTTATAGCACACGGAGCCGCGGAACCCGCTTTGTTGGTGTAAGAAACCGCTGTAATACCTGCCCCGTCGAGCGTAATGGTGTGGTTAAACATATATTGTTTAAACAGATTGGCACTGACAGAATCTGTAAGCTGTTTCAGAGTGGTGATTGGACTGGAAAGTATGGCACCATCTACTTCTCTCTTTATAGTTATTCTTTTCATTAACAAGTTGATAGCCATATCGGGCGGTGCGAAGAAGGTCTTGCTGTTATTTATGCTGTCCTTTAATTTGTAGAAATCAATTAAAGTAAGCAAGGTATCAAATTGGTGAAATTTGTTGTTTTTCAGATAATCATATGTTGAGAACGGAGTTGCAGCTTTTTGAAGTCCACCGTCGGTGAGGTAGCTATTCTTTTTACAGGCACCTAAACAAAACAGGAGCAATAGTGCCACTGGCACAACACTTAAATAATGATTTGATTTTTTCATCGTATGTCTTTATTTATTTGTGGATCAATTAACTTTCCCGATCCAGAACGGGGTCTGGATAATTTTAGAATTATTGAGAAACAAATTTGGATCGATAGGCCAATAAGTTTTCCCTGCCGCAAATTCACCCGGGGTGACATTGTCAAACTGTTGTTCCTTCGTAATTCTTTCCAGCCTGATCAGGTCAAATGTTCTATGCCCTTCCAGGAACAATTCACGCCCTCTTTCATCGGTTACAGCTTGAACAACTGCCGTGCCCGAGACGCCGGCCAGGGGTTTGGCATTTCTGGCACTGCGTACCGCATTAACAAGAGATAACGCTGCAGCATAGTTGGTGGTTTGCCCTGCACTTAGTGCCTCTGCTTTTAATAATATGATATCAGCCAGCCTGAATATCACTATATTATTAAGCGCAACCTTTAACGCAGTATTGTTATTAACTGTTTGAATGTTAGTATATTTGACACATTCGTAAAAAGATGTCGTTCCATTTTTTACTATTATAAATCCCTTTTTTAAGCGTACGTCAGCCGTATCGCTGTATAAGCTCTGAACAAGCGAATTATTCACATGCCAGACAGGAACAGTGTTATTTAAATAAGGAGCAGTAAGTGTCTGGGATGCCAGGGTGTAATAAACGTTTGCATTGTAACCTTCCGTCAGCGTGTTTTGCGCAATTTCAAAAATACTTTCCTGCGACTGGCCTTTATAGATATCCATAAAGGATGCTGCAGGCATTAGGGAATATGATCCGGAGTTAATAATGGCGTCACAGGCGGTATTGCAGGCAGGATAATCACCCATCCATGCGTAAATATGAGCTAGCAAAGCGTAAGCTGCACCCTTATCTGCACGAACTGAACGATCAGACGAACCACTGTCCTTCCAATTTAGGTATTGAATGGCTAGGCTAACATCTTTGATTACCTGCTTAAGCACATCAGTTTGCGGAGACCTTGCATACTGTTGTGCCGCCGTCGCGTCGCTATTCTCCAACACCAAAGGAACATCTCCCCATATCCTGGCCATTGTGAAATAACAAAATGCTCTGGTAAAATAAGCTTCGCCCAGATATTTGTTCTTTTGGGCAAGTTTTTCAGCATCTGATGCCCCGTTAAAAACGGTGACCGGCATGGCTGTAATAAACGATATTGCCCTGTTACTTTGTGCAATGGCGGTAAAAAAAGGAGTCCATAACCTTAATTTTAACAACGGGTTATCGGTAGCCGTTGAAGCTACTCCCGCGCCAAGGTTAAAGTCAATCACTTTTTGAAAGTCGGGCTGGTCGGAGCTGCTGAATTCGCCCGACGCAAGATCTCCATATGCATAATATCCTATGGAAGCGTTAAATGCCGCTCTGATCAGGGAGTAGCAAGCCGCTACGCCGGTATTCGCATCACCGTCGGCTTGCCATGTAGTAGCATCTGTAGGTGTGCTTACGGGCGTTTGATCAAGAAATTTGCGGCAGGAAGCAGTAAATAACGCCGCAGCCACAATATATATCAATATGTATTTTCTTTTCATTGGAGTATGATTTATAAGTTATTTACGATAATTAAGGTTTATCCCGCTCTTTTAAAAACCGATGTTAACGCCAAGGGTAAATTTCGCCGCTGTCGGATATATGATGTTTGCGGAGCCTGTTGTCGGGTCTACCAATTCGGGATCTGCTATATCCTTGGCTTTTTTCCACATGGCCAGATTGTCGCCCATTACGTATATATTAAATCTGTTCATACCGAGTTTCTTGATCCATATGTCTGGCAGATCATAGCCTAAAGTCACGTTTTTGAGTTTTACAAAGCTTCCGTCCTCCACAAAGTATTCGTTTCCTATATTCCAGGGATCCTTCACGTTGGCGTCCGCGTTACTGTAAACTAACCTCGCATATTTAGTTTGGTCCCCAGGATTTTGCCAGAACTGGTTAAGCAGGCTGACATAGGTAGCCGGCCCCGCTGTAGTACCATAACTACCTGGGTATTTGCTGCCGTTTAACTCGTCGGAAAGCGCTCCGTTTAATATTTTCCTTCCAAAGACATACGATGCGAAGAAGCTCAGCGAAATGCGTTTGTATCGGAATGTACTACCGAGCCCCCCTGTGTATTTAGGATTGGGGTTACCTCCGTCATACTTATCGTCATTGTTAATGTTATAATCGCCATTTACATCGACATATCTCGGATCACCGGCTTTCAATGGCACACCGTTAGCGGTTTCTTTTGCGCCCGTAGTCGGATCAATAGGAACTTCCGCATCTGTGGCATAAACACCGTTGGTATGGAATATCCGGTAACTGAATATCGGTTTGCCTAAGGTTAATGTTTTGTAAAACCATGGCACATCAAACAAGAAATCGCGGTTGTTATTTGGCAATTTGGTCACCATGTTTTTGTTGAAGGAAATGTTAAAGTTGAAGTTCCACTGAAAAGGGGACTTGGCACCTAAAACGTTGATGTTAGCAGCAAACTCCAGGCCCTGGTTACGCAAGTCGACATAGTTACCGGATTGATATTGATAGCCACTCGTCGCCTGAGCGGGGACATTATAGAAGAATACATCTTTTGAATCTTTCCTGTACCAGTCAAAAGTTAAATTAACCCGGCTGTTAAAAAGCTCCACATCAGCACCAAAATCCAGTTGGGGGTCCCTTTCCCACCTTACCGTTGAATTTGCCTTTGTTCCATAGTTCGAAAAGTTATTGTAATAAGAAAAAGGAGATACAACCGTAGTGCCGTTATAAGTGCTGGCATTTCCACCTAACTGTCCAAAGTTGTTAATTGTTCCGTTTGTACCGCCGAAGTAGCTTGCATCGTTTGACAGTGACTGGTATTTAGAATACCATTGCCCAGGATCTTTTCCGGTTATGCCGTAGCTTGCACGGATCTTAAAGAAATTGACAGTTTTTTTTATTGGCTCAAAAAATGATTCGTCCGAAGCAATCCACCCGGCAGCAACCGCTGGAAAAGTGGCCCATCTATAGGCTGAACTATATATAGAACTTGCGTCTCTGCGTATGCTGGCGGTTAAAAGGTACCTGCCTGCATAATTATAGTTAACACGCGTATAATAAGACTCGGTTGTTTTTCGCTGATAAGAGGTAGACGCATTCAGGTTCGTTCCCGGAGGGACGGTCTGGACGGTACTTATCCCCGAAACGGAAATACCTGCTGCAGAAGCATAATTATAGTAACTTTCATAGCTATAGAGCGAAGCCCCTGCGGCAAGCAGAAAGTTGTGCTTGCCAATCCGTTTGTTGTATTGCAGAAAATTCTCAAATGACCAGGATGGATTGCTGGCATAAATATCGTAAGCTGTATTTAATGTGCCATTTAATTCAACCGGAGAAAAGTAACCGTATTTATTGGTATAATTGGTCGACCCGTAGGTGCTGTTAAACATAAGGTCAGCAGTGATCTGTTGTTTCAATTGTAAAGAGCCGATAATTGAAAATGCACGATCATCATCATAATAGTGTTTTTTGCCGGTGTAAACGTCATATTGGGCCTGTGTCAACGGTGCAAAAGAAGTTGGAAAATTCCATGCACCAAAAAGATTGGCCCCTGCTCCTCCAACCCCATGTTGCTGGCGCTGAGAAGACATTAACAGGTCGGCAGTTAATTCCATGCCTTTCAACGGTTTGATCGTGAGATTTAAGTGAGGAGAAAACTTTTCCAGCCCATAACCGTGCAAAACGCCCTGTTCGTTGTAGTGGTTGATAGATAGCCGGTACGATGTCGAACCAGTGATCGCAGAAATTGCCACATCCTGGCTATTGACCAATGATTGTTGCCGAACAAGCAAGCCCTGCCAATCAACATCGTTGTTAAAAGCAGAATTGAGACTATCGGTTATAGCCAGCGGTATGACACCCAGTTGCCGGTCACCATAGGTAAGCTGCTGCAACAATGCAAGCTTAAGCGACCTCTCTGCCGCTCCCGTCGAAACTTTGATAAAATTAGGCTTGGTAACCGAACCTACAAAAGCGGATACGGTAACCTGAGGCTTTCCCTGCTTGGCTGACTTTGTTTTTACAATAATTACCCCATTACCCGCCCGTGCACCATATATGGCAGCCGCGGAAGCGTCTTTCAGCACATCTATCGATTCAATATCGTTAGGGTTGATGAGTGATAAAGGATTGTTATTCCCATAAGCGCTACCCATAGCATTGACGTCGAAAATAATACCGTCTATGACATATAGGGGTCCTGTGTTCCCACCGTTGGCGTTCCCAAAGTCTATATTGGCTGACCCCCGGATTACAATAGCGGGCTTTGACCCCAACTCGCCGGTGCTTGACAAAACGCTCACACCGGCAAGGCGCCCTTGAAGCGTCTGATCGAAACTTGCTGCCGGTATATTGGCAATGTCCTTTCCACTTAAAGAAGATACCGCCGCGGTGACTTCCCGTCTGTTTTGTTTCTGGTAGCCTACAATAACGATATCTGATAAAGAATTTTCCTGAATTTGCAGGGTTATTGTTAATGGTTTGCCGTCCGTTTTAATTTCCTGCCGTCTAAAACCGATTAGACTGACGGTGATAGTATTTAAATTGCCCTTTAAGGTAAGCTGAAATTTACCATTAAGGTCGGTGGTAGTACCGTTAGTGGCCATTCCTTTTTCGGCCACAGTAGCTCCCGGCACCGCTTTACCCTCGTTGTCCTTAACTACGCCGGTTACGGCATTGGTCTGCGCCAGAACTTTTGTAACACTATTGCAGAGGAAGTAGCAAAGCATTAAAATTAGTAAACGTTTTCCCATTTCGTTGATGTTTAAATTTAATTAGTGGATATTGAACTTTAATTAACAGGTTGATGTACTGGTAACACCTGTGGAATGCCACCGTTTGTTGTTATGTCATAGGCAAATCTTAATTTTAAATAATCAGTTTAACCGCCGTTGAATCGGTATATTACTGCCGGGTATTCAGTTTTAGTTTTGTAATGGCTGTTTTAATTCCCTACAATAACTTGCTGTTAACCAAATGTAAACAGATATTAAACTGCCATTTAGTCAGAAATTACCCTTTGATAATAACATTTTGTAAATTATTTGAATGAATAAATGCAGTCTAAATACGCCGGCGGCGGGCGCATTTCAATAACAAACCAACCCGGACCTGTTGTACCGGTTACAGTCGACGCAGCATGCATACATCGATAGAAATCGACCATTTATACAGGAGCGAACCACACCAATGATTAATGGAATATATCGTTGTACTTAAAGTTTAGATGAGCCGTGAAACTTATGCTTAAGCAAGGCGGGTATTGCCGCACCGAAAGATTTCGGTTTCGATCATTGAGAAGCGCCCGAAGGTTACTCCGATTAACAGCACGGCGTTTCGCAGCTATGGCTGATGATCAAGGTCATCCCGGATCACCTGACGCCCCGGAATGATGTTCCAGGTTTTTACCATTTGTCAGACCTGATAACAGATTCCCTGATCGTGGAATTTGTAAATACTTGTTAAAACTCCAGCCGTCCTGCGTATTGGTTTGCACGCGCCGGCCCGGTTGAAAATAGGTAAACAGGCCGCTCCCCGGGCTCTTCCACATCCATAACGTTTTGAGGCTGAAACGATTGAAGTTAAGTTTACTGCCGAACGTAAAAGGGTACCCATCAATAATTCTTTTCACACCGGTTTATCGTACTTTAAGTAAGTAATAATTTAATCGTACGTACGGTTAGAAACGTGAAACATCAACCTGCCTGGACGTTAAATGCTAAAATATTTTGGTTATAATTGTCCATATAATTTTTGGGTGTTATGCCGATAATTAATTTAAACACCCGGTTAAAATTGGTGATGCTTTTAAATCCGCATTTATAGGCAACGGTATTTATGGTTTCAAATCTGTTTGCTACAAGCTTTTTACAAGCCTCATTAATTCTCACTTCATTTAAAAAAGAAACAAACGTGTGTCCGGTATGCTTTTTAAAATATCTGCAAAATGATTCCGGGGTCATAAATGCTATTTTCGCGACATCCTCCAAGGTTAGTTCCTTACCATAATGGTGGATAATATAGTCGTAAATGGTGCCAATCCGGATACCTTCATGATCAGTAATTACAGGCAGATTTCCACAGGACAATGGATCAAGTTTTGTTTTTATATCAACAACCAATTTAAGCAGGTCGAAGAAGGCAATTAACCGGTCAATCCCGGAAACCTGTTCTAAATTAACCATAGCGCTTGATATTTTTCCCCGCAGATAAGCCGGAAATTTAAACCCTTGCTGGTGTTGCTGTATAAAAAATAATGTTTGCTTCATTTCCGGAAGGTCAAACAATTGGGTGAGTCCTCCCTCTGGGTTAAAGAATATGGTAAGAGCCTCTACTTCCTTATCCGGGCTTGTAAGAAAATAATCCGGGTTACTCTTGAAAACGTGCGGCATATTAGCTCCGATAAAAAACATATCGCCGGCGGTATAATCATGCATATGGTTTCCCGCTATCAACGTTCCTTCTCCCTTTCTGATCCAGGTAATTTGTATTTCTTTATGGCGGTGCAGATAAGGATAATGGTGTTTCTGGCAAACTTTTTCTGCGATCACAGTTTTATCGTAAGCGACAGGGATGGTAAACTGCAAAACTTTCATACAGGGGCTTATTAATTGTTGTTTAATTTACAATTAATAAACACCGTGAAACAAGCTTTTAAAGTTTTTGGATAATTTAATATAATGAAAGGATAATTTATTGCCGCATATACCTTAAAAGTGAAAATTTATAGAATTATTGATAATTATAATTGTATTTTATACGTTTATAATCAATCAAGGAGATGTGGTAATATTAGCTAATTGATTAACTATATACCTATCTGAATCCAGGTTGGTTAGAAAACAATAGAACTTAAATGCCGTACTAAATAATTTCACGCTAGCATTCCCAAACTATGTACATCTTGTACTTCTGCCTTGCCGGCTATCAAATACAACAATAGAATTAAATTCACCTTAAAAGAAATGAGCCCGATAAATACCGGGCTCATCATGAATAATTAAATTAGTTTGTCTAACTTTTCGGTTACACTTCAAATAGTGATACAGCTTTGTGTTTTTTAACTTTTCGAAAACGCGGCGCATCTTCAAAATTTATTACAAAATAGTAACGTTAAACGTAAAGGTTGCCTTTGCGCTATTGTTGCTTGGTGTGGTGTATATCAGAGCTTGTTTGATTGTATATTTATCACCTGCTTTCACATGTCCCGGATATTGGCCCACAGTAAAAATAAAGTTCTTCTCATCATATTCGGACCAGACCACTGCGTCCGTTCCCCAGGGGACTACGTTACCGGAGGTATTAAACCATTGGCCGTATCCGTTGGCAGTCGTAGTTGCATTTAATTGTCCATTACTTTCAACAGCATAAAACTTAATATTCGAGCCCATAAGGCTCGTCAACTGATCGGACTGCAACAAAAATGCACTGATAAGTTTTGAAACATCGACATTTATCTGTGTAGAGGCGTAATTAATGTCATCATGGGCTATAGACACATCATATGAAAAAGATACATCTTTAGGAATGGCAGAGCTACCTGGGGTTGCATAACCTAAAAGGTTGGTGTTGGAAAACTTTATTTTATAAGGCCATTGCTCATCGTTGCTGTTATCATTGTCCCAGGCATGTCGTGAATATGTTTTAGGCGCTCCCGTAACCACAAACCAGAGGCGGTCGCAGTTGGCCGGTACGGCAAACGTTGCTTTACCGTTATTCTTACTGAACATGTTACTATAAACACGGCTTCCGTCCTTCATCAATGTCACAAATCCATATCGCCAACCAGCATTGGAAGGATTGGCAACCTGATTAAAACCTACAGCATTTGCCATACCCGCAAAATCGGCACTTACCGTTGTGCTTCCCTCGGGTAAGTTGAGCGGAAGCGCGTTAAATCCGGTTGTTTGCGGGCAAAAGCTATAATCAGGCTGAAACCATCCGTTTTCCAGCGGGGTCATCTTGTAATACAGTTTCCCGATATAAGGCCTGCCATCGTTCCTTAAAGCATCCAGATCCCAGGTAACTACTTTACTTGCCTGCTCGTAAATTTCATCATTGAATTTGTTGTTATCAATTCCGGTTAATCTTTGGTATGCCTGAATCGGGTCTTCAGGCTTAGCAGACTGCCGCCATATCCTGGCGATAATATCCACCCCGTGTTTCTGGGCCCAAAAATCATTAATGATGTAACTTGCATAACGATAATCTTCATGAAGGAGATGTTTATTGTAATTCTTATAGTAATCTGCAAATTCCCAGGCGGTAAATGTTTCTGACGGATAAGCTTGAAATGCCTGCCATTGCGCGGTTTGTTCCCAATATCCGTTTCCACCGGAAGCGTCCGGCCCGTATCCATATCTGAAACCATGTGTTAGACCCAAATCGCATGATACCTGATATTGGAAGCTATGGCCGATTTCGTGGGCAATTACCGAGCCTACAGGTTTACAGGTTGAAGGGCTAACCCATAAAGCACCAATTGTATCATCGTACCCCGAACCAGTTGCCAGCCAGGCATCCTGGTGGTAAAGAAAGATCAGCATTTTGTATTTACTCAGTTGGGAGGTTTCGCTGCTTATGTCGGCAAACTTGAGTTTGTTAACGTTCAGGTCATAAAAGGTTTCTGCTTTACTTAAAAGGTCTTCGATGTCTACCCGGTAGGCATCAGGTACAGTACTTGCGGAAGGCAGATCCTTACCATATTCTTTAGACCAAAAAAGGATAAAATGAGCTGATTGTTTTGAACGTGCATAGCAGAATTTGCTGGTGTCAGCATCCCAGTTCATATTCTGCATTTCTATCGGTTTATAGATGGCAAGCGTCTGAGCTTGGGGCTTTACAACCGCCGTTTCGGGATCATTGGGTTTGGTTATTTGTTTTTTGCATCCGTTTAAGGATATAAGTAAGGATAGACATAGGACAACAAAAAAAGTTTTTGTTATTGCCGTGATGGAAAAATTGTTCATAGTGATTCGATTTATAATTAATTAAAAATGGTTATAAAGGTTAAACAAAAATGCGGCGGTTTACGACAAAATCTATGTAGGGCAAAAGCCAGCCCTCCTAAATATTTGCTTATCTTGATTTTAACTTTTTTAGAACATAAGAACCTTAAGCCCCGTTTATATACCAGTTAAAAGACCTAGCAATTTTATCAAACAATTGGCTATCAGGCTATACAAGAATTATCCAATGACAATCAATTATTAACCTCTTATAAACCGGGCTGGCATATGTGACAATTCGGAACATTTAACTTAGTCAAAAAAGGTGGCCAATATGGCCGTGTTCATTTAGCATGATATGCGACTCAATGAAGGCTTCGGATCCAGAATTAAAATTGGGAATGCTATTATTTGACAACATGCATAAAATCAACCCGGCTGGGTAAAAGGACAGGAAGGGAAAGAAGCGGTTAAGGTTTACATCAATCAGTCGGCTTCTCCACTGTGTTTAGACCGCACATTTGCAATAACCTCCGAAACAATAAGTTTTGCTAACTGTATGCTGAAAGAACCGAGACCACCGGCTGCGCCTTCTACTAAAACAGTGTCCCTCGGCTGGATACGCGCTGATTTTTTTAAGGCGACCACTGCGGTCAGCGCATGCACAACCAGCGCTGCCACCTGCTCTGGCGAGAGTCCCGGAGGAAGCGGGATAACGGTTGCCGTAGGCACACAGATGTATTGAGCGTACCCGCCGTCACCTGGTGTAGCAAAAACCGGAGTACCGACCTCCAAACCTGTAACGCCTTCACCCAATTCTGCCACGGTGCCTGCGATCTCGGCACCCAGCGTAAACGGTGCTGGTGAGGGAACGGGAAAAGGGGCGCCGCGGCGGCGCATTACGTCGGCGAAATTCAAACCTACGACTTCAATTTTGATCAGCACTTCGCCTGCTTTGGGGCTTGGCTGCGGAACATCTTCATGTACCAAACACTTCGGGGTCACCAATGTGGTGGAATCTTACTGCTTTCATTTTATTTTTTTTACTTTTAATAGCACAGCGGAGATTGGGAGTTGGGGCACTTCTTGTAACCGCCATAATCTACAAGAAGTACTTTTTATTTAATTTTTATTACAACTTTTCCTTTTGCACGTCCGGATTCCACATAAGCCAACGCTTCGTTGGTTTGTTCAAACGCAAATAATTTGTCTATCACCGGTTTAATCACACCTGATTCTATCAATGATGTAATTTTTCCTAATTGATTGCCATCTGCCCGCATAAACAGGAACCGGAAACTGCTATTCGCTTTTTTTGCTTTTTTCTTCGCGCCGAAGCTCAATAATTTTGTCACCAATTTTAAATACCAGGGCAAGTCTAATTCCTGTGCAAATTCCGGGGTTGGGGGGCCAACCAATGAGATCAGTTGCCCGCCGGATTTTAAAACGCGGAATGATTTTTCCAGGATCCTGGGATTCCGGTTACTATGTATCACCAGATCGTAATCTTTAAGTTTGGGTTCAAAATCTTCTGTTTTGTAATCGATCACCAGGTCGGCACCAAGCTTTTTAACCCAATTTATATTAGCTGTACTGGTAGTTGTGGCAACATACGCCCCTAAATGCTTCGCCAGCTGAATAGCGAATGTACCCATACCACCGGAGCCTGCCTGGATGAAAACTTTTTGGCCTTTTTTTACATTCCCGATCTCAACAAGTGCCTGCCAGGCAGTTAAGCCAACCAATGGAATGGAGCACGCTTCGTCCATGGTAAGATTTTTGGGCTTTAAAGCTAAATCACCTTCATTTACAGCAATATATTCAGCAAAAGTGCCTATCCTGTGATCACCCACCCTCGAATATACTTCATCGCCGACATTGAACCGGCTGACTTTTGAACCAACTTTAGTTATCACACCTGCTAAATCATGACCGTTTACAAATGGTGGCTTGTAGGGTAAAAACAATTTGAAATCACCGTTTCTAATAAGTGAATCGAACAAATTGACACCTGCTGAATGTATTTGTACCAATACTTCATTTTCCTTTACCTTAGGTTCTGGCAATTCGGTCAGATGTAGTTTTTCTTTTTTGCCGTAGCTTTTTACTATGAATGCCTGCATGATTTTATTTTTTATGGTTATAAGGATTTCTGTGAAGCTATTGCTTTGTAACTTCTTTTAGGATTAACCAGACCAAAAGTCAGTTTTGGAGCAAGCCGGTTAAGGACAGAAGCTAATTTGGTATCGCCTACACGGATAGTTAAGTGATCCTTTTGAAGACCGTTGATAAACGCTTTCACCAGGGCTTCAGTAGTTATTCTTTTGCCCTCCATGTTAGCCGCCATTTCTGTAGCAACAAGCGGCGGTATCAGTTCGAACACCTTTACGCTGCTGTTTAAAGCTTTTATGTGCTCTCTTAGCGATACGGTGTAAAAATGCAACGCTGCTTTGGAAGCCGCATATGTAGCTTCCAACAACGACGGAACAAAGCTCAGTATGGATGTGGTATTAATGATCGCGCTGTCTTTTCTTGATTTCAGCATCTTCATAAACAGGTTGTTAAGCCTGATCACCGACAGGTAATTAACGTTTATCTCATAAGCCGCGTCGTCAAAATGCCGGTCATCCGTCAAGCCGAGGTTGATCGGGTCGGCTAATACACCTGCATTGTTGTATAAAATGTCTATACCACCCAATTGCTGTACCTGGTTGAAAAGCTTTTTTGCGTCATCTGCATCTGATATATCACTTTTAATAGCCGTAATAGCCGGATACAGTTTCTTCGCATCTTCTAATTTTCTCTGGTTTCTGCCGGTGACAATTACACTGGCGCCTATGGCTAAAAATTGTTTTACAGCTTCCAGCCCGATACCTGATGCACCTCCTGTGATCAATATCGTTTTTCCTTTTAATTGCATTGTTTAATTTTATGAGTTCTGTCGAATCCTGTTGTTTTGATTATGATTGTTGGGCCAGTGTTGGATAATCGGTATAACCTTTTTCACCCGGCGTATAAAATGTTGATGGATCGGGCTGATTGAGCGGTGCATCTGTTTTAAAACGTTCAACAAGATCTGGATTGGCAATAAAAGGAACCCCGAATGATACCAGGTCGGCATCACCGTCGTTCAATACCTGGCTGGCTGTTGCCTTGTTAAATCCGCGGTTAATGATAATGGTGCCATCATAAAGCGGGCGATAACGTTTGGCAACTTCTTCAATACCCCAGGGATTGCCCGTTATATCGGTAAAAGGCTCGGTCAGGTGGAGGTAAGCCAGGTTATATTCATTCAATTTGGCGACGATGTAATCGTGCACAGCCATCGACTCCTCGTCAAGCATCATTCCCTGGATACCGTGAAGAGAAGGATTTAACCTTACACCCACCCTCGTGATATCAATTACCGTGTGTAGTTCATCAAGAATGTCAAATAAAATGCGGGCACGGTTCTTTATCGGGCCGCCGTACTGATCCTGGCGTTGGTTTGAGTAAAGGTTAAAGAACTGGTGCAGCAGGTAGCCATTGGCTGCATGCAATTCCACGCCGTCGAAACCCGCCTCTACCGCGTTTGCGGCAGCCTGTTTAAAATCATTGATTGTTTTTTGAATTTCTTCCGGCGTCATCTCCCTGGCATCAACCGTGTCTTTAAAGCCTTCGGGGGTGAATGCTTTGGCAAGCGGATTTAATGCCGATGGCGCCAGCGGAAGTTCACCGTCAAGCAGGTCTGGGTGCGATAATCGTCCCACATGCCATAATTGGGCGAAAATTTTCCCACCCCGCTGACGCACCGCATCTGTAACCAATTTCCAGCCTGCAACCTGCTCTTTTGTATAGATCCCGGGTACGTTCAGGTAACCTACTGCCTCCCGGCTGATATAGGTTCCCTCGGTGATGATTAGGCCAGCCGAAGCGCGCTGCTGATAGTAGCGTGCCGTCAGTTCGGTGGCCACGTTGCCCGGATTTGCTGACCGGTTACGGGTCATAGGTGCCATAACTATACGGTTGTTCAGTGCAAGGCCATTTAAATTATATGGCTCGAAAATAATTTGATCATTCATTTTTTCAGTTTTAAATAGTATCAGGAAGCAGGTTTGCAACCTTATTCATTGTCGTTTAATTGTTATTTTATACTTTTTAGTATATTCTATTTCATGTTGATTGTTAGTATTCCTTGCTATATCATGTCTGCGGCAGTGGGTTGAATACTTGATCACAAATACAATCCCATTGTCTATAAAAAAGACTTTTTAGTATATTCTATATCAAAAAATTATATTGCATAACTTTCTAACTCCGCTTTCAGGTCCTTGAGTAAACCGGCCATCGGTTTTGCGGTATTCATCGCCCTGCACATTACAACTGCACCTTCAACCGCAGCTACCGCTTTGAATGCATAAACAGCCGGATCAAGTTTGTCAGAAAATTCACCATCGGCAATGCCCTGATTTAAAATACTAACAAATACTTCCTGTCCGTGGCGAATGACACCGGCTATCTTTTCTTTAATAGCCGGAAAGTTATCATCGGATTCCACTGCAATGTTAAATACAGGACATCCGCCTTTAAGGTAAGTATTCAAAGGATCTTTATAAAAATCGAGAAAAGCAAATACTTTAGCCTTCGCTGTTTTACCCTTGCTAATAGTTAACAACATTTTTTCGCCGTTAGTATTCAACATGTGGTCAACAACCTGCAGAGCAAGGTCTTCCTTTCCTTCAAAATGACCGTAAAGGCATCCCTTAGTCAATTTTGTGGCAGCAAGCACGTCGTCTATATTAGCGCCGGATATTCCTTTCTGATTAAAGATAGGCGCCGCTGTTTCCAGGATGAATTGCTTTGTTCTTTCGGCTTTAGTAAGCATGTTAATAAATTTTACGATACAAAAATATACTAAAAAGTCTAATTAAAAATACTTTTTAGTATATTATATGCTTTATGATATGAGAATGACAATCACGGTGATTCTTAAAAATATCCGGAGTTTCGCTACTGATATAGCCTGCTTAACAATACGTTATACAGAGCGCTGCTTCCTTTTACTTGGTATAATTTGCGAGAAGACGCCGCCCGTCATCGGTAATTATTCCGTTTATAAATAGCCGGAGCGCTTCAAATATATCAGCCGGGGTTCCTACAGTATTATTAAACAGGTAAAAGTCTGCTACCGATATATAGATGGCTGCTGTAGCCGGCACATCCAGACCAGTGCGGTACAATCCCATTGCAATGCCATCTGCTAAATTTGATTCAATAATTATCTTCAGATGATTGATTTTAAACTCATGGAAAGCTTTCATGGCCCTCGGGTACCTTTTCAACATCATGTCGTTAAAAAGGTACCGTAAGGCGATCAACTGTTTAAAAAGCCCTTGCTGAAGAACCAACTCCTGTACCGGGTCATCTGCGGCATAGGTATTTGAACTGATAATACTTTTAGATTGACCGATCAGTTGGTCAACAATAGCTTCGACAAGGATTCCCTTATTGGCAAAACATTGGTAAACGGTTTTCTTCGACATACCAGCTGCTCTTGCTACTTCATCCATTGTTACACTGATGATACCATGGTTGATAAAAAGCTCAATAGTAATATCAATCAGACGTTTTCGTTTATGTTCCATTCCCGTAGCTAATTTGTTAGCTTTTTAAATTCAGGTCAGGGCTGATTTCCAGTTTTCGCGGTAACATAATTATATACCGCCGACCTTACATAAAAATCAGCAAATGCCGTAGCAACGGTACTTGAGGCCTGCTGATAAGCAGCCTGGGCATCCAGCACCTCCGAAATGGTAGCCAAACCGGCTTTGTAATTATCCTGGTTAACTTTCAGATTTTCGGCAGCCTGTTCCAGGTTGTCTTTTGCATAGCTGATTTGTGTAAGCTGGTCCTGCATATCATACCAATAGCGCATAATGCCTACTCTCAGCTGGTTTTGTCCGTCGCGGAAATCATTTTGAGCTATTTGCTCATTGATCCTTTGCTTCTGCATCTTTTGCTTGCCCCGGCCCCATAAACCGCTGGAGATGGGAATACTCAGGGTAACAAAACTGGCCGGTGCAAAGTTGCTCCCGATCCCGCTGTTGATTGACCCCGTTTGTGATGCACTTAGACCAACTGCCAGGCTCGGCAAGTTATCGCCATTGGCTAACCTGGTCTGTAGCTTTTCGCCTTCCATGCGTTTGGTCAGTAGCTGATAATTGGCATTACGGGCCAGGTTGGTATCTGGCTGCAGGGCAGGCAATACCGGCGTGCTGTTTGTATTAAGGGTGTCTTGCATTGCCATGAGCGAATCAAAGGCAATACCTGTATACATGGAAAAATCCAGCAGGGCCACCCGGCGGCCGTTCTGCAGCTTGCTTTTATTAACAAGCAACTGGCTTAGCTGAACTTTTACTTTGAGCAGATCGTTACGGGCAATTAATCCGGATGCTAGCATGTCCTTTTGCATTTTCAGTACAGTGTTAAGCAATGCTTCGTTAACCAGTATGGTTTTCTGCTGTTCCTGTATGTTGACGAGGTTCCAGTATTTCTGTTCGGTAAGCAGTATCACAGAATCTGCTGATTGCTTTTTCCTGATCTGGCTGACCTGTAGCTGCAATGCCGCTAACTGGTTACCCGTTTTAATTTTGCCGCCGGCATAAAGGGATTCCGTGCCGGTTACGCCAAACAGGTAAAAGTTATTGATGCCTTTTTCCAATAATGGCGGCGCGGCCGATACGAAGTCTTTAAACCCAAATAAACCCAGCCCGGTTGCGCTGACCGATGGGAGATAATCTGACTTGGCTGCAGCTACATCGGTTTTTGCAGAGCTTATCCTCAGCTCACCATTTTTTAAAGCGTAACTATAGGCTATAGCAGCCTGCTTACTTTCCTGCAGGGAAATGATATGCTGTTGGGCACCAACCTGCAGACATGTAAAAGTGAATATTGATAATAGGAATGTTTTCATGATAATGAGCTTATGCAGTTACAGATTCCGGTGTTTTGCTTTCCGGATGCTTTTGATCCTCCTTGCGGAAGAACAGCCAGTATAGCGTTGGCAGCACGAATAGGGTCAGCAACATGGATAACAGTAACCCGAAACAGATCACAGTACCCAACGGCCCCCAAAGCGAAGACCTGCTGATTACCATCGGTATTACACCCACGGCCGCTGCCGAAGAGGTTAAAAAGATCGGCCGCATCCTGCGTTCGGCAGAAAGCTTTGCAGCTTCAAAAACAGATTTACCCTCATGTAATCGTAGTTCTTCTGCAAAATCTATCAGGATGATGCCGTTACGGACCACGATTCCGCAAAGGGCAAGTAAACCGAGGAACGACGTAAAGCCAAAGGGATAGCCCATGATAAAAAGGCCAAAAGATGCCCCCAATAAGCTTAATGGCATAGTAGTAATGCTCAACAGGGCATGTTTAAGGTGCTTAAAGTGCCATAATAAGATAAGGAATATCAATATGATACTTACCCCAAGCGCGGTCCCCATTGGGCCCTGGTTCTCTCCCTGCAATTCCAGTTCGCCCCCATAACGCAGTTCAACACCGGCGGGAAGTTTTATTTTTTCGATGGCCGGTTGCAGTTCCTGCAATACGGCATTGGCAACAGCGTCCTGGGTTACATCCATACGTACCGTCAGCGTACGTACACTGTTTCTGCGGGCAATCTGGCCGTCATTCCACTCCGGGTTTACGTCTGCAACCTGTCTTAAAGGGATCAGGGATTTAGTTTGTGGCGCTACGATATTCAAGTCACGCAGGGCTGAAAGGTCAGTCCGGGACAGTTTAGGCGATTTGATTTTTACATCTACCGCGTAATTGTTTTCCCAAACCTGTGTAGCTGTAATCCCTTCTGAATGCATGGCTATTGCATTAGCAATATCGCCCTTGCTTAATCCAAGCCGTGCAGCTTCTGCTGTTTTTACATCTATTTTTAGGGTTGGCTGTATCTCGTTATAATCTGTCCGGGCCCAGGTAACCTGTTTATGCGTTTTGCCGATGGCTAAAACCTGATTGGCTACCTGTTTTAAGGCTGGAATATCATTTCCGCTGATCCTTACCTCGATAGCTGCCAGCGCATTGATCATGTTTAATTGTTTCATCCGGACATAAGCAGCCGGAAACAGGTTACTGTATTTATGCTGATAGTCAACAATCACCTCTGCGGTTGCGTCTTCAGATACTGTTTTGACCAGGATCTGCGCATAATTTTTTGACGGAAGATTTGGCGCATATACCGAGTGGAAACGTGGCGAACTGCTGCCGATAAAGCTGGTATAATTAAGAATGCGCTTATCCTGTTTTAATATCTTTTCCATTCCCTTCACCACGCTGTCCGTTTGCGAAAGCCTGTAGCCCGATGGCAGGTAGATCTCCATTGCAAATTGGTTTCGTTCCACTTTAGGAAACAACTGTTGCGGCAATACTCCCATAATCCCTATGCCAATCACCACCGACAGTACCGCAAAAAATACGGTTAGCTTATAGTGTTTCATGGAATTACCGATATGGTTATTAAAGAAATCCTGTAATTGGTCCAGGAAAGATCTTTTTTCATCTGCCTTATTATGCAGCAAGCCTTTTTTGATGAACAGCGTATTGAAAAACGGTACCACCATCATAGAGATGATCAGTGACAGTGTCAAAGCAATCATGATCGTTACAGGGAACAGGCGGATAAAATCTTTCGCCGTACCGGTCATAAAAAATGCCAGTGGCACAAAGGTTGCTGATATGGCCAGCGTAGCCGTAAACACTGATGGAAACAATTCCTTGGCGCTGCTAATGGCGGCATCCCAAACCGACATGCCGTGGTCCAGCTTTTCTACGTGGTTATCAATTACCACAATAGGGTCGTCAACCACAATCCCCAGCACCACAATCAACGCTGCAAGCGTAACAGTGTCCAGTTCTATACCTGTCATATACATAATACCCAGCGTTGCGGCTATGGTAATTGGTATAGTGGCGGCTGCAACTGCGGCAACCCTGAAAGGAAGCAAGAGTAAGGCAACGCACACTACGCCGATAAGCGCAAAAGCAAACTCTTTCATAAAGTGACTGATCGAATCATCTACCACCTCAGGCTGATCGGCCAGTTTTACCAGTTGGATATCAGGCGGCAGGTGCTGCTTTACTTTTTCGATATGTTCTTCCAGCTCCTTACCAAACTGTACAATGTTTTTGCCGGTGATCATTTCCAGTGATATCACGATGGATTTAGTGCCGTTGGAGGTTACATAGCTGTCCGGCTCATCATACTCACGTTTCAGGGTTGCTACATCACGAAGGCGCACCGAATTGCCGCCAGGATCCTGCCTGATGATCTGTTCAGCAAGCTCGGCCTCGGTTTTATAGTAGGTGCTTAAATGAATGGGCTCATCTACCACCTTTCCTTCTACTTTACCGGTAGCGTTAATAGCGCCGTCATTTTGTAGCACCTGCATCACATTATTGACCGATACCCCTTTTTGCAGCAGTTTATTATTATCTACATAAATGGTGATCTGCTCGTTCAGGTTGCCGGTATGGGATATCTTGGCAACGTCCTGTACCTGCCTCAGTTCTGCCTCGATGTCTTCTACATTACGAAGCAGTTCCTTATAGGGCCGTGTCTTGGACTCTACGGACAAAAGCATGGCAGAGGTATTACCGAAATCACTATCGATATAGAAGCCTTTAACTTCTTTAGGAAGCTGGCTTTGCAGAATCAGCATCCCGTTTTTGATTTTGTTCCAAAACGCTTTGGTTTGGATGGCATTTTGGTTATCTGCTACCTCCACAAAGATGTACATTACGCCATCCCGGGAAAAGGAGTAGGTTTTTTTTTTGTTAACCTCGTTATTACTAAAAAGGTATTCTTCTACTTTTTTTGTCAATTGCTCTTCTACCTGTTTGGATGAAGCGCCGGGGTATTGCCCCACGATGAGGCCCTGCCTGATAGTGAAATCCGGAAATTCGTTTCGGGGCATATTGAACAGCCCGGATAGGCCGAGCAGCACCAATATGGCCGATAGCGCAAGCGGGAACACATGGTACTCCATCGCCCATGCTATTAAATTCGAGTTCTTCTTCATGATAGGCGATTATTTACTAACGATAACAGGGGTTTGATCGGCAAGCTTCTGATAGCCGGAGGTAATCACTTGTTCGTTACCTGACAGGCCTGACTTGATGGCGATACCGTTGCTGTAAAGCTGTCCGGTGGTCACATCTTTACGTACCGCTTTATTTTGAGCATTCATAATGAATAAGAAGTTGTTTCCTTTATCGTCAACCTGTACAGCCTGTACAGGTACGATGATCTCTTTAGTATCTACTAAGGTATTGCCTTTTTTTTCTGCTGCGCCAAATGACACTTTACATAGCATGCCTGGCCTTAATTGGGCGCTGGTATTGGGTAAGGCTATTTTTAGATTGTAATTGGCACTGCCGTTCAAAGCAAGCACGCCGACTTCGGTCACTTTACCCTGTAAAGTCTGATCGCCGAGCGCATCGATTTTTATGAATGCCGGGGTCCCGGCTTTATAGTGGTTGATCTCACTTTCAGGCACGGCGACCAGCACCTTTACCGAATGGGTATCCAATAATTGTAACACTGGCTGGCCTGGATTGGCCACCGCACCGGCTTCTGCCATTTTAGCGCCAACATATCCGCTTACCGGGGCGTAAAGATGTGTATGTGCTATATTCTGGTAGGTTGCATTAGCAGCTGAAGTCGCTTGCTCGTAATTGGACTTAGCCTCCAGCATTTTGATCTCGGCAACGCTTCCCTTTTTAAAAACCTCGCTGATACGGGTATAGTTTTCATTGGCCAGTTTAGCCTGCGCCAGTTGTGCGTTGTATTGGCTGCGGTAGGTGGTTTCATCCACAGACCCGACCAGTTGACCTTTTTTAACGTAATCACCAGTTTTGAACGGGAATGACAAAATGGTACCCGAAACCTGGAAACTCAGGTCGATCGTTTTTTCTGCTTCCAGGGTTCCGTCATAAACAATGCGATCATTGATTGCCTGGGCCTCTGCCGACAAATTAAATACTTTTACCGTGAGCGTATCAGGTCCCGGCTTCAATTTGCTGTTGTTGGAGCAGCCGGTAATCCATAGGGCAGTTAATACCGCTCCGGCCAGTGTGATCGTTGTTTTCATTGAGTTAATTGAACGTTTATTGTTTTTTTGTCGATTTTTTTTTCATAGGAAACATCAGATTTCGTTCTTTTTCTACCTCATTGGGGTGAACAGTAATCAATCTTGCCGAAACCAATTTATTTTAATTTCGACAAATATACATTTTTTGTATTTGATTTTTTTTCAATTTAATTGTCATAAATTCCTTAAGTCGGGTCCTTTGCGCCCAAATCATAAAAGACGACGCCCGTATTAAACAAATAATGTATTTTTGTCGACTATGAAAAGAGTAGAAAATGATCAGGTGCGGGAAGAAATAGTTTTAGCTTCTGAAGCGGTTTTTGAGCGTTACGGTTATCTCCGGGTTTCCATGCAGGATATTTCTAATGAATGTAAGAAAGGCCGAAGCACCATATACCATTACTTTAAAAATAAGGAGGAGGTGCTGGACGCGGTGTGCGAGAAGATTTTTTTGAATTGCCTGGCGGAGAGCGAAGCTACTATCAGTAAAAGGCGCTCCTTTTCGGCTAATATCGAATCTTTTAATATCACCAAATTAAAGAACCTCCGTCAGATGGTCTCAAAGTATAAGTTAGCCATTGACGATTTGCGTTTAGACCCTTCAGGCTTTATATTCAAATTGAGGAGATTTGCTGAAAAAGAGGTTGCCGTTGTCAGTCAAATCATCGTATGGGGCGTCGAAAACAAGGATATTGGCGAACTGACAAAGGAAGACATTGATTTTTTGTCAGAAACATTGAATGCTGCCTTCAAAAGTTTTGAGCAGGAAGTACTCGTTTTTGGCAAATTTCCGCAAAGCGACAGCCAGGTGGCCTGGTTGGCGCAGATGCTGCATAAGGGTTTGTTATAGCCCTTGAAACGGATTGTTGACGTTGCTCTTCTGACCTTTAACTACGATGACATGATCGTTATACAGGATATTGTTGTTATCTTTATTTATAACTTACACGGAGGAAGGCTCAAAGCTTACCCGGCTGTTCTCTAAATGGACGTTAACGTACGCTGCCGAGCCTCGCGCTGTCTGGTATAAAAGCGATCGCCCTGTTTTCATACTGAAGTAAAAATAATTTCATAATTGGTTGTCATTATTTGGAGGTTTTTTTAATTTTTATGATTTATCCAGCCGGTAACCATTATCCTGGCAGCATGCACACCGGACCATTGTGATTTTAGCCGAATCAAAAAAAACCTCCGCCCTCCCAGAAAAAAAGTTATTAGCATAATTGGTCAACATCATCCTAAACTGCCCCGGATCATTTGCAACTAATGCAGGGCGCTAATAGAGACTATCGTTAAAGCAAACATATTATTACCGCTATCAAAATTCATTAGGCAGATTCGAGCATTTACATGCAAATTCAAGAAAACTCATTATCACATAATAATCAATCACTTACAAAAATCCACTTACTAACTCATAGTTGTGCGATCTTCGAACCATTAGTACATTTACCGAATTCATTAAAAATTATTTTCAATTCAAATTAAGAAAATAAACCCTATAGAAATTCACGACCGATCTTTATACAAAGAGAGTCAATAAGATCTATCGTAAAAAAAGCGCTCCGTATCTCACCCCGGAGCGCAATTCAATGTTCCTACAAACACTGTTCAACTAAACTCAGATCTCTACAATCTAAGATTCATACTGTTCAATAACGTATGCTATAAATGCAAGGGTACAGAAAACAGGGGCAATAATCGCCTATATATCATAATATTTACAATTCAATAGAAAAATAAATTTGAAATTCAAACAAAAATCAACACCGACTTATTTTTTCACAACAGATACTGCTATTTCTTATATGAAAAATGACAATATCAATCAACGAAATGATATTTAATACAACATCATAAACATAGTTGCGATATAAACTCATCCGGAAACGAGCAATTGCAGGCAACTCGAAAAAAGAAAATCAGGGGGAGGTATTTAGCAGTTAGCCTTGGGCGGCTGTTTGGGAGTTTTTATACAACGGGTGGTTTCAAACTCAAAACTGTACGCATCAGCTGATGTAAGCTTTGTTTCAAAAACCCTGAAATCAATGGATTGAAATGACTGGGCAATCAATACATCCGCAAAGGAGATGCCCACATAAGGTACATGTTCTTTTTGAGGTACGGGTATACCTTTTACCGGCGCTGTATGCAATACATTATCTGCATTAAAGTGCGTTTCTGTATAGGTGGGGATACATTTTAAGTATAATTTCTTACTTGTAACCCGCATCTGTATGTAATTATATGCCTGCTCCCCAAACTGGATCTGCCCCCTAATATTCTCATAATTTTTCCAATCATGAATACCCGGAAGGTTTACAGGGATAGCTATTTCCTTAAGGTCATGAACATCATATAAGCCTTTTGACGCTTGCTTATTATAAAAATCTTCCATCCTCCATGACAAATATTGTTGCAAAATCAGCGATCCGCCCGAACCATAGGTATGCACGATCAACAACAATATGGCAACAAATTTCTTCAAAGGTTGTATAATTTTATATCTGTAAATATAGAAAACCCGCAACATTTATGCAACAATTCACGAAACTATTTTATTCAATTATTGCACTTATTTAAACAAAACACACACTTTTGCCTATTATTAAAACTTATAACCGCCGCTTTCCAATATTCGAAAGCAAAATAAATGGCGCAACCGGGTTCCACCCCGGCTTAACCCCCTGCTGATTAATAAAACCTGTAGAATAATTACCGAGCAGGATATCTGGTTTGCCATCTTTATTAAAATCCCCTACGTCCATACAGATCCATCGCCCTTCATGCTCAATCGGTAAATTATGCGGCATAAAATGCAGCGGACTGTCTTGCTCAAAATACGTAAAGCCTTCTGCAGGATTATTTTTCAAATCTGAAAAAAAGGCGATCACCGCAATATCCTGCAAGCCATCTCCATTGAAATCAGTAGCTACTGCTTTTGTAGCACCGTTAACCGGGAAGAAATAAGCCTTTTTGTATTTAAAATCACCCTGATTCAGGAAAATGTAAACACCATGAAACGGTTTCAACACACGGGAATAATCGCTGTTATCACCGCTTGTATACAGGATATCCAGCTTTCCGTCTCTATTGAAATCAACCAGCTGAAAACTGCTCGACCCGTAAAATGGAGGGACCCGCAACAAATTGCGTGTTGTAAAACCACCTTTGTGATCATTCAGAAACAACCAGATCCCTTCGTCGGCCTGGGCAAATAAGCAGGCTACATCCGGCCATCCGTCATGATCAAAATCGCCTGTTACTGCCTGCTCAGCTCCTGGCATTGAGCTAACAACATGCTTTTTAAATTTTTTATCGGGCAGCTGCGTGTATAAATACAAGCCTCCTGTGTTATGGCCAAACCCGCATACTACAAAATCATTCAATCCATCTTTGTCAAAATCGGCGGTTAATGATTGAACAGGTCGAGGCAAACCGTTCGCTATTTCTTCATCCTGCCAGGTCCCATTGTCATTGAGTGTAATGTCAGTCAAAAAGCCATTAAACACGTCAACTGCATCCATCGATCCGATAAAAGTAAACAAACCATGTTCTTTGCCCGTTGCATCTTTTGCAAAACTGGCATCAACAGCAGGCGAGCTATACCGGTGCGCCGAAAGCTGAACCAGTTTATCAGACCATTGATAGATGCTTTTGTCGTTACGGTCGCTGGTGTAAACCTTGCGCCCAATAGTATCAAAGGCAATCATTGTGGTTGTGGCATCGAGGGGTTTGTAACCGCTGGGCTTTTCCAAACTAAAAACACCCCAATCTTTAACCGGCTTAACAGGTTGCTGTGCCGGTTTAAGTGCCTTCGGCGCCGATTTGCTATAATAATCTACTATTTTCAGCCACTCATCATATGACAAAGCCGATTTTGCTGATGGATTATTCACATACTGATCTTCATCATAAACCTGTATCCCAAGCCGGGGCGCCATTGCAGGCAATACATGTTTAACCCATGTTTCTTTATCAAGAAATTGAGCTTCCGGGTACTCATGACAACTTTTGCAATATTTTAACGATAGCGACTTACCATCATTTTTTGCCAGGTCGCGCTCGGTTGCCGGTTCACCGCAGTTAAACTGCATAAAGCATACTACAACACCAATCAAAAATACACAAAACGATAACCGGCGTTTTCTCGGATCCATTTAAGCTTGCTTATACCTTACCACAATATTAAAATACAAGAAAGAGGCAGCAACAAGCACCACCTCTTTCTCGCTAAAAACAGAATGATTGAAATTAATATTTAGGATTTTGCTTCAAAATAGAAGTCCCACCTATTTTTTCAAGATCTATCTGAGCTTGCGGTATCGGATAAACCTCGTTTTTTCCAGTTGTAAAATGAGCACCTGTAACATCGGTAATCACTTTACCATCAAAAGCAAAGTATACTCCCAAAGCTGCTTGTGCTATCCCCCAGCGCGAAAGGTCAAAGAAACGATGTCCTTCCATGGCCAGTTCCAGCTTACGCTCAAAGTAAATCGCTTTTAAAGCAGCATCTTTGCTTGCAAAAAAGCCGGCTGGGTATTGACTTACCACATAATTAGCTGCGGGAGTCGTTGTATAACCTCCCATCGGGCTTGCCGCGTCTTTGTAAGTATATACAAAACTGGCCGGGTTAGCAGCCCGTGCGCG
This sequence comes from Mucilaginibacter sp. 3215, assembly GCF_050433785.1. Taxonomy (NCBI): domain Bacteria; kingdom Pseudomonadati; phylum Bacteroidota; class Sphingobacteriia; order Sphingobacteriales; family Sphingobacteriaceae; genus Mucilaginibacter; species Mucilaginibacter sp. 3215. The sequence goes on from NZ_JBNPWO010000002.1 coordinate 266,525, forward strand.
CACCTGGTTTACATAGCCAAGACCAAGATCACCTGTACCTAATTGTGCTTTTGCTTCGGCAGCCATCAGGAGCACATCTGCAAAGCGGATCACATTAACCTGGTTTGCATTGCCCGGGGCCCATGAGTGACTATCGGCATATGTGCCTTTGGTAGCCTGGTAATAAACATTCTTTTTAGGTGAATACGGACCTGCCGAGCTTTGTTCACGGATCCAGTTCATACCGGGATGGTTACCCCAATCAAGATAAGGGATTCCACGACGGCCAACAGTCCAGTCCAAACGCGGATCAAGGTTACCGGCATCAAGTGTAAATGGTTTATCCGATGCAATGTTCATATCATTTGCAACCGGATGTGAATTATAATCGTCAAGATATGGTAAACCGGCGGCGTCAGTTCTAAACGAGTTAGCAAGATCTAAAGTAGGCTGAAAAAACCCGCAGCAACCGAACGGGCTGTTGTACGGGTAGTTAAGCATATCACCATTGTTGGCCTCACCGATAGTGTTAGTGCCATCATTTGCTGCCTGTTGGATAGCAAACACGGTTTCCTTGTTGTTTTTGGTGGCAGCGTTGAAGTTATCAAAATAATTATCAGTTAAACCGTATGCTACGCCCTGCGAATTAGTACCTCCGTTGATCACCTCGGTAAATATCTTATCGGCATTGGTATAATCCTTTTGATACAGATACGTTTTCGCCAGGTATGCGCCTGCCGCCCATTTATTTACACGTCCCTTTTGTGCTTGCGTGCCGGGTAAATTAGCATAAGCATATTTAAAATCATCAACTATTTTAGGCCAGATATCTTTGTCGTTAGGTTGTACATAGTTGGTTGTCGTTTCATCAATATAGGGCACATTGGCAAACATCTTTTTCAAATCAAAATAGTAATGTGCGCGTAAAAAACGAGCCTGGGCTATAATATTGGTTTTATCGGCATCAGCAATCCCGCTTGCTCCCGCAACTGCCTTTAACACGTTGTTGGCGCGGCTTATACCCTCGTAATCAGCCTTCCATTTACTGTTTAAAAATCCATTACTGGCATCAACAGTGAAAGTAGCAATGGAGTTAATAGCCGGCTGATCGATACCAGAACTGCCTTTATGCGCATCGCCTCCGGCAACGCTGCCGTAAATCCAGTTATCCGGTGATACCTCCCAGGCACTACCACCACCTAAACCGGCATTATTTCCGTTACCTCCCTGCCCGTCAAGTGCAGAATAAGCCCCTATCAGCAACCCGTCAACGCCGGATTTTGTAGTAATTTGCGCTGAACTAAGTGCACCTATAGCCGGCTGATCGAGATATGCCTTTTTACATGAACCCTGTAAAATACCAGCAGCAATTAATGCTAATACTGATACACGTTGTATATTTTTCATAATGATTTCTCTATTTAAAATTTAGCCTGAACACCTAATAAATATGTACGATTTGGAGAATAGTTACCACGGTCAACACCAAAGTTTGTGCTGCTGTTGGTATTACTATTGGTACCTCCGCCAACAATCTCCGGATCAACTCCCGAGTATTTAGTTATGGTAATAAGGTTTGCACCCGATAAATACACACGCAGGCTGCTCAAACCGATTGATTTGATGATTTTAGGAGCAAACCTGTAGCCTATTTGCATATTTTTCAGTCTCAGGTATGAGCCGTTCTCAACATAAAAAGAGTTGGGAACCGTGTTGGTACTGAATGAGCCATCAATTTCCTGGATAGGAGCTTTGGCATTGGTGTTTGACGGTGTCCAAGAATCATATAAAGCATTTTTGCTTTTTGCGCCGGCAAAGTTGGCATAAAAATCTGTCCACCACCTCACGTCATTCCAGATCTTGTTGCCGTATGATCCGTACCAGAACATGTTAAGGTCAAAGTTTTTATAGCTAAAATCAAGGTTTAAGCCACCTGTGAATTTAGGGTTGGGATTACCGAGCAAGGTACGATCGTCGGCAGTAATTTTTCCGTCACCGTTTATATCTGCGTATTTGAAACGACCAACTGCGGCATCGTTCTGATAAGTTCCGCCAGCAGCCGTATTTGCGGCGTCAATTTCAGCTTTCGAACCCCAGAAACCGTCAGTTTTATAACCAAAGAAACCGCCAACCGGGCCACCTACGCTGTTTCTAATAATTGAGCTGCCATTAAATCGGCCAGAGTTTTGCTCAAAGTAGGTTTGTCCGAGAGTTACTTGCTTAATAACGTTGTGATAAGTTGTAAACGTTAAGGCAGCATTCATTTTCAGATCGTGGGTTATATTGGTGTGGGTACCAATTGTAATATCCAAACCGGTATTATTCATTGCACCTACGTTGCTGTACGGTGCAGTTGCCGAACCGGCAGTACCAGGAAGTGCAGGATTAAATAACAGATCAGTGATGATCTTTTTATAATAATCGGCAGAGATGTCCAACTTTTGACCAAAGAATGAACCATCAAAACCAACGTTGAAGTTTTTATCTTTTTCCCACTTGGCATCAGGGTTACCTATACGGTTTTGAGCGAAACCGGCAACCGTACTTGTAGAGGTACCGTTAATATCGTAGTAGGAGTTTGTTTTGTTACTGCCAAATGTAGTAAAGGCATTTGCAGGGTCAACGTTAATCTGGTTACCCATAATACCATAACCACCCCTGATCTTCAAATCGTTAATCCACGATACACCTTTCAGAAAATCCTCCTGAGATATACGCCAGCCCGCGCTAACGGCCGGGAACCATCCGTATTGGAAAGACCTGAACCTTGAAGAACCGTCACGGCGGATGGTAGCGTTCAACAGATATTTGTCGGCAAAGGTGTAATCCAAACGGGCAAGCAGTGAAAATATCTTATCCCGTGTTAGTGTGCTGTATGCAGTTGGTGTACCGGTACCTGTAGATATCGTGGTATAATCCTTATCAAATGTAAAGTAACCAGTATTGGTTGCTCCTAAGGTTTCGTACCTGTTTTTATAAGCTTCGGTACCTGCCAATACTTTGATATCATGTTTCCCAATTGTTTGATGATAGGTTAAGGTATTTGTCCAGGTATAGTTATATCCGTTAAATGAGTTTTCCGAATATGAATTGGTCGAGTTGTTTTCAGAGTTCTCATATTCCGGGAAAGTAAAGCTATGATTATAGTCTGAATAATACTCACCACCAAACTGCGTGCGTAAAGTGAAGTACCTCAGAAAATCCACCTCGGCAAATGCATTACCAAACAACCTGTTAAATGCACCGTAGTTATTTTTAGTACGATCCATAATGGCTACCGGGTTACGCGCATTACCTAAGTTGGCAGTATTTGAACCCGCGTAGTTGCCTTTGATGTCATAAACCGGAATAATAGGCTGCTCGCGGAATGACATGCCGATAGCCGAACCCTCATCATTTTCGTTGATCAGCGGGTTTTCGGTTAATGAATATGACAAGTTCTCACCTATCCTGATATGTTTGGTTACGTTGTAGCTTGTATTAGCCCTTACGGTGTAACGCTTATCGTAGGTATTTTTCAGGGTACCCCTTTGGTTAAAGTAATTCAATGAAAACAAATAAGTAGCGGCATCAGTGCTTCCGCTCATAGCCAGGTTATGGCTTTGAATCGGCGCCGATTTAAATATCTGGTGGTACCAATCAGTACCGGCTTTGTTTGCTCTTGTAATACGATAAAAACCCGACGCATCGCCTGACGTATAAAACGGGTTCACATTGTATTTAGCAGGATCAACAGCAGGATCACCATCATGTACTCCAGCTGGGCCTACGCCACCTGCACTGATATAATCAGGCAAAACATCGCCGTTAGCGCCGTAAAGGTTGCTGCTCAGGTCAACAGGAATATTTTTAAGTGCTGCGGTATTTTTTATAGCGAGGGCTCTTAATTGCATCATCTCGGTTGGATTCAGCAAATGGAACACATTACCGCCTTTCGGCACCTGTGTACCATAGTAGGCATCGTAGGAAACGTTGGTTTTTCCGTTACCTTTTTTGGTGGTGATTACGATTACACCGTTTGACGCCCTTGCACCGTAAATAGATGCCGAGCTTGCATCCTTAAGTACCTGCATGCTTGCCACGTCATTGGGGTTAATATCGCTTACGTTAGTTGTTGGTACACCATCAACCACGTAAAGCGGCTGGTTATTACCAAACGTGTTAGCACCACGGATTTTTACAGAAGGATTTTCACCCGGTTGCCCTGAAGCGATAACGGTCACACCGGCCGCCTGACCCTGCAGCTGGCTTTCAACCGATGAAACCGGCTGACGGGTCAGTGCAGCAACGTCGACAACGGCTACAGCACCCACCAGGTCTTTTTTACGTTGTGAACCGTAACCTGTAACCACTACTTCATTAAGTGCATTGCTGCCCGCTGTAAGCGTAATCCTTAAACTAGGATCGGCTCCTACGGTAACTTCAGTTGTTTGATATCCAATATAAGATATCACTAATACATTGCCTGGTTTTAAGCTGAGTGTAAACTCGCCATTAACATCGGTCACCGCACCTGTCGTTGATCCTTTGAGCCGGATAGAAGCACCAACAACCGGCTGCTTGTCATCGCTGCCGATAACCTTTCCTTTGTACTTTGTTTGGGCCATAACTACCACCGAGGATATCAGGCAGCACAACAGTACAGCCAGAAACCTCCCTCTGAGAAGTAAATTTTTAAGCATGATTTTAATTTAATTTAGTTAATATATTTGATTAAGAACATAGCCCAAAAAGCTGAAATACAGCAACTTGGTTTCGGCAGTGGTAGAGGCAGCGCCTGGGATTTTTTTAGTTTTTGGCTTAAAGCAATGGTAGAGACATTGCTGCGAAATAAATACTTACTCCGGCAAATACAACGTTACAGGCTTTCGTGTAGGACAAAGCCATATAACAACCAAAAAACAAATGCAATACTGATTATTGTGTAGGCAATAACGGTTTTAAATTTACTCAAATGCAAATCATTGCTCCGTGACTGAATGTGAGATAAGCCTTGCGGCAGTAGCCACGAAAAATGAAATTCATTCATCTAACATGTAAGGAGAAAAATGCCTTTCATCATGTTGATTGCCTCTGGATTGAATTGTGAGATAAGCCTTACGGCCGTAATCCAAAAACTAACAATGATCTAAACATTACTATCCTTTCAAAGTACTAAAAAACTTAATTTTATTGGTGATAAAATAGTATTAAATAAGGTTATTTATAGTGTTGGTTTATTTCTGTTTGATTAACCCTAAAATAGGCATAGTGTACTATTTGCACAAATCACTTTTTAGTTTTACGAATTAAATATTAAACAAGGCTTAAAATTATCAATAACAAAAGCAAAATATTGTTTTAAAAAAATATTTCAGCAAAATTGCCACTTTTATTAAAAATTGATTTTTACCTGTATTTTTTACAATAATCATATATCGGGATAATATGCGGTAAAAAAAAGAGTTTTTTTATAAACCAATTGTTTGTTGAAAATAAAAACATAACATCATCTGAATTTAATGTCAAAATAGTATTAGCAAAAATAAGAGACTTGTTTATCATTTTACTTTTAGAGATTCCTCTTAACTGGGCGGAATTCGAACCAACTTTAAGATCAAATGTGCATTTTAAACCAATTAGAAACTTTTAATGAAACCCTTAGTGGGCGTTTTCGAACCACATATTTTGGGTTTGAATCCGATTTGGCGGGTGCGTTATTCGCTAAAGAATTTTGAGACACATTGCAAATTAAACATAGATTAAGCGTTCACAAAGGGCGAATCTGGCGTCAAGCCCATTCCAGGTTAAAAACACAAATCCCAGTAACAATACTATCAGTTCAAATGTCTTAATATTAAAGGCTTCAATGAGAATGTTTATATTGTTTTTAATCTGTTTAATTTCCTTTGGTGAGATCGCGCAGGGTCAGAGTTGGCAGGATACGATCGGGCAAATCGATCAATTGTTTGATCACTACAGTTCTGATAATCCCGGCTATCAACTCGCAATCAGCCGTCATGGACAAATAATTTACTCAAGAGCACAAGGCATGGCTGACATGGAACGCTTTACTCCACTCAGCAAGATTTCGCTTATCGAAGCCGGATCTGTATCTAAACAATTTACGGCGGCTGCTATTTTACTTTTACAACAGGAAGGCAAGTTGTCACTCGATGATGATGTCCGCAAATATATTCCGGAACTGCCCTCGTACGGAAACACAATTACCCTATCACAAATGCTGCACCATACAAGCGGACTAAAAGACTGGGGTAGCTTGATGAGTTTATCCGACTGGCCTCGCGGTACAAAAGTATATACTAATACAGAAGTGCTTTCAATCATGACCAAACAAGGTTCATTAAATCAAGAGCCAGGAACTGTATATGCTTACAGCAATACTAATTATGTACTGTTGGCGATTATCGTCGAGCGAACAAGCGGGGAAACCCTCGCAGATTTTACACGAAAACGGATTTTTATTCCAGCTGGCATGAATCATACCCAATGGAGAACGGATATCAGGACAATTGTGCCAAACCGCGCTATTGCCTATACAAAGGGCGAAAATGGTTTTTATACAGATATGCCAAACGAAGATGTTTATGGGAATGGCGGTCTTTTGACTACCGCTGAAGATCTTTTACGTTGGAACATCTTCTATACAAGCGGGAAACTGGGCATGCCGTCGTTGTTTCCAGAACAGTTGCATTTGGTAAATCTAAATAATGGCCAACAAAATAATTATGCCGCCGGCTTGCGTATAGATTTCGTTAAAGGCCGAAAAGTAATTAGCCACGACGGGGCCACAGCGGCCTACCGCGCTTTACTTGAGTATTACCCCGATGAAGATGTGTCAATAGCCTGGCTTAGCAATAATGCAGAATCAGACAAATTCACCAATGACTTTACAGCATTACACTACTTGTTATTTAAAACATTGCAAGATCTGAATACAGGTATTAGTGCACCTGCTGCAAAACCAACATACTTTCATCAAATACCTAGTAAATTGGCGGACTATATAGGCAAGTACTACTCAAATGAGGTTGAATCGGGATTATTTATTAGCCTTACCGAAGGGAAACTAATAATTACCCGAAAGAATAAATCTACCTTCACTCTTGTAAGAACAGCACCGGATAAGTTTCAAATTAGCGATTCTAATGTGACTGTGTATTTTGAACGGGGATTAAACCATAAAGTGAAAATGCTAGCCTTTGCCACGCCGAAGGTTCACAATGTATTATTCAATAAATTGCCCAAGTAAACAGCGCTATCGTTTATAGTTCCCCTAACTGGGCTCGAACCAATAGATAATTTGATTAGCGATTCATTAATGAATAACGCTTAAATGGCCTAATATATTCAACAAGTTACATCACTTGCGTATTCTAAAATCTGCAAAGATTTTAAAAAGCTTTTTTGATAATGAAATCAGCAAAATTATAACCCCTGATTTACAAACCTATAAGAGTGTTCGACTATCGAACATTTTGAGTATACAAAAATGTCGCCATAAATCGCTTTCAAATAAAAACGAAGAAAACAAACCCTTTTTTTATGTTTCGCCATAGAGCTATATAATGTTTAAACTATTTGATTTCAATTCATTAAAATAAAAGTAGCGACATTAACTGTTCGATAGGATTCCCTCCGGCTCCACTAAAACGGTATCAAACACAACTAAAACCCTTCAAATGCTACGTTTGAGGGGTTTTTGGTTGCATTTTGGTGTCATTTGCTCACCGTTGAACAGCCATTTTGGTGAGTATTCTGGTGAGCACCTAATTCATAAATAAGTGCTCACCAGGATTTCAGGCGGTTTGCTTTTAGATTAAGATCTATGGTAGAACCTTCCAACTGAAGTTTTTGGATGACTTCAGATGCCGTGGTCATGATATTGTTGTTTTTTTATAATCTCGGTATTGTTAATGCTTAGTCCCAGTTGCCTGATAGCGTAACATCCATGTCTTCGTTTTTGACATCCATCTCTAACGGAAAGATGATTTTATAACTGTCCATATTCATTTTTTGCGAACTAATCAAACCTGTAGAGTCGGCCCACAACTCCACTATACATGTTTGTTTATATAGCGCTTGTTTGAGACTCGAAGTTATACCCAGCGTAACCGGCAATGGCAGGTTTGACGGATATGAAGCAGATTTACCGATAACTCGCTGCTGATCCGCGGCGTCAACAATCCTGACGTAAACATGCTGCAAGCCGGAGTTTTTGTTTGTGTATGCGTTTATGGTAACCGTTTTTAATTTAAAGTTTTGGTTATCTTTTTGGCATGCAGTCATACTGACGATGATAATAGCCAACAGGGTTATATATTTCATTTGTCGTTTAATATTGAGTAATTAGATTATGCAGGTACTAGCCGGCGCGAACGCAGGTAAACCGCTGTACGATTTAGATAAGGGAATAAAGCAATAAGTAGCAAGGTTGCTACTAACATCATTGACATCATCTCGTAATAATCCATAGCGAACCTGATTTGGATTTGCTGATTAACGGCGCCCACCAACTGCTTGTTTGCGCCTTTGCTGGCTTGCTTTAACGAAAGCCCCTTTGACAACAGTTCGGTCCCACGCGTGGCCAGCGCGTGCAATGCAAACCGGTCAACTTTTGTTAGATGGTCCTGAAATGCGTTGTAATGCCGGCTTTTTTCGTAGAGCTCGCAAAAATTGATGATTGCAGCACTAACACAGAAGCCAACATACCCCATAGTTGAACATATCGAAGTTGCTGACGGGCCAATTGCAACAGGCACTGCAGAGATGGCATACACAATGGTGGGTACCATGATCATCCCCACGCCTATCCCCTGCATAAAAAGCGGAGCGTAAAAGTTGTTTTCATTTGCCTCTGTAGCAAACAAAAAGAACATAATGACGTGAAAAGCCAGCAATAATATAAAGCCCGGAAACCAGATAAACCTGATATTTTTTTTCTGCAGGATCATAGCACCGGAAATTATAATACCAATTATGAGGCCGCCCAGGTTGCAACTGTTTATATAGCTTACGTGAATAGGATCAAGCTTAAGCACACCTGTAAAAAATGAATTGGTGATATTAACCGCAAACCGACATATATAAAGTATTAAGATGAGAAAGGCCGCGAACTTAAAATTGCGAAAGCGAAATATACCCAAATGCAGATATGGTCTTTTTAAACCTCCTTGGCGTACAATGTAAATCAGTGTGCTAACTATCATAGCGGCAACGCTATAGTAAATGCGGGCATCATCCAACCAATAATATTCCTGCCCATAAATACTAATATACCCCAGCAAAGTGAGCATGATGCTCCAAAACACAAAACTCTGCCAGTCGAGCTTGTATAAGTGAAACCGGGCGTTTAACCTTACGTTATTCATACACAGCATGATAAGGCACAGGCATGGCAGGTAAGAGAATAATGCGCCCTTGTAAACCAGGTTAAAATTATAAGAGTCTATCAAATCGGCGGTAACCAGATTGGTAAAGGGCAGAATACATATCAGCATTCCGAAAAAAACCGAGAAGCTTATTTCGCGGGCCCTTTCACTGTGCAAGCGGGTAAACATGAGGGATAAAGACAGGTTTACTGTACTGCAGAATAACATCCCCTGGAAAAAACGGATCGGGAATAATATATAAAGATCATTGGTTAAATAGCATACCACTATTGTCAGCAACTCCAACATTGTAAAAATGATAAAATATTCTTTTGCTGCCAGGAAGTTAAAGAATCGCCGTTCAAGGCTGTAAAAGGCTATATACCCGGCATAAAACAAGGCTACCGCAAATTGTATATCTGCCGGTTCGCTGCCATAATAGCCTGCTGCCGCATTAATGTTTGCAAATGGCAGAAAAAAAAGCACCAGCGTGGGCAGGATAAGCGAAAACAGGATGATCTTAATAGCCCACCCCGGGACCCAGCTTTTAAAAATTGGAATACCCCTATCCATGGCGCTGCTGTTTTTTAGGGACGTAAACATTAACATTCATCCCCACCCTAAGCATGGCCAGCTGCTTTTTTTCAGCATCGACCCTGATGCGTACCGGCACACGCTGAACAATTTTCACATAGTTACCGGTAGAGTTATCCGGAGGCAGCAACGAGAAGCTCGAACCGGTCGCGGGCGACAATGAAATGATAGTGCCCTTAAACTCCTGGTCCGGAAATGCGTCGGCAACAAATTTTACAGTATCACCTATATGCATGCCGGCAATCTGGGTTTCTTTATAATTGGCTATTACCCATTTGTCAGTTTCGTTATCAACTATATAGGCCAGCACTTCGCCAACATTAATCATTTGACCAACCTCTACCGTTCGACGGCCCATTCTTCCATCATAAGAAGCCCTAATAACGGTATATTCAACATCAAGCATGTTGCGGTCAAGCAAGGCTTTTAAACGTGCAATTTCTGCCCTTAATACCGTCTTTTCTGCTATAATATCTTCTATTTTCGATTCTGCAGCTCCGTAGTTTTCCTCTGCCGACTGGAAATCGCTATTGTTTACATCCAGGGCAGCCTGAACATTTTCAAGCTGTTGTTTAGTTGCTGACTCCTCTTTATAAAGGCGCAAATAACGTTCAAAGTCAAGCCGCTGTTTCCAAACTTTTGCAGCGCTTGCTTTAATTTGAGCTTTAGCAGAACCGGCAGTTTTTTGCGTGGTGTGTATGTTACTTTTTAATACCTCTAACTGTGCTTCGGCTTTTTGTATAGTTGCCCGGGTCTGCGCAACTTGTAAAGTGTACTCCCGGTTATCTATAATTAATAAGGTATCTCCCTTTTTTACCGGCTGGTTCTCTTCAAACCTTACGGCCACTATAAAACCTCCCGCACGCGATATAACAGGGTTTACGTACTCCTGTACCTGTGCGTCATTAGTTTGCTCATACTCATGATACTCCCAAAGAGTAAATACAGCCCAAATTGCCAGGGCTACAATGGTAAGACCGGCTATCCAACCGGTTATCTTAGTAATAATTCGATCTGTTACTATATGCTTTTTTTTCATGTTAAAGTACGCCGGTGATGTTTTGAAGTAGATAATATTTGTTTTGGGCCACAATACGTGCGGTTGCCAGCTCAAAGCGCGTTTGCAGCACCTGCACATCGGCATCAAGCAAGTCGGTAATTAATGAAGTTTGATTGAAATATGTATTTTTAATAATGCGGGCATTTTCCTGTGCATGGGCCACATCAACCTCGGCCACACCAATTTGCACCAGCGATTCCCGATATCGTAAGTAAGCCTCTTTAACCTGTTGCCGTACTTTGTCCTCAATGTCTTTATGAGTGGTTTCTTCTTTATCAAGCTCCAGTTTAGCCGAGTTCACTTTATGCCTGTTTTGATAAAGTTGCGATAGCGGCATAGTAACCCTGATACCGGCAACACCAAGCGAGTACCAGGCAGGATTGTAAGGAAATAAGAATATTTGCGGGTTAGCGTATGAAAAATCGCTGTAAAGCCCAACCTTTGGCTGATAGTTGGCTTTTACCTGGCTAAGATGCAGTTTACTAACCTGCGTTTGCTTTTCAGAAATATGGTAAGCAAAGGAATGTTCCATTGCGTCGGCGAGGTATTTTTCATAAGGCAATTCTGGCACGTCAACTGAATCGAACTCCGTGGGGATGATCACACTTTCATCCGGTTCGCCCATAATGATGTTTAGTTTCTGCGTAGCGATAAGAATATCATTCTCTATGGTTACCAAAGCCATCTTACGCCTGGAAAGATCCAGTTCAACACGCAGCACATCGCTTTTTAAGACCACCCCATTTTTTTGAAGGGCTTTTATCTCCAACAATTGCTTTTCCTGATCGGCAATATCCTTAATGATCAGTTTCCTGAAGACCAAGGCCTTTTGAAGATCAAGATACAGCGCGGCCGTTTTATACCTGATGACAGAGATAGCTTCGTTATTATGGATAACCGCAATCTGGTACAATAACTTATTCTCCTCAATTTTAAGGTTAAGCTTATTGCCATTATAAAGGTTCAGATAAAAATCGGCCCCCGCTTTGTATAAAGTGTGTATAATTTCGTGTTCCTGCGTGTGCGAAGAAAAAAGGCCATTTTCATAAATGGGCATATTGGTTGCCTTTTCAATGCTGCCAAGCAAACTTACTTCGGGCAACCGTTCCATTATTGCGTCCTTAATCTCCTCGTCAGCAATCAAATTGGCTTTTTTGGTAATCTCAATCTGCCTGCTGTTTTGTTCGGCTTTGCGCCAGGCGTCCGGCAATGTAAGGATGGCAGTGTTTTTAGACTGGCTGTATGCGCTATTTGCGGCTAACAAACCAGCAAATGCGATCAATATTTTACTGTAGTACATATTTGTGGCAAAAATATGCCTCTCACAACTGTTCACTTTCGCCTAAGTTGCCAATATTTTCATCATTCCGGCCAATTTTTATTAACTTTGAATTGCGATGATATTCTAATGACGAAGATTGGATTAATAGCTTCCCTTCCCGAAATTGATAATAAGCCGGATTCGGTTTTTGTGATGCATGAAAGATCAGAGAAATTAATCCCTTTTCATACCCATACCAAGGGCCAGTTAAGCTACGTTGAGGGCGGTCTGGCTTACATCACTACACAAAACAAAACCTATGTAGTGCCCGCAAGGCACTATTTCTGGATTCCGCAGGGCTTGATACATGAACTTCGGGTGGGCGTCTTCGCAACCGCTTTAAGATCACTTTATTTTTATTCCACCAACGACGACGCGAACGAATTTTATGGCAAACTGGGTATTTATCCGGCCAGCGAGTTGCTGATCCAAATGATCAATTATACCGAGCGTTGGGACGAACTCCATATAGGCATTGGAGATCGTAATTTCGATTTCCTAGTAGCGTTAAAGAATATGCTGCCCGACTTAAATAAAAGGTCGTTGCCTATTATGTTGCCCAAAACTGAACATGAGCTAATGCAAAAGATCATGAATTATTTAGAAAGCCATATAAGCGAAAAATTAGTTATAGCTGATGTAAGCGGACATTTTGCCATGAGCGAGCGGTCGTTATCGCGCCTGTTTCAGTCGCAATTACGTATTTCTTTTTTACAATATGTTAAGAGCCTGCGTATGATAACGGCGATAGAGATGATTGTTAAAACACAAAAACCTATCGCTGATATTGCTTTTGAGGTGGGGTATGCCAGTGTGGCGTCATTTAGTGATACATTTTATGCTTTCACCTCATCACGTCCGTCTGACTTGCGGAGGCGTTGATCTGAAAAGTCAGCCGAACGCTCAAGTTCCCACTACCGCTTACCCACACACGTACACTTTGCACCTCTATAGTAGAATATCCAATCTCTACCCTGTCTGTGGCGCTTGCCAGCTTTTAAGTCTGCCTGTGAAAAAATAGATGTCATTAAACCCTTGTCTTCATTTATTCCCATACAAAGGTTTTGGGCGCTGGCCCCATCCGCTAACAGAAAGTAAGTTTAATCAATTCAATGAAGATTTGAATTGAGCAGGCGATAGCTGCGTTTTGGTCTTAAAAAGGCGGCTAAACGATTGCGGATGCCCGAATCCCAATCGATAAGCGACTTGGCTAATGCTTAATGTGGAGGTCGCAAGTAATTCTTTAGATCTCTCGATCAGTTGCTCCTGGATGTGCTGCTGTGCGCTAAGTCCGGTGAGCGAACGCAACAGATCACTCAGGTAATTTGGTGTGTAGTTTAATCGATCCGCCAGGTGCTGAACAGTGGGCAGCCCCTTTTTTGTTGGCATTTCTTTTTGGAAATAATTATTGAGTGCCGCTTCGAACTGCTGAAGCAGGTCGCTGGTGGCGGCCTGTCTCGTCAGGAACTGACGTTTGTAAAAGCGTTTGGCGTACGTCAAAAGCAATTCGATCTGCGCAATGACCACTTCCTGGCTGAAATCGTCGATGCGGCTGTTCAACTCTTCTTCAATGATCTTAAAAATGGATGAAATGGTCTTTCTTTCCTGTTCAGAAAGGTGAAGCGCTTCGTTTGATGAATATGAGAAAAAACCATACTGCCTGATCTTGGCAGCTAAGGGAAAACCTTGCAAAAAATCCTGATGAAAGATCAACGAATAACCTTCATTTCCTTTATATACGGCTGTACTGCCAACCACCTGGTTAGGTGCGGTGAATACCATACTGCCTTCGTCAAAATCATAATAGCCCTGCCCGTATCTAAACTTGCCGCCCAGCTTTTCAATAAAGGATATCTTGTACAAAGAGGTCACGTAACTGACCGGTAAGCAGCTTAAATTCATCCGTTCGTCGCGTGTATCAAACAAGGTAATCAACGGATGCTTAGGCCCTGGGAGATCCAGCATACGGTGAACCTCTTTAATCGATTCTACTTTAGCGATTTTAGGCTTTTCTATTTTCATAGCTAAAATTACTTAATATGACCGGCAACTGCCTCAGCCGCCGGTCATTTAAGTGCCAGGTAATAGCGATTAATCGAATTACCAGGGCAGTTTTCCTTCCGGACCGGTAAATCCACCTGTCGGGCCATCTGTTTCGAGTGCGACGCGTACTGGCTCACGCGAACCCACCTCCAGGCTATCTGTTCCCTGGAAGTTATTGAGCGCAGTAGCTGTATAACCTGGGCTGGTCGCGTTTACCTTGATCCCCTCTTTCTCCAGCTCTAAGGCGAAAGCCAGGGTTACCGCATTTAAAGCAGTCTTAGATGCAGCGTAGACGATGCCGAAATGTTCACGTGCCCAGCATTCCGGATCGGAGATCCAGGTAAGGGAGCCAAGGCCGCTGGATACGTTAACGATGCGTGCTGCTGCCGATTTTCGCAGTAAGGGCAACGCCTTCTGGGTTACAGCGATCACACTGAAAACGTTGGTTTCCCAAACAGTACGTACTTCATCCAGCGATACGTTAATGGCACGGCCGGTGGCCATTAACTCTTCCGGTTTTTTGGGAGATGTTCCTGCGTGAGAGATACCTGCGTTATTCACTAGCAGGTCCAGGCGTCCATATTCACTGGCTATTTTAGCTACCGCCGCATTGATACTTTCCTGCTGTGTGACATCCAGCTGTACTGCTTTTGCATTATTACCAATCTCGGCGGCTGCCTTTTCGCCGTTCTCCAGGCTACGGGAGCCCAAATAAACAATATAGCCGTTAGCGGCAAGCGCTTTAGCAATTTCATTCCCTACACCCTGATTAGCGCCCGTTATCAGCGCGATCAGTTGATTATGATCTTGACTTTCCATTTGCTTAATGTTTTTAGTAGAACAAAGGTCTGTGTCACGATCTGCACCGTTTAAACCAAATCAAGGATATTCCTAACCAAATCATTCTTTTATTAACAGGGCTACCTATCCTAAGACATTGCCCTGACGCCATATTCCGACCATTAGATTATCCTTAGTTAATCAAACGGGAGATACAATCTACGGTCATCTCTTTGGATGGTCTTTGTTTAATTTAATTACTAAAAAATCAATTAAAATATCTTACAACCATAGCTTGGTTATTTTGCAAAAAAAAACCGCCCCATAACAGGGCGGCCTTCAAACCAAACTAACTACTTTATGAAAACAGTCTTTAATTATTTCACAGCTATTTCTCTTGTTTGAAATTTAGCTTCTTCTCTTTTTGCTACGGTGAGCTTCAGGATACCATCGGTATAATCTGCTTCAATTTTTGACTGATCGGCACTTTCAGGTAATGTGAATGACCTTACAAATGAATTGTAGCTATATTCACGTTTGCTGAATTTTTTACCTTCTTCAACATTTTCGGCTTTCTTTTCTGCAGCTACACTTAATACATTTTTGTCGAGATTGATTTTAAAATCTTCTTTCTTTAAGCCAGGTACAGCCAGTTCAACATGAAACTCATTTTCGGTTTCTGCGATGTTAACTGCAGGCACACGGGCAATCAGTTTATCACTTAAAAATGAATCATTGATCAGTGAATCAAATACATCGCTAAAAAATGGGTTAGCTGAAGTGTTTTTAAGGCCGTTGTTAAATTTTACTAATGTCATTTTTATATCCTCCTAAAGTTTTGTTTTTGTTAACTTCGTAACCTATTGATCAACTGCTGTACCAACAGCAAAACCGCCTATATCAAACGACAAAAAGTCACTATTAAATATTTTAGGCAGACAAAATGACTGAAAATGGCTGAAAAACTTACAGATTATAAATATAAAACCCTTATCCCTATCCGCTTTTCGGATATCGATTCATTTGGACACGTAAACAACGCTGTATATCTTACTTATTTTGAAATAGCCCGGATTGGTTATTGGAAGGAAATTATCAACTGGGACTGGAGCAATACCGGCATTATCCTGGGCCGGTCGGAGATCAACTATCTTAAGCCTATTACTGTTCAGGATAATATTGCCTGCTATGTACGTACCATCCGCATAGGCAACAGCAGTTTTGATATGATGCATGTATTGGTAAAAATAACCCCCAATGGCGAAGAAATTGTAACAACCGGCAAAACGGTTTGTATCAGCTACGATTACTCGGCCAATAAATCTGTTTCTATTCCATCGCCCGAACGGCACAGGATGATCAATTATGACGAACCGAGGTTAATTCTGAATACGAATTGATGTGCAAATTTCAAATGTGCAGATGAAGCGTGTATTGTGCAGATTTCAAATATGCAGATGGAGCTACATATCTAATTCAAACATTTACGCACCTGAAATCTGCACATCCATAATCTGCACATCTGAAATCTAAAATATCTTTCCCGGGTTCAAAATTCCTTTAGGATCAAACACGTGCTTTATTCCTTTCCACAACGCAAAATGCATTTCCGAATATTTTATTGGCATAAACTCTTTTTGCACCAGGCCAATTCCGTGCTCACCCGACAAGGTGCCGCCAAGCAATACAGTTAATTCAAATATCTCCTGGATGCCGGATTTGAGCTTATTATTCCAGTCTTCATCGCTCATGTTGGCTTTAATGATATTTACATGCAGGTTTCCATCACCGGCGTGGCCATAACAAACTGATTCAAAGCCATATTTGGCCCCGGTTTCTTTTATTCCTTTAATCAACTGCGGCAGTGTAGCGCGAGGTACAACGGTATCTTCCTCTTTATAAACCGAGTTTGATTTCACCGATACTGCCATGGTACGCCTTAAACGCCAAAGCTCCTCTTTCTGGGCAGTAGAATCGGCAAACAACACGTCGCGGCAGTCAAACTCTTCAAGTACTACATTTATTTTTTCACAATCGGTAAAAATCACGTCCTGGTTGGTACCATCTACTTCAATCAATAAGAACGCTTCAATACCATCCTGCAAATCAAAAGCAATATCATCATGCTCCTTAACCCACTCCACTCCTCTTCGCTCCATAAACTCCAGTGCAGACGGGATGATCCCTGCCCTGAATATAGCCGAAACAGCTGCGCAAGCCATTTCATTGGTTGGAAATGAGGCCAGCATCAAAGCATCTAAAGTTGGAGCAGGAATAAGCTTTACCACAATTTTGGTAACAATACCAAGAGTGCCCTCCGAACCAATTATCAATTGGGTTAAATTATAACCCGATGCATATTTAAGGGTATTTGCACCCGTCCATATGATCTCGCCCGATGTTAAAACAACCTGTAAGTTCAGCACATACTCCCTGATGGTACCGTATTTAACAACCCGCGGCCCGCCTGAACCATGGGATACGTTGCCTCCAATAAAGCAGCTGCCTTTACTGGCCGGGTCAACAGGGTATAATAAGCCTTTTGCAGCCACTGCGTTCATGAACTCTTCGGTTATAACGCCGGGCTCTACGGTGGCCTGCAGGTTTTGTTCATCAATTTCAAGGATTTTATTAAAACGCTCCATGGCTATCAGCAAACCGCCATTAGCCGGCAGGGCGCCACCGCTTAAACCAGTACCTGCTCCACGCGGTGTTACCGGGACCAGGTTTTCGTTACAGATTTTCAACAATGCAGCAACCTCTTCGGGGCTTTGCGGTCGGGCTACCACTTCCGGATAATAAACAAGGTCTTCGGTTTCGTCATGGCTGTACTTTTCGAGGCTTTCTCGGCCGGTTAAAACATTACCGGTGCCAACAATTGCGGTTATGGCCTCTAATATTTGAGCCGATATTTTATTGAATTCCATGATCAGGATTTCTTGTAATTTATAATAACAGCCGAATGCGCTACCTTACCGCTTAAGGGCGGAGTAAGTTTTTTAATGGTAACCTCAATACTTTCAACAAACGGGTATTTCTTTTTTACACGATCGATAATTGCCTGGCCAACGGTTTCAATCAATTTACGTGGTTGTTTCATCTCTTCGCATGTTATAATATACACACGTTCATAATCAACAGTTTTGCTTAGATTATCTTCCAGCAAATCGCCGGGAGGCACAAAACCAACATTCACATCAACTAAAAAGCGGCAACCTATTTTTTGTTCTTCGGGATAAAATCCGTGGTACGCGAAAAACTCCGCGCCCTGCAAGGCTATATTGATCATGGCCAAAAATAAAAAAAAGCCCTCTCTAAATCTCATTCTCTATAGAAAGACTTTTCAAAATATTTTTATTTCAGCTGATTTCCGGCACCTCAGAAAATATTTTGCAATCAAAAACATGCTTTAAACCGTTTAAACCTGCTTTTTACCATAAAGTGGCTTCACGCATCAAAAAACGGCCTTTTCGACTTGCTTTTACCGGCGATAAATGCTTTATATTTGCCCACCAACTATAATATTATGGCCAAAACAGATCTGTACGAAGCCCCCGATTATTATTTATTAGATGAGTTACTAACCGATGAGCATAAGTTGATCCGCTCATCAGTTCGTGATTGGGTGAAGAAGGAATTGAGCCCCATTATTGAAGAGTACGCTCAAAAAGCTGAATTCCCTTCGCAACTGTTAAAAGGGCTTGCCGAAATAGGCGCTTTTGGGCCTACCATACCGGTAGAATATGGCGGAGCGGGCTTAGATTATACTGCTTATGGCATTATCATGCAGGAATTAGAGCGGGGCGATTCGGGCATCCGTTCAACAGCATCGGTTCAGGGTTCGCTCGTGATGTATCCTATTTATGCCTACGGCAGTGAAGAACAGCGTAAAAAATATCTGCCTAAGCTGGCGAGTGGTGAATTAATGGGATGCTTTGGGCTTACCGAGCCCGATCATGGCTCAAACCCTGGTGGCATGACCACCAACATTAAAGATTCCGGCGACCATTATATCCTTAATGGCGCTAAAATGTGGATCTCCAATTCGCCTTTTGCTGATATTGCAGTTGTTTGGGCCAAGGATGAAGCTGGTAAAATTCGCGGGCTGATAGTTGAGCGCGGCATGGAAGGTTTCACTACACCTACCACTCATAATAAATGGTCGTTAAGGGCATCGGCAACTGGTGAGCTTGTTTTTGATCATGTTAAAATCCCAAAAGAGAACCTGCTGCCTAATGTAGCCGGTATAAAAGGCCCGCTGGGTTGTTTAAACCAGGCACGTTATGGCATTGCCTGGGGTGCATTAGGCGCTGCGATGGATTGTTACGACACAGCCCTCCGTTACACCAAAGAACGTGAGCAGTTTGGCCGGCCGATAGCCGGGTTTCAGCTTCAGCAAAAAAAACTGGCCGAAATGATAACTGAAATTACCAAAGGACAGTTGTTAGTTTGGCGCCTTGGGGTACTTAAAAACGAAAACAGGGCTACTCCTGCCCAAATATCAATGGCTAAGCGAAACAGCGTTGAAACGGCCATTACTATAGCCCGTGAAGCCCGGCAAATGCTCGGCGGTATGGGCATTACCGGCGAGTATCCTATTATGCGGCACATGATGAACCTTGAATCAGTAATAACGTATGAAGGTACGCATGATATCCACCTGCTTATTACCGGTATGGATGTTACCGGACTCGATGCTTTTAAGTAATAGATAATCGATATACTTTGACTTTTAGCAGCGCCGGTGTTATTCATGCGCATAAATATTGCTCATTATAATTATGAGCGTTATATTTGTTGTGTAACCACTTAATGTTGTCAACCCCTGATAGCCCAGTTAGTTTAAACAAACTGCTGGTCAACCATTTAATTTGGCTGGCCCTTGCTTTTCTATTGATATTTAATTCCTGTGCAAATAGCATCAATGATACAGGCGATTACTCCAGGCAGTTTAAAACAATATTTGATACGGTAAACCTGTATAATGGCGAAAGAGCTCAGCCGCATAAGGGTATTCAGTACCTTGACTCGGCTTACAGAACAATAAAATACCCGTTTGTAAGCGACAAGTTCCGTTTTTATGCCTTCCATTTTCTTTACAATTTAAAAGGACTGCATGACCCCAAAAAAGCCATCCTTTATGCTGACACTATGTGTGCTGTGGCTACCGAAAGTGTTACCCCGGATCAGCATATTAAATTAACTGCCGAAGCCGATTTCGCTACCGGCGATGCCTATTCGGCCCTGGTAAGGTACGATCAGGCTTACAGGTATTTTTACAAAGGTTACTCTATCGGCAAAAACGCCATCGACGATGCCATCCTGGCCGAATACACCTACCGGATGGGGATGATCATGTTTAAACAGGGGCATTTTAGAGAAGCGGCCAATTATTTCAAGATCAGCTACAGGCAAAGCTATGCCTATACTGATGATTTTAAGGCCTTTTATCAACGGCAGGAGCTTTTGGATAATATTGGCGAGAGCTATAAAAACAGTGGCGACATTGACAGCTCAATCTTTTATTTAAATAAAGCGCTTGTTTATATCAATGAAAATAGTTCAAGGTTTTCC
Organism: Mucilaginibacter sp. 3215; assembly: GCF_050433785.1. Taxonomy (NCBI): domain Bacteria; kingdom Pseudomonadati; phylum Bacteroidota; class Sphingobacteriia; order Sphingobacteriales; family Sphingobacteriaceae; genus Mucilaginibacter; species Mucilaginibacter sp. 3215. Next base: position 287,247 of record NZ_JBNPWO010000002.1, read on the forward strand.
GAAAGGGCAAACCTGCTTGAAGTTGCAAGGGGCGTGGTATACGGCAACCAGGGCGATCTGGCTTTATTAACCCATAATTATAACCAGGCACACGAATTACTGAAAAAAAGTATCGCTATTAATTTAAAACAAGGTTATGACAACCGCGATGCCGAATTAACCGAAATAAAACTTGCCCGGCTATATTTAATAACCAATAAACCAAACGACCTTTTTGAACTGCTGAAAAACCTGCGCACCCAGCTCGATACTATCAAAAACGATGATGCTGAAACCAACTGGAATGGGTTAATGAGTACTTATTACCTGCAAAAAAAAGATTACCAGAATAGCTTGTTGTATTTAAAAAACTATTCATCATTAAAAGATTCGGCAACAAAAAGGACTTCATCGTTAAAACGGACGGATATTAATCAACAACAGGCCAATTTTGATAAAGAAAATCAGATAGAAGACCTTAAAAGCCACAATAAACTGCAATTGATATACATTTACCTTGCTGTGCTTTTTTCAGTGATGGCAGTGATCATTATCTTCCTTGTTTTTCGTAACCTTAAAAGGTCAAAAAGAGACATCGTAGCTATAAAAACACTAAATGACCAAATTAAGCTGCAAAAAACGGAATTAGAAAACACACTTGAAGAAGTAAACCGGGGGAGCCGGGAAAAAGACCGAATTCTACGGGCTGTAGCACATGACCTCCGCAATCCGCTCGGAGGAATAGCGTCGTTATCGGCCTCAATGGTTGATGATGCACGTGATGAAGAACAAACAGACCTGATCAACCTTATAAAAGAAACTTCCTATAATTCCCTCGAACTCATTAATGAAATTTTAGAAGCGGCCAATACTGCCAATATGACTTTTAATAAAGAATGGGTTGAAATTAACAGCCTCATTAATAAGAGTGTTGATCTGCTGCGGTTTAAAGCAGCCGAAAAAGACCAGGATATCATGCTTAGCTTATTGGATGCACCCACTGAAATATTGATAAACAGGGAAAAAATATGGCGGGTTATCAGCAACCTGATTAGTAACGCCATAAAGTTTAGCCCCAAAGGTGCCGTTATTTATGTAATTGTAAACCAAAAACACCAAGGTGTTGAAATATGCGTAAAAGATTATGGTATAGGTATTCCTGATAAATTACAGCAACAGGTATTTAATATGTTCACCGAAGCTAAACGGCCCGGCACTGACGGCGAAAAATCATTTGGCCTTGGCCTTTCCATCTGCCGTCAAATAGTTGAAAAACATAGCGGCAGGATCTGGCTAAAAAGTGAATCAAATAATGGTTCAAGTTTTTACGTCTATCTTCCGGCCCAGGCATCTTAGTACATCAGTTATTCCAAACCAGTTTATTTTGAACGCATGATAATAGATAAAAAAATATTGGTAAAACAACCCGGTCATTTTTAATTTTTTTATAGATTACCCTTGTTTTACAATCAACTCTAAACCTCGCATAATTTAATATTGATGTTTATATACAAAAGCTTCAGGCAAATATGGCTATCCGGTAATATGCAAGGTTTTTTGCTTTTTATTTGCTTTTTGCTGATAATCACTTCGTGCGGCCAACAGCCAAAGGGCTTTCTTTCGTCTTCAGCATATAATAAGGCTGTTGACGCTGCAACTATAATGTATGATAATGGGCACCATAAAGCAGCCGTAAATTATCTTGATTCAGCCTTCCGTCATTCAAGCAACCTTAGCTTTAAACAGGTTTATAATTATTATTATTTTATTTACAATTATGCTTCGCATATAAAGGCCGATCGAAAAATGGCTTTGCTGTACGCCGACAGTATGCTCAATGTTTTCGACACGCCGGAGAAGAAGCTAAAATTTACCAGTGAATATGGACAGGCTCATCTTGCCAAAGGAGACGTGTTATTTGACGAACATCGTTACAACGAAGCTTACGGTTATTTTTACGAAGGGAAAGTAATTGCCAATAATAACCTTGACGAATGTACTATGGGTGATTATAGCTATCGCATGGGCATGATCCTGTATAAGCAGGAACATTACAGTCGGGCCGCAGAATATTTTAAGGAAAGCTATGATGAAACCAGGTTATGCGAAGGGAATTTCAATTATTTTTATCGCAGGCAGGAATTATTGAATAATATAGGCTTAAGCTACAGTAAAATGTTGATGAATGATAGTGCTATGTATTTTTACAACAAGGCCCTTGATTACATTAATGATAATACTGCAAGGTTTAAAGACAGGCCCCAAATGGGGGAAGTATCCAAGGGCGTTGTATACGGTAACATGGCTGATATAAGTATCAGGCAAAAAGATTATAACAAGGCTAAAAGCCTGCTTAGAAAAAGTGTAGCTATCAATCTGCGCAAAGGAAACGATAATAGTGACGCTCAACACTCCGAATTGAAGCTTGCATCTATATATGATCGTCAAAACTTAAATGACTCTTTATTAAATCTCCTCAATGTTATCAGTCTCCAGTTTGATAGTGTTCAAAGTCCGGAAACAAAACAAAACTGGCACTTATTGATGTCAAATTATTTCGAGAAGCAAAATGATCATCAGCAAGCTATGGCGCATTATAAGCAATATGACGAGCTTAAGGACATCATAGCAAATGAAAACAAAAAACTAAAAGAAGCCGACGTTGCAGAACAGGTTAAAAGCCTTGAAAAAGATAATGAGTTTAATAACCTTAAGAAAAACAATGAATTGCAACATATCTATCTGAGGGTAACTGTTGTTTTTGCTCTGATGCTTATTATTATCATTTCCCTTGTATTTTTAAACTGGCAAAAATCAAAAAAGAACATTAAAACACTTGGAAGCCTTAACAGCCAGATAAACCATCAAAATCACCATCTTGAAAATGCTCTCCATGATTTAAACCTCAATAACCAGGAAAAGGACCGGATTTTACGCACTGTTGCACATGACCTGCGCAACCCTATAGGCGGAATAGCCTCGCTTACCAGTGTAATGACAGAGGAAAATTACAGCGACGAACAAAAAGAGCTGCTAAATATTATCCGGGAAACTTCATTTAACTCCATTGAACTGATCAATGAAATTCTGGAAGCCACCGAATCTGCTTCGGCTATATTACATAAAGAAGCCGTTGAAGTTAATTCCTTATTAAGCAACAGCGTTGAGTTAATGCGTTTTAAAGCCGCTGAAAAACAGCAGATTATCAATACCTTCCTGTTAAATTCACCACTCGAAATTTACATTAGCCGTGAAAAAATATGGCGGGTGATCAGTAATCTCATCAGTAATGCTATTAAATTCAGTCCGGAAGGATCGGCTATTTTAGTTATGGCCATTGATTTGGAAAACGAAATCCAGGTTTCTGTAAAAGATCACGGTATAGGGATTCCCGAAAAGCTAAAAAACCAGGTGTTTAACATGTTTACAGATGCAAAACGCCCCGGAACTGCGGGCGAAAAATCATTTGGCCTCGGGCTTTCCATTTGTAAGCAAATTATTGAAGATCATGACGGCCGGATCTGGTTTGAAAGTGATACCGAAAATGGCACATCATTTAATTTCACTTTGCCAAAAAACTAAGGGCCTACTTCAAAAATTCAGCATACCATTTACCCGAAGCTTTCACAGTACGCTGCTGGGTTACATGATCAACATGAACCAATCCAAAACGCGGATGATAGCCTTCGGCCCATTCAAAATTATCGGTGAGGGTCCACACAAAATAACCCTGAATTTTATGGCCTTCATTCTTCGCTTTTAATACCTGCGCTAAATTGTCTTTCAGATATTTCAGCCTTTGCGGGTCGTTTACTTCACCGTCTGTTACTTCGTCAGGAAATGCCGCCCCGTTTTCTGTAATGATGATCTTTTTAACATTGGGATAGGCATCATATTTTTTGATCATATGATAAATAGATGGCGGGTAAACCTCCCAGCGCATAGCGGTGAGCTCTACGCCTCTATTCTCGGCTTTGACCATGCTTGCATGGATGTAGGGTGTAAAAAACGAATATTTTACAATTTCGCGGGTGTAATTCTGGATACCAATAAAATCAAAATCGAAACGCAGCTTATCCTCGTCGCCGGGATAAAAATACTTTTTGAGGTCCTTAAGTGCAGGAAGGTCATCGATCGGATAGCCCATCCCCAGTAAAGGCTCTATGTACAAACGATTGATCAGCGCGTCGGCACGAACGGCAGCGGCTATATCCCTTGGTTTACTTGAATAAGGCTCAATCTGCGAACATGAAAATGTTGTTCCTATCTGTGAAGTCGGTGGCAGTAATTTTCGTAAAATCCTTCCCCCTTCAGCTATACTCATAGTAACGTGATGTATGGCGGGCACAAAGTTTTTCATACCGCTACGGCCCGGCGCGTGAATACCAAAAAAATAACCGGCCCCAGTAAATACTACAGGTTCGTTCATCACCATCCAGTGCTTTACCCTATCGCCAAAGCTTTGAGCACAAATGGTAATAAACTCGCTAAACCAGGTTATGGATTCACGGTTTGTCCAGCCTCCGTTAACCTCAAGTATGTGAGGCAAATCCCAGTGATAAACAGTTACCCAGGGCTCAATACCCTGTTTAAGGCAATAGTTAATTACCCTATTGTAATAATCAATACCAGGCTGGTTGATTTTCCCGGTGCCTTCGGGCAAGATACGGGTCCAGGATATAGAAAAACGAAAATTGGGAATATTAAGTTCTTTTATGAGGTCGATATCACGCTTATACAAATTATAAAAATCGCAAGCGGTTTGTGCATGGTCTCCATTCAGGATCTTTCCTTTTTTTGTGGTAAAAACATCCCACACAGATAGTCCTTTTCCATCGGCATCATGAGATCCTTCTACCTGAAAAGCGGCAGTTGAAACGCCCCATTCAAAGTCGTTACCAAAAAGATCTTTGCTTAAATGTATTTCCCGGTCAGTAAGTTCCATTAATTTGAGCTACAAAAGCTCAAAAGTGCAATTATATTTATAAATGAAAAATTATAAGTGATAACTTAATGTATGAACGATGAACGCATACTTTTAAGCATCATCCACTGACGGAAATTAATCAGCAGTTTAGAGATATTAATAATGAATTTCATAACCTTTGTGTTTTAGCTATAAAATAAAGGTAACAAGCAGATGTTTGCTGAATGTGACAACTATGTTATTTAATTGTTAACCAGCATTTTTACCAATATACAAAATTGCTTTAATACATTAGCCATAATTTACGAACACTATGAAAACATACTTTTTGAAAATGTTTAATTATAATGTTTTTGCCAATCAACAGCTTATTCAGGCCGTTGAGACGGGCGGTTCGCCCACTACAACCCTTAAACTGATGGGGCACTTACTCGCTGCCGAGCAGGCCTGGCTTGAAAGGTGTAAGTTGATCCCTCCTTCCATACCAAACTCATGGCCCGAAAATGTTACAATTGAGCAATGTAAAAAACAGGTACCTGAGTGTTATGAAGCATGGGTCGCATTTTTAAACGAAATCAATGAGGAAGATCTGAATAAGGTAATTCCGTATCATAGCTTTACCGGCGACTATTTTGAAAACCAACTTGGCGATATTATTACGCAGGTTCTTAACCATGGTACACATACCAGGGCCCAAATTGGGCAACAGCTAAAGTTTGCGGGTACAAAAACTTTACCTGTTACAGACTATAGTTATTATTTAAGAGTGTTAAACAGCTAAACATTTAGCATATTTGCCAAGTTTTATCACGCATCAGAAACCATGAAAAAACATCTATTCGCAGCCGTGGGTATTGCCTTACTATTAGGTTGTACCGACACTAAAAAACAGGAAAAAGATCTTTTGAACCAGGTAATTGCCGTACATGATAAAGTAATGGCCAATGACGAGCAATTGATGAAAAATAAGATGCTGCTGGATAGCCTTGTTAAAAACAATGCCCCAAATATCAATAAAGACACAGCAAAAGTGTATTTAAAACTGGTGGATGATGCCGATAATGCCATGAGCGACTGGATGCATAAGTTTGATGCGGAAAATAAGGGCAAATCCCACCAGGAGATCATGGACTACCTCGAAGCCCAAAAAAAGCTCATCAGCAAAATAGATACACAGATAACCATAGCTGTAGCTGGTTCAACTAAATATATAACCCAAATACCGGCAAAATAATGAAACACCTGTGGATAGGCATTATTATAATAACTCTTGTTAATGCCTGCAAATCAAATACTAAGTCTGCTTTACCAATATTAGGATACAAAACACCGGTAACTAAAACAGTTGATGGCAAAGCTGTAACAGATACGGAATATGCAACCATTCCGCCTTTTAAGTTTGTAAACCAATACGCCGATACAATTACCCAGAAAAACCTGGATGGTAAAATTTACGTAGCCGATTTTTTTTTCACCACCTGCCCCTCCATTTGCCCGGTGATGCACCGAAATATGCTTAATGTATACAAGGAGTTTAAGGATGATGATAACTTCAGGATCATTTCGCATACCATCGATCCCAAATATGATACCGTGCCTGTATTAAAACGCTATGCGGATAAATTAGGGATTGCAGGCAATACCTGGTGGTTACTGCATGGTGAAAAAGGTGATACTTATAAAATTGCCAAAAGCTACCTGCAAAGTGTATCCGAAAAAAATCCCAAAGGCGAATACATTCATGATGGCTTCTTTATTTTAATAGATAAACAGAAACGCCTTCGCGGTACTTACGAAGGAACAGATCCGGCAGAAGTAACCAAACTGATTGCCGATATCAAAACCCTGAAAGCCGAACCTGACCAAATTGCCGCCAAATGAAATTAAAGGTAACAGGCATCATAGCCATTTTGTTAGTTGTAATTGGCGCATCATGCCAAAGCGATGACCAAATTGAGTTTAAGCGTTATTACTCGGGCGGGAGCCTTGTTTACCAGCAGCATTGTCAAAATTGCCATGGCGATAAAGGACAAGGTTTATCGGCACTTATTCCTCCATTAACAGATTCAACTTATTTGAAAAATAATAGGAGAAAACTTGCCTGCATCATCAAGAATGGCCTTAAAGGCAAAATTACAGTAGCAGACCGTCCATTTGATGATGAAATGCAGGCAGATGATATTTCTCCTATAGAGATCGCCAAAGTACTTACTTACATTACCAATTCCTTTGGTAATAAAATGGGAACTGTTACATTGCAACAGGTTCAGAATGATTTGAAAAATTGTCAATAGTTTTTTAGTACATAGATCATGGCTCATGGCAAATAAACATCAACGTAATCTTACTATGATCCATGAACTACCAACTATGAACTCCCATCTATAAACTAATTTCCGTACCTTTACAACTGCAAAACGTTCTATCGCTGCCAGCTTGTTTGGCGGAGGAAAGTCCGGGCAACACAGAGCATCCTGCTTCCTAACGGGAAGGCGCCGGCAGCCGGCGACAGCAAGTGCCACAGAGAAAATACCGCCCGCTTAGGCGGGTAAGGGTGAAAACGTGAGGTAAGAGCTCACGGCGTAACCGGGTGACTGGTTATGACGGTAAACCTCAGGAGTTGAAAAACCAAATAGGTCCTGAAAGCGGAGTTGCTCGCTCCCGTATTAGCCCCAGGGCTAATCGTTAGGATGGGTAGGTTGTTTAAACCTGTTAGTGATAACAGGGCCAGATAAATGATAGAAGTTGCCTTTAACGAGGCAAAACAGAACCCGGCTTATAGGTTTGCTGCTGTATAAACCCCTTGCTGTAAAGCGAGGGGTTTTTTTATTTGCATCAATTTATTTTTAATAAATTTTACAACCCTGCAAACATTTAGCCCCCTTAAACCTTTATAGCACATTAAAAGTGTTTATTTTTCTATACAAACCCATATATTAGCAAACAACAATTACATATCGGTACATAATTATAAAACATGGCTAAAATTTTAATAATTGATGATGAACGGTCTATTCGTAATACGCTTCGCGAGATTTTAGAGTATGAAGATTACGAGGTAGAAGATGTAGATAACGGGGTTGACGGCCTTCAGTTAATTGAAAAAAAAGACTATGACCTGGTACTGTGCGACATTAAAATGAACCGCATGGATGGTATGGAGGTTCTTACCGAAGGCCTTGCTATTAAACCCGATCTTCCTTTTATTATGATATCGGGCCATGGCACAGTTGAAACCGCTGTAGAAGCCAGTAAAAAAGGCGCGTTTGACTTTATTTCAAAACCACCTGACCTTAACCGCCTGCTTATTACCGTTCGTAACGCGCTTGATAGGGGAAGCCTTGTTGTTGAAGCTAAGGTACTTAAACGTAAAGTATCAAAAGTACGCTCGATTTTAGGCGAATCACAGGCTATCCTCAAAATAAAAGAAACTATTGACCGGGTGGCCCCCACCGATGCCCGCGTATTGGTTACGGGTGCCAATGGCAGTGGTAAAGAGCTGGTTGCGCGTTGGTTGCACGAAAAATCAAACCGCTCAAGTGCACCTATTATTGAGGTAAACTGTGCTGCAATCCCGTCAGAATTAATTGAGAGCGAGTTATTTGGCCACGAAAAAGGCTCATTTACATCCGCTATCAAACAACGTATTGGCAAGTTTGAATCGGCAAATGGGGGAACGCTATTTTTGGATGAGATAGGCGACATGAGCCAGTCGGCCCAGGCTAAAGTTTTGCGTGCATTACAGGAAAATAAGATTACGCGCGTAGGCGGCGAAAAGGAAATTGACGTTGATGTACGTGTAGTGGCGGCAACAAACAAGGACTTGCTTAAAGAAATTGAAGCCGGTAATTTCCGTATGGACTTGTACCACCGCCTAAGTGTAATATTGATCCACGTACCACCGCTTATTGAACGCAAAGACGACATCCCGCTGTTAACTCAAAGCTTTTTGGATGAGATTTGCAATGAATATGGCATGCCTGTCAAAAAGATCTCTGACGCTGCACTTGAGGCCCTTAAAACCCTGCCATGGACCGGTAATATCCGTGAACTCCGCAATATGGTTGAGCGCTTGATCATTCTGAGTGATAAAATTATCACAGATAACGATGTGAGGGCATTTGCAAACCCGTCTGCACCAGCAGCAGTTGGCACCGATGGCGCAGCCTCTCCTGCCCCGCAAACAGATTTTGATCAGTTCAATAACTTCCAGGAATATAAGGACTATGCCGAACGCGAGTATATCAAATTTAAACTGGAAAAAAACAACTGGAATGTTTCGAAAACTGCCGATGATATTGATATCCAACGCAGCCACCTATACAGTAAAATTGAAAAGTTTGGCCTAAAACGCGGCGAGTAAAGTAAACTTTTGAAATTATTTTAAAAAGCATTAGCAAATATGATAGCTGATGCTTTTTTTATGCTATTATTGTATCTCAATAACCTTTATTAACACCATGAAAACCTATTACTTAGCATCTTTTTTACTGCTTGCCCTATGCTCATGCGGTAACCCGCCAAAGGCAACTACAGAAACAGCCGAACCAACTGGTAAGCTTGATGGAACGTGGCACCTGATATCGAGCAAAAGTATCACGAAGGGTGACACTACCGTAACCACCCCTCCTAAAGACCAGGAAATGTTTAAAATGTTTAACGCCACTAACTTCGCCTTCTTTACGCATGACCTGGTACACGGCAAAACTGCCAAACCGGTTTATTCATCGGGCGCGGGCACTTATACCCTATCCGGCGATGATTATACCGAGCACCTGGCTTATTGCGATGCCCGCGATTGGGAAAACAGGGATTTCAAATTTAAGCTCACTATGAAAAATGACACCCTAACTCAAAAAGGAGTTGAGAAGATAGACAGCCTTAAGGTTGATCATGAGATCATTGAAACTTATGTAAGAGTGAAATAAACCTTAAAACTTATATTTTAAAGCCCGGCGTGTTCCGGGCTTTTTATTTGCACGGTCCCGTCCTGAACGAGCCGAACAGCATTTCACCTTTACAACAACAATAAATCGTAACCTGCGCGGCAGCCCATTCGTTAAAACCTAAATTATCCCTGTTTATAATAAGTTAAATTTTATTGGAAAGCCTTCACAAAAAGTTAGCCGGTTGTTGTTTGCAAACGATGGAATTTATCGGAGAAGTCTTTTGTCGGCCCGGATTTAATTGTAGTTTACCCGCTAAAAACCACTCAAAGAATGAAACTGTTAATCAACCATAAAATACTGTTTATGTTATCGTTATTTACTTTTTCATTTAATCGCTGCCAGCCGCAAAAAAGCTCAGAAGGCATTACAACTACCAGATCTATTCACACAATTTCGGCTACCTCTTCAAGTATTCAGCTTAAAAACATGTTTGGCATAAACGCGTATGAATGGAACTTCTTGCAGGATCCCGCCAATCCGAAGCAAAAAGGAGCCATTTACGAAACCAACATGAACCTTATCAAGTCATTTAGTGCGGTAAGGCATTATTTAGGCTGGGCCCGGATGGAAAGTACTAAAGGCAACTATACCTTCAACCCAACTCATGAAGGCAGCTGGAACTATGATCTCATTTACAGCCGTTGCAAGCAGGAAGGTATAGTGGTTTTGGCGGATATAAAAAATTGTCCGCCGTGGTTGGTGGATAGTTATCCTAATAATATGCGGGATCTTGAAAATGCGCCGCTTATTTATGGTTTAAGCAAGGCTGATCCGGCAAGCTATATTGACCAGGCGCACATGGCCTTTCAGTTTGCCGCCAGGTATGGCTATAATACTAATATTAACAGGGTATTGATAAAAGTTGATACCAGCATAAGATGGGCAAATGACCAGCCTAACTGGGTAAAAGTGGGCAAGGGCCTTATTACCTACGTAGAGTGTGATAATGAGCGCGATAAATGGTGGAAAGGATTGGCAACACAACAAACCGCTGAAGAATATGCAGCTAACATGTCGGCCTTTTATGATGGCAACAAAGGGAAGTTAGGAAAAAATGCCGGTGTAAAAAATGCTGATCCTAATATGAAAGTGGTAATGGGCGGATTAGCTACGGCCGACGTAAATTTTGTAAAGAAAATGGTAGAGTGGTGCCGCATCAACCGTGGTTACAGGGCCGACGGCAGTATCAATCTTTGTTTTGACATTATTAACTACCACTATTACAACAATAACGGTGATATTTTAACACATCAGTCTGCCACGTTTGGCCTGCCGCCGGAATTGTCGATGGCGGGACAAATTGCTGATTCGTTTGTTCAGTATGCAAATTCTTTTGTTAAACCAATCCCTGTTTGGGTAACCGAATCCGGCTACGATATAAACAAGGGAAGCTATCAGAGAGCTTTAGATGTAGGGCAAAAGACATCGAAAAACACACAGGCAGATTGGATTTTAAGAACTTCGCTCCTTTACATCAGGCATGGTATACAACGTGTATTTTATTACCAGCTTTTTGACGATGCTCCTAATGCTGCTGTTCAATATGCTACATCTGGTTTAGCCGAAAATGGCAAACGCAGGCCAGCTGCCGATTTTATATTGCAAACATCAAAATTAATAGGTAACTATACCTACTCAGGCACCATTAATACCGACCCTTTGGTTGATAAGTATTCATTAGGTTTACAAAGCATGTACGTATTAACCATTCCTGATTATCAGGCACGTACAGGTACATATACACTTAACCTTGGTACAGCTAAAGCAAATGTTTATACACTAAAAACAGGTGCCGATAATGTTGTTAAAACAACACTAAAAACAGTTAACGGGAAACTTATTGTTAAAGTAACCGAAACACCAATATTTGTACAGGGCACAAACTAAATAAATGCCGAAAGACTCACCCTCACCTGTTTAGCGTACACACCGCCAAAAAGGTTTACGTGAACCAGCAGCGGATAAAGGTTCCAAAGTTTAAGACGCTGTTGCCAGCCAGGCTGTAACGGAAATTCCTGGTTATAAGCCTCATAAAAAGCTCGGTCAAAACCACCGAAAAGCGTGGTCATCGCAATATCAAACTCGCGATTGCCATAACTAACCGCCGGATCGATCAGGTAAGGTTTGCCATTGGTATCAACCAAGTAATTTCCTCTCCAAAGGTCGCCATGCAGTAACGCGGGTGGTTCTTCTGTAAACAGATCCGGAAGTCTTTTATAGAGTTCGTCAAACCGATACATATCGGTTGGGGTAAGTTCTCTTTTATCTACGGCCATTTTAACCATCGGCTGCAATCTTTCTTCAATAAACAGCTGGGCCCAGCTGTTGTGCTGTTTGTTGCATTGATGGAGCGAACCCATATAATTATCTGCGTCAAACCCAAATTGTGCAGCAGTGTAATAATGCATGGACGCAAGCTGCCTGCCCAATTTTTTAGATGATATAATGTCACAGCGCCCTGCTTCAATCCATTGCAGTATAAGATAGCTTTCATCACCGGTATCGCCCTGTAAAACAACCTCGGGTACAGCTGTTGTATTTGTTTTACGGATAATAGCTAAACCCCTCTCCTCACTTTTAAACATACCCGGAAATTTATGCAGGCTATTTATTTTTATAAAGAAATTACCTAACGCGGTTTGTAGGTGACAGGCTTGATTAATATCACCCCCGCCTACCGGGCTTACATTCTTAATATGAGTGTTTAACTTACCCTCAATATCATTTATTACACCAGCAGATATAGCCATTTTGTTAGGATATTATTTAAATTAAACTTTCAAAATAGTTAATTTATTAGCCGATACAAATTATCGGTTTAAAACGCTATTTTTGCGGTTCAATGGAGCACATTCGTAATTTTTGTATCATAGCACACATCGACCACGGCAAAAGCACCCTCGCCGACAGGTTATTAGAGTATACTAACACCATTACCCAGCGCGAATCGCAGGCACAACTGCTTGACGATATGGATCTGGAACGCGAGCGCGGTATTACCATAAAAAGCCATGCCATACAGATGGATTATGTGCTTGACGGACAAAAATACGTGCTCAACCTGATCGATACCCCCGGTCACGTGGATTTTTCATATGAAGTATCACGTTCAATTGCTGCCTGTGAAGGTGCATTATTAATAGTTGACGCTGCACAGGGTATCCAGGCGCAAACCATTTCAAACCTCTATCTGGCTTTAGAGAACGACCTGGAAATTATCCCGATCCTGAATAAAATGGACCTTCCGGGCGCTATGCCAGAGGAAGTTAAGGACCAGATAGTTGATCTTATAGGATGCAAACGTGAAGAGATCCTTGCTGCATCGGGTAAAACCGGTATGGGTGTACATGATATTCTTCGCGCTATTGTCGAACGTGTACCTGCTCCGGTAGGTGATCCTAAAGCTCCGCTGCAAGCCCTGATCTTTGATTCGGTTTTTAACTCGTTCCGCGGTATTATAGCTTATTTTAAAGTTGTAAACGGCGAGATCCGCAAAGGCGATAAAGTAAAATTCGTAGCTACTGAAAAGCAATATCTTGCCGACGAGGTTGGTACACTGAAACTTCGGCCCCTGGCTAAAGATGTGATCAAAACCGGCGATGTAGGTTATATCATATCCGGTATCAAAGAAGCAAAAGAGGTTAAAGTTGGTGACACCATTACCCATGTCGACCGTCCCTGCGAAGTCGGGATCCAGGGTTTCGAAGAAGTAAAACCAATGGTATTTGCCGGTATTTACCCTGTTGATACTGAAGACTATGAAGAACTTCGTGAGTCAATGGCTAAATTACAGCTCAATGATGCATCGCTGGTTTTTGAACCGGAATCATCTGCGGCTTTAGGCTTTGGTTTCCGTTGCGGTTTCCTGGGCATGCTGCATATGGAAATCATCCAGGAGCGTTTGGAGCGAGAGTTTAACATGACGGTGATCACTACCGTTCCCAACGTATCATATCTGGCTCATACCACCAAGGGTGATTCGTTTACGGTAAACAACCCCTCCGATCTTCCTGATCCAAGCAAAATTGACTTTGTAGAAGAGCCTTATATTAAAGCTACCATCATTACCAAATCGGAATTTGTTGGCCCGGTAATGTCGCTTTGTATTCAAAAACGTGGTACTATCGTAAACCAGTCATACCTTACATCCGAGCGTGTTGAACTGATCTTCGAGATGCCTATGGGCGAGATCGTATTTGACTTTTATGATAAACTGAAAACCATTTCTAAAGGCTATGCTTCGTTTGATTATCATCAGATAGGTTATCGCCAGTCAGATTTAGTAAAACTTGATATCCGCTTAAACAGCGAACCTGTTGATGCACTTTCATCCCTGATCTTCCGCGGTAACTCATACGATTTTGGTAAAAAGATCTGCGAAAAGCTAAAAGAACTTTTGCCACGTCAGCAGTTTGAAATCATTATCCAGGCATCTATCGGTGCCAAGATCATTGCCCGCGAAACCGTAAAAGCCTTACGTAAGGATGTAACCGCCAAATGTTATGGTGGTGATATTTCCCGTAAACGCAAGTTGTTGGAAAAACAGAAACAAGGTAAAAAACGCATGCGCCAGGTAGGTAACGTTGAAATACCACAGTCGGCATTTATGGCAGTTTTGAAGTTGGACTAATCCCTCGGTTTCCTTAAGGGCGTTGAGGGGAATTAAATTAACATATTCTGTACAGATTAGTTACATATTTTACGGTAACAGGGCTTGTTAAACATATTCATTTAGGAGACTTTGTTTATGGTAAATGGATTGTTTACGAACGCGACGAACCAAAGTTTTACATTGATGCTTTTAATAAAGATGCTGCCTCAAATAAAACTATATTTGAAATGCTCCTGAACAATAAAACGGAAACCATTGAAAGCATCATTAGCAAGATCAATCAAAATCACGGACTAAAACTATCCCTGGATAACAGGCCTTTTATAAGATTACGATTAAAATCGGAACCGGTAAATTTAAATTTACCTCCTTTGCCCGATTACCTTATTAAAAACATTTAACAATGCAGCTTTTAGACGGAAAATACGTTTCAGAAAAACTTAAGGTAGAAATAGCTGAAGAAGCAGCTAAAATTTTAGACAAAACCGGCCGTAAACCACATTTGGTTGCGGTATTGGTTGGTCATGACGGCGGCAGCGAAACTTACGTTGCCAGCAAAATGAAGAACTGCGAAAAGGTTGGCTTCAAATCATCGCTGGTACGTTATGAAGATGACGTTACAGAAGAAGAACTATTAAAAAAAGTTGAAGAGCTGAATGCCGATGCTGATATCGATGGCATCATAGTACAGCTTCCTTTACCAAAACATATTGATCCTGAAAAAGTAACCGAGCGTATCGACCATCGTAAAGATGTTGATGGTTTTCACCCGGTTAATTTGGGCCGTATGCAACGTAATTTACCATCGTTTATCCCGGCAACGCCTTATGGCATTACTTTAATGCTTAAGGAATATGGTATTGAAACAGTAGGTAAACATTGTGTAGTTGTTGGTCGCAGCAACATTGTTGGCTCACCAATGAGCATCCTGATGGCGCGTAACACCACTCCTGGTAACTGCACAGTAACCATTTGCCACAGCCGCACACCCGATATCAAAAAATTTACGCTTGATGCAGATATTCTGATCGTTGCCATCGGTAAAAAGAATTTTATCACTGCCGATATGGTAAAAGATGGCGTAGTAGTAGTAGACGTAGGTATGAACCGCGAAATCTCAACTGCAACAAAATCAGGCTTTAAACTTTACGGTGATGTTGATTTTGAAAACGTGGCGCCAAAATCCTCATGGATTACCCCGGTACCGGGCGGCGTAGGCTTGATGACCATTGTCGGTTTGCTTAAAAATACTTTAGCTTCCGCTAATAAAGAGGTTTATAAATAGTGAGTAATTTATTGGGTTGATTAGGTGAGTGGTTCCTTTTTTCCATTCACTTAATCAACCCCTCACTTAAATCCTCTCAACTTATCCCAAATAGAGGCTACGCCAACGTACACTCCATCCTCCTTTACCTCAACCGGATAAGTTTCAATAAAATCGTTTTGCCCTTCGCCACCTTTTCCTGTTTCAAGATTATAAGTATAGCGATGATATGGACAAACGATCAGCTTCCTTACGCACAGGCCTTCGCTTAAATCGGCTCCAGCATGAGGACATTTAGCCGATACTGCATAAAGCTTACTTTCAAAATTTACGAGGCAAATATTCTTGCTGCCTGCCTTAGCCTTTTTAATAAACGGGTTGCTGATATCCGAACTTAGTTCAATTCTATGCCACTTCATTTGACCAACTTATGAAATATATTCGAGCGAGGCTTGGAGATACTCGCTTCCTTGTAATAAGCCAAAAACCTCATATGCGATACGCGATAATAATATTTTTACTGCCGTAGCATCCTTAAAATCATTCATATCAAAAAAATAAACGATCCACTCAGACTCGCCTACCTTTTCAAATCCCATCTTTTTTAAGATAAAAAGCTCCCGTTCGTTGTCTTCGTCATCATAATTCTCTTTATCATATCCATACATTTCCATTATCTCTTGCGAACTCATGAAAATATTTAGCATATTTCCAGCACTCAATTCAAAATACATATATAAATCGCTTGGCTTATTTAGACAGAGCTTGAATTTCTTAAACTTCCCTTCGTGTAAATTAAATAAAGCATCGTCAAGCACCTGAGTATCATTAAAATAAAGCCTTTTCGACTCACTTATTTTTATCTCACCTTCCTTTTCAGTTATTCTACGTCCGAAGCTGAACCTTACGCTGTCATCCTCAGGAAATTTGTTAAACATATACCTCAATCTTTCAAGTTCTTGCTTTTTAAAATATAATGGATCCTTCAAATAATGCAAATGAGATAATTGCCTGTCAATTCGCCATAACTCCTCTTGTTGATAGTGAGCATACAGGTAATCTTTTTCTAAAAGATAATTATTGATTGAAGATGTAAGAGCAAGTTTTTCACCTTCAAAATATTCGATAATTTGGTCAAGATCAGGTTTCATGGGTACAAGTTATGCACTGCAAATTTCAAAATCTTATATCACGCCAACATTTCTGAATCTTATTGAGCCAACCAATTTTAAAAATCAATCTTCAAATTCATCACATTTGGATTTTTAATTACCTCGTCCATGCTCGTAATAAGCGTCACTTCCCTCCTGTCGGCCGAGAGCATAGCTTTTGAATTATTGATCTTCTTTACCGGGTGAGCAAACCTCAGGATCACCTTATAGGGCATGTCGATCAGCATCGCCTTTGCCATCATAAAAGTAGCCTGGGTTTTCTTTAAAAAAGCGTTAAACTTAGCTTTATCAATGATACGGTAAAATTTATGGGGAGTTATATCATACGAGTAGTAGTCCTGCCCTCCAACCATTTGCCGTGCATCGAATGGCTTATTCGTTTTATCGGTGGTGGTGATAGCGCTTATCTGGGTATTGAGCGCAATTTTTGACACATTTTGCAAATAATATTGCAGGTCTGCTGCATTTTTGGCTGTATGATTAAGTGTCACTTTCATAACACTCTTTTTAAGGTTCATGTTAACTGTTAACTCACTGCTTTTGGCCAGTTCAATTTCAGCGGTTTTCAGTTTTTGTTGGGCGCTATCCGGTATCGCGGTATAAAAGTTAAGTGTTGTATCCTTAACCAAACTAAATTGAGGCGTTTCCTTAACCGAATCAGACATCAAATTAACCAATACCGATACTGCCCTGCTCATATCAAAAGCGTATGCTACTTTGCAGGTTCCGTCACTTTTAAAATCGTAATGCTCTTCAATATCCACACATGAACTAAAACAAAGCGCTACCAGTAAAATTAAAGGAAGGTAAAGTTTTTTCATATCTCGGAGATAAATTAAGTGTTGCCGATACAGTTATTGCATTTTACGAATTTAAGGTTAATTGGTTATCTCAAAATTAGGGTAATGATAACAATTATTAATGAAAACAAGAAAGGTAAAAGGACAAAAGTAGTTCATCGCGCCACGGAAGGAATAATTGATGATAAAGCCCCAACATTTCACCTTGTAAAGATACTTCCATATTAGTGTAACGTTTTGCCTTTCACCTTTTAGCTTTTGCCTATCTTTCAGTACCTTTGCACCCTTAAATAACTATGGCACACCAAATACCAGACGATGGCACGCTGCTTCCTTTAATGGAAGAGTTTTATACGATACAGGGCGAAGGATATAACACGGGCAAAGCCGCATATTTCATTCGCCTTGGCGGCTGTGATGTAGGTTGCCATTGGTGTGATGTTAAAGAAAGCTGGGATGCCGAGTTGCATCCCCTTACCGCGGCTGATACAATTGTGAGCAACGCCGCCCTTCATCCAGCAAAAGCTGTTGTGGTTACCGGCGGCGAGCCGCTTATTTACAACCTTGATTATTTGACCCACAACCTGCACGAAAAGGGAATAAAAACATTTATTGAAACTTCAGGTGCGTATCCGCTTTCGGGCGATTGGGACTGGATTTGCCTTTCACCCAAAAAATTCAAGGCGCCTGCGCCAAACGTGGCCGAATGTGCCCACGAGTTAAAAGTGATCGTTTTCAATAAATCCGATTTTGAATGGGCCGAATATCACGCTAAAATGGTATCGCCCGACTGTAAGCTTTACCTGCAGCCCGAATGGTCAAAATCCAAAGAACTGACCCCGCTGATTGTCGATTATGTAAAAGAAAACCCGCAGTGGGAAATTTCACTACAAACACATAAGTATCTGAATATTCCATAATCTTTGTAACTTACGGTATTAATTATCCTTAGTTACAAATGAAAATTGCAGTATTATTGGTGCTTGCATTGTGTTTACCTGCTTTGCTTGGCGCCCAGCAGCAAACCCGGTATTCGTCATCCAATAAAGAAGCTGTAAAATATTTTGCTACCGCTTATCAAAACCTTGATGAACATCTTTATGATGAGGCGATTCAAAACTCGCTTAAAGCTATTAGCGAAGATTCAAAGTTTATAGAAGCGCGGTTATTACTCGCCGACCTGTACCGAATGAAGCGCATGTACAAGCCAGCTGTTGAGCAATACGCTAAAGCCATTTCACTTAGTCCGGAATTTAACAGGGGAGTGTATCTCAAAGCCGCTGAAATGGAAATCCACGATGCAAGCTACACACAGGCCCAGCAACATCTCGAAAAATACCTTACCTATCCTGATATCAGCCCACAAAACAATACTTACGCAAAAAAACTGCTTGCCGATGCTAAATTTAGTATTCAGGCAATGACCCATTCGGTGCCATTTAAGCCTGTAAATATCGGCCCTGAAATAAACACTGCCAATGATGAGTACCTCCCGGTTGCTACAGCCGACGAAGGCACGTTGATATTTACCCGAAAAATCAATAACAACGAAGATTTTTATAAAAGCGAAATGATAAACGGCAAGTGGAATACTGCCACTTATTTAAGTAATCAAATTAATACTGAAAAATATAACGAAGGTGCGCAATCCATATCGCAGGACGGTAAATACCTGTTTTTTACGGGATGCAATCGCCCCGACGGTTTGGGTCGTTGCGATATTTATATCGCTCAAAAACGGGGAAATGACTGGGGTAAACCTGTTGACCTAAACCCACCAGTAAATACGTCGAGCTGGGAATCTCAACCCTCGATAAATGCCGATGGCCGCACACTTTATTTTGTAAGCAACCGTAAAGGCGGTTATGGCGGATATGACATTTGGAAAAGTAGGCTGGGTGAAAAAGGCTGGGGCGAACCTGAAAACCTGGGTCCCAATATTAATACCCCCTACAATGAATTATCGCCGTTTATTCACCCTGATGACAGTACACTTTATTTTAGCAGCGATGGCTGGCCGGGTTTAGGCAGCAAGGACCTGTTTGTTAGCCGCATGGATAAAGACGGTAAATGGCAAAAACCCGAAAACCTTGGATATCCTATCAATACCAGTGGTGATGAGGGCGGCTTATCATTAACTGCCGCCGGAGATTATGCTTTCTTTTCATCGGATAATTTAAAGGGTTTGGGCGGTTATGATATTTATAAGTTCGAACTGCCTGTTAAGTTGCGGCCCCATTTGGTAACTTATGTTAAAGGCTTTGTAAAAGACGTAAAGACAAAAGCCCCCCTTGAAGCTGCAATTGAGATTATTGACCTGGAAAGCAACTTGCCAGTTTACCAGGATTACAGTGACGATGAACAGGGGGACTTTTTAGCCACACTAACGTCGGGCAAAAACTATGCGCTTAATATTTCAAAAAGCGGATATCTGTTTTATTCCGAAAACTTTTCGCTTAAAAATTATAAAATTAAAAGCCCGTTTAACATTGTGGCTTTGTTATCCCCCATTGAAATTGGCAATAAGGTAATCCTTAAAAATATTTTTTTCGATACTAATAAGTTTGACCTTGAAAAGGAATCAAAAGCCGAACTTGCCAAACTCATTGAATTTTTAGGGGTAAACTCAACTACCCGTATAGAGATTTCAGGTCATACAGATAATACAGGTAATCACCAGGGTAACCAAACCTTATCTGAAAACAGGGCAAAGTCTGTTTATCAATATCTTGTATCGAAAGGAATTTCCCCTACCCGCCTTATTTACAAGGGATACGGTGAAACGCAACCGATAGCATCCAATACAACAGAAGAAGACAGGGCAAAGAACAGGCGTACGGAATTTATGATCATAACTAAATAAGCCTAAAAGCCAACAGCAACAATCAGGGGAAAAGCAAAAAGCCTTCAGGATTAAATCTAAAGGCTTTCTGTAGTAGGACTTTTAAACCACTAATTCCCCAACTCCGACATGAATTTGATACGCATTAACTGCACCTCTTCACGGGTGTAATCATCACTGCCCAGTTCGGCTAACGCTTCATCAATAGAGTCGGCTTCTGCAGTGCGGAAATAATCAAATACTTCTTCCTGCTTATCTTCGTCAATCACCTCATCAATATAGTAGTTCAGATTGAGCTTGGTTCCTGAGTTAACTATAGTTTCAACTTCTTTCAGGATCTCCTCATAAGTAAGACCTTTTGAAGCAGCAATATCATCAAGGTTTAAATGCCTGTCGATATTTTGGATAATGAACACTTTAAGCGCCGATTTATTGGCAGCACTCTTGATCACCATATCAATTGGCCGGTCAATATCGTTATCCTCTACATATTTCTGGATCAAATCCGTAAAAGGTTTACCAAATTTCAGCGCCTTGCCTGCACCAACACCCGAAATTTGTTTAAGTTCTTCGGTGTTGATCGGATAATGGGTGCACATTTCCTCTAACGATGGATCCTGGAATATTACAAACGGAGGTAAGCCCTTTTGTTTTGCAAGCTTTTTGCGCAACTCCTTAAGCATTTGTAATAACTGCGTATCAAGTGCCCCACCGCTTTGTTTTGGGCCGTCATCGTCACTATCATCATCAGTAGCTTCCATGACTTTGTTTAAAACAAACCGGATGCTGTGCGGGTTCTCAATAAAGCCTATGCCACTTTTAGTAAGCCTTAAAAGCCCGTATTGATCAATGTCTTTTGAAATGTAATTATTGAGTAATGCCTGCCTTAAAAGCGAGTTCCAAAGATTTTTGCCATGTTCTTTGCCCGAACCGTAATAGTCAAGCTGATCATGCTCATAATTTTTGATCTGAGCATTTTCCTCACCCATTAATATGCTGAGGATATGGTGGTCGTCAAACTTTTCGCCAATATGCTTAATCAAACTTAATGCCCTGTGCAGGTGCTCCTCCCCATCAAAATGTTCTTTATGGGTACAGCAATTATCGCACATGTTATTACAGCCTGCTTCATTAAAGTTTTCGCCAAAATAATGCAATAATTGTTTACGGCGGCAAACCGACGACTCGCAATAATCGATAACCTCCTTTAGTATCTGAGTACCTATTTCACGTTCCGAAACAGGCTTGTCTTTCATAAATTTCTGAAGCTTGTCAATGTCCTTTTCCGAATAAAAAGCCACGCAAACACCTTCTCCTCCGTCACGCCCGGCCCTTCCTGTTTCTTGGTAGTAGCCTTCCATACTTTTAGGCACATCATGGTGTATAACGTAGCGAACATCGGGTTTGTCAATACCCATACCGAATGCAATCGTAGCAACAATAACATCGACATCTTCCATCAGGAATTTGTCCTGCGTTTCTGCACGCACTTTAGGATCAAGCCCTGCATGATAGGGCAATGCCCTTACGCCGTTAAGATTTAGTGCCTCGGCTACTTCCTCAACCTTTTTGCGGCTAAGGCAATAAACAATTCCCGACTTGCCCTGGTTTTGTTTTACAAATTTTACAATCTCTTTTATTACGTTACGCTTGGCCCTAACTTCATAAAAGAGGTTACCGCGATTAAATGACGATTTAAATACGGTTGCGTTATTCATTTGCAGGTTTTTTTGAATATCCTGCTGAACTTTTGGAGTAGCTGTGGCCGTTAAAGCAATTATGGGGATATTTTCGCCTATATTACTGATCACCTGGCGTATTTTACGGTATTCGGGCCTGAAATCATGCCCCCACTCCGAAATGCAATGTGCTTCATCTACCGCCACGAATGAAACGTGGTTAAGGCGTAAGAAATCAATATTTTCCTGCTTGGTTAACGATTCGGGGGCTACGTACAATAACTTGGTTTTCCCTGCCAGTACATCTTCCTTAACTTTGCCTATCTCTGATTTTGTAAGTGATGAATTTAAAAAATGGGCTATACTATCTGATCCTCCAAACGCCCTGAGCTGATCTACCTGGTTTTTCATCAGGGCTATCAATGGCGAAATTACGATTGCCGTGCCATCGCTCATCAAAGCTGGTAACTGATAACACATCGATTTGCCGCCACCAGTAGGCATAATAACGAATGTATCATTACCGGCCAGGATGTTGGTTATTATCGCTTCCTGTTCTCCCTTAAAATTATCAAACCCGAAAAAATTCTGGAGATTGTCAAATAGCGATTTCTTTGTTTCTATCATTATTTTAACAAATTCTTAAATTGTATTTAAAAGTTTAAAGTAACAAAATTTTCTAAATAAACGATGGATTTACTTTTAAATTTTATGCAAAAATGATGATTAGATGAAAAACAATTTCATCGCTTGTTCATTTAAAGAACCAGACAAATTTGTGGTTATGCCCACCGTTAAATTATTTAGCTACACTTAATGGATAATTAACAAATTATTACACATTTTTACGGTCGATATACCAAATTAAAATTCTTTACTTGCTCATGAATAAAAACTATTATGCGATAATTATGGCTGGAGGGATTGGAAGCCGCTTTTGGCCGATAAGCCGTACATCGCACCCCAAACAGTTTATAGATATACTTGGTACCGGTAAAACCTTAATACAAAACACCTACGAACGCTTCCTGAAAGTTTGCCCCAAAGAAAATATTTACGTTGTTACTAACGAAAATTACACCAAACTTGTAAAACAACAATTGCCCGATATGGAGGATCAGCAGATCCTTACCGAACCGGTAATGCGAAACACCGCACCTTGTGTTGCCTATGGCTGTTTTAAAATTGAAAGCCTTAACCCCGATGCCGCTATTGTTGTAGCCCCTTCTGATCAGCAGATCCTGGATGAAGATGCTTTTGTTGCCGCTATCGAAAAATCATTGCAGACCGCTGCTTCAAATGACTACCTGATAACCCTGGGCATTAAACCATCAAGGCCAGATACCGGTTACGGATATATCCAATACACTGATAACGTTATCAATGATGAGTTTCATAAAGTAAAAACCTTTACCGAAAAACCCACTCTTGAAATAGCTAAAACCTTTATTCAAAGCGGCGACTTTTTATGGAATGCAGGCATCTTTGTTTGGTCGGCCAAAACTATTGTTAAGGCCTTTAATCAGTATCTGCCCGAAATGCATGAGATCTTTGCTGAGGCAAAACCGGTTTATAATTCGGACGATGAAAAGTCTTATATACACAAGGCTTACCAGCAATGCGTCAATATCTCGATAGATTACGGCATTATGGAAAAAGCAGATAATGTGTATGTATTACCTTCGGATTTTGGGTGGAGCGATCTGGGTACCTGGGCATCAATATATGACCTTGCCGAAAAGGATTATGTAGGTAATGCCGTTATCCCTGCCGAAAAAGTGATCATGTATGATTCTTCAAACTGCATGGTAAACGTGCCGGGCGAAAAACTGGTAATATTGCAGGGCCTGCATGATTATATCGTGGTAGAATCAAACAACTCCCTGCTCATTTGTCCCCGCGACCAAGAACAGAACATCAAGCAGGTTGTGGCTGATGTAAAGAATAAGTTCGGGACGAAGTATATTTAGTATTTAGTGAGTTGTTGATTAGGCGAATGGAGAGTGGTTACTTCTTGTTCGTCTAATCAACAACATATTCAATAATATTCAACGGCATAGTGCATTCTAACTACCCACCTAATACAACCATTTACTACCCACTTACGCCGTACGCTGCCTTATCGCCTCATACAAAATCACCCCGGTTGATACCGATACATTCAACGATTCAATTTCGCCGAACATAGGGATCTTGGCCAGGTGGTCGGAGATCCGGATGATCTCGTTACGAATTCCATCTTCTTCCGACCCCATGACGATGGCCGTAGGTACGGTATAATCCGGAGTGTAAATATTGTCCTGTGTTTTTTCGGTGCAACAAACCAGTTGTAAGCCCGATTCCTGGAGGAAGCGTACAGTTTGCATAAAACTATCATGTCGGCAAACAGGGATTTTGTATAATGCGCCAGCCGATGTTTTAATGGCATCAGGATTTATCTGCGCCGAGCCTTTGGCTGGGATCACAATAGCATGCACACCGGCACATTCGGCAGTGCGGGCAATGGCACCCATGTTCCTCACATCAGTAATGCTGTCTAAAACTAAAATTAACGGCGTTTCCCCCCTCTCAAATACTTCGGGAATGATGTCCTCTATCTTTTGATAAACAATAGGCGAAATCACAGCTATAACGCCCTGGTGATTTTTTTGGGTAATACGGTTCAGTTTCTCAACAGGGACTTGCTGTGCAGTTATCTGATACTCGTTCATTAGTTCTTTAAGCTCCTGTATCAGACCACCGCCTATGCCTCGCTGTATAAATAACGCCTCAATCTCTTTACCCGAACGGATCGCTTCCACTACCGCCCTGATACCAAAAACCATTTGATTGCTTTCGCGCTGAGGCCTTGAATTAAATGCCATTTTATTATTTAAATTTTGGCAAAAGTAGCTATATTAATTGATTAAGCCGTTATTGAACTGATAACCCTTTTGGGTTTAACAACATTTGAATGAGAATGCTATCAACACTTCAAAACTTTATTAACATTGGCTCAATTACCTGAAAATCAACTTGCCCAAATTCCATTAAAAAGTTATCAACACCGAGGTGTTTATTAAAAACCTTAAAATTATCGCCCTGTGTATGATTATTTTAAAATGCCGATACACTATGTTAGGTGTTTCCTTTGCCTGCCGAACCATTTTTTGTATATTTTTGTACCCTTATGAGTTTTGAGAATAACAACCAGTATAACAAGCCGAATACTTTTGAACGCCGCGGCCGGATCCCCAATCCAACGCCATTCATTGCAGGTGGCAAATTGCAGCCACAGGCTACAGATTTGGAGGAAGCCGTTTTGGGCGCCCTTATGCTGGAGAAAGATGCGCTCTCATCTGTTATAGATGTTTTAAAACCCGAAGTTTTTTATCAAACCAATCACCAAAAGATTTTTTCTGCAATAAAAATCCTGTTTGAAAAAACACAGCCTGTAGACATCCTTACCGTGACTGCCGAATTGCGCAGGCTGGGCGAGCTGGAAATGGTTGGCGGTGCTTACTATATCACTGAACTTACAAGCCGCGTTGCATCAGCCGCCAATATCGAATTCCATTCGCGCATCATCATTCAAAAATTTATCCAGCGCGAACTTATCCGCATTTCTACAGAGGTGATCAACAATGCATATGAGGATACTGCCGACGTATTCGACCTGCTGGATATGGCTGAAAAAAATCTGTTTGAAATAGCCCAGAGTAATTTACGCCGCGATGCCCGTAATATGGACGATCTTGTTCATGAGGCCCTGCGCGATATTGAAGCCCTGAAGGATAAAAAAGATGGTTTAACAGGTGTTGCCTCTGGCTTTACCAACCTTGATCGGATGACCTCAGGCTGGCAAAAATCAGATCTGGTGATCATTGCTGCTCGTCCGGCGATGGGTAAAACAGCTTTTGTATTAAGCTGTGCCCGTAATGCAGCAGTTGATTTTGACAAACCTGTTGTTGTGTTTTCGCTGGAGATGTCATCTGTACAGTTAGTTAACCGTTTGATAGCTGGCGAGGCAGAAATTGAGCAAGAAAAGATCCGTAAAGGCACACTTGAAGAATGGGAATGGCAACAGGTACACTCCAAAATTGGCAGGCTTGAAAAAGCAACATTTATCATCGACGACACCCCTGCCCTAAACATCTTCGAGTTCAGGGCAAAATGCCGCCGCTTAAAATCACAGTATGATATCCAGTTAATCATCATCGACTACTTACAACTGATGCATGGCAAGGCTGAAGGCAAAGGTGGCGGGGGCAACCGTGAGCAGGAAATCAGTAGCATTTCTCGTGCTTTAAAATCAGTTGCCAAGGAGCTCAGTGTGCCGGTAATCGCACTGTCACAGTTAAGCCGTGCGGTTGAAAGCCGGCCGGGCAACTCAAAAAGGCCAATGCTTTCAGACTTACGTGAATCGGGCGCTATTGAGCAGGATGCCGACATGGTATTATTCCTCTATCGTCCAGAATATTATGGCCTGACCGAAGATGAGGACGGTAATCCAACCCAGGGTGTGGGCGAGGTAATTATAGCCAAACACCGTAACGGTGAAACAGGTACTGTTCGACTTAAATTTGTGGGCAAATATGTTAAGTTCACAAATCTTGAAGAAGGTATGGATGGCTTCCCCCCTCCCGCAGGTAACGCTTTCGCAGGCCTTGCCCCTTCGCAGGATTTTGAAAAGCAGAGCAACTTCATTATACGTCCATCAAGAATGGACGACATAGATGATGAACCTCCGTTTTAATCTCATTTCGAATGTGGGATTTTCGATTTCGGATTTATTTAAAGACAATATCCGAAATCAAAAATGCAAAATCACAAATCAAAATATTATTCCTAAAACCACACCGATAATGATCACTATCGGTGTTTTTATTTTGGTAAAATGCAGCACCAGGAAGGTGCCGATCATTAAGGCATAGGCTGTCCAATTTAAGCCAAAAGGCCTTACCAGTAAAATCAGCGCAGTAGCCATAAAACCTACAGCTACTGCATTTATACCGCTCAGTGAGTTTTTGATACGTGTAATCTTCTTCAAATCCTCCCAAAACGGCACAATAAACAGGATAAGGATAAGGCCTGGTGTATTGATGCCAATAACAGCAACCAGGCTCCCAATTACCTGCCCCCAAATGCTGTAACCCTTGTTGCCAAGCGTTATGCCGCCCAAAAACGAAGTAAATGAAAATGTAGGCCCGGGCAAAGCCTGCTGCAAGGCATAACCCGACAAAAACTCCGACCGGCTTAAGTAATGCTTAACCTCAACAAATTCGGTATACATGAGTGGTACCAGCACTTGTCCCCCTCCAAAAATAAGGATGCCGTTGCGGTAAAAGTTTTCAAATAAACGGATTGGTAAACTTAATGGGGACGTTTGATTTACAACCGCACCTAAAGCAGCGAAAAAAAGCAGAATCCCTATAAAGTATGCTACTTTATTAGGATTTACATTTGAATATAGTTTTACCCTCAATTCGTTTTCATGCTGCTGGGTTTCCATGGCCGACGATATAATGCCGCCAAGCAATATGAGTATCGGAAAGGCATAAGCATTTTGAAGGATGAGTGTCACAATCAGTGAACCAATAGCCAGCATGGTGCTGACCCTGGTCTTCAAAAATTTATTGGCAAATGTATAAGTGGCATAAGCAACTATGCCTACCGCTATAGGCTGTACATAACTGATTACATGAGCAAATTTGGCCTTATTAGCAACCATACTGTAACTGATAGCCGCCATACACATAATAGTAGCCGAGGGTAGGATCCAAATTAAAAATGTAATAATAGCCAGCCTAAGTCCACCCACTTTCCAGGCTATCCCAACCAGTGTTTGGGTTGACGAAGGGCCGGGCAATACCTGCGATAAGGCGTTAAGCTCCATCAACTCATCTTCGGTAATATATTTTCGTTTTTCCACAAATTCGCGCAGCAAAACAGCAATGTGGGCCTGCGGTCCGCCAAAAGCGGTAAAAGTATAAATTAGCACATCCCGCAGAAATAATAGTTGCCGTTTCTTCATTTGTATATTCGCAGATAGTTTTTTGCAGATAGTTCATAGATCATGGTTCATAGCAGGCAGATCATAGATATGTTCACGAAAAATGGACGAGCCAATACTGCGGAGCTACCATGAACTATTAACCATTAACTATGAACTACTAATAATCGTCATCGTCTTCTTCAAAACCCATTGCCTGCCTATATACTGCCTGCAATTCAGAAAAAGCATGGTTATCGCGCTTTTCTTTTGTCACTTTCATACCGGCTTCATAAGTTTTAATGGCGTCATCCTTTCGGTTTAGCGCTTCATAAAGCTTACCCAAATGATAATAGGTACCTGTATAGCCGGGGTGGTTATTTACCAGGTCTTCATAATAAGTAAGAGCCTTATCTGTCTCATTCAGACGCAGATATTCTGTTGCCAGGGCATATTTCAGAAACTCATCATCCGGTTCATTTTTTATAAATTCCAACAGCTTATTCAATCTGCTTAACTCCATTTTAAACTCTATCTTTTTTAACTAAATTTGCAAAAACCTATTGATATGAAGATTCTGGTATGTATAAGTAATGTTCCTGATACCACCACAAAAATAACTTTTACTGATAATAACACGCAATTTAATACAAACGGCGTTCAGTTTATACTTAACCCTTATGATGAAATTGCACTTGCCCGCGCCATTGAACTAACCGACGGCGGTAAAGGTACAGTAACTGTAATAAATGTTGGGGAAGCAAATACAGAAGCCACTATACGTAAAGCCCTGGCCATTGGCGCTACCGATGCGATACGAATAAACGCTAAACCGCACGATGCCTGGTATGTAGCATATCAGATTGCGCAATATGTAAAATCAAATCCTTTTGATCTGATCCTGACAGGTCGTGAATCTATTGATTATAATGGATCAAAAGTTGCTGGTATGCTTGGCGAACTGCTTGATCTGCCATCGGTATCCATCATTAAAAAATTAGATGCCGCTGACACAGAGGCAACCGTTGAGCGCGAGATTGAAGGTGGTAAAGAGGTTTTAACTATTCCCTATCCTTTTGTAGCCGGTACGGCCGAAGGTGTGGCCGAACCCAAAATACCCAATATGCGCGGCATTATGTCTGCCCGAACCAAGCCACTTACAGTTGTTGAACCGGTTGAGGTAAAAACATTTTCGGAGATCATTAGTTATGAAACACCTGCTCCACGCGGCCAGGTGAAGCTTATACCTGCTGATGATACTGCTAAACTGGTTGAGCTGCTGCATACCGAAGCGCGTGTTATATAAATTATGATCTAAATCATTAACAGATAAATATGTCAGTTTTAATATATGCGGAAAATACCGGGGGCAAATTCAAGAAATCAGTTTTTGAAGCCGTTTCTTATGCCCGCGCCATTGCCGATCAAAATAATACTTCCCTTACCGCTGTTTCAATAGGCATCGTTGACGCCACCGAATTAGCTTTATTAAGTAAATACGGTGTAGATAAAGTGCTTAATGTATCAGGAGATAAATTGAAGGAATTTGTAAACCAGGCCTACGCCTCTGTCATAGCCGAGGCGGCCAAAAAAGAAGGTTCGGCTGTTGTGGTACTATCAAACACATTTTCGGGTCGTGGTTTAGCGCCCCGGATAGGTGTTAAACTGGAAGCCGGTGTTGCCGACGGAGCGGTTGCTTTACCTGAACAGACAGGCGGCTCGTTTAAAGTAAAAAAGACAGCATTTTCAGGTAAAGCTTTCGCGACTGTCGAGCTTACCTCCGCCATAAAAGTTATTGCGCTTGTGCCCAACTCTTATAAAGTTGTTGAAACTGGCGGTACTGCCCAGGTTGAGGACTTTAGTGTTGAAACTAAAGCTTCAGACTTTAAGGCGATGATTAAAGAAATCGTTCGTTCAACGGATAAAGTTTCATTGCCTGATGCTGAAATCGTTGTTTCGGGCGGTCGCGGTTTAAAAGGCCCCGAAAACTGGGGCATGATAGAAGAACTTGCCGAACTTTTAGGCGCAGCTACTGCATGTTCAAAACCTGTATCAGATGCTGGCTGGAGGCCGCATAGCGAACACGTTGGACAAACCGGTATAGCTGTCAGTCCAAATTTGTATATTGCAGTCGGTATTTCAGGTGCAATTCAACACCTGGCCGGGGTAAGTTCATCAAAAGTTATTGTAGTCATAAACAAAGATCCGGAAGCACCGTTTTTTAAGGTGGCAGATTACGGAATTGTGGGCGACGCGTTTGAAGTACTCCCTAAATTAATAGCAGCCGTTAAAGAATATAAAGCTTCAGCATAAATACAGGTGTGATGGGGAATAACATGAAAAAAATAAAGCTTGATATTGTCGGCTTATCATACAGTCAAACTCAATCGGGCGCCTATGCACTTGTTTTAGGCGAGGTTAGCGGCCGTCGTCGCTTGCCTATTATCATCGGAAGCTTTGAAGCTCAGGCTATCGCTATCGAAATAGAAAAAATGACCCCAAGCCGCCCGCTTACGCACGACCTGTTCAAAAGCTTCGCCCAGGCTTACCAGATTGAAGTTCAGGAAGTGATCATCTATAATTTGGTTGATGGGATATTTTATGCCAAACTGGTTTGCAGCGACGGAAAGCGTTCTGTAGAAATAGATGCCCGCACTTCTGACGCTATTGCAGTAGCTGTACGCTTTGACTGTCCTATCTTCACTTATGAATTTATTCTTTCAACTGCGGGCATTGTTATAGAAGGCAACGATTTTGTTTACCTGGAAAATATCAACGAAACGCCCGAAGAAAAATCGGTGAGCGCATCAGTGAGCGGTTATGCTTCTATCAGTACCGAGGAGCTGAAAACCAAACTCCAGGAAGCCCTGGCCGAAGAATCATACGAAAAAGCCGCCAAGATCCGCGATGAACTGAACAAGCGTAAAGCATCCTAATGATTTCGGATTTTCGATTTCGGATTTGCCAAAAGATAATTTATCACAAATAATAATATTAAACAGAAATCCAACCCCGGATTTCTGTTTAACAATCGTAATTTCTACACTTGTAGCTTTCTGATTTACATTTATTTCACTACTTTCCGCTTTTAATTTAACACTGACTAAAATTATTTAAACCCGGTACCATATGAATATTAAGTTCCGCTTAATACTGATGAATTTTATGCAATTTTTTATCTGGGGTGCCTGGTTGCTTACCATTGGTGCATACTGGTTCCAGGATAAACATTGGTCGGGCGCACAATTTGGGGCAATCTTCAGTACCATGGGTATTTCGGCAATATTTATGCCTGCCCTTACCGGTATCATAGCCGATAGGTTTATCAATGCTGAAAAGCTTTACGGTATCATGCATATTTTAGGGGCGGCATCCTTATTTACCTTGCCTTTAATTACCAGTCCTTCCGCCTTTTTCTGGGTAATGCTGATCAACATGATCTTTTATATGCCAACCCTTTCATTATCAATAACAGTGGCATATTCGGCGTTAAAAAGTAACAACAAAGATGTAGTTAAAGATTATCCTCCTATCAGGATTTGGGGAACTATTGGATTCATAGCTGCGTTGTGGACAGTGAGTCTCACACACAACGAAACCTCTCCCAACCAGTTTTATATTGCATCGGCCGTAGCCCTTGCACTTGGCATTTATTCTTTTAGTCTTCCTAAATGCCCGCCACTTTCGGCCAAAGCAAATAACAAATCGTTTGTTGATTCATTGGGGCTAAATGCCTTTAAACTATTCAAAGATCCAAAGTTTGCTATTTTCTTTGCATTTTCGATGCTTTTGGGCGCAGCACTGCAACTTACCAATGCGTACGGTGATACCTTTATACAAGACTTTAAAAATATAGCCATTTATAAAGATTCGGTCGGCGTAAAATACCCGGCCATTATCATGTCCATCTCCCAGTTTTCTGAAACGTTTTTTATTTTACTGATCCCATTCTTCCTGCGTAAGTTTGGTATTAAGTATGTAATGCTGTTCAGCATGCTGGCCTGGGTGCTGCGTTTTGGCCTTTTTGCCTTTGGCGATCCGGCAGGTGGTTTATGGATGATTGTTTTATCATGCATCGTTTACGGCATGGCTTTCGACTTCTTCAATATATCGGGCTCGCTGTTTGTTGAAACACAGGCTACTCCTGATATCAGGGCAAGTGCACAAGGCCTGTTTATGATGATGGTAAACGGTTTCGGGGCATTCTTCGGAAGCATCGCAAGCGGCCTTATTATCGATCATTTCTTTTTGCTGCCGGGCGGTGGTAAAGATTGGCATGGGATCTGGCTTACGTTTGCCGGGTATGCTTTGGTAATTGCTATTATCTTCCCGTTTGTGTTCAGATATAAACATAATAAAGCGCTTGTTGAAGCGATACAGCATGCCTAGGAACCATAATTTGGGGATTGCCATGATAGTACAAAAGAGAAGGCCCGCGAATTCGCAGGCCTTCTCTTTTTATAATATAATAGGATCAAGAAATCCTTAAATCCTAAAATCATGGTTCATTTCCAACCCATTGCATATTTGATACCACCTAACAGATGGTTCAAATATAATGGATCAGCATATGATTCATCAGTATGACCTAATTCGGTATAAAAAGCCCTGCCGCCATCGAAGTTATGATACCATGCCATTGGGTGATTGTCACCATTTTCGCCGCCGGTGTAACTTTTCTCATCAATTTTAATCAGTACGTGCAGATCATCGCCTATCCATTTATAGTTATACCATTCGTCCCATCGCTTCCAGGTTTCGGGCAGATGTTTAGTGGCAATAAAATTACGGTCGACCACATGTAATGTTGCTTCCTGTTGTTTTGGATGACTTTTAAAATAAGCCCCTACCAGTTTACCATACCATGGCCACTCATACTCGGTGTCTGTTGCGGAATGTACGCCAACAAAACCACCGCCAGCCTTAATATATTGCTCAAATGCAGTTTGTTGGGCATCATTTAAAACATCGCCGGTGGTGTTTAAAAATATTACCGCCTTATATTGTTTTAAATTATCTATGGTAAACCTCGCGGCATCAGTGGTGCTGTCTGCATCAAAATTATTTTCCCGCCCCAGTTTAATTATTGCAGTTACGCCGACCGCTATTGATTTATGAGGGAAACCCGCGGTTTTACAAAATATCAGTACTTTATCTTTAGCAAGTACCTGGCTTATTAGTGTGCCTATTAAAAGGCAAATGGTAAGTAGTTTTTTCATAGCTAGTGAGTGGTTGATTATGTTGATTAAGTGAGTGGTTAGCCTTTAGGAAAAATAGAACTGAACCATTCACCTAATCAACCGCTCACTAATCACCCAATTATTATAAATTCCCTTTCTTCAATTCATCTACTGCAAAATGAGCAGCGCGGGCCGTCATAGCCATATAAGTTAACGATGGATTTTGGCATGCCGCTGAGGTCATAGCTGCACCATCGGTAACGAACACGTTTTTGGCATCCCATACCTGGTTGTTTCCATTAAGCACCGAAGTTTTAGAGTCACGCCCCATCCGCGCTGTACCCATTTCGTGGATCCCATCGCCAACGTTATGACCGCGATCATGCGTTTCAACGTTTTTTACACCAGCACTTTCAAGCATCGCTTTGGCTTCTCTTACAATATCAAAGCGCATTTTCTTTTCGTTTTCTTTGATCTCAGCATCCATCGCTAAAATAGGCAACCCCCATTTGTCCTTGCGGGTTTTATCAAGGGTAATCTTATTTTCGTGATAAGGCAGCAATTCACCAAAACCGCTTAAGCCTATAGTCCACGGACCTGGCTCGGTAAGTGCGTCTTTATAGTCGGCTCCAATGTTCAATTCAGCAATCTCACGGCTCCATCCCATACGGCTTGCCGCTCCCTGGTAACCGAAACCACGCAGGTAATCACGTTTATCACCAAACAGGTTGGCAAAGCGCACAACATAAATACCGTTAGCCCGGCGACCATAATAATATTTATCCTCAAAACCTTCAACCAGGCCGCTTGCGCCAAGGTTGTAATGGTGATCCATAATGTTGTGCCCAAGTTCACCGCTGCTGCTGCCTAAGCCATCCGGCCAAATATCCGTAGCAGAATTCATCAAAACCCAGGCGCTGTTCAAAGCAGAGGCGTTTACAAAAACTATCTTTGAATAATACTCATAAGTTTGGTTGGTTTCGGCATCAAGCACCTCTACCCCTTTGGCTTTTTTTGTATCCTTATCATACAATATCTTAGTAACGATAGAAAATGGCCTGACCGTTAAATTGCCGGTTGCCAAAGCTGCAGGCAAAGTTGATGATTGCGTGCTGAAGTATCCTCCAAAAGGGCAACCCTCCCAGCACCGGTTCCTGAATTGGCAGGCCGTACGTCCTGGAATTGCGGCTGTTAAATTCGCGGAACGACCAATAATCATATGCCTTGCTCCGTTATAGTTTTTCTTGATCCGGGCAGCAACATCCTTTTCAACCACGTTCATGTCCATCGGCGGTAAATAATGACCATCGGGCAGTTGCGGTAAGCCTTCCAATGAGCCGCTGATTCCTGCAAATTTCTCTACATGATCATACCAGGGTGCAAGGTCTTTATATCGAATAGGCCAGTCAATGGCCCAACCATCTTTGGCATTTGCTTCAAAATCAAAATCACTCCAGCGGTAGCTTTGCCTGCCCCATAAAATGGAGCGACCGCCAAGCTGGTATGAACGCCACCAGTTAAACGGTTTAATCTCGGTATATGGTGCGGCCTGTTCGTCAGTCCAGTAATCCATAATGGGTTCGGTCGCTCCCCAGTTGCGTGAGATCACCGGGCGTTGCTTGCGCTGGGCTTGGGTTGGCGAACCGGCATGTTGTCGGTCCCAGGGGTCCTGATTAGCAGTTTTATAATCTTTAATGTGCTCAAAGTTTCGGCCCCGTTCAAGCATAATGGTTTTTAAGCCAAGTTCGGATAACTCTTTTGCTGCCCAGCCACCGCTGATGCCTGACCCTATTACAATGGCATCATAGGTATTATTAGCCTTAGCCTTGCCGTTTATATTACTTAATGGCATAATTATAAATTGGTTTTTAGATTGGATAAAACAATTATATTAATTAAAAATCGATATTGCAATCGATTGTGAAAAAGAACCATGATTTTTAGGACTGAAGGATTATCAAGATTATAATTTCTGGTTTAGGTATCATGAAATCGTCTAATCCTGAAAATCATGGTTCTTTTATTTATTTTTACCCCATGCTACAAGTAAGCGAATTATACATCTACCCTATCAAATCATTGAGCGGCGTTGCTGTGCAAAATGCGGAGGTTACCCGCCGTGGTTTACAACACGACAGGCGTTGGATGCTGGTTAATGAACACGGGCACTTTATAACCCAGCGTGAGTTTCCGCAGATGGCTCTGATCAAAACCACAGTAGAAACTGATGGTATAGCTGTACATCATCATTCGGGCGGATCATTATTAATTCCATTTAATGGCGAAAGAAAATCCTTGCAGCAGTTTGCAGTTTGGGATGATACCTGTATGGGGCAATACGTGAATGAAGAATTTGACCGGTGGTTCAGCCAGGCGCTCAATATAAAATGCCGCCTCGTTCACATGCCCGACGACAGCGAGCGCGAAGTTGACCAACGCTACGCAAAACCCGGTATGATCACGTCATTTGCCGACGCCTATCCTTTCCTGCTCATCGGGCAGGCTTCGCTTGATGATCTTAACAAACGGATGACGTTGCCATTGCCAATGAACCGCTTTCGGCCAAACATAGTTTTTACCGGAGGCGAAGCTTATAGCGAAGACCTGATGAATGAGATTGAAATAGCAGGCATAACCTTTTACGGGGCAAAGCTTTGTGCACGCTGTGTGCTTACTACTATTGATCAGCACACAGCTGTAAAAGCCAAGGAGCCTTTAAAAACCCTTGCCTCCTATCGCATGAAAAACAACAAGATCATGTTTGGGCAAAATCTGGTACATGAAAATACCGGCATAATTTCGGTGGGTGATGAACTTGATGTTTTAAGTACCCATACCGAAGAAAGATTTATTGTAGTAAAGAAACCGATAACAACAGAATGAAACCAACCATAACTATTGAATATTGCCCTAAATGCAACTGGATGATGCGCGCCGCTTACATGGCGCAGGAACTGCTTACAACATTCACCGATGATGTAAATGGTGTTACCTTAAAACCAAGTGAAGTAAGCGGCAGGTATACGATAACCGTTGATGAAGAAACACTGTTTGACCGCAAGCGTGATGGCCATTTCCCGGAAATCAAAGAGCTAAAACAGGCTGTTCGTGATAAGGTAAACCCGGGTAAAAGCCTCGGTCATTCAGACAGGCATCAGTTGTAACTTTTATATAACAATGTCTGTATAAAATATCCTTTCTATATAATCTATAATATTACTCGAAAAAATAGTTAATTTAGAGAATATCTTTATTTACCTTTGTGAGTTTTATTTTAGAAAATGCTTTCAAAAAAAACTAAGTATGCTATAAAGGCACTGGTGGTTCTTGGCAAAAACATGGACCAGCCGCCTATGCAAATTTCGAAGATTGCCGAAATTGAACGGATCCCCAAGAAGTTTCTGGAGCAAATACTGCTTGATTTGCGCAATGCAGGGTTTCTGTACAGTAAAAAAGGTGCCGGCGGTGGCTACAGTCTTAACCGCGATCCCAAAGAAATATTCCTGGTAAGTATCATGCGTATAACCGATGGCCCTATTGCAATGGTGCCTTGTGCCAGCTTAAACTTTTACCACAAATGTGATGAGTGCCATCAGGAAAGCACTTGCGGCATAAGGGATGTATTTGTTGATGTAAGGGACGCTACGCTTAAAATATTAAGCGAAACCAGCATCGCAGATATCATCAAACGCGAAACCACTCTCATCAGCGTTTAAATTAAAAATTTCATAAAACTGTCATAACGCAGTTTTTTTAATTTAAATACTACTTTTTCCGTATACTATATATATATTTGGGAAATGAATCGTGAGAGCATTAATATTACTTACTATAACCAACTTGTCTATTGCCATATGTGCAACGGCAAGGCGGGGCTGTAAACGTAATTTTAACCATATATGCCTCTTTAGCCACAGCCAAAGGGGCTTTTTTATAAAAGATTAATACATAAAATATGCAGAGCTTCAGAACAGAACTGGAGAACCCCATTGTTGAGAAGGATATTATCGATCTTGAAAAAAAGATCCATGCTTTTCGTGAAGGTAAAATTCATGATGAAAAATTCAGAAGTTTACGTTTAGCTCGTGGTGTGTATGGGCAGCGTCAGCCGGGCGTGCAAATGGTGCGGATTAAGCTGCCATTCGGTAAGGTTAGCTTTAAGCAGTTATTAAAAATTGCCGAAATCTCTGATGAATTTGGCAGCAGTAATCTCCATCTTACCACCCGCCAGGACATCCAGATCCACTATGTAAGTCTTGACCGTACCCCCCAGCTTTGGGCTAAGCTTGCACAAGATGACATCACCCTACGCGAAGCATGTGGTAATACCGTGCGTAATGTTACAGCCTCTCCTACTGCAGGTATCGACCCAAAAGAACCATTTGACGTTTCCCCTTACGCATATGCTACGTTTGATTATTTTCTGCGTAACCCGATATGCCAGGAAATGGGCCGCAAATTCAAAATCTCTTTCTCGTCAAGCGATGAGGACACAGCGTTTTCATACATTCATGATATCGGCGCTATCCCTAAAATAAATGCCAATGGCGAACGTGGGTTTAAGATCATGCTTGGCGGCGGTTTAGGTGCACAGCCAATTTTAGCCAGTATTGTTGAAGAGTTTTTACCGGAAGATCAGCTGATCCCTTATATCGAATCAGTGATCCGTGTTTTTGACCGTTACGGCGAACGCAATAACCGCAACAAAGCCCGTATGAAATACCTCATCCAAAAATTAGGTTTGGATGAAGTATTACGTTTAACCAAAATCGAGCGTACTGCCAATAAGGTGAAATCATACCCTATTAACCGTAATGCTATTGATGCACCTGCCTTGCCGCCAACTGATAGCTACCCTCAGGTAACCATCAGCAACCCATTGCGCTATGAGCAATGGCTGGCTACCAACGTTTTTGAGCAAAAGCAAAAAGGTTTTTACGGCGTGTATATTAAAGTGCCTGTAGGCGATATCTCATCTGATACTGCCCGTGCGCTGGTTAAAACGCTGGAGCCATTGGTTGGTCACGAGATCCGTATTACTCAAAACCAGGGATTGCTTTTAAAATACGTTCACCAAGCAGCCCTGCCTGCTTTATATGAAGGCTTAGCGAAGCTTGAACTGGCAGTGCCTGGCTTTGACAGTATTGCCGATGTCACCACCTGCCCGGGTACAGATACCTGCAACCTTGGCATCTCCAACAGCATGACGATGGCGAGGGTACTTGAGGACTTGATCTATAACGAATACGAAGATTTTATCTATAATCGCGAAATCAAAATCAAAATAAGCGGCTGTATGAACTCATGTGGTCAGCATGGTTTGGCGCATATTGGTTTTCACGGCAGCTCGCTTAAAGCGGGTGCTAAAGTATTACCTTCGGTACAGGTGATGTTAGGCGGCGGTACCGTTGGCGATGGTGTTGGGCGCGCTGCCGAAAGGGTGATCAAAGTACCTACCAAACGTGCTACCGACGTGTTAAGGTGGTTATTGAACGACTATAAAGAGTTTTCGCCCGAGGGTGAAACTTACCATGAATATTACGACAGGCAGGGTAAAGATTATTTTTACCGTTTGCTAAAACCACTTGCCGACTTAACCACCCTTACCGATGACGAATACATTGACTGGGGTCACCAGGAAACATTTGTTACCGCTATAGGCGTAGGTGAATGCGCCGGTGTGATCATCGACCTGGTAGCTACCCTCCTGTTTGAATCGGAAGAAAAATTAGGCTGGGCTAACGAAGCTTATGCTGATGGCCGCTGGGCCGATGCTATTTACCACGCCTACAATGTTTTTGTAAGCTCAGCAAAAGCTTTATTGCTTGATAAAGGCGTTAACAGCAGTACACAAATTGGCGTGATCAGAGAATTTGATGCCCAATACGTTGAAAAAGGCGAATTTGAATTGAACGGAACATTTAATGATCTTGTTTTACAGCTCAATCAAAATGAGCCTTCGCAAGAATTTGCTACCGCATATTTAGCTCAGGCTACAGAATTTTTAAGCAGAAGCAAGGATAAGAGAGAGGCGCTTGTACAGTAATGACTGATAACAATAAAAATATAAAAGTACCGCGCATTACCCTGGTGGGTGCCGGTCCCGGCGATGCCGACCTGATAACCGTGAAAGCCATCAAAGCTTTAAAAACAGCCGATGTTGTTTTATACGATGCGTTGGTTAATGAAGAACTGCTTGAATACGCTCCCGAAACATCAACAAAAGTTTACGTTGGCAAACGTTCAGGCGATCACACCTTTTCTCAGGAAGCTATTAACAATCTTATGGTTGATTATGCCAAAAACTATGGCCATGTGGTTAGGTTAAAAGGCGGTGATCCATTTGTATTCGGTCGCGGATACGAGGAACTCATTATTGCTGCAGCGCATAAGATACAGGCTTCGGTTATTCCTGGCATCTCAAGCTCGATAGCCGTGCCCGAATTACAGCAGATCCCTGTTACGCATCGTGGTTTAAGCGAAAGTTTCTGGGTAGTTACAGGCACTACTGCAAATGGCAAGATCTCTAACGATCTTATTGATGCTTCACGCTCAAATGCTACCGTGGTTGTATTAATGGGGATCCATAAACTGGCCGAGATCACTGAAATATTTAAATTACAAGGCAAGAACAAACTACCGGTAGCCGTTATTCAAAGCGGATCGACAGATGATGAGAAAATCGCTGTTGCTACGATAGATACTATTGTTAATGCTGTTGAAGAAAATAAGATATCATCGCCTGCAATTATTGTTTTAGGCGAGGTAGTGTCGCTTCATCCAAAATTCCAACTGATACAAGAAGTTTATGACGTTGTTGCCCGGGGATAGGAGTTTAACCAATATTCAGGATATGAAACAGGAAGGCAATCAGCTTTTCCCTGTTTTTTTAAAACTGAATGACTTGCATACTGTGCTTATAGGCGGCGGTAATGTTGGTTTGGAAAAACTTACCGCTGTACTTAATAACAGCAACAGAGCGAGGGTAACCGTTATTTCGCGCGAGTTTTTGCCCGAGGTACATACGCTTGCATCGCAATATTCCGGTATCCGTATTGTACAAAAATCATTTACAGATGATGACCTGAACAATGCAGATATTGTTATTGCTGCTACTAACGACAGTGAACTCAACAGTTATGTCCGCAACGCAGCTCACGACCGAAAGCTACTGATCAATGTAGCCGATAAGCCTGCATTATGTGATTTTTACCTGGGATCAATAGTGCAAAAGGGTGACCTGAAATTAGCCATATCTACCAATGGAAAATCACCTACCGTGGCAAAACGATTAAAAGAAGTATTAAACGAAAGCCTTCCTGCCGAGCTTGACATCACTTTGCAGCAAATGAGCGAACTAAGAAATACCCTTGAAGGCGACTTTGCCGACAAGGTAAAAAAACTAAATAGTGTAACATCTGTACTGGTCGAGTCCAAGGCCGCCAGCCGGAAAAACTTCATCTGGCTTATCTGGTCAACCATTATTGTATCGTTGGCCATTGGTATAACGGCACTTTATTTGAAAGAGCCCAACTTTAAGAACTTCGTAACCGGCATCGATCCTATTTTTTATTACTTTTTAGGCGCCGGGTTTGTATTTGCGATGATTGACGGCGCCATTGGCATGTCGTACGGTGTTACGTCAACTACATTCTCACTTTCCATGGGTATCCCCCCTGCCTCGGCCAGTATGGGAGTTCATTTATCGGAGATATTGAGTTGTGGTATAGCTGGTTGGATGCATTACCGAATGGGTAACATCAACTGGAAGCTATTTAAACTACTGGTTATACCGGGTATTATCGGTGCTGTAACGGGTGCTTACCTGTTATCATCACTTGAGCATTATAGCATGTATACCAAACCTGTTGTATCAGTTTATACACTGATATTAGGTATAGTGATATTCAGGAAGGCCTTCAACACGCAAAAGAAAAAATCTGCCGACAAAGTAAAACGTATTTCAATGCTTGGCTTAGGCGGCGGCTTTATTGACGCTGTTGGCGGCGGTGGCTGGGGTTCAATCGTGCTATCTACCCTCATAGCCGGCGGCCGCAGCCCTCGTTTTTCATTAGGCACTGTTAAACTTTCACGCTTTTTTGTGGCGATGATGGGTTCAATAACCTTTATTGCTATGGTAAGCAGCGATCACTGGCAGGCTGTAGCGGGGCTCATATTAGGCAGTGCACTTGCTTCACCAATTGCAGCTAAGATCTCTAACAAGATCTCAGCAAAAACTATCATGGTGGCGGTATCGGTAATCGTAATCCTCATCAGCATTCGTTCAATCATTATGTTTGTTACTAAGGTTATATAAAATGAGCACCGCATTACAACAAATACAAGGTGCAACTACCGGACTTAATCCGGTTGAAGCCCTGACTAAACTGGCAGAGCTTTTCCCCGGTGAAGTTATATTTTCAACCAGCTTTGGTTGGGAAGACCAAGTGATCAGTCATATGATCTTTGCCAATAATCTGCCAATTAAAGTATTCACGCTTGAAACTGGCAGACTCTTCCGCGAAACTTACTCGGTTTGGGCCGCAACCATGAATAGGTATCAAAAACCTATACATGCCTACTATCCGAATAATGAACTATTGGAAGAGATGGTAAGCAAAAAAGGCCCTAACAGCTTTTACGAGTCGGTTGAAAACCGCAAGGAATGTTGCGGCATCCGTAAAATTGAACCGCTTAAGCGCGCTTTAAAAGGCAATAAGATTTGGATCACCGGCATCCGCGCCGAGCAATCGGTTAACCGTCATGATATGCATGACATGGAATGGGATGAGCAAAACCAACTGGTAAAGTTCCACCCAATTTTCAACTGGACACTGGACGAGGTAAAAGCCTATATCAAACAATACAATATTCCTTATAACTCATTGCACGATAAAGGCTTCCCAAGTATAGGCTGTATGCCATGTACCCGTGCGGTAGCCGAAGGCGAGGACTTCCGTGCCGGCCGCTGGTGGTGGGAAGATCAATCCAAAAAAGAATGTGGTTTGCATGAGACAGCAAAACCTTGATTTTTAGGATTAAAGGATTGCCTTGAAAAATATGAAAGTTGAAGCAATCAACCAATTCATGAAAATCCTCTAATCAGGCAAATTAAGGTCAAAGACGCTTTTTTTATACGTAGGTCAATTGGTCGGAAGATTAGTTGGCCTTTTTTACTGAACCATGATTTTTAGGATGATGGGATGGCCATGTATTGTCTGATTAAGGTGTTCCGAACTCTACATAAAACTCAAGGTAATCCTTTAATCCTAAAATCAACGGTCAAAAAAAGGGGATTAAGCTTATCGCCCCGTCCCCTTACAAACTATATAAAACGTAATAAAAGCTCTTACTTGTTGTTATTACCTGCTAATAAGCCGTCAAGCGTTACCGAAACATAGTATAAACCACCGATGGTTGGGCCACCAGCATATTGGTAATACCTTTTGTTAAAGATATCAGTAGCGCCTAACTTAAATGTTGCATAATATGAAGGCACGCGGTAAGTAACCTGCGCATCAACTGTTTTAATTGAAGGCACAGTACCGGTAACCAGCGGGCTCTCCCACAGGTATGACTGCTGCCATTTGTAAACCACATTAAAGCCAAAGTTTTTAACCACTTCGCGGTTGCCAAACGATACGTTGCCCGACCATTCAGGAGTATTAAAGCCTGTAACAAATATATCTGAAGCTGTTTGAGCTTTTAATTTATTAAAGCTTACGTTACCCGATACCGTGTAGTGTTGGTAGAAATTGTAAGTGATACCTGCAGATGAACCATAATTGTGATAGATGTTCT
The DNA here is from genome assembly GCF_050433785.1 of Mucilaginibacter sp. 3215. Lineage (NCBI taxonomy): Bacteria > Pseudomonadati > Bacteroidota > Sphingobacteriia > Sphingobacteriales > Sphingobacteriaceae > Mucilaginibacter > Mucilaginibacter sp. 3215. Next base: position 330,423 of record NZ_JBNPWO010000002.1, read on the forward strand.
TAGCATTGGTATAAACGCGGTACCTGCTTTGGCCCTGGCTGGCGGCATTACTTGAAGTACCTATAGTAGGATCGCGGTTAATATCAAGCATTGATAATACAGCTGCATCTGAGCCTACAGTAGCACCATTTGGTACAAATACCTGCACTTGGCCAAGGAAGCCGTCATAGCGATTGGTATAGGCGTCAATATCAATGAACACTTTATTATCGGCTACTATGCCTTTATAACCAACTTCAAATGAAGTGATCTGCTCCGGGCGGGCGGGTGGCAGGTCCGCTACTTTTAACAGGTTCCGGTTAGCTAAAGCTGCCTGATCTGAGCCGCCTGCAGCATTCACGGCTGCATTAAATGCTACCACCGATGTTTGAGTATAGCTATTGCCAAGATAACCTAAGCCTTCGTTAATGAACGGCAAACTGCCTACACGTTTTACCCTACCGTTATTTACGTATGATAAAGCCTCAAACAATGAAGGGAAACGATAGCCGTTCTGGAATGTAAACCTGAAATTATGATTTTGATTAACAGTGTAAACAGCAGCTAAACGCGGTGTAAATTTAGGATCGAAGTACGGGTTACGGTCCCACCGGATTGAGCCGAATACTTTCAGTTTCTCGTCAAAAAAGGTTTTGGTAACCTGGGTAAAGGCGCCATATTTTTTGTAGATCACATCTTTACCAAAGGAGCCATCGGCCAATGGAGTATTCCTGTCGGCAATAGCGCGACTAAAATCCACGAAGTTATTTCCATCCGGTGTGATGCTGTACACACGCACATCGGCACCAACCAACAGGTCAACAAATTTAACCTTGCTGCTCAAATCCCATTGGGCCTCGCCATTATACATATGGCTTTTTTGAACCAACGCCGCACCACCGGTAACCGGGGCGTTAGGGATCAGGCTCGATTTGATATCCCAATTATTAATACCAATAATAGTTTTTCTCAAAGCATCAAACTCAGGGGTACCCGGCTCAACACGGCCGTTATCAGCAGCAGCACGGGCAGCCTGCTCAGCCGCAGCAAGATTTGCAGATGTAAGCACGCCACCATTATAAGCTTTTAAAGCATTACCATATAAAGTTGCCCAGGCCGAGTTACTGGCATGATTAAGGTCGAGGTTATCGGCCAGTGGCTTCACGTTAAACGAGTTGCCGGTGTTTTCTATTGATTCATAACCACGCACCAGGAAATCTTTTCCTTTTAACTCAATTTTATGATTCTGAACTGTTGCTCCCTGTAACGAGATTTTGTTGCCGCGCTGAAACACGCCATCAAGCCTGCCATAGCGATAGGTATAAGACAATATGGTGCCTGGTGATAATTTATAAGATAAAGTTCCATCCAATTTTAAGTTTTTCACGTGCGGATCAACCAGGTCAACCTCATTGTAGCCTGTACGGGCAACGGTAAGGTTAGGGCGGGCTTTACCATCAACGGTGATACCTTTTATTGATACTGTGTTACTGCCTGCAAGGGCATCGTCACCGTATTTGTTCCAGCCGTCATAAGCCGCGTTGCTGGTACCTGTTAATTCAGGATAAGCAGGGTTGGCCGATTTAAGGTTGGTTGGATTTTGATCAAGACGGGTATCTGATTGCCAATCCTGTCCCTGCAAATAACTAAAGTTCACTTTAACGGCAAATTTATCGTTAAATGCTTTGGCATATCTTAAAGCATCTTCGGTAAGCGAACTTGCCCCTAAGCGGTCTTTACCAACATGGTTTAAACCCTGGCGATGGTAAAAGCTTAAGCCCTGGTATTTAAAAGCATCTTTAGTGAACAGGTTTGATAAACCATTAATAGCATTGGTACCATAAAGAGCGGCAGCAGCGCCGGGAGTAATTTCCACACTGGCAATATCCAATTCGGTTGGGCCAATAGCGTTTCCAAGCGGCACACCCAGTGTAGCCGACTGCATATCAACACCATCAACCAGCTGCATAAACCTGAAGTTGTTCGGGCTGTTGAAACCACGGGTATTTGGCACTTTAAGGGTGATACTGGTGGTTGTCATCTGTACGCCTTTCACGTTCTCCAAAGCATCATAAAAACTGGGGCCTGGCGATTGCTTTAACGCCGTGATACTTAATTTTTCAATAGCCACCGGCGAGCGGAGCAGCTTTTCCTCCTTACGGGATGCCGTTACCACCACCTCATTAACCAGCAATGATTGTGTTGTGAGGGTGATGTTTACTGCGCTGTTAGCATTTTTTATATAAAATTCCTGAGGCTGATAACCTACTGCTGTGAAAACAAGGGTGTAAGGCAGCTTGGCGCTTGTGGTTAACGAAAACTTACCTGTGGTATCCGTTGATGTTTTGTTGGTTGTACCTTTTATAGATACGGTTGCCCCTATCAGCGGCTTACCCTGATCGTCGTTTACCTTGCCGCTCAATATATATGAGCCATTAAGCTGTGCATAACTTATCCCCGGTAATAGTACCAGGAAAAGCACAACTATTCTAACTAAGTTTGTAAAAATTTTCATGAAGTAATTGGTGTGGTGGTAATTAAAATTGTGATTAGTAGTTGTGTTATCGTTGATGAAGGTACGCTCAACAACAACACACTGCAGTTAGGAGCTGCATTTTTAACATGGACTGAACGGCAATTGCATTAATATGATACATTGTCTATAGAATTAGTCGACAAAAATATAAATTTAATACTGACTGTCAAGTCTTCTACTCTATTTTTTTAAATTTTTGATGACTTTTGCATCATTTCACTATAAAATCGATCACTTTACTGGATATTTCAAAATAAACAAAGCCTAATTTCTTCCAAATTTGTAATATTGAAGCCTCAACCTGTACTATACTAATGGCTTTTAATTATCAACGCATCGTTATCAAAATCGGCTCAAATGTTATTACCCAGGAAAACGGGCTCCCCGACCTGCCGCGAATAACCCATTTGGTTGAACAGATAGCTGCGATTAAAAAGCAAGGCATTGAAGTAATACTGGTTTCATCGGGTGCTGTAGCATCCGGCCGCAGTTTGATCTCTGTCGCAGAAAAATCAGATGCTGTTGCTGCCCGCCAGGTGCTGGCCTCTATTGGGCAGGTAAAACTGATCAATACCTATTCGCACCTGTTTGAGCAGTTTCAGATATTATGTTCGCAGGTTTTGGTTACGCGCGAGGATTTCAGGGACAGGATGCATTACCTCAACATGAAAAACTGCCTTGAGGCTTTGCTGCAATATGAGGTGATCCCAGTGGTAAACGAAAACGACGTAGTATCGGTAACCGAACTAATGTTTACCGATAATGATGAATTGGCGGGCCTCATAGCTTCTATGCTTAATGCTAATGCGCTCATCATCCTCACCAACGTTGATGGTATTTACAATGGTGATCCAAAAGCAGCAGGTTCGGCAGTGATAGACGAAGTTAGCGGTAATGAGCTTGATTTTTCAACCTTTGTATCCTCGGGCCGTTCGCAATTTGGGCGCGGAGGTATGATCACCAAATCAACTATGGCACAAAAAACGGCACAGCTTGGCATTTCGGTGCACATAGCCAATGGTAAACGGAATCAGATCTTAACCGATGTTTTGGAAAACCAGGTTATGCATACCCGTTTCATTCCCAATAAAACAGCATCAGGCAAAAAGAAGTGGATTGCCCACTCCGAAAAATCAGCAACCGGGAGCGTACTCATTAACGCAGGTGCAAAAGCTGCACTCATTTCAAACAAAGCAACCAGCTTATTGCCGGTTGGCATAGTGGGAGTAATAACCGACTTTAAAAAAGGCGATATTATTAAACTGATAGATGATACCGATAAGCTTATTGGCTTAGGCATCGCCGAGTATGGGGCAGATAAGGCCCGTGAACGCATTGGCCAAAAAAACCAAAAAGCACTGGTACACTATGATTATCTTTACTTACAAGGCTAAATACAATGAACTATAACAGCTATTTTGATAAAGCACGTGAAGCAAGCCGCAAAGCTCCCCTTGCTCCTGCCATTATCAATGAAATTTTGGAGGACGTGGCAGCCGAAGCTATCGCGCAAACCGAATATATCCTGGCCGAAAACCAACGAGACCTTGACCGCATGGATCCGGCTGATCCAAAATACGATCGCCTGAAACTTACAGCTGACCGGATTAAAGGTATTGCCGGCGATATGCAGAGCGTTGCCAAATTGGATAGCCCACTTGGAAAACAACTTTCGGCTACCGAAATGCCTAATGGCTTATCGATATCAAAAATACGCGTACCGCTTGGCGTTGTCGGCGTTATTTATGAAGCCCGGCCCAATGTTACTTTCGATGTTTTCGCGCTTTGCTTTAAAACAGGCAATATCAGTGTACTAAAAGGCGGCAGTGATGCCGATTTCTCCAACCGGGCTATTATCTCGGTTATCCACAAAGTATTAGCAAAACATAACGTCGATGTTAATGTGGTTACACTGCTCCCTGCCGAACGTGAGGCCACTGCCGCTTTATTGAGCGCAATTGGTTATATCGATGTGCTCATCCCAAGGGGGAGCCAATCATTGATTGACTTTGTGCGGGACAATAGTAAGGTACCGGTTATTGAAACGGGTGCCGGCATCGTACATACTTACTTCGACGAATCGGGCAATCTGGAGAAAGGGGCTGAAATCATTGCCAATGCTAAAACCCGCCGTGTAAGTGTTTGTAACGCCTTAGATTGTTTGCTCATCCACTCCGCCCGCTTGAGTGACTTGCCGCGACTGGCGCGGATCCTCAGGGAAAAAGAAGTGGAGATCTTTGCCGATGAGCAGTCTTTTACAGCGTTAAAAGACGACTATCCTGCCGGCCTTTTACATAAAGCCAGTCCGGAACACTTTGGTACAGAATTTCTTTCCATGAAAATGGCTATTAAAACGGTAAGTTCATTTACTGAAGCGTTAGAATATATCGCTGTAAACAGTTCAAAACATAGTGAAGCTATTATCTCTGAAAATGCAGAAAACATTGCTAAATTTTTAAATGATGTGGATGCTGCGGCTGTTTATGCCAATGTTTCGACAGCGTTTACTGACGGTGCCCAATTTGGCCTTGGGGCCGAGATTGGCATCAGTACCCAAAAGCTTCATGCCCGCGGCCCTATGGGCCTGGAAGAACTTACCAGTTACAAATGGATAGTTAAGGGCGACGGACAAACGCGGAATCCATAATTATCCCGCAGAAACCTTCAAAATAAAAAAAGGTGCTTACAACCTTCGTTGTAAGCACCTTAACGTGTTATTCGTATTGTAAGCGTTACTTTATTAAGTAGTTGGCTGCAGCAATAAAGCAAATAATCACTAAAATCACGCCCTGTAATTTTTGTTCTAAAGTCAATTGAGTTAACATTCTTTTATTAATTAGGATATAGCAAATTTATAATGTAAGAGGTATGTTACAATAGTGAGTATCACTTTTACATTATTTTTAATAAATAATGTTGCTTGTTTTTATAATAGTCAGCGCTACATTTATTAATTAAACTTTTATCAAAAAAAAAGCCATAATGTTGAAACTGGTGTATCAGTTACACCCCTTTTCAATGTAACATTTATCGCGGTTTTGACACTAAAAATGCGGGGTTTAACTGGTTTTTATAATATCCTACTTTGCGTGGCTTTTTATTTCCCTGTTACACTAAGCCTGTCACTTTTTCTTACTCCCTCTGTGTTTAATTATTATATATTAATATAATGTTAAGCTTGTCAGGATTTAAGCATTCAACTCATATTAACGAAACAACAGCGCCGGCAATTCGATAATTGGAATTTCACCCGTTATATCCCCCGGGTGAAGAGACTATATTATCGGCATAACTACTTAATATAGCCAATGCAATAAACTGATTTACAATATTAATTAACTATTAGTTAACAGTGAAAACCTGTCGATAAAACACATTTTACCCTTTACTGACCAAGCATATGTTAACATAAAAATCAAATAGGTATCTTTGCAGCATTATGAGTAAGCATGGCAGGATATTAGTGGCAATGAGTGGCGGGGTTGATAGTTCGGTGGCGGCAGTGATGCTGCATGAACAGGGCTATGAAGTTATTGGTTTAACCATGAAAACCTGGGACTATGCCTCATCGGGCGGCAGTTCAAAAGAAACAGGCTGCTGCAGTTTGGACAGTATCAATGATGCGCGTGCCCTGGCAGTTGGCTACGGCTTTCCTCATTATATATTAGATATCCGCAATGAGTTTGGCGATTTTGTGATCGACAACTTTGTTGATGAATACCTGGCCGGCCGTACCCCTAACCCCTGCGTTTTATGCAACACCCATATTAAATGGGAAGCATTGTTAAAACGTGCCGATAAACTCGATTGCGAATTTATAGCTACCGGTCACTACGCCAATATCCGTTTACAGGATAACGGCCGTTATGTGATATATAAAGGTAAGGATACCAATAAAGATCAATCGTACGTGTTATGGGGAGTATCTCAAAAAAACCTTGCACGTACCAAATTCCCGTTAGGTAGTTTCTCAAAGCCCGAGATCAGACAGATGGCGCTTGATATGGGCCAGATAGAACTTGCCGGTAAAAGTGAAAGCTATGAGATATGCTTTGTACCTGATAACGACTACCGCTCCTTTCTGCGCCATAAAGTTGAAGACCTTGACGAACGAATCGGACCCGGTAATTTTGTACTTACAAACGGCACTGTGGTAGGCAAACATCAGGGCTACCCCTTTTATACCATCGGGCAGCGTAAAGGTTTAGGTGTGGCATTAGGGCATCCAATGTTTGTTACGAAAATCGATCCTGCTACCAATACAGTTGTTTTAGGTACTGCCGATGAGCTTGAACGCAAACAAGCGTGGGTAAAAAACCTCAACCTCATTAAATATGAAAATATAAACGAGCCTCTTGAAGCTATTACCAAAATACGTTACAAAGATGCAGGTGCGCAAAGCACCATTCTTCAAATGGGCGAACATATGAAAGTTGATTTTCATCATAATGTGTCAGGCATAGCGCCGGGCCAGTCGGCTGTATTTTATGAAGGAGACGATCTGGTTGGCGGTGGTTTCCTGATGTAAGCCTTTTTGTTGTAAGGTTGCAACGTTTGAATGTTACAAGGTTGTTTTTTTGGAAACCTTTTGGCTAACCAACCTTGAGGGCCTAATTTTTCGCCTTAATTCATTGCCAATCTCTCAAACCTGCAAGTCTTTGCACTCCAATTTTATAAAAATCCGGTATCAACATTGCAACTTTTAACAGTATAACGAAACACCAATTCAAAAACTAATTGGTGTTTCGCTTACTTTATGTTTTATTTGCAAAAACTAAAACTGATTAAATGGCCAAAAACTTACTGATAGTTGAATCACCTGCAAAAGCTAAGACCATTGAGGGTTACCTTGGTAAGGACTTTACTGTAAAGTCCAGCTATGGGCATATCCGTGATCTGGTTAAGTCGGAAGATGCAATTGATATAGCTAATAACTTTAAACAAAAATACGAGGTACCTGCAGATAAAAAGCAGGTAGTTAGCGAATTAAAGAAGTTAGCAAAAGAAGCGGAAATGGTTTGGCTGGCATCGGACGAGGACCGCGAGGGTGAGGCCATTTCGTGGCATTTGTTTGAAACATTGGATCTGAAAGATGCACATACCAAACGTATCGTTTTTCATGAGATCACCAAACCGGCCATTTTAAAAGCGATAGATACACCGCGAAAAATTGACTATAACCTTGTTAATGCCCAGCAGGCGCGCCGTGTTCTGGACAGACTGGTAGGTTTTGAGCTCTCTCCAGTTTTGTGGAAAAAGGTAAAACCGTCGCTTTCGGCCGGACGCGTACAATCAGTTGCAGTAAGGCTTATTGTTGACCGTGAACGTGAGATCAACAAATTCAAATCGGAAGCAGCATTTAAAATAGTGGCCATATTTGGCAAAGGCCGAGAAGCTTTTAAAGCCGAACTGTCCGAGCGTTTTGCACAACAGGATGATGCCGAAAAGTTTTTACAGGATTGTATCGCGGCCGATTTCGATGTAAAATCGTTAGATACCCGACCAACTAAACGTTCGCCTGCCGCACCGTTCACTACCTCAACCCTGCAGCAGGAAGCAAGCCGTAAACTGGGCTATTCCGTAGCACGTACCATGCAGGTTGCACAAAGGCTATATGAATCGGGGTACATCACTTATATGCGTACCGATTCGGTAAATCTTTCTGAACTGGCCTTAAATTCGGCTGCAAGTGAGATCGTATCCGCTTATGGCGAAAAATACCATCAGCAAAGAAGATATAAAACCAAAAATGCCAGTGCACAGGAGGCACACGAGGCAATCAGGCCAACATATTTCAACAATCATTCTATCGACGGCGAATCAGCAGAAAAGCGCTTATATGAGCTAATCTGGAAACGCGCTATCGCTTCGCAAATGAGCGAAGCCCAGTTTGAGAAAACTACCGCAAAAATCAGTATCTCAACCCGTAGCGAAGATCTGGTAGCTAACGGTGAAGTAATGAAGTTTGACGGCTTCCTGAAAGTTTACCTTGAATCCAAAGATGATGAGGACGAAGCACAACAGGAAGGCGAAAACGCTATACTGCCGCCTTTGGCTAAAGGTCAGCGTTTAACTTTACAGGAAATGTCGGCTACAGAACGTTTTTCCCGCCCGGCCGCACGCTATACAGAGGCAAGCCTGGTAAAAAAACTGGAGGAACTTGGCATCGGCCGCCCGTCAACCTATGCCCCTACTATTTCAACCATTCAAAATCGTGGTTATGTGGTAAAAGAAGATCGTGATGGTAAGCAACGTAATTTCAGGGTATTAACGCTAAAAGCAGGTAGCATAATCAAAGAAGAAAAAACTGAAAATACCGGTGCCGAACGTGGCAAGCTATTCCCTACTGATATCGGCGCTGTTGTAAATGATTTCCTGGTACAATATTTCAAAGATATCGTTGACTTTAACTTTACAGCCAGCGTTGAAAAGCAATTTGACGAAATAGCGCAAGGTATGAAAGAGTGGACTGCAATGCTCCATGATTTTTATAACCCATTCCACAAGGAAGTTGAAAACACTATTGAAAAAGCTGATAAAGCAACTGGTGAACGTGAATTAGGTATTCATCCCGAAAGCGGAAAGAAAGTTTCTGTGAGAATAGGTCGCTTTGGGCCATTTGTTCAGGTGGGTGAAAGTGCAAGTGAAGAGAACGAAGAAAAACCGCTGTATGCCAGCCTTCGCAGTGGGCAAAGCATCGAAACTATCAGTCTTGAAGAAGCGCTTGAACTGTTTAAGCTTCCAAAAGTTGTGGGCGAATACGAAGGCAAGGTGATAAAGGTAGCTATTGGCCGTTTCGGGCCTTATATCAGCCACAACAGTGCGTTTGTGTCGTTACCTAAAGAGATCGACCCGCATGATGTTACTGAAGAACAAGCTATTGAACTCATTAACCTAAAGCGCAAAAAAGATGCTGAAAAGCTGATCAAATCTTTTGATGAAGATCCGGACGTAAAAGTGTTAAATGGCCGCTGGGGACCTTATATTGAATTTGGGAAGCTGAACGTTAAGATCCCTAAAGATAAAGATCCTTTAACCCTCACCTACGAAGAATGCAAGGCCCTTGCCGATGCAACACCAAAAGATGCTAAGAAAGGGCGCTTTGGTAAAGCAGCGGCAGCCAAGCCCGCTGCAACTAAAGCACCGGCAAAGAAAAAGGCGGCGCCAAAGAAGAAATAGTGAATGGTTGATCAGGTTGATTTGATGAGTAGTTTAGCATGTACGTGTAAAACTATTCATCAAATCACCCCAATCAACTTAATCAACCCAAAGAATGAAGAAAGACCTGCCCGAAAATAATGTAAAAGATATTGCCATTGCGGTGGCATTGGAGAGCGAGAGTGTTGAAAGTAAGGTTTGGTACGTATATCTCATCAACCTTAAAAATGAGCCTATTGAAAACGTGCTTATTACCTCAAAAGGTTATGGTGAAAAGGACGGTGAACAGGTAAAAACATCAACCCTGAGGCACATGATCCCTGTTGTTGATAGCAAAGCATATAAGCTTATCGAACCTATTGACGAACAAACTTTCGGCCTTAATAATGAATATTGGCTAAGCTATTACATCGGCAAAGACATTTTCGATAAAAAGTTTATATTCCTTCCTGAAAGTATTGTGGAGATGAATTTTATCAAGATCCCGGTTTTAAATAAGCCTGGAGTTATGATAAAATAATTTTCGCTTTAAATTATTTATTGTCATAAATTTCATAATTTACCTGATAATAAATAAACCTATTCATGGAAAACGGATACAATCAATTCCGCAAACGCCGAACCTTAATCACTGTTGTCACTACCATTGCTCTTGCATTACTCATCATATACCTGGTAGCTCATGGCCATAAAAAAACAATAGTTGATCCTGCTTTCAGCAAGTATATCGAGTCGTATACAACTGGTGTTATTTCCAAACAAAGTCCCATCCGTATCAGGCTGGCAAGCGATGTTCAGTTAACACATCAACAAAATGAGGAAATAACCGATGACCTTTTCAACTTTTCACCAGCTATAAAAGGAAAAGCCATCTGGACAGATGCCCGAACCATCGAATTCAGACCTGATGAAAAACTTGATCCGGGTAAAAACTATACTGCCGATTTTAAATTGAGCAAACTCATTGAAGTGCCCGGCCATTTTGAGCACTTTAAATTTAGCTTCCAGGTTATTCAGCCCGATTTTACCGTGTCATTTATCGGTATGCAAACCGCCAGTAGTACCTCAAATACCGAAATGAAACTTACAGGCGATATCCAAACCGCCGATGCTGAAGATCCATCCGCTGTTGATAAACTCATAATAACCAATTATGATTCGCCGGTTAAAATAAACTGGGAACATGACGCGGCCCATAAAAACCATCATTTTACCATAACCGGCTTAACCCGTATAGCCGGAAAAGCCAGTGGGCTTGTGATTAACTGGGATGGCGGCAGTATTGGGATTGAAAAAAAAGGCAGTCAAACTTTTGAAGTTCCGGCAATTGGCGATTTCAAAGTGCTGAACATCCGTGCTGTACAGGATAACGACCAGTACGTTGAAGTGCAGTTTTCAGACAATATCTTAGTTGGACAAGAACTGAACGGCCTCGTTAGTATCAATAATATAGCCGACCCGGCTTACAGCATTGACGGTAGCCTTGTTAAAGTTTATGCCCCCGATCGAATACAGGGAGATTATACCGTAACCGTAAATGAAGGCATAAAAAACACGCTTTTAAAAAGGCTTACCAAAGGCTATACCGCTAATCTGTTTTTTGAAAATCGCCTGCCCGCCGTTACTATTCCCGGTAAAGGCGTGATTCTCCCCGATTCGGGCCGCATCATGATGCCTTTTGAGGCGGTTAACCTCAATGCGGTGGATGTTACCATTATCAAGATCTACGAAAACAACGTACCTCAATATTTCCAAAGCAACGGCTTTGATGGCAGCGCCGAACTAAGGCAGGTTGGCAAGCCTATAGCACAAAAAACTATTCGGTTAGATACTGACAAAGGCCTTAACCTGCACAAGAAGAACCGCTTTATGCTCGATCTTGACCAAATGATCCGCACTGAACCAGGTGCTATCTATCGTGTGGTTATTGGCTTCAGGCGGTCATATTCGTTATTCAATTGTAAGATCAATAGCGGCAAGGTTCAAAAAGACAATGATGGTGATGATGAAGACGGTGGCTACTACGGTGGTGAATACGGCGACAATACATCGAAAGTAAATGACGAGGACGACGACTTTTGGAAACGCTATGACAATTACTATCCGGAAGGCTATAACTGGCAGGAACGTGACGACGCCTGCACCGATTCGTACTATAGCAAACAGCGTTGGGCTACGCGCAATATCATTGCATCAAACATCGGGCTTATCGCCAAACGGGGCAACGATAATAGTATGCTGGTAGCTGTTACCGATATCCTGAGTGCTGAGCCGATGAACAATGTAGATATCGAACTGCTCGACTATCAGAAACAGGTGATCTACAAAAACACAACAGGTAGCGATGGTTTGGTTAAGTTCGATCTGAAAAGGAAACCATACCTTTTAGTAGCCAAAAAAGGCGTGCAGCGCGGTTATTTAAAATTGGACGATGGCAGCTCTTTACCCCTGTCGAGATTTAACGTTGGTGGAGAGGAAGTACAAAATGGCTTAAAAGGGTTTATTTATGGCGAGCGCGGCGTCTGGCGCCCGGGGGATTCTATTTATACATCCTTTATCCTCGAAGATAAGCTAAAAACCCTCCCGGCTGACCACCCGGTTGAGTTTGAGCTATATGACCCAAGTGATAAGCTATACAGGCGTATTGCCAAAACCAAAAGTTTAGATGGGTTTTACAGTTTCCATACCGCAACCGAAACCTCGTCCCCTACCGGCAATTGGACAGCCAAGGTTAAAGTTGGCGGCGCTACGTTTGAGAAAAAGATAAAAGTTGAAACCATCATGCCCAACAGGCTCAAGCTTAGCCTGTCGTTCGGAGGGGCATCTGAATTAACCAAGGGAAACAATGCCAATGGTAAGCTGAGTGCTCAATGGCTGTTTGGTGGTGCGGCGCAAAACCTAAAAGCAAAAGTTGACGCTTATTTATCGGCACAAAACACCAGCTTCAAAAAATATAAAGATTATGTTTTTGATGATCCTACACAGGCCTTCAATACCCAGGTGCAAACCGTTTTTGATGGCAAACTGAGCGAAACAGGCACAGCCGACGTTAATGCTAACGTTAATGTAGAAAAACAAGCCCCAGGGCAGCTTCGTGCAAACTTCCTGGTTAAGGTATTTGAACCGGGCGGCAACTTCAGCATAAACCAGGTTAGCCTGCCGTACAACGTTTATCCCGGCTACGTGGGTATTAAAACGCCGGAAGGCAGCGACCTGTCGGATATGTTGGTTACTGATAAAGACCATTTAATTGACATAGCCGATGTGGACGTAAATGGAAACGCCCTGCCGGGCAGCCGTGATGTGCAGGTTGAACTATATAAAGTGCAATGGCGTTGGTGGTGGGATCAAACCGGCAATGAAATGAGCAACTTTACCCAGGATAAGTATAATAAACTCATCAAAACTGAAACCGTAAGGCTTACGGGTGGCGCAGGGAAATGGAAGCTGCACATCAACAAAGCCGACTGGGGCCGTTACCTCATTAAAGTAAAAGATGAGCAAACAGGCCACTCAACAGGTAAGATCATTTATGTCGACTGGCCAAACTGGTCGGAAAGGTTACAATCAACAAATCCTACCGAAGCAGCAATGTTATCTTTCACTTCAGATAAACAGACTTATAAGGTTGGCGATGAGGCAACTTTGACTATTCCAACAGGAGAAGCTGGTCGAGCACTGATTAGTTTTGAAAACGGCAGCAAGGTTTTAAAAACAACCTGGATAGATACGAAAAAGGGACAAACCCGATATACATTTACTGTTGATGGAACAATGGCACCGAACGTTTTTGTTAACGTTACCTTGCTTCAAAAACATTCGCAAACGGTTAATGACCTGCCCATCCGCATGTATGGTGCTATTCCGCTGCAGGTCGAAAACCCCGAAACTATCCTGAAACCAATTATCAGCATGCCTGATAAGATCAGGCCCGAAACACAATCGGCCATTACTGTATCAGAGGCATCGGGCAAGGAAATGACCTACACCATCGCTATTGTTGATGAAGGCTTGTTAGATATTACCAACTATAAACTGCCCGATCCGCATGATACCTTTTATGCCCACGAAGCATTAGGCGTAAAAACCTGGGACCTGTTCGACTATGTGATAGGCGCGTTTGGTGGTGGGTTGGAACGCATTTTAAGCATAGGCGGTGACGGGAACCTCGGCAACAACAAAAACGTATCTGTAAACCGTTTTAAGCCTGTTGTGAAATTCCTTGGGCCTTTCCACCTCGATGCAGGTGAAAAGCAAACACAGCGCTTTATATTGCCGCAATACGTGGGTTCTGTCAAGGCGATGATAGTAGCCGGGCATAACGGTGCTTATGGAATAGCCGAAAAAGCTGTAGCAGTTAAAAAGCCTTTGATGATCCTGGCTACCCTACCGCGCGTACTTGGCCCATCCGAAAGCATTCAATTGCCGGTTACTGTGTTCGCTATGGAAAACAATATTAAATCCGTCAATATACAGGTGCAAAGCAATGCTTTCACCAATTTGGGCGGCAATAACCAAAAGACGCTGACTTTCGATAAGCCCGGCGACCAGATGGCAACCTTTGATTTGAATGTTAAGGATTTTGTTGGCGTAGGTAAAGTAAAAATAATTGCCAAAAGCGGTTCGGAAACAGCTGCTTATGATGTTGATCTTAACATTCGCAACCCTAACCCGCCGGTTACCCGCATTATTCAGAAAGAACTTGCGCCGGGCGAAATATGGAATACCGATTATCAGCCGGTTGGCATCAACGGCACTAATAAAGCCACGCTTGAAGTAGCTTACATCCCGCCGCTGAACCTTTCAAAACGATTGGATTATTTGATTGAATACCCACACGGCTGTGTTGAGCAAACTACGTCCTCGGCATTCCCGCAGTTATACCTGAACCAATTGCTTGATCTTTCGCCAAAACAAAGAGCGGAAACCGACCGAAATATCAAAGCCACCATTAACAGGCTTAACGGCTTCCAGGTACAGGGCGGCGGCTTAAGCTACTGGCCTTATGGCGGCGAAGCTGATGAATGGGGAACAAACTACGCCGGGCATTTTATGTTAGCTGCACAGGCAAAAGGCTTTAGTATGCCAATAGGCTTTATCGACCGCTGGAAAAAATACCAGAAAGAAAAAGCACTTAGCTGGGCACCACGCAAGCAGCCATACTATTACGAAGATGACCTTACCCAGGCCTATCGTTTATACTTGCTGGCACTGGCACGCTCGCCTGAAATGGGTGCAATGAACCGCCTGCGTGAGTTTGCTTTATTGAGCGACGCCGCTGCATGGCGCCTTGCTGCCGCTTATAAGCTTGCCGGGCAACCCGAAGTTGGCCTGCGGATGATAGCTAAATTATCAACCACCGTTAAGCCATACAACAGCCTTTACGGCACCTATGGGTCCGATTTAAGAGATGAGGCTATGATACTGGAAACCCTTACATTACTCGATCAAAAACAAAAAGCCGCTGGATTGGTGCACACCGTTGCTGCACGTTTATCACAGGATGATTGGTACAGTACCCAAACCACAGCATATTCGCTGATAGCATTGGCGCAGTTTTACGGCCAAAATAAACCTGCAGGCAAACTTGAATTTAACTATGCGGCAGGCAACACCAAAGCCTCCATCAGTACGAGTTCGTACTTATGGCAGGGAGCGCTGGCTGGCAACGGAGGTAAAGTTTACCTAAAAAATAACAGCAACAACAAACTGTACATTAGGTTGATACAAAAAGGCCAGCCATCATCCGGACAGGATACCAGATCAATCGTCAATCCGGATGTTTTACAGATGCGCGTTGGATATTTCTCGCTTAAAGGCAAGCCAATAGATCCATCCTCGTTAAAACAAGGAACTGATTTTGTGGCGCAGGTAAACATCAAAAATCCGGGCAAACGCGGCAGGTACGATAATCTCGCCCTCACCCAAATCTTCCCTTCGGGTTGGGAAATCTTAAACACGCGCCTGCTCGGTGATGAAGCATTCAAATCATCCCCCTCTGATTACCGCGACATCCGTGATGACAGAGTGAATACTTATTTCAGTTTATACGAAGGACAGGAATCAACCTATTATGTAATGCTTAATGCAGCATACACCGGTAAATATTATCTACCGGCTGTTTACTGCGAGGCGATGTATAATAACCAGATCAGCAGCTTATTGAAAGGACAATGGGTTGAGGTGGTGAAGTAACGATAAATTCAGACTTATGAAGTTTTAGAGACCTCGTAAGTTCTTAAAAAACAAAAAGCGCTTCTATTTAATTCTGGAAGCGCTTTCTTTTTACAGATATGGGCTAATGTTTCATTATCTCTAAGGTTGGCTTGCTAACTTTTGTTGCAAAGCCTCTAACGCATTAGCCAGATAAGCCAGCGGCGCATTCCAGTTTATGGCTATTTCATTGGCGGCGTAAGCGTGCTCATCATCAATATAAGCCTCATCGGGCACTTTTGACGGCACTTTGACACCATCCTGCATACCAGGATTGGGGCCGCCAACAAGCAGGCCTGGTATTGGGTCAACTATACCGTCAGTTGCAGAAGGCCTGTGGTGCGGATGCATTGGCGCTTTAGTACCATACCCTGTTACAAAGGAATAACCCGTGCCGTTACGGCCAAGCAGGTAGTCAAGATTTGCTAAAGCATAATCCAGGTATTTTTTATCGCCCGATAACTTGTAAGCCTGGATAAGCAGAACTCCCTCGTTTGCGGCCTCGGAGGTGCTGCCCCAGCCAAAATGCCTGGCGGATTTAGTCATCACGGTTTGATAAGCGTTTGAGTCAACCCCATTTATCATATCATCGGCAGTGTTGATAAGCCGCTTCCTGATTTCCGGTAACGCGGGGACGGTTTTCCCTGTTATATCATTTTTGATCAGCGTATAATACCCCAACAGCCTAACCTGCGACCATGTAGGTACCGGCATCCGGCTATCAGGCAAAAGATTAATATTTTTAAGATAGTCAACCTCACCGGTGCTGACTGCCAGCTCGGATGCCGCCCAGATAAACTCGTCGGTAAAGTTATTATCGCCATAACCGCCTGTAGTGATCTTCGGTTCAAACTTTTTGTTCATCTCATCCTGCCGGTAGGCCACCATCGGATTTTTACCAGCCCAACTCCAGGCTTTTTGAGCAGCATTGATACATGAATCGGCTAAACCCGGTAGCTCGTTAGGATACTGTTTAAAAACGCGGGAAGCTTGCGCCATAACAGCGGCAAAATCAAGCGTGGCCGCAGTACCTTTTTGTACCACATAACGTGGCGATGTGTCTTTATCGGGCATTTCAAACTTATCAAAAGCAGCATTGGTAAGCTTATGGTATACGCCGCCATCGGCGGGATCCTGCATGGTCAGCATCCAACGCAGGTTCCAAAGCACCTCATCCAAAACATCCGGAATTTTGTTGCTGCTTTCGGGGATATTAAGCTTAACTGTTTTCATGTAAGCGGGAAAATCCTCATATAAAGAAAGCAACGTACTTGTTGTAATGCCACTGTTCACAATATACTTGTTATAATCGCCGGCATCATACCAACCGCGCGGTGATGAGATTATTGAGCCAGCCTTCCGCCCTTCACTTTTGGCAGATGGATGGATCTGTACAACCGTATCAGGATGACCTTCGGCCCGGTGCCATTTGCCGGCATACTTTTCGGGTAACGGTGTGCCCGAGCGCATAAAATAATAGGCTTTGATAGCAGCGGCTGCCACAGCTTTATGAACCAGAGCTTTAACCTCAAAGGGATAAGAATAACCTGCAGATGGGACATAAAGTACATACCTGCCGGGCTTGCCGAACGTAGTAAAGTCGGCCAATTGAACAATATGACCGGCAAAGTTTGGTTTAAGTGATGGTTTAAGTTTACCGGTAAATACTGTTTGCTTTTGAATGGTTTGGATAAAAAAGTCGCCCCCTTTGTCACTTAAAACAATGGCCTTTTTAATGGCACCGGGGTAAAAGCCAATTTGAGTGAGGCGGATCGGCCTCGAAGTTGTATCGGTTTGAGCAGAAGCATTGTTTCCTATCAGCGATAGCGCAAACAAAAATTTGTAAAATGAGATTGAAAGGTATTTTTTCATCTGCCCTGAATTTTAGGAAACGTCCGAAACCCGCGTTTAAACAGATAACTGACGCATAAATGGCAGATAAATATAGGTGTACATTGTACAATAAGTATAATACTATTCTATCAAATAAAAGCTAAAATATAATACTATATATACAATCGATTGCGTAACTAAACAATAAGAAAGTTTACACTCCGATCTAACGCAAAAAAGACCCGCCGTTACCGGAGGGTCTTTCAGTATTTCTTGAGGGACTGGGAAATTATAACGAGAACAATTTATAAGCAACAGCAAGGCTAAACAAGCTAACACGTGTGTGTGAATTATCGTTGCCATAAGCTATTTTATTTAAACCACCTTCGTAACGAAGATCGATAGACAGGCTACTGATATCAACACCTGCGCCTACCTGTATTGCGTAGTTCGCGTCTTTATACCTTAAAGCTGTTGCATCATTAAATGCGTCCCTATCTCTTCCGGTTGTAAATGAAAGCACCGGCCCACCATAAAACCTTCCACCTAAACCTAAGGCACCAACTTTAGCACCTACAAGTAATGGAACATCAAAACTTTTAAAGCTTTGTTTATTTGAAATACCTCCATTATTTACAGTTACGCTTTTATTAGTATAATAAAGTTCGGGTTGAAAAATTAGGCCCAGGCCACCTATTCGTGCCCATGCACCAGCCTGGTAACCTGCTTTATTATCGTTGTTAAAAACGCCGTTTGAGGGAAACGTTGAATAGTTTAAACCGCCTTTAAGGCCGAAAGAAAAGCTCGGGATTACCTGGGCTTTTGAAACGCCAACTGACAGTAAAAAAATAGATAAGGAAAGTAAAATTGCTTTTTTCATTTTTTTAGGTGTTTGAATGATGTATTAAGTCTTGGCAAACCTTAACGTTTGCAAAACCGCTGCTAAATTAGAAATATCCGGCTAAACCCAACTGATAATTCAGTAAAGTTTAACCGGATATTTAACTTATAATTTTTAATAAAAGTATAGGCTTTATTAGTCTTGTCGCATTTACAACGCTAATTTGCCCTGGTAATAATCAAGTATTTTGTTATAAATGTAACAGTCATACCGGGCATTGATCATGTTTATCTTTGATTTATCAAGGTTATTTTTCGCTACTACATAATCAACCGAAGTTAAAACACCCGCATTGAACCGTATTTCGGCAGTACGAAATGATTCGGCATAGGCTTTAACCTGCTCAAGGAGCACAGTATACCTGTTATAGGCCGATGTCATGTTAAGATAAGCCTGTTCAACATCCTGTTTCAGCTTAATTTTAGTATTTTCCTCTATGTATTTATAATTGAGCAAATCGATCTTTGCTTTGGCCACCTTATTGTGATTTTGGAAATAATTTAAGATCGGGATCTTTAGACTTACACCAAACTGTGTACTGTAATTATTTTTAAACTGATCATAGTAGCCGATATCCTTATTGACGTAATTAGCCTGCGTAGTTAAAACTGGTTGCTTACCACCTGGCGTATTTATAAAATCACCTGTTTTTACTGTTGATGAATCGGTGAACACTGAGCTTTGCGCAGCGCTTGAGTAATTGGTATACAAACCGCCATATAAAGAAACATTTGGCAGCAAAGCTCCTTTAGCTACACTAACAGCCTTTTCGGCGCTTTGCCGGCGAAGCGTGGCGGCTTTAACTAGGGCCAGTTGCTGTAAAGCTGTATCGTAAACCTGATCGGACGTGAGCACAGTTTGATTTGCCACGTCCTGTGCGTTAATTGGCTGCAATACGATATTTTTATTGTATGGGATATTAAGTATTTGCAGTAAACTTAATTTGGCACTTTCCAGCGCACTGTTCGCTGCAACAACATTCAGCTTATTATCGCCCAGCGTACCCTGCAGATCGTAAAGGTCGGACGGCAATTTATTAGCACCGTCCTTTTCTAAAACAGTTAACCTTTCAACCTGCTTTGCCGAAACATCAACCTGGTTTTTAACCTGTGCCAGCAACTCCGTATTATCCAGTACAAGCAAATAGGCAGTAATCACATTTATAGTAACCAGATCTTTAGCCTGCTGCAAATCCATTTTACCGGCCTGGTAAGCCAACGAAGTTTGCTTGATAGCATTTACGTTTTGCAAACCGCCAAAAAGCGTAAGATTCGACTCGAGACTGTAGTTGCCGTAAGTTAATGATTGATTTACATAGGTATTTGTAAAGGGGTTAATATTACGCCCCTGGTTTATACCATGGTTTATATTAGCGTTTAAAGTTGGCAGCATATTTTCTTTGGCCTGCATAAAATCAATACGGGCACTTTGAGCCTTTAATTCGCTTTGCTTTACATCAAGGTTATTTTTTATAGCAATATCAATGCACTTCTGCAACGAAAGTGATGTATCAGATTGGGCAAACGCTTTTGCCGACGACAACGTAACAAGGCCGAGAAATAGTAATTTATAGTATCGCATTTTATTATTGAGTTCAGAGTTTTCTTGATGAATCAATCCGGCCATCCAGCAGATCGATAATGCGCGAACCGTATTCGGCGTTTTTTTCGGAGTGGGTAACCTGTATAATGGTTACGCCGTCTTCCTTATTTAGCTTGCGGAACAGCTCCATGATCTCCTCCCCTTGTTTTGAGTTAAGGTTGCCTGTAGGCTCGTCGGCCAATAATAATTTAGGTTTGGCAATAAGTGCCCGGGCTATACCTACCAGCTGCTGCTGGCCGCCCGATAACTGTGCAGGGAAAAGATCTTTTTTGCCTACGATGTTAAAACGGTCGAGCATATCAGCAACCATTGCTTTACGCTCGGCACTTTTAAAATCCTGGTAAATAAGCGGGGTTTCAATGTTTTCGTAAACGGTAAGTTCATCAATTAAGTGATAAGCCTGAAAAACGAAACCAATGTATTGCTTGTATAAAGCCGAGCGCTGTTTTTCCTTAAGCTGATGCACTGCATGGCCTTCAAAATAATGATAACCATCAGATGGTTCGTCGAGCATACCGATGATATTGAGCAGTGTTGATTTACCCGAACCTGACGGTCCCATAATAGAAATAAATTCGCCCTCATCAACCTCAAGGCTAAGGTCATTAAGGATGATGTTTCTATTGCCCCCTACCTGGAAATACTTTGAAATATGTTGCAGTGATAACATTTTTAATTATTGAATTAGTTTGTTAGTAAATAAATGAGTTAAACAATAATACTCATCATTTTGCGATTAACATATCAATAACATACCAAAGTTATATCTAACTAACTATCAATACGTTAAATCATCTTATCAAAACATTACTGTACGCTTACGTAACAAGGTGCGTTCGGTTATGATACAGTGTTTTTTGAGGTGAAAGGTAAAAGGCGAAAGGTAAAAGGCTTTTTTTATCGCAACCAGGTAGTGGCGGCGGATCCAAAACTTCGGTGTTCTGCAGACCTTAATTAAAACAAAAAGCTGAAAGATATATTTAGCATTACATCAACGTTCATATCCCTTTCAGTTTTCGCCTTTTCCTTTCTCCTAAAAATTAATCTCCCGAACGCAAGCTTTTAACTGGATTAGCAAGTGCAGCCTTAAGTGATTGCAAACTCACGGTAATAAAAGCGATAAGTATTGCCGCCGTACCTGCTGCTATGAATACCCATATTTGAATGCTGATCTTATAAGCAAAGTCCTGCAGCCATCTGTGCATAACATACCAGGCTATTGGTGAGGCGATGATAACCGATACGATCACCAGTTTCAAAAAATCGCCGGAAACAAGTTTTACTATACTGAAAACACTCGCACCTAAAACTTTGCGTACACCAACTTCTTTTACCCTTTGCCTGGTTGAAAATACTGCCAGCCCGAATAAACCCAAACAGGAAATAAAAATGGTAACCAAAGTAAATGCTGTTAGTATTGAACCTGTGCGCTGCTCAACCTTATACATGTCATCAAATTCCTGGTCGAGGAAGTGATATTCAAACGGCGTGGCCGGGTTAAAGGCGGCCCATTTTTCTTTTACTGCAGCTATAGTTTGACCAATATCATTTCCGGAGGTTTTAATGAGTATTTTACCAAAATAATTTTCAGTAAATATCACAATTGGGGTAACTTCCTGATGCAGGGACGCAAAGTTGAAATTTTGTGCAACGCCCCTGATCTCGCCGGTACGGCCGTTTAGCCCAATATGTTTGCCTATCGCCTCTTCAGCTTTCCAGCCCAAAGCTTCAGCGGCCTTTTCATTGATGATAAAACCATAATAGCGCTTATTTTGATCGGGATCGGTAGCGCGTGCTTCATCGGCATTGGTAAAATCGATGCCTTGAACCAGTTTGATACCAAGTGTTTTCAAAAAATTCTTTTCTACGGGCAGCGCGGTTACCGAAAGATTATAGTCGCTGTTTTTGCCGTCGGCCTTGTTAATACTATATCCGCCGTGAACATCAACCGGCGAGTCATACGACGCCGTAGCACCAAGCACTCCCGGCAATTGAGTTACCGCGTTATTAAATGATTGGACCTCTTTTAACGATTCACCACCAAGATCCAGTACCATTACCTGCGACCGGTCGATACCGATATTTAAATGCTGAATGTATCTCAGCTGGCTGCCGGCTATAACCGTACAGATCATAAAGAACACAGATACAACAAACTGAACTATAACCAACGATCTGCGTAAAGCTTTACCACCTGTTGTATTTGTAAGTTTTCCCTTTAAAGTGACAATGGGGTTAAATGAAGATAAATATAGCGATGGATAAGTCCCGGCTAAAAAAGTTACCGTTACAAACAAGGCGGCCACGGCCATGATAAGCCATGAAATGTTCCACGTTTGAAAACCCAATTGCTGCCCCGAAAAATCGCTAAACCATTTAAAACTTATATTGGCCAAAAACAAACCACCTAACAGCGATACAAGCGTAATCATCGCCGACTCGATAATGAACTGAACAAAAAGCTGGGTGCGGGCTGCACCCATTACCTTTCTTACCCCTATTTCATGACCGCGCTCAATGGCTTTCGCCGTTACCAGGTTTAGGAAATTAACACATGCAAGCAGCAATAAAATAACAGCAACCGCGCCTAAAATGTAAATATATTTGATATTGCCGGATGGGGTTAGCGGGTATGTAGCTGCCGATTTCAAGTGAACATCAGTTAAGGGTTCCAACTTGAACCACATTTTATGCCCCTGCCTAAAATCATCTTTAAACAGCTCGGCTACGTAGTTGTTCATTTTTTGCTCAACCGAGGCCATATTAACACCCGGTTTTAACAGCAGGTACGAATAATCATTAGCCGAATCCCATTTGCGTGTTTTAGCATGTTCCGAGCCGGCATACGAGCCAATCATATCAAATTTGATCTGCGAGTATTCGGGCACATCTTCCACCACACCGCTAACCATCATGTTTTGCTTGTTATTAACCTTCAAAACCTTGCCTACGGCATCCTCGTTGCCGAAATATTTTTTTGCCGTAGAAGCGGTGATCACCACAGCCGACGGGTCTCTAAGCGCGGTAGCGGCATTACCTTTCAAAAACTTAAAGCTGAAGATCTTAAAGAAAGGCTCATCAGCTAAAAAGAACCGTTTTTCGTTAAATAATTTGTCCTGGTATTGCACCGGGTTGTTATACCGGTAAATCCGTACACCATCCTCAATTTCCTGTAATTGCTGTTTAAATACGGGCACAGGCGCAGTTGGCGTTACCGATACTGATTTAGCTTCAGCATCGTCTGATGATTTATAGTTATAAACCATACGGACTATCCTATCGGCTTTTACATGAAACCTATCGTACCGTAATTCATTTAACAGGTAGGTAGCTAACAATATAAAGCAGCCTATTCCAACTGCCAATCCCGCAATACTTATGAGTGAAGTAACCTTGTTAACAATTAGGTTACGCCATGCTGTTTTTATATAGTTTTTTATCATAAACCCCTCCTAACCTCCCCAAAGGGGAGGAATTGTTATATCTTTTATAAGCTTTGATTTTTTTTAAAGCCCTCTCCCTTGGAGAGGGTTTGGGTGAGGTTACTCGCTCCTTAAACTCTTAACCGGGTTAGCTACCGCCGCTTTAATTGCCTGGAAACTTACCGTTGCAAACGCGATAACCATCGATGTGAGCCCGGCGACGCCAAATACCCACCAACTGATATCAATGCGGTAGGCAAAGTCCTGCAGCCATTTGCTCATCACATAAAATGCGATAGGCCAGGCAATGACATTGGCAATTAGCACCAGTTTTACAAAATGGCCTGAAAGCAGCAATACAATATTTTGTACTGATGCACCAAGCACCTTGCGTACCCCAATTTCTTTGATCCGTTTTTCGGCTGAGTAAGATGCCAGGCCGAACAGCCCCAAACAAGATATGATAATGATAAGTCCGGCTAAAATACTTACTACTGTACTTACCTGGTTATCAACGCTGTAAACCTCATTAAAATGATCATCCAGAAACTGGTACTCAAATGGCACGCCCGGAAACTCCTTATTCCAGGTTGACTGGATAAACGCGATAGCTTCCTTAGCCCTGCTTCCATTAACTTTAACCGACATTTGCTTAAACCCCTTACCATTTACTAAAAACAGTGTTTCAATTTTATAATGCAGGGAATTGAAATTGAAATCTTTGGCTATGCCGGTAATCACCCCTAACGAATCAAAACCAAACCTTTGGCCCAATAACGATTCCATATTTTTCCCTTTATGATCTTTAAGCAATTCCTTAGCCAGCGCTTCGTTGATGATATACTGTTTCCAAACGGTCGAAGTATCGGTAGAAAAGTTTTTACCCATCAGCAGCTTTATCTTGTACAGATCGAGGTAATTATTATCAACCACCAGCAATGTTGAAGTAAGCTGGCGCAAGGGCGAATCACCGAGTTTGAATGAGATACCTGTTTGATCAAGGTGGCTGCCTAAAATATCCTGCGATGCGGTAACTCCCTGCACCATCGAGTTGGAAAGCAGCTCCTGCTTAAACAAATCATATTTATTTTGCGGGATAAGGCTTAACGGGACATTAACAATCTGATCGCGATTAAAGCCAGGATCTTTTTTTTGCATAAACTTAAGCTGCCTGATAACCAATACGGTAGCTATCATTAAAATTACCGCACTTGTAAACTGGCCAACAACCAAAATATTACGTAGCGGTACCTTATTACCACCGGCTGAAGTCAGAGCTCCTTTCAATACCTTAACAGGTTGAAACGACGAAAGGAAAAGCGCCGGATAGATCCCGGATACAATACCTACAAGTACCGTACTTATAAACACTACTCCGATAAGCATTTTATTATCATGCAGGGGCAAACTGATATCACGCTGGCTTAAACCGTTAATAAAAGGAATGGCAAGGGTCACCAAAACACAGGCAAAAACTAAAGCTATCAGAGAGAGTAACACCGTTTCGCCCAGAAATTGCATAGCCAATTGAAAACGCCCGGCACCGATAGACTTGCGTACGCCAACTTCTTTTGCCCGCTCTGATGAGCGCGCGGTTGAAAGGTTAATGAAATTAATACAGGCTATCACCAAAACAATGATACCTATAACTGTAAACAGGTTGGTGATATGTTTATCAAATTTTTGATAATTGATATAGTCCAGCCCTATATCGGCCGAGTTAGCGTGAACATCTTTCAGGGACAATAGGAATAGCTCATAATTTTTAGGACCGTCTTTACCTTTATACTTTTGAAGATAGGCCGGAAATTTCTTTTCAAGTGCGGCAATGTTAGTACCCGGTGCCAGTTCAAGGTAAGTATTTAACCAGTTGCCGCCCCAATTGGTAAACATCCATGGTTTATAAATACTGCTAAACGAAAACAGGCAATCAAACTGTAATTGCGAGTTTTTAGGCACATTTGCCAATATCCCGGTAACTGAATAAGTTATGGTATCCTGCCCGTAATTGGTTACGGTTTTACCTATCGGGTCGTCATTACCAAACATACGTTTTGCGGCATCTTCGGTTAATAAAACGCTGCGGGGTTTTAATAAAGCGGTGGCCCGGTCCCCCCTTAACAGTTTAAAGTCAAACATCTTTAAAAAAACCGAATCCACGAAGAATACCTGCGGCATATACACGCGTTTCAGCCCGTTGTTGAGCGGAAACTTTTGCTGCCAGCGTACCCGCGTAAAGTTTTTTACTTCCGGAAAATCGGCCTTAAGAGTCGGTCCCATCGGGAACATGGATAACGCAACCTTTTGCGATGCGCCCATCCCCTCAAACTTTTGTACTTCGTTTAAGCGATAGATGTTTTTAGTGTGCAGGCTGTCGAAGCTTTTTTCGTAATAAACAAACAACGTGATCACTATGCAGGCTGCTATACCCACAGCCAATCCAAAAATGTTAATAGCCGAAAAAACCTTGCTTTTCCAGATATTGCGCCAGGCGGTTTTAAAATAATTTTTTATCATTAGTTTATCTCGTTTAGGTCATTTTGCCCCGCATTCCATTAATAAGACGAAAGCAGTGGCTTAATGACAATTATTCGGAACGTAAACTTTTAACAGGGTTGCTTAATGCTGCTTTTATTGCCTGGAAGCTAATGGTAGCTACTGCCACCAAAACGGCTAATACACCTGCCAGCACAAATACCCACCACTGAATATCTATACGATAGGCAAAATCTTTGAGCCATTGATGCATAAAATACCAGCCTACCGGCATGGCTATTAGACAGGATATCACTATCAGCTTTAAAAAATCCAGCGATAGCAGGTTAACAATACCCGGTACCGACGCGCCAAGCACTTTGCGGATCCCTATTTCGCGGGTACGCTGCAGCGTGCTGTACGAAGCCAAACCAAGCAAGCCCAAACACGAAATGAATATGGCGAGAACAGCGAAGTTAAAAAACAGCTTGCCAAAACGCTGTTCCGCACGGTATTGTCTGTCAAAAAACTCATCTAAAAAATAAAACGAGTATGGCCTGTTAGGGATAAATTGTTTCCATTTTCCTTCTATTTGCGCCAACGTGCTATTCAGATTTTTGGGGGAGACTTTTACAGTTATGAGATCAAGGCTATGCAGCTCGATGCGCATGGTAAGCGGCTTTATTACCTCCTGTAACGAACGGAAATGAAAATCTTTCATCACACCTACTATTTTACCTTCGCGCCCCCATTGTTTAAACCGGCGGCCGATAGCATCTTTAGGAGAGCTATAGCCAAATAATTTAACAGCGGCTTCATTGATAAGCATGGCCTGGGCGGTATCAGTACCAAATTCACGTGAAAACGAACGACCCGCGACCATCTTTATCTTAAATTGGTTTACATAGTCATAATCAACAAAATACAGATCAAGATTAGCTATCTGCAAATCGCCGCTTTTATTTTCTATCTCGGAGTAAGCCCCGTTATTTCCACCTCCCGGGATACTGGAAGCAGATGCCGTTGATACTACGCCGGGAATTGAACTGATAGCATTTTTTAGGGATTCTTTAGCAGGATCGCCGTTGGTGTTGAGTACAACCATTTGTTCTTTATTAAAACCAAGATCGCGGTTTTGCATAAAGCTCATTTGATTATAAACTACGATAGTGCCAATAATAAGCGTTATGGAAATACTAAACTGAGCAACAACAAGCGTTCTGCGTAAAATCCCGCCCTTCCTGCTTCCGGAAAAACGGCCTTTCAAAACCATCACCGGTTTAAAGGATGATAATACCAATGCAGGATATAAACCGGCAAGCAGGCCGATTAAAATCGACGTTACAAACAGAATAATTACATAGTACCAGTTTGAAAAGATGCCGGAGCTAACAGTTTTACCAGCCAATTGATTAAACGCAGGCAACAGCAAAGCAGCTATACCAAGCGTAAGTAAAAAAGCTATGATACAAAGTACCACCGATTCGCCGATGAACTGGCTTGCAAGCTGGCCCTTTTCGGCGCCCACAACTTTACGGATCCCTACTTCTTTGGCGCGTTCAACCGAGCGGGCTGTAGTAAGATTAACAAAGTTGATGCAAGCTATCAGCAAAATAAAAACCGCGACAATGCTAAATATATACACATTGCTAATGCTTCCAACTTCCTGTCCACCTCTTTTTGAGTAGAGGTAGGTGGATTTTAAAGGTTCAAGCATGAGCGTATAGGACATCTGGCTTTTCTTCATTCCGTCCCCATCGCGACTTTGCAAAAAGGCAGGCATTTTAGCTTCAAGAGCCTTTGGGCTTGTACCCGGTTTTAACAAAAGATACGTTGTAGCGCCGAAATTGCCCCATTGCCCGTCAATTCCTTTATTAAACTTTTGGGTTAACGACGTCATTGAAATGATCATATCGGCTTTGATTTGCGAGTTACCAGGAAAATCCTTCATAATACCGGTAACTGTGGCAGGTATGGCATCGCCGGTAATTAATACGGTTTTGCCAATTGGGTCAGCACTGCCAAAATATTTTTTCGCGGTAGATTCGGTAAACACTATCGTAGCGGGCGCGGTGAGTGCAGTCCTGGGGTCGCCTTTAACTAATTTAAAATCGAAGACCTTAAAAAATGTCGAATCGGCGAACATGGAGTTTTCCTCCTGAAATTTTACATCTCCCCTGCGTACCAAAAAACTGCCGCCGCTGGTGCGTACAAAGGCTTCTACTTC
This sequence comes from Mucilaginibacter sp. 3215, assembly GCF_050433785.1. Lineage (NCBI taxonomy): Bacteria > Pseudomonadati > Bacteroidota > Sphingobacteriia > Sphingobacteriales > Sphingobacteriaceae > Mucilaginibacter > Mucilaginibacter sp. 3215. Next base: position 358,769 of record NZ_JBNPWO010000002.1, read on the forward strand.
GGGCAGGTCTGCTTTAATATTGGGTGCAAACGCCCATGATGTGCTGCTGGTATTAATAGTTTCGCTCGGGGTTTTGATATCAGTTACCAAACGATAGATCCTATCGGCGTTTGTGTGAAAGTTATCGTAACTCAACTCAAAGGCCACGTATATAAAAATGAAAAAACAGGCCGTTATCCCGATGGATAAGCCAGTAATATTGATAAATGAAAAGCCCCGGTGGCGCCAAAGGTTCCGGAGGGCTATTTTAATGTAATTTCTGATCATATTTTTTATTTTTTAATGTCATGGTCATATGGTCATTTGTCTTACCCGTTGTAACAACACAAAGCAAACTGATACAATTACCCATTATTCAGAACGTAAACTTTTAACCGGGTTGGCAATCGCGGCCTTAATAGCCTGAAAACTGATTGTTGTTAGTGTGATGACAATAGCTGCCGCTGCCGATATAATAAACACACCAGGGCCAACGGTTACCCGGTAATCGTATTTTTGTAACCACCCCTGCAAAAAATAAAACGCTACCGGCGATGCTATCATGCAGCTGATAAGCACCAGCAACACAAAATCCTTCGACAGTAAAAACCATAACTGGCTTACAGTTGCACCTAATACCTTACGTACACCTATTTCCTTAGTGCGCTGCTCTGCAATGTACGCGGCTAAGCCAAACAGGCCGAGGCACGATATAAAAATTGCCAAACCCGCAAATATGCCCGCAAGTTTGCCCACCAATACCTCCTGACCAAACTTGCGGTTATAATCATCATCTACAAAGCGGTAGGTATACGGATAAGCAGGGCTATATTTTGAAAACACCTGCCCTATTTTATCAATGGCGCTGTGCGGGTTTACTTTAGGCGAGAGGCGGTAGATCATGTTTTGATGCGGATCGTTATTATACACAAACATGGTTGGGTCGGCCTGTGCAAAAGGCGATAACATCAACGCGTTTTTAACTACACCAATTATTTTGCGCTGCTTGCCACCATAAGTAATTACCTGGCTAATCGGATCACCTTTAAGCCGCAGGCGTTTAACTGCTGCTTCATTGAAAATGACATTCAATGAATCGGACACCACATTATTATAATCTCTCCCGGCAAGTATTTTCATGCCTACAGTCTTGAAATAATCGTTAGCTACAGCTATTACGCCCATTTCAACGGTTTCGCCAGCCATTTTTCCGGGCCACTGATCAAGATTATTGTGCATGTTAATATCTGTGATGGCGCTTGATGCTGTGGAGATACTTTCAATCACGCCGCTTTGCAGTAATTCATTTTTAAAAGCAGAATAATGCTTGCCCAGGTCTTCGTTGGCATTGGTGGCTATTAACCTATTAATATCGTATCCTGCCGGGCGGTTTTTTGCATATTGAATTTGCCTGTAAATAACAACTGTGCTTATGATCAAGGCTATTGAACAGCTAAACTGCATCACTACTAAAACTTTACGTGAATACGATGCTGAGCGGCCCACCTGAATTGTACCTTTTAATACCTTAACCGGATTAAATGACGAAAGATAAAACGCAGGACGACTACCGGCCACCAAGGCTGTAAGTAATACGCACCCTATGGCAATTAGCCAAAAAATTGCGCTGTTAAAAGGGATGGCAATAGTAGTACCGGTGAGCGCGTTAAACGGCTGGAGTGCTATCTGAATAAAAAGTATTGAGCAGATAAAAGAGATCAGCGTGATCAATGTGGATTCTGTCAAGAACTGGAATATCAGATGCTGACGTTGTGATCCGATAGCTTTACGGATACCAACCTCGCGTGCGCGTTTTTCAGACCGAGCAGTTGTGAGGTTAATGAAATTCACACAAGCTATCAGCAGTACCAGCACACCAACAATGCTAAAAGTGCGTACATAATCAATAAAACCGCCTGCAGCGACTCCATTTTTATAATCGGAAAACAGATGCCAATCGGCCATGGGCTGCATAATTACGTCGGAGTTTTCGGCATTAATATTTTTTTCGCCTTTTTCGATATGAAGGATCTTTGGGGCCAGTTGCGTGTACGTTACACCTGGTTTTAGCGTTGCAAACAGCTCGAAGCTATTGTTCCCGAAGCTATCGTGAGCACCTTTCATGTAAGGCTGTTGCTCCATCAAACTGAATGGAATAACATATTTAAATTGAAGCGAAGAATTCAACGGTACATCCTGAATCACGCCGGTAACCTTTAAATTGTAGTTGTTATCAACCTTAACTACCTTATTGATCACATTCCCGGTGCCGAATAAAGCGAGAGCAGTAGTTTTGGTCAATACAATTGAATATGGATCATTCAAAGCGGTTGCGCGGCTTCCTTGTAAAAAATTGTATTGAAAAATTTTCAGGAAATCGCTACCTGCCTGCACACCATCAATAGATAACTTTTTATCGCCTACCATTAGCCCGTGTGTGCCACCCCAATCTGTGGGTGCTACATATTCTATTTCGGGCATAGTTTTCAACACATCTGCCAGTTTTAGCGAGGTTGAACTAAACGTTAATGTTTCGCCATTACTGTTAAAATTACGGCGTACCTGGTATACCCGATCTGCATCAGGCAAAAACCTGTCGTACGAGTACTCATTTGCAACCCAAAGCGCTATTATTAAGGCAACAGCCATCCCGGCTGCCAATCCCAAAACGTTTATAGCCGTATAAGCCTTATTTTTAGCGATGTTTCGCCAGGCTATTTTGATATAATTTCTAATCATCACTTCTACCATTAGGTCATTAATCATTGAGTCATTGGCCTCGCGAAAAAAATGACTTAATGACGCGAAGCAAATGACTCAATGACTATTTATTCGGAACGCAAACTTTTAACCGGGTTAGCCAATGCTGCCATTGTAGCCCGGTAACCTACCGTAATCCAGGCTATTATGAGGCTTGACAGGATCGATATCACAAATATTTGCGGGCCGATACTGATTCGGTACTGAAAATCCTTTAAGTAATTGTGCATTGCCCACCAGGCCAGAGGAGCGGCTATTACAAAAGCGATGAGCAACAATATGCTAAACTCCTTACCAAATAGCCATAGGATACCACTGATATTGGCTCCCAATACCTTGCGTACTCCAATCTCTTTGGTTTTACGCACGGCCATAAATGATACCAGGCCGTATAAACCGAGGCAACCTATGATGATCGCGATACCGGCAAACGCTTCAACCAATATTAGCAGGATATTATCCATTTCATAAAAACGCTTAATAGTATCATCCAAAAACTGGTATGAATATAATTCTTCCGGGAAGGTTTTGTTCCAGATCTTGTCAATTGCAGCTAATGTAGCTTTGGCGTTGCGCATATGTATTTTCACGGCAACGGTACCCAAATCCTGATAATTGGGCATCACACATAATGGTGAAATCTCCGAATGGAAAGAGTAATTGTAAAAATCTTTCATCACCCCCACAATGGTGCCTTTATAGTCGCGTCCGTTAATTGCCATCTGCTTTCCAATTACATCCTGCGGTTTAAGATGTAGCTTTTTAACAAAGGTTTCGTTAACTAAAAGTTCTTTTACCGAATCGCCTTTAAAGAAGTTTCTACCTGCAATCAGTTTAATACCAAAGGTCGAAATGTAATTTTCGTCGGCCTGTTTGGTATTGATGCTCCAATGCTCGTCTTCCGCACGGTTATCATATTGAATACCGGTATTGCTATTTGAACGGGATGCAGGAGGGTTGGCACAGTAAGATACATTTTCAACCCCCTTAATTTCGGTGAGACGATTACGCATCGTGCTCATTTTCATCTTATCGTTTTGAGGAAGCGGCACCAACACTATGGCATTTTTATTAAAGCCCAGATCGGCAGTTTGTGAATAATGCAATTGCGATACTACGATGATAGTGCCGATGATAAGTACCTGATATATAGCAAACTGGGTAACTACCAATACCCTACGCAGGGAAAAACCGCCAACATCTTTTTGTGACAGTTTACTTTTAAGCGCCTTAATTGGCTGAAACCTCGCCAGTACCAAACCAGGATATGAACCCGAAAGAAATACAACAACAATAGTAATAACAACTATAAAAGCGCTCAATCCGGCCCAGTTAAAGGTCATCCTTGCATGGAAGAGATTGTTTAATGGCGTCAAAGCAATCTCTGATAAGCCAATAGCAACTCCCACAGCAATAACGCTGATTATAGCCGTTTCGGCAATAAACTGCCAAAATAATTGGAAAGGCTGGCCACCCAGTACTTTACGGATGCCCACCTCTTTTGAACGATTTAGTGCCTGAGCCGTAGCCAGGTTTATAAAGTTTACCGAAGCAGTAATGATCAGGAACACGCCGATAAAAAACAGTGCCCATAAATAGCTCTTATCAGCGTAGCCGCCAAGTTCACGGTCAAAGTGCATTTCGGCAATAGGCTGTAATTTAAAGCGCCACACCTGCAAATCCCGACCGGTGTAATTCTTTTTAACCAATTGCAGCATGGCAGTTTCAACCTGTGCTTTGGTTACACCCGGCTTCAATCTTGTAAAGCCCTGACAGCCGCTGTAAACACCGCCCCAGTTATTTTCACGGCCTTTACCTGCGTACGCTTCCATACTTGCATACGAAATGAAAATCTGTTGCTTTTGGTCGGTGTTATTTGGCAAATCCTGCAGTACACCGGTTATAGTAACGTTGATATTGTTATCCAGCTTGAAAACTTTGCCTATCGGGTTATCATTACCAAAATATTTTTGGGCCACTTTTTCGGTAACTAAAGCTTCATTGGGGTTAACAAGCATGGTTTTCTTATCACCTTTGAGCAACGGAAAATTCAGGATATTGAAATAATCCGGCTCCACAAAAGCTACCCCGTCGTCCTCGCCAAATTTTTTAATTTCGTTTCCCTTAGTAATAGTGATCAGCGTTTTATTGAAACTGATATATCTTGCTGTTTTTTCGCTAAAAGCGAAATCGTTCCGGTAGCCTTTGGCCATGGGCTGCGGAATAGCGCCCACCCGGTCTACACCCTGATCATGAAACTCTGTATAGAAACGATAGATCCTGTCTTTATTCTTATGAAAGGCATCAAAGCTCAGGTGATAGGTAATCAGCGTAAATATTAATACGCCGCAGGCTATACCTAAAGCCAAGCCAATAACACTGATGGTTGCGTAAGCCTTGTTACGCACCAAATTTCGCCATGCAATTTTTACATAGTTCTTGATCATATCTTTTTTTATTTCATTAAGTCATTTATGTCATTGAGTCATTTTGCTCCGGCGTTCAAATGAATAATGACGCGAAGCGAATGACTTGATGAAATTATTCCGAACGCAAACTTTTCACCGGGTTGCTCAACGCCGCTTTAACAGCCTGAAAACTCACTGTTGCCAGCGCTATAACTATGGCAGCAATGCCGGCAGCAGCAAATACCCACCATTGTACCGTTACCCGGTATTGATAATTTTGCAGCCAGTTATTAGTAGCATACCAGGCAACAGGAAAGGCTATCAGGCATGAAACCGCAACCAGCTTTAAAAAATCGCGGGATAATAATCCGGTTAAACCTGCTACAGATGCGCCAAGCACTTTGCGAATACCTATTTCTTTGATCCTCCTCTCAGCCGTATAGGCAGCCAGGCCAAATAAGCCAAGGCATGATATCACTATAGCCAGCGATGCAAACACTCCGGCCAGCTTGCCTGTCAGCGTTTCAGTTTTAAACAGCTCATCAAAATCGGCATCAATAAATTTGTACTCGAAAGGATAGCCCGGGTTAGCCCGTTTATAAACCTCACCCGTTTTAGCCAGCGCTTCCGTTAAATTAACGCCCGGCTTAAAGCGGATAGTTAAAATGTTATTGTTTTGCGGATGGCTGAATAACATGAGCGGTGCACCGGCTACATACATATCATTATAAAGGAAGTCTTTAATAATTCCGGCAATTTGGTAAGGTTTAGTGCCCCCATCTCTAATTATACCACCTACATGACCAGCCTTACCCATTTGTTTGGCAAAGGCTTCATTAATGATCACGTTGCTGCTATCGAGCTTAGCATTGGCGTAAAAATCACGACCGGCAAGTAGTTTCATGTTCATGGTTGATACAAACTGCGGGCTCACGTTTTCAATGGTGATGAGCGGATTTTTTGAAGCATCCTTGCCATCCCATGAAAAATTATCGGTATTGCTCCAGATCTGTAAAACAGGGTATTCGCTCAATGAGGCATCGGCCACTACGCCGGTTTGTTTCAGATCATTGTTTACGGCAGCGAAATGATCAGTCAGCTTACCTTTGGTGTCAATGTAAACAAGATTGTCTTTTTCGTAACCCAATTCCCTGTTCTTAACATGCTGAATTTGCTGATATATAATTACCGTACCAATAATCAATATAATAGACACCGAAAACTGAATCACTACCAAACTTTGCCGGATAAAACCAGCACCGGCTGCCGTTGGCAGTTTAATATTCTTTAATACCGCTATCGGGTTAAATGACGACAAGTAGAAGGCCGGATAACTCCCGGCCAGCAAACCTGTAACAAATCCTATCGACAGTAAATAAATTAGATGTGATGGTTGCAATATATTTATAACCAGTTCCTTTTGAACCATGTCATTAAACGTTGGTAAAGCAACGTAAACTAATAGCACGGCTATAATTACTGCGATGAATGCCATGATCATTGCCTCGCCTATAAATTGAGCAATAAGCTTGCCTTTACCTGCCCCCATTACCTTCCGCACCCCAACTTCCTTGGCACGTTTTTCGGACCGGGCGGTTGACAGGTTCATGAAATTGATACAGGCTATGATGAGAATGATAACAGCAATAGCAGCAAACAAGCGAACATATTCAATTCTCCCGCCATCCATTTTCCCATCGGTAAATTTATCGCGTAGGTTCCAGTCGTTCATCCCGAACAGGAATGATACCGTTTTATTGCCATTTTTCTTAGTACCGATGTAAGTAGCCAGTTTTTTATTAACGGCTTTAACATCTGCGGTTGGTTCCAACTCTACATAGGTATGGGTCCAGTTGGCGCCCCAATCCTGCATCCAGGGTTGCACATGATCGATATTTTTTAAGGGCGCGAACCATTGCATCTGAAAAGTTGAGTTTTTGGGCAGATCGGTAAATACGCCGGTAACCGTAAAATCCTGCTCATTATTCATTTTCAAAGTTTTGCCCATTGGGTTGGTATCACCAAAAAACTTTTTAGCCATGGTAGTACTAATCACCACCGAATGCAATTCATGAAAAACATTTGCTTCATCACCCTGTACAAAAGGCAGTTTCAACATCGGGAAGATCTCCGCATCTGTATAGGAACCATCTTCGTTAATTACTTTATCCCCAAGCGCGAATACTATATTGTCTGAGCCTGCCATACGGGCAGCATTTTTAACACCCGGAATATCGGCCTTCAAAGCCGCAGCCATGGGCCCGGGGGTAGCACGGAACGTGGAGGTTTTACCATCATACGTTTGATTTTCACGAACCGTGTACAGGTTGTCCCGCTTTACAAAATTGTTATTAAACGTAAGCTCATCCTGCACCCATAAAAATATCATTGATGCACAGGCCACACCAATAGCCAGACCGGTGATGTTCAGAAAGCTGTAAGCCCGGTTTTTCATCAGGCCGCGTACCGTAGTTTTAATGTAATTTCCTATCATGGTTAGGTGTTCATTGATTCATTCGTTCATTGGTACTCGTATAGTCCGTTAACTGCAAACTGCCACTGCGAACTGCTACTCACTTCTCAGGCTTTTAACCGGGTTAACAACTGCTGCCTTAATAGCTTTATAGCCTACAGTTATCCATGCTATTACCAGCGATGATATTATCGCCAATAGAAAAATCCAGGCGCTCATTGATATACGGTACACAAAGTTTTGCAGCCATCCGTTCATGATATACCATGCGGCCGGCATCGCTATCAGGAAAGAGATACCGATAAGTACCATAAACTCTTTTGAAAACAGGAATACAATGCTACTTACCGATGCACCTAAAACTTTCCGGATGCCTACCTCTTTAGTGCGCTGAACTGCCATGAACGATACCAGGCCATATAAGCCAAGGCATGATATAAAAATGGCTATCCCGGCAAACACCTTGTAAACCAATGCCATTTTATTTTCCTGTTCATAAAATTTAGCTATATTTTCATCAAGGAAATAACCGTTGTAGGCATATTCGGGATAGGTATTTTCCCACAACTTTTGCAGTTGAGATACGGTTTTGTTCAGTTCGGATGTTTGGATTTTGATGCCTATCTGGCCTTCAAATTTTTTTGCCGGCGATATTACTATTGGCTTTATAGCTTCACGAAGCGAGTTGGTTTTAAAATCTTTAACAACACCAACTATTTGCAGCCATTTGCCGCCGCCTAAACGTATTGTTTTTCCTATTGCATTATCGGCTTTTTGGATCCCCAATTTACGTATAAAGGTTTCGTTAACCACATATTGCTTCGCAGTATCGCTTACGTCATAAGCTTTGCCCGCGGCAAATGTTAGCCCATATGTTTTGAAATAATCAGCATCTCCAAATTTGAGGTAGGTATTAAAACCAACATCTTTGGTGGAGTTATTGAAATCAAAATTAGTACCCCAGTTGTTTTCTGATGATGGCACATCTGAAGAAAAGCTAACTGACTTTACCATGGGATTTTGTAACACCTGTTGCTTAAACGATTCCATTTTCCGAAGGCTTAAACTATCGGTATAGCCGGGAATGATAAGCAAAGCGTTTTTGTTAAAACCGAGGTCCGCTTTGTTTACAAAGTCCATTTGATTTACCGCTACTATGGTGCCGATAATAAGTAATTGAGATATGGCAAACTGGGCAATCACCAATCCCCGGCGAAGCGGGATACCACCGATAGAAGCAGCTGTTATTTTATTTTTAAGCGCAAGTACCGGTTTAAAACCAGACACCACCAATGCGGGATAAACACCCGACAATAGCACTATAGCTACCGTACTTGCGGCCAAAAACAATAAACTGCCCGTAGTAAACAAGCTGATACTATCCGGCACATTAGCTATATTTTTCAATTGGGGCATAGCCAGCCCGGCGACAGCTAATGCTATTAAGGCCGAAGCAATAACGATGATAGTAGTTTCGCCAATTACCTGGGCGATCAATTGCGGACGTGTACTACCCAATACTTTACGGATCCCTACTTCTTTTGACCGGCCAACAGATTGCGCCGTCGACAAGTTGATGAAGTTGATAGAGGCCATGACAATGATCAGTAGCGCAATGAACGACAAGGTACGCAAGGTAGCCCTGCTGGTGCTATGATCACCAAGCGGGTTACCTATCCGGGTATCAAAATGCATATCAGCAAGCGGCTGTGGTAACAGCGTAGTTTGTGCCGATCCCTTTTTAAAATGCTTGGTCGAAAATGCTTTTAACTGTGCGTCGATACTGCTTTTTGACATGCTTGCCGGGAACAACATAAACACCTCATGGCTGCTGCTGGTTGATCCCCATTCGGCGCTATAGTTGTAATCTTTCGGATGCTGTTTCCAGGTATCAAACGATACCATTACCTTAAACGGAAAATCGCTGTTAACCGGGGCATCTTCTACAATGCCGGATACTTTCAGCGTCAAAACATTATCCATTTTAAGAATTTTGCCTACAGCATTTGTCCAGTCGCCAAAATACTTAATGGCCGAGCTTTTATCCAACACAACCATATCCGGACTGGCCAATACAGCGGGACTTCCAGCCAGCCATTTGTAACTAAAAATATCGAAGAATTGAGGCTGAATAAATAACACGCCAATATTTTCAGTAAATTTCTTATCACTGCTACTACTTCCGGTGGCTTGCGGCACTGTGATCTGGCTACCATAGCTGCTGTTCAAAGCTGCCACTTTAGCCTGAGGTATATCCAAACGAAGGGCATCTGTAGCAGGAACAGCAACTCCCGGATTGGTGGTAGTTTCCGACTCGTGCTTTTCCTGGGTAACTATACGATAAATGTTTTTATAATTAGGATTGAAAGTATCAAAACTAAGTTCAAACTGAATAATCACAAAAATGAGCAGGCAGGCAGCCAGGCCAACTGTTAAACCCGCGACATTTATAGCAGAATAGCCTTTATGACGCACGATATTGCGCCAGGCTATTTTGAAGTAATTTTTAAGCATATCGTACAGTAATTTTCGAAATTGATGTAAAAGCTATACCAAAACCAAAATCAACTGGATATCAAGCATTTAAATCAAATAAAAAACATCAACTGTTCGTAAGTGTAACACCTTGTGTACGGTATTGATACAGTAGTTTTGATTTCGGATTTGGGATATTCGATTTCGGATTTAGAAATTTATTTCCAGCCACTTCTACCATTCTTCCTGGCGCAAGTATTGTGGGCGGCTGGGGCTGGGCTTACTTGTGCCTCCTACGCCAGTCAGGAGTCAACAAAAAAGGAAAGGGCGGCGTGTTTTAAACCCCGACCTCCATATTTCAGTATCAAAAAACCCGAGTTTCAAATCACTCCCCCGACCTCAAACTCTCAGCAGGGTTTGCCATCGCTGTCTTAATGGATTGAAAACTTACTGCGATAAATGCTATCAGCAGCGCTACAAAAGCAGCCAGCACAAATACCCACCATTGAATATCTATCCGGTAAGCAAAATTTTGAAGGTATTTGCTCATCATAAGCCAGGCTATAGGTGATGCTACAATAACAGCAATCAGCACCAATTTCAGAAAATCGACAGAAAGCAAACCTGTTATATTGGTTACCGATGCGCCAAGCACTTTGCGGATACCGATCTCTTTGGTACGCTGAAGCGTTAACAGCGATATCAGGCCGAGCAAACCAAGACAGCTGATGAAAATAGCGATTATCGCGCTCGAGGTGATCAGCTTATTTAACAGATCTTCCTTTTGATAAAAATCGGCTATTTGCTGGTCGAGAAAGCGGTATTCAAATACATTATCCGGATAAACAGCCTGCCACTCTTTCTTAATACGGTCGATAACAGCTGAAGGGTTACCTGAACCAATTTTTACGCCTGCATATTGATATCCTTTTCTGAAAGTGGTTACATATTCAGGCGCGATAGCCGTGTATAACGATTTGGCATGAAAGTCTTTAACCACACCTACTATAATTCCCGGATTGTTGGATAAATCCCCGGCGGTAAAATACCTGCCGATAGCTTGTTTCGGGTCTTTTAAACCTAATTTATGTATCAACACTTCGTTAACCAGGTATTCACGGGCGGTATCGGCTTCAACAATATTGCGGCCCGCAATTAACTGCATTCCAAAAGTTTTAACATAGTCGGCATCACCTATCTGAGTATACCCAACAAATTTTTCCCAGTCGCGGGTATCAAATTTAATTGATCCGCCTTTATCGGCTGTAGAAGATGGCGCGCGATAACAAAATGAAATACTTTTTATCGCAGGATCGGCCAGCAACTGGTTACGCAAATAATTAGTTTTACTTTTATCTTTATCTGGCACCGGAATCATTACAACAGCATTTTTATTGAAACCGAGATCAGTTGTTTTAAGATATTTAACCTGCATGGTTATCAATATCGTGCTAATGATAAGCACCTGGGCTATTATGTTTTGAACCACAATTAAACTTTTACGTGTAAAACCAGCAGCGTGCGTTTTACCGCCAACCTGGTTTTTCAAAGCGTTTACAGGCTTAAACCTGCTTAATATCAGTGCGGGATATGAACCGGCAGCTATTGTGATAATGACTAAAACAACTACAGTAAAACCAGCAAGGCGATAGTCATTAAAAAGCTTAAAGCTCAGTTGAGTTTGCAGCCAATTATTCAACACCGGGATGGCTGTAATCACCATTACAAATGATAACAATGCCGCAAAAACTACGATATATGATGTTTCGGAAAGAAACTGAATGAATATTGCCCGCGGTGAGCTGCCTAAAACTTTGCGGGTACCTATCTCCTTGGCCCGCTTAAAGCTTTGGGCTGTAGCCATATTGATGAAGTTAACGCAAGCAATAATAATGAGCAGTAAACCAATTATACCAAGGGTTACCAATAAAGAGCGTTGGATAACACCCGCAAAGCGACCGTCGAAATGCACTTCGCTTAGCGGAAGCATCATAAAATGGTATGGTTTTGCGACTTCCGCACCATGTAATTTCACATTCAACCGATTGATATCTTTTTCTACCGATTGCGGATTTGCTCCATCCTTAAGTTCTAAATAAATTGAGTTAGTTGAATTGATAAAGCCCCAGTCATTTTGAAGGCCATTGGCAACATCGGGATAGATATTTTTTAATGTGGCGAGAGAAAGAAACAGATCTGCTTTGATATCAGTATTAGCCGGGTGATCTTTAACAACACCTGTCACCCGGAAGGTATTCTTATTATCAACCCTGATGGTTTTTCCGATAACGTCCTGGCCGCCAAAATATTTTTCGGCAAGATGGTGACTTAAAACTACGGTATTAGGTTCGGTAAGAGCGATATTCTGATTGCCTTGCTCCCACCCGTAATCAAATAAATTAAAAAAATGGCCATCGGTTATGCTGATATTTTCATGCTCAGCAAACATTTTTTTACCAGCCCCATCATTTTGAGGAATGCTGACATTGATATCATGCATTCGTAATAACACACCTACATCTTTCACCTGCGCATTGTTCGCTTTCACATCTCTTGCCAAAGCCAAAGGGGCTCCCTGGTCATATAACGGCATGCCATCATCAAAAGTAAGCTGGTGAACAACCCTATATACCTGTTTGGCATCATGGTGATAAGTATCAAAACTCAAATGATAGGTAATAAACTGAAAAAGTATAATACTGCAGCCTATGCTCAGCGCCAGGCCAAACATATTGATAAAGGTGTAAAACTTATGCTTCCAAAGGTTACGCCAGGCTATCTTAAAGTAGTTTTTTATCATATCAAATACTTTATACGATGATACGCAAAACCCTGTAGATGAGTAGTTAAAATATGTTAAAGGTGAAAGGTGAAAGGCGGAAGGTCTCTAACATCGGACGTTTTCATAAATTGACAACTACCTTTTAGCTTTCGCCTTTAACCTTTCACCTCAAAAATCTATTCGCTTCTTAAGCTATTTACCGGGTTGGCCAGTGCAGCTTTAATAGATTGGATGCTTACGGTTATCAATGCTATTAAAAGTGCTATGCACGCGGCAACAGCAAAGATCCACCATGTGATATTTGTACGGTATGCGAAATCCTGCAGCCATTTGTTCATCATGTACCAAGCCACCGGGAAAGCAACGACGTTGGCTATGACAACTGTTTTTAAAAACTCGGCAGATAGCAATCCTATTATATTTTGGACACTGGCGCCAAGCACTTTACGAATACCTATTTCTTTTACCCGCTGTTCGGCGGCAAAGGCGGCCAGGCCGAGTAAACCCATGGCCGATATTGCAATGGCTATAATGGCGAAAGCAGCTATCAATGTTGACGAACGCTGTTCGGCATGGTAAAGTTTATTATAACCGTCATCAATAAAACTATAATCAAACGGCTGGTCGGGAACAAATTCATTCCATACATTTTGGGCTATCCTGATGGCTGCCGCCGTATTGCCGGGAGCAGTTTTGATATAAAAACTACGCGCCCAATCAGTATGATTATTTATAACCACAGGACCTATCTTTTCATGCAGGCTCCTGAAGTTAAAATCTTTCACCACACCGGCAACAACGCCCGAATCCCCATTAAACTTAAACCGCTGCCCTATAACAGGCCTATGGATACCAAGCTGTTTTACTGCGGTTTCATTCAAAACTACATTATGCTGATCGGAGCCATTTTTATCAAACCAATGCCCGTCGGCCATTTTAAGGCTTAGTATATGTTGAAATTTTTCGTCGGCCGATATGGTGGAAACCGAAGGTTTATAATCCAGTGGCCGACCTTCCCAATCCATTGATCCTGAAACCTTGTTGCTATTATTAAAAAAGGCATCGTTGGCCGATTGAGAGACCTCAGCTATCGCGCTTTGCTGTGTTAACTCGCTGGCGATACTTTTTAATTTCGACTCCCTTATCTTATCGTCTAAGCCAAGCACCTGCCATGGTATAGTCATTACAAAAACGTGTTCGCGCTTATACCCCAAATCAGCATTTTTCATAAAATTAAGCTGACGGTAAATGATCATTGTACTAATGATAAGCATCACCGAGATACCAAATTGCAAAACAACCAGGGCTTTACGAATGCCGCCGTCCTTAAAACTCAATAACGTCCTGCCCTTAAACACACTTAATGGCTTAAATGATGATAATAATACAGCAGGATATATGCCATTAAAAACAAAACAAACAACCAGTGTGCCCAACAATATCAACCATGTTGTGCTGGATGTTAGTGGCTGTACAAAGTGCTTTTCGGTAACCTGGTTAAACCAGGGCAGGCAGATCTGGATAAATAAAATGGCAAATAATAATGATAAGAAACTAACAACCAATGATTCGGACATAAACTGGGCGAAAAGCTGCCTCCTGCCGGCACCAACAATTTTACGTACGCTCACCTCTTTTGAACGCACACTTGCCCTTGCCGTAGTTAAGTTTACATAATTAATGCATGCCGTTGATAAAAGTAAAAAAGCCAGTATCAGGAAGATGTTAACCAACTTTCGGTTGCCGTTTTCAAATGAAGTACTTAGCAAGCCACTTTCAAAATGGATATCCTTAAGGCTTATCACACTCATGGTTGTGTTTTCGCTGCCCTTGTTATTTTTCCTGATAATTTGGGTTAGCTTTTGGCCTACCTCTTTAATATTTACGCCCGGCTGCAGCTTTAAAAATGTGAGGCCGCTGTAATTACCCCAATTGCTCGCCTGTTCTTTTTCATGTGCATTGCTCAGTTTAGCCTCTACTGGCATCAATATATCGTACTGAAAGCTTGAATTTGCAGGATTATCCTTAACTACTGCCTGCACCTGGTAGTTCATGGAGTCAACTTTCAGCATTTTGCCGACAGCTTCGCCATTACCAAAATATTTCTTTGCTGTTGATTCTGTCAGGATTAAACTAAATGGATTTTTCGAAAAGCTATCGGCGCTTCCGTCGATAAAATCGTAATGGAATACTTTGAACCAATTAGCATCTATATATGCATACTTTTTTTCCGATATCAGTTGGTTATTATGATGCACCGTCATCATATAACCCGGCCACAAAAACGTATAATTCTTTAAACCCGGTATTTCCTGCCTGGCAACCGGGCCTAACATATAAGGAGATGATTCCCAGTCCCACACTTCGTCTTTAGTCAGGCTTAGTTTGGTTTTTACCCTGTAGATGTTATCAACATCAGGATGGTAATTGTCAAAGCTAAACTCATTTTGTACCCACAACATTATAAATACCGCTGCGGTAATGCCAATAGTAAGTCCGGCAATATTAATGATACTGATAGTGCGGTGCTTACCTAAATTACGAAATGCTATTTTAAAATAATTTCTGAGCATATTAATTAGTCATTTAGTCATTATTGCATGGTCATTAAGTCATTTTGCTTTTCTAAATCATTTATCAAAATGACTTAATGACGCGAAGCAACTGACTCAAATGACCAATTATTCAGAACGTAAACTCTTCGTTGGATTAGCCAACGCAGCTTTAACAGTTTGAAAACTTGAAGTGATCAGCGCAGTTAGCAACATTCCGCCGCCGCTTACTACAAATATCCACCAACTGATGGTTGTACGGTCGGCAAAGCTTTCCATCCATTTGTTCATGGCATACCAGGCCAGTGGAGTTACCAAAACAAAGGCCAGCACAATGAGCATTACCAGCTCAGTTGAAAGCAGGGTTACTATCTGCGTTACCGTAGCACCAAGTACTTTCCGTACGCCTATCTCCTTAGCACGCTGATTGGTATTGTAAATGGCCAAGCCTAACAAACCAAGGCAGCTGATAAATATGGATAGGCCCGTTGCCCAGGTTAACAGCGTTGATGTATGTTGCTCGGAATCATAAAATTTGGCGATACTTTCATCAAAAAAGCTATATTCAAAATCGTCTTCAGGATAAATCTCTTTCCACGCTTTTTCCATCGATGCGATAGCTTTTTTCCATTCGTTGGCTCCGGCAGTTTGCGGCTTAAGCGCTATATGAAAGGTACCATTGTTGTAATAACTGTTACTTATATGAATGCAGGTAGGTTTAATTGCCGAATGCAATGATTCAGAATAAAAGTCGGCCACTACACCTATGATCTGCATTCTTTTATCGCCATTAAATTTATCAATGTATTTACCTACAGCATCAGCCGGATTTTTAAACCCCATTAGTTTTGCGTAAGTATTATTAATTAAAAATGCCCTGGTACTATCGCCATATTGTATATTACGTCCGGCCAAAAGTTTAAGCTTGTATACATTAATATAATTAGGGTCGCCGTACTTTTCGTACAACTCAATCTTTATTTCCTTTTTGCCATCGATATACGTAGCTTCCGTTGAATTGGTACTGGTTGATGATGGAGCGGCCTTACCTGCACTTACCAACTCAACCTGTGGTATTGCCTTGAGTTTGTCCATAAATACCTGGTTCTTACTAAGCGTTCTATTTTTCCAGGGTGAGTTAATGATCAGGATGGCATCCTTTTTAAAACCCAGGTCTTTTGTGAGCGCATAATGAATCTGTTTGCCTACCAGCACAGTAGCCATTATAAAAAACTGGGCAATAACAAATTGAGTTACTGTTAAAGATTTACGTAGCCACGCATTACGTGTTTTACCCGTGTTTGACGATGCCTGATTTTTAAGCACTAAAACAGGTTTGTAGCCTGATAGCAAAGCTGCGGGGTAAAAGCCCGACAATAAGCTCACCACTATTATCAATAAAAACAGGAACACAAAAAGATGGGGCTGTTGCAGCAGGTCAAGTTTAATACCTGCGGATATAAAATCTTTAAACAGCTTTAATATAGCGGGTGCCAACGCCACCGAAATGATAACTGCCAAAAGGGTTATGATGAATGTTTCGCTCAGAAACTGCGTAATAAGCTGGGTACGGCTACTTCCCATTGTTTTACGTACGCCAATTTCCTTGGCTCTTTGGGTAGCCTGCGCGGTAGTTAAATTAACAAAATTGATACAGCCTAATAACAACAGGAAGGCAGCTATAACCAGTAAACCGTAAAGTGTTGTT
The DNA here is from genome assembly GCF_050433785.1 of Mucilaginibacter sp. 3215. Lineage (NCBI taxonomy): Bacteria > Pseudomonadati > Bacteroidota > Sphingobacteriia > Sphingobacteriales > Sphingobacteriaceae > Mucilaginibacter > Mucilaginibacter sp. 3215. Next base: position 375,906 of record NZ_JBNPWO010000002.1, read on the forward strand.
TTATTAGCCGGATTACCGGAATCAAATGTTCCGTATATACTGTTAAAATGCAGATCGCTCAAAGGCTGTAAGGCAAAATCACGTGTGTTGCCCTTGTTTTCGGGTTTTGGAGGATCATTCTTTTTAAGAATAATATTTAGTTGCTTTTCAAAATTAGCTGCAGTGGCATTGGGCGCCAGCTTAACAAAAAGTATAGATGATGAAGTAGTACCTCCCCAACTGGTAAGGCTTAGTTCGTCAGACAGCGCTTTATTAGCTTTTGCCGTTGAATAAGAGATAAAATCGTGAAAAGTAAAATCGTTATTCCCCTTTAATGGTTCAACAATGCCACTAACGGCCACACTAATAGTATCATAAGTGATTACCCGGCCCATCATCTGGCTATATGACAGCTGAGGGAAATATTTTTTTGCCTGATCTGAAGTGAGCACCGTTTGATTGGGAGAATTCAAAGCAGTGTTGGCCGAGCCCGCAAGCCAGTTATATTTAAACATGCTGAAATACCTGCCATCAGCAAGGATCACATTATCCTGTAGTTTAAACTTAACAGGAACGCGCCCTTTTTCGGGAATAAACACATTAGGCTGATTCAACAAGAAAAATGGCACGGTAAGTTCCACGCCACTCACGCCATTTCTTACAGCTTCGGGCACCGGGCCTGATACGCCGCGGTTATGCGCTTCTTCGCCGGAAAAGGTATAGTTTGATACTACCCGGTAAATGCGGTCGCCGTTATAAAAGTTTTGATTAAAAGTAAAATCAAAATGAACTATCAGGTAAATAACCAGCGCCGAACTGATCCCTATAGATAAACCGATTACATTGATGAATGTAAAAAATTTATGCCGCCAAAAATTACGCAGCGCGATTTTGAAATAGTTTTTAAACATTGTCAAGTCATCATTAGGTCATTAAGTCATTTTTGCCTCGCGCTAATCAAAAAATGGCTTTATGACACGAAGCAAAATGACATAATGACGAATTTATTCAGAACGTAAACTCTTCACCGGGTTAGCCATAGCTGCTTTTATTGATTGATAGCTTATGGTTGCAAAAGCGATGATCAGCGCTATTACGCCGGCCATCACAAAAACCCACCATTGTATGTTAATTCTGAAGGCAAAATCAAGCAGCCATTTACTCATTGCGTACCACGCTATTGGTAAAGCAATTACCGATGCTATGATCACCAGCTTCAAAAAGTCTTTTGATAGTTCGGTAACAATTTGCGGTATGCTTGCGCCAAGTACTTTGCGCACACCTATTTCTTTTACCCGTTGTGATATGGTGAAGGCCGAAAGCCCGAATAAGCCTAAACAGGCAATGAATATGGCCAGGCACGAGAATATGGTAAACAGGTTACCCTGCTCCTGCTCGCTGTTGTATAGCTTTTGGAAGCGTTCATCTAAAAAGCTGTACTCAAAAGGTGTTTCGGGTTGATATTTTTTCCAGGTTTGCCCAAGGGTTGCCAATGCCGAATTGATGCGATTACCATCGATCTTAACCGTTATTCTTCTATAACTATTGTTGACGAATGAGGGCATCTCCATTAAAAGCGGAATGATATTTTGATGTAATGACTCGAAATGAAAGTCGTTAACCACCCCTATCACTTTTCCTTTAACGCCACCATAGCTCATATCCTTTCCTATAGCGCTCTCAGGCGATTTCCATCCTAATGCATTTACAGCCGATGCATTGATTACAAAATTGTTGCTGTCGGTAGCAAAATCACGACTGAAGTTCCTACCTGCAGCCATTTTTATACCGTAGGTTGGAATAAAGCCATAATCGGCATTGATGCATTTGATATCTGCTTTAACCGGCAGCGGTTTATCCCCGTCAAAAACAGAAACGCCCTGATCATCCAGTAGCCGCCCCGACGGAATCCGCGATGAACGGCCGATATCTTTTACAGCAGGATCCCGTAATACCTCTGCCCTGAAAGCTTCAAACTGGTTAGCAGGGATACCGCCCAATGTTACTAAATGATCTTTATTAAAGCCAAGTGATTTGGTTTGAATATACCTCAATTGCTGAAAAACTATCGTCGTAGCAACAATCAGGATGATGGAGATGGAGAACTGCACCACCACCAATACCTTACGGAACGAGATATTTCCAGATCCAACTTTAAGGATACCTTTTAAAACTTTTATCGGTTTAAATGACGACATAAAAATAGCCGGATAAATACCACTGATAAGTCCGATAATCAGCGGCAGCAATAACACCGATATTAAAATTATCGGTTGAAATAAACTATTGATAGAAAGACTAAGTTCTGAAAGCCGGTTAATAAGTGGCAGCAGCAACCACGTCAAAGTCAAGGCCAGTACAAGCGAAAAATAAGTGATCAACACAGATTCGCTTAAAAATTGGGTAATAATCTCTTTTTGTTGTGCGCCGATCACCTTGCGGATACCGATCTCTTTAGCCCTAAGCGTTGAGCGGGCAGTAGATAGGTTCATGTAATTGATACAGGCGATCAGCAAAATAAACAGGGCGATAGCCGAAAAAATGTAAACCCTTTTAATATCGCCATTTTGCTCTACTTCATCATCAAGATGTGAATGCAGGTGAATATCCAGGAATCTTTGAATATGCAGCCGGGTAAATTTTGACTGCCGGGGTTGCCCGGGAGAATTCATGTATTTATCTATAAAAGCCGGAAACTGTGAGCTGATTCGATCAATATTATAATGATCGGGCAATAGCAGGTAGGTAAAAAATGAGTTGTTCCCCCAATTGGTTGCCAGTTGATTACGTCCGTAAACCTTGTCATCGTTCAGTGTATTGAATGACAGCAACATTTGAGGGTGCATCTGCGAGTTAGCCGGAAATGGCTTAAAAATACCTGTAACTCTAAAATTGGCTGTATTATCAAGCCTGATTTCTTTGTTTATAGGATCTTCGTTACCAAAGTATTTGCGCGCCATATCCTCGGTCATCATCACCGTATACGGCTCACTAAGGGCAGTTTTAGGGTCACCTGCTACTGTTTTAAGATCAAAGAAACTAAGGAAGTTTTCATCAGCAAAATAAGAGCCCTTTTCAACGAGCAATTTTTCCTTATAGCGCAAAACCACATCGCCGTTTGGGAACAAGCGTGTTACCTTTTTTATGTCTGGAAATTCATTTTTTAACAATGGGCCAAAAGGGGGCGCCACGGCCCCCAAATGCAGGTTGACGATACCATCGGCCGTATTAAAACTCCGGCTCACCCGGTAAATATTGGGGGCATTATGGTTAAACTTATCATAACTGAGTTCTTTAACTATGTAAGTTAAAATAAGCAGGCAACAGGTTAACCCTATGGTTAAGCCAAATATGTTGATGAACGAAATAAATTTGTGCCGGGCAATATTGCGAAAGGCACTTCGTAAATAATTCTTTATCATGTTATTTCATTTTGTCATTGAGTCATTAAGTCATTTTTTTGCTCATCGGGGCATTGGGTCGTTAAATCATTTTGAACTTTTCAATGACTTAATGACGCGAAGCAAATGCCCCAATGACCTATTCTGAACGTAAACTTTTCACCGGATTAGCCAAAGCTGCCTTAACTGATTGAAAGCTTATAGTAACAGCGGCAACTACCAGCGCAATAGTGCCCGCGAGTAAAAATACCCACCATTGGATGCTGATGCGATATGCAAAATCCTGCAGCCATTTGTTCATGGCAAACCATGTTACCGGGAACGATATAACAGAAGCAATGACGATCAACCTCAAAAACTCCTTCGATAACATGACTGTTATATTCGCGGTTGATGCGCCCAGCACTTTGCGAATACCGATCTCTTTAACCCTAAGCCTGATCGTGAAAGCTGCCAGGCCGAATAAACCTAAGCTGGCGATGATCAGAGCCACACAGGAGAATACCGTAAATATTTTGCCGGTTTGTTGCTCAGAGGCATAAAGTGACGCGTACTGCTCGTCAAGGAACGAATAACTGAAAGGAGCTTCCGGTCTGAGATTGTCCCATTCGGTTTTAAGGCTCGCAATCAGCAATTTTATATCGGCGGTTTTAACCTTCAAAATTAATGTACCTGTACTATGCCCCGATAAAAGCATTAATGGTGCAATTTTTTGCCTGGCCGAAGCATAGTGAAAATCTTTAACCACACCTACAACTTTGTATTGGGTACGGGCTGAACGCACTATAGTTTTACCTATCGGGTTGGTGGTACCCCATCCCAAACCTTTTACTAAAGCTTCGTTCACTACAACCGACATCGAATCGGCGGGAAAGGATTGATAAAAATTGCGCCCGTTGATAACCTGTAAACCTAAAGTAGGCACATAACTTTCATCCACATGGTAAATATTGGTATGGATCTCGGCATGACCACCCTTGTCATCAAATTCTTTAGCAGCAATTTGGGTACCATCAACACCGGCTAACATACCTGGCACACTGCTGGATATAGTAGCATTCAACACCTGCGGGTTGCGCAGAAGTTGATTTTTGAAAGCATCTGCATTATGGCCTAAGGTATAGGCATCATTAATTATCAATACCTGATCTTTATCATAACCCAACTTTTTGTTTTGCATATAATGCAATTGCTGATATACTACAAAGGTTGATATAATAAGTGCTGTTGACACAGCAAACTGAAAAATGATTAATCCGCTGCGCAACATACCTTTCCCTTCGGCTTTTGTTGTGCTATTACCCTTTAAAACGGCAATAATCTGGAACGAGGACAGGAAGAATGCCGGATAAATTCCTGCAAGAATCCCAACTAAAAAAGCGGTAAACAATTCAATGATCAAAGCCATAGGGCTCAGGAAAAAACCAAGTTCGATATGTTTCCCTGCCAAGTTATTGAACAGCGGTAACAGCAGATACACTATACCTAAAGCTAATAATAAAGCCCCGAAAGTTAGCATAACCGACTCGGTGAGGAACTGTGAAACCAGTCCGCTCTTTTCAGAACCAAGCACCTTACGGATGCCCACTTCTTTTGAGCGCCTGGCCGAACTTGCCGTTGAAAGATTAGTAAAATTAATGCAGGCCAATATCAATATAAAAGCGGCCAATGCACCAAATATATATACATAATGAATATCGCCATTAGGCTCCAGTTCGTATTTGGTTGCCGAGTGCAAGTGGATGTCGCCTAAGGGCTGCAGGAAAAACAGAAAGGTATTGACAGATTTGCTTGCCTGTGCTAAACTCGTACCCATATCATGGGCAATTTCGGGCACAACAAATTTTCGTACCATTTCCGGAAAAGCGGCTTCCAGTTTTTTAGGATCGGCATTTTTATTTAATACTACATAAGTAAAATAGCCAATATTGCTCCAGGTTTGCTTTGCATTTTCAACAAAGGGAGCCATGTTCAAAAATGCATCGCCATGAAAGTGTGAATCGTCGGGTACTTTGTCAATTACTCCAGTTACCTTATAGGGAGTGCCATCAATGGTAACAGCTTTTCCCACAGCTTCCTGGTTACCAAAATATTTGGTAGCCATCCCCCGGGTAATCACCATGCTGTTAAGTTCACTAAAACAAGTTTTATCATCACCATCAATCAATGGTATCGAAAACAGGCGAAAGAAATTGGCATCTATCATCTGTACATGCTCTTCCTTAAACTGCCTGTCATTATATTTTATAAAAACCGGGCCACGACCGGCAAGCCTTGTGGTTTCAAGTACTTCAGGAAACATATTTTTTATCCCCTGTCCTACCGCTATGTCAACCATCGGGTATTCGCTTACGCCATTATTTTCAATTGAACGTAAGCCAACACGGTACATTTGTTTGGCTTGTGCAGGATATTGATCATAATCTAATTCACTATATACAAATGCACAAATAAGCATACAGCAAGCTAAGCCCACAGACAGGCCGGACACATTAATAAAGGAGAATATTTTGTTCCGCCTTAAGTTTCGCCAGGCGGTTTTAATGTAGTTTTTGAACATGAGTGTACGGTTAACCCTAATACAGGTTTAAAAGCCATACCAATAAATCAAATATCTAAATATCAATTAATTACGATTTATTTCATATAAAAACTGTACGAAGACGTAACACCATGTGTCCGGTTATGATACACCCCAGGCAACACAAAAGGCCTGTCACTATTTGAGCAACAGGCCTTTGTAATATTCTTTATATCAGTATTAGTTTACGGTAAGATTAACACGACCATTACCACGTACTTCAACGAGGAATCCGCCGCCGTTAAGTTTACCTTCTACCCTTTCTTTATCCTTGTTACCAGAGAAGTTATCTGTGAGATTACTTTCTATCTTGTCGCCACGCACGTCAAGGTTAAGGCCTTGTTTTGACGGTAACTGCAGATCGATATGACCCGAGCTTACATCAATTTTAACAGATTTACCAACGCTTATAAATTGTGCACGAAAGCTGCCGGCACTTGTTGAAGCATCGAGGCTGCACGACAAATCGGTAAGGTTAATGCTGCCCCCTGATGTACCTGTAATGAAATCCCCATCAATTTTATTGCCACTGATACTGCCGCCGCTGGTGGTAGCCTTGATATCACCCTTTAAACCATCGAGATGTAAAGAACCTCCGGATGTTTCCAGCCTGATATGGCCCATACAATTGCGGGCTTCAATACTGCCGCCTGATGTTTGCAGGTCTATGTTTTCCTTTGAATCGCTCACATGGATACTGCCGCCTGATGTACGGCCTTTGATAATGCCGGTAATTTTATCCAGGTGTAAGCTGCCACCACTGGTTTCAAATTGCTGCGCACCTGTTAGATTATCCAAATGGATACTGCCGCCGCTGGTATTCAGATTTGTTGCCACATTGCCGGGTACATACACACGGAACGAGATACTTAACGATTTTTTCCAGTCCCAGTTGCCATCATGTTTGCTTTTAGCTTTGGCGCGCAGCTCACCGCCGTTAACATCAATGCTCAAGTCGTAATTTTCGTCGAGGCGCTTTTTGATCTCTTCTTTAGAAAGGTCATTATTACCGTTATTACCTTGTATAAAAACCTCAACTCTCGGTTCCTGGTCCGGTGCGCCGCTGACGGTAATACTACCGCCCGAAGTATTAACAAATACATTTTTCACGGCCTGTCCTGATAATGATTTGGTGAGGTATGGTGTTTTCTGATTATTTTGCGCAAAAGCGCTGCCTGCACAGGCAACAAATAACACGAGTAAATACTTTTTCATAATAATGATCTTGGGTTTATATATAATAAGACCAGGCGTTTAGCAAATACGTTGCATGGTGCTGAAAATAAATTCAGGCTACCTAATAATGACAGAACGTCATAAAAAAGCCCGTTGAGACACGGGCTTAGGGTATATTCTATTTCTTCAACTGCTACTGCAAACTGCCACTGCTATCTGCAAACTGATCTCATTCGCTTCTCAAACTCCTGATAGGATTTGCAAGCGCTGCCTTTAACGATTGAAAGCTAATGGTAACCACAGCTATAACAAATGTAAGCAAAGCAGCCAAAGCAAAGATCCACCAATGAAGAGGTGTTTTGTAAGCGAAACTTTGCAGCCATTTATCCATGCTGTAATAACCCAGGGGGATAGCAATCACTGTAGCTAATAACACCGGTTTCAGCAGGTCTTTTGATATCAGGATAAGAATATTTTGTACCGATGATCCCAATACCTTACGGACTCCAATCTCCTTGGTACGTTTCGCCGCAGTAAACGAGGCTAAACCAAACAAACCCAAACAGGCTATAAAGATTGCCAACCCTGAAAATATACTTAACATGGTTTGCTGCCTGATATCGTTGCGATAGGTAGTATCAAACTGCTGATCAAGAAAGCTGTACTCGAACGGATAAACGGGAGCTACTTCGGCATAAATGTTTTTGATAGCTGCCAAACCGGACTGGATATTCCCGGATTTTAGTTTGATCACGGCTACGCGCCTGTCTTCGCTTGGCGAAATAACCAGGGCATCCATGTTTTCTTTTAGTGAAAGGAAGTTAAAATCTTCAACCACACCGATGATGGTGCGGCGGCTACTATCACGCACTGTATTTTTAATCCATTTACCGATAGCCTGCTGCGGCGTAAAGCCCAGTTCTTTTGCCGCTGTACGGTTGATCAATACCGAATTCGTAGTATCAGTAGCAAATTGCGGTGAAAAATCCCTGCCGGCAATAATTTTCAGGCCAAAGGTTTTAACATATTCAAAGTCGGCAAATTCTGACCTGGATTTAAAGGTTTCATGCTGACCTTCAACCTCAAAACCCTGCATATCGAAAAAGCCGCCCGGCTCGCCCGACATCATGGATACCGATTTCACATAGTCCGAATTTTGCAGCTGGTGTTTAAATGTTTGCCTGTGGTCGTAGATATCGTTATTATCAATCTTCACAATAACCGTTTGCTCTTTGTCATAACCCAATGATTTGTTTTTCACATACCGCATCTGGTTAACGATCACGATAGTGCCGATAATAAGTAATACCGAAATACTGAACTGGAACACCACCAGCGATTGCCTGAAGAATGCCCCGCCCTTACCTAATTTAAGCTTACCCTTTAAAGCCTCAATAGGCGAAAACGCCGACATGAATATAGCCGGGTAGCTTCCGGCAAGAAAACCCACAAATAAAATAACCCCAAAAAGAAACAAGTAAATCGGTGCACTGTTCCATGATACAGTGAGTTCATACCCCAGCAGGCTATTGTATGATGGCATCAGCAAGAGTAACAAACCAATAGAAAGTGCGCATGAAACCAGCGCCAGCAAAATAGATTCGCCTATGAATTGCCATACCAGATGGTTTCTTAACGCGCCTAAAACCTTACGCATCCCTACTTCTTTTGAGCGTTCAACAGCGCGGATAGTGGCAAGGTTCATAAAATTGATACAGGCAATGATCATGATGAGTACCGCTATCGAAATAAAGATGAATACTACAGTTTTATCGCCATGCTTTACATTATCAAACGAAGAGGCATTTTCAAAATAGATATCCTTGAATGGTCTGAGGCTCAGGTTAAATTTGGTACCGAAACGCTGCATATCCTTGCCCATGTACTTATCCATAAACTGCGGAAAGCGGCTTTCCAATGCAGCCGGGCTGCTACGCTCATTCAATAACAGGTAAACAAACAGGCTATTGTTAATCCATACATTAAAACCCTGATCGCGGGTGTAATTGGCTATTGGCATCACCAAATCAAAATCAAGATGCGAGTTGGAAGGTACATCTTTGGCAATACCGGTTACCTTTAACTGCAGGCGTTTATCCATCTGCACCACTTTACCCATGGCATTATCAATATTGCCGAAATATTTTTTGGCGGTGGTTTCAGTTAGCACCACGCTGCCCGGATGGTTTAGTGCCGAAGTAGCATCCCCCCTCAGCAACGGGAAGGTAAAGAGGCTAAAAAAGTTGGAGTCAACCGCGTAAACCTTTTTCTCATTGAACGATTTTTCGCCAAAAGAAACCAGGTTATTTCGTGGAGAAACTCGCACTGCCATCTTTATATCCTGCGGATAATCATTCAGCATGGCAGGGCCGTAAGGCCCCGAGAGGTACGACGTGGGCGCTTTCGATTTATCAAAACCGCGCATTACTCTGTAAATATTTTTTCCCTGCTTATGAAAGTTATCCACGCTAAACTCATTCATAATATACAGGAATATCATGAGGCAAACGGTTATCCCCATGGTTAATCCCAAAATATGGATCAGCGAAAATGCCTTATTCCGATAAAGGTTCCGCCATGCTGTTTTTATGTAGTTACGTATCATATTTATATATCATTGTGTCATTACTGCGTACTCATTAAGTCATTTGGCCACTTTTGTCATTTTCTTTTTATGACCTAATGAGGCGAACCTAAATGACCTAATGACAATTATTCATTTTTTAAACTCCTAACCGGGTTGGCCAGTGCCGCCTTGATAGATTGGAAGCTGATGGTTACGAAAGCGATCAACACGGCCAAAACCGCGGCCAATACTACCACCCACCATTGTATGTTTTGCCGGTAGGCAAAACCCTGCAACCATTGCTGCATGGCGACCCAGGCAACCGGAATGGCTATCACTATTGCTATCATTACCAGTTTGATAAAATCTTTTGACAGCATACCTACTATAGCGCCTACATTAGCGCCAAGTACTTTACGGATGCCTATCTCCTTAGTGCGCTGTTCGGCGGCATATGCAGCAAGGCCAAACAAACCTAAACAGGCTATCACAATTGTTAAACTTGTAAATATGATGAATATGGTACCCATCCGCTGTTCCGCACGGTATGATGAATCAAAATCGTCATCCATAAATGAATATTCAAACTCCTTACCCGGCTTTATGGATTTCCATTTGTCGCTGATCATTGCCATAAGTGCGGTGATATTAGCGGTATTTACTTTTACACTTAAGGCGCCGGTATCCTGTCCGTACATCAATATCACTGGGCTTACATTATTGCGCAGCGAAGCGAAATTAAAATCTTTAATAACACCTACTATATGATATTCTTTAAACGTTTTGGCCATATTGCCCATAGGCAAAAACATGGATTTGTTAAGCGGGTCACGTACGCCCATCAGTTTCGCCGCCGTTTCGTTAATGATCATAGCCGCCGAATCGGTAGGCATCTGGTTTGAGAAATTACGGCCTTTGGTTAGTTTTATGCCGAGGGTTGGCAGGTAGTTGTCGTCAACTACCCAGGTTTGTGCAAGCACTGCTTTTTTGGGGTCGAGCCCGCGTTCCTGGAAAACGCTACTGCTGTTCCGGTAATCAGAAGTTGGCAAAAAGCCTGTCATGGTTACCCCCATTACGCCGGGCAATTGCTTTACTTCATCTCTTAACACCTTGCTCTTGTCGCCAAGGTTATACACACCATGAATCACCAATACCTGGCTGCGGTTATAACCAAGGTCTTTATTCTGAATATATTTAAGCTGATTATAGATCACCAGCGTACCAATGATGAGCACTATAGATATAAAAAACTGGAACACCACTAATGAGCTCCTTAACATCCCGCCCTTAAAGCCAGAGGAAAGCTTTCCTTTTAAAACATCAATTGGCTGAAATGCCGAAAGGAAAAATGCGGGATATGAACCGGCCAGGAAGCCGATCACCAAAACTATTACCAGCAAAGCAGGAATCAGCCAAACCAGTGAGCCTATATTAAGCTCCATGTTTTTACCCGCTATATTATTGAATACCGGCAATAGGAAATAAGCCATCAGCATGGCTATCATTGTTGCGATAAACGTTACCATGATTGACTCGGACAGGAATTGAGTTATAAGCGACTGACGCCTTGAACCAAGAACCTTGCGTACACCTACCTCACGGGCCCGGTTTGCAGAACGGGCGGTTGAAAGGTTCATGAAGTTTACACAGGCTATCAGTAAGATAAAAATTGCCACCGCGCCAAAAATGTACACATACTGGATATTCCCGTTATGGTCAAGCTCCGACACGAGATTTGATTTAAGGTGGATATCCTTCAATGGTATAAGGCTCAATTGGTATTTGTTGCCTGAACCTTCAAACGAATCAAAAGTAAGATGTAAGATACTTTGCAATTGCGGACCCGCATATTTGTGCATCAATGCAGGAAACTTCGCTTCAAATTTTTTGGCATCCACACCTGGTTTTAGCAGCACATAGGTATTGAAATTATTGCTGAACCATGCCCCATCTTTGCTTTCGGCATTTGATGCCATCGACAGGAAAAAATCATAACGAAAATGCGATTGCCTGGGCAGATCTTTAATTACACCCGTAACCTTATAAAGCAGCTTTTCATCAAACGTAAAGGTTTTGCCCACTACCTGCGTGTTGTTAAAATAACGTTTGGCCGTACTTTCAGTGATAACCACGGTATTCGGTTCAACCAGCGCCTTTTTGGGATCGCCGGCTATCATAGGCAGAGTGAATACATCAAACAATGTCGAATCTGCAAGTACCATTCTGTTTTCGTGAATGGTTTGGTTACCTTTTTTCACGTTATAACCGCCGCGTTGCAACAAACGGCAGGCACGTTCAACCTCGGGATAATCGTTTTGAAATACAGCCCCCAGCGGCGCCGGAGACGATGCATAGCTTTGATCGATACCACCAAATTTAATCTGCATATTAGCGCGATAGATCCTGTCGGCCTTAACATTGAACTTGTCATAACTTAGCTCATCAACCACATAAAATATAATGAGTAAACATGTGGCTAGCCCAAGGGACAAACCAAATACATTAATTGCGGTGAAACCCACATTTTTTTTCAATGTGCGAAATGCAGTTTTAAGGTAATTTCTAAACATAGTTCATTGGTTCAATTGTTCGTTAGTTCATTGGTATCCTCCTGTTACATAACCGCTAACTGCCACTACAAACTGCCTACTCATTTTTAAGGCTGTTAACCGGGTTTGCCAATGCTGCTTTTATAGATTGGAAACTTACTGTCACAATAGCTATTAACATGGCGCCTGCACCTGCCAGCACCAGCACCCACCATTGTATACTGATGCGGTAAGCGAAATCCTGCAGCCATTTGTTCATTAAATACCAGGCTAAAGGGGTTGTAATGGCTATGGAGATCAATACCAGCTTTATAAAATCTTTGGATAAGGTATTTACTATGGCAGATACACTCGCACCTAATACTTTGCGGATGCCTATCTCTTTGGTGCGTTGTTCGGCGGCATAAGCAGCCAAGCCAAACAAACCAAGGCAGGCAATAGAAATGGCCAGCACGGTAAATATGATAGATATGGTGCCGGTACGCTGCTCGGTACGATAGTTGGCATCAAAGTCCTGATCCATAAACGAGTAGCTGAACTGAGCTTGGGTCATGTCCTGCCATTTACTTTTTATCTGATCGATCAAGGCAGGTAAATTAGCTGTGTTTACCCTGATGCTTAGGTTACCGCTATCTTCGTCCATTAAAAAAATCATCGGACTGATATTTTCTCTCAGCGAATTGAAATTAAAATCCTTAACCACACCTATGATGTGATAAACTTTTACATGATCACGATTGCCGTCCATATTGCGGTACAGGATATTATTAACGGGATTAGTAAAGCCTAAAAATTTGGCTGCCGTTTCGTTGATCACTAATCCGGTGGAATCCGTTGGCATACCTGCGGAAAAATCGCGCCCGGCAGAAATCTTCATGCCAAGGGTATTGATGTAATCCGCGTCTACCCGCCAGCTTTGTGGAAACAAAGCAGTTTTTTGATCGGCTGCCGCTTCTTTGTAAAAAATGGACGTTCCCCTGTTTTTACCAGTTGGTAAATAACCTGTCAATGTAGCGTTAACCACGCCTTGTAACTGCTTCACCTCATTTTTAAAGGTTTTGGCATGGCTGCCCAACTCAAATGCATTGTTAATAACAAGCACCTGGTTACGGTTATAACCCAGGTTTTTGGTTTGAATATAATTGAGCTGATTATAAATAACGATAGTACCAATAATGAGGAATATTGAAATAGAAAACTGGAATACAACCAGTACACTCCTGAGCCAGCTGCCTTTGAAACCGCCGGCCAGTTTACCGCTAAGTACGTTAATTGGCTGAAATGCCGAAAGGAAAAAAGCAGGATATGATCCGGCAGCAAAACCTACAACCAGTACAATTAATAGTAAAGCAGGCAGCAGCCAGGCTAAGGTTTGCGCACCAACAACCAACTCTTTGCCCGATACCTGATTAAACAGCGGCAATAAAAGTAACACAGCAAAAAACGCGATAACTGCCGCTGCCAAAGTCACCAATACAGATTCAGTTAAAAACTGGGCTATTAAATATTTACGCGGTGAACCTAAAACCTTGCGTACACCAACCTCCCTTGCCCTGCTGGCTGAACGTGCTGTTGACAGGTTCATAAAGTTAATGCCCGCTATGAGTAATATAAATATGGCGATGGCCGAAAATATATAAACATATTGCGCCGAACTGTTGCTGCTTAACTCGCCGGTACGGTTTGAGTGCAAATGGATATCGGTTAAAGGAGTAAGGTTAAGCCTAAAATAACTGCCGCTTTTTTCAAAATCGGCAATATTTACGTGCAGTGCAGTTTGCATTTGGCCTTCGCTGTATTTTTTCAGAAGAGCAGTCAATTTTTTCTCAAACAACTTGCAATCTGTACCAGGTTTCAACACCACGTAAGTGTTATAATCGCTCCTCAGCCATTCTGGAGAGCGGCTGTCAGGCCAGCTCGCCATCGATATAAAAAAATCAAAATGAAAATGCGATTGCTTTGGCAAGTCCTTAATGACCCCGGTAATTTTCAATAATTGGTTGTTATCAATGGCAAGCGTTTTACCAACAACATTGGTGCTGTTAAAGTACTTTTTAGCTGTAGCTTCGGTGATCACTACTGTATTTGGCTCCTTCAAAGCCGCAGCCGGACTACCATTAATCATGGGCAGTGTAAAAACGTTAAACACCGATGGGTCGGCAAATACGGTACCATACTCAAGGATACTTTCGTTGCCTTTTTTTACGTGGAAGCCTCCTGCTGCCTTAAGCCTTGTTGCTTCTTCCACCTCAGGGAGGTCCGTTTTTAAAGCCTGAGCCAACGGCGGCATCGCAACGGCATAAAGCACATTATTGTTGCCAAATTTCAGGTCTTCATTAACGCGGTACGTGCGATTAGCTTTCTCATTAAACCGGTCGTAACTCAACTCATCGGCTACGTAAAGCACAATCATCAAACAGGTGGCCAGCCCAAGGGCCAGTCCCAATATATTTATTACCGTAAACCCCACGTTTTTGCGCAGGGTACGGAAAGCCGTTTTTAAGTAATTTCTAAACATACCCCCCTCCTAACCTCCCCTAAGGGGAGGAATTTAATTAATCATTTTATGTCAAAATCCGCACTTAAGCCCTCTCCTTAGGAGGGTTCGGTGAGGTTTATTCAGTTTTGAGGCTTTTAGCCGGATTAGCATTTGCTGCTCTTACCGATTGTACACTTACAGTAACAAAAGCAATAATGACAGCTATAACGCCGGCTATAGCGAAAATCCACCAGTTGATATCAACGCGATATGCAAAACTTTGCAACCATTTACTCATACCATACCAGGCCAGCGGCGACGCAATTAATGAGGCAATCAGCACCAGCTTCATTAAATCTTTTGACAACAGGGTAACTATAGAGGTTACACTTGCACCCAAAACTTTCCGGATACCAATTTCCTTTACCCTTTGCTCTGCGGTAAAGGTCACCAGCCCAAACAAGCCCAGGCAGGCAATGCTAATAGCCAATATGGTAAATATGAGCAGGATGTTGCCCTGTTTTTGTTCAGACTGGTATTGTTTGGCAAAATTTTGATCGAGGAAATGGAACTCAACTTTGTTTTCAATATCAAAACGGCTGTAAACTTCGCTGATATAATCGAGCGTGGCCGGGATATTATTTTTGCCTATGCGGATATACATATTATCCTCATCGTTGGCCGTAAACGGCAGATACAACATCATAGGAGCAATTTTGTGCTGTAAAGAATAGGTGTTAAAATCCTTAACCACACCAATTATTTTTCGGCTGATCACATTGCCCTTGTCGTCTACCCCAACCCTTACAGAGCGGCCGATGGCGTCCTTCCAGCCCATATCGTTAACCAGCGTTTGGTTTACAATAATGGATTCAAGCCGGTCGGTACCCATCTCAGAGGAAAAATTGCGCCCCTTAACCAGCTTTACCTGCAGTGTTGGGATAAAATCTTCATCGATAATGAGATTCTCTACTACTTTTGAATCAGAATTGACTTTTCCATCAGCGCCGATATTAAAATTGCCCGAGCCGATGTCGTTGTTGCCAATTGGATTGCCGGCAATACCTACAGCCTCGACAGCCGGATTTTGCAACAATTGACTTTTGATTGCGGCTATTTTTGTTCGTGCCGATTTATCGCTGATATGAAATGTAAGCGTTTGGGCTTTATTAAAGCCGAGGTCCCTGTTCATCACATAATGCAGTTGTTTGTAAATGATGCATGATCCGGCTATCATAACAATGGTAATAACAAACTGAAATACTACCAATGATTTCCTGAACATAATGGTAGCAGCCTGACTGCCCATTTGTCCTTTCATAGCAGCAATAGTGCGGAAGTCCGATAAGAACAATGCGGGATATAAACCGCTTAAAATACCGGTGACAAACGCAAACAGACTGAATAGGATAAGCGTTTTGCTAAATCCAAACTGCATAAGTACAAGGCTTTTACCGGAGAGAAGGTTAAAATAAGGCAATAAAAATTGCACCATCACTGATGCTATCAGGGCAGCGATAACAGTGAATAAAACTGATTCGGCAAAAAACATTATGATCAGCTGTTTTTTGCTGGAGCCAATTACCTTGCGCACACCTATCTCCCTGATCCTTATGGATGAACGTGCTGTTGTAAGATTTACATAATTAATAACTGCGATAGCCAGTATCAGTAGTGCTACAATGCCAAATACATATACATAGGTTATGTTGCCGTTGCTGCCCAGCTCGTAATCAAGATTAGAGTTAAGGTGAATTGATGTAAGCGGCTGCAGTTCCATACGGAACTGCATAGCTCCAAGCGCTCCTTTTAAATACTTATTAAAGAATGTATCAGAACCAGCCTGAATTTTTTTAAAATCATCATGGTTTTTCAGCAACACATAAGTGTAGATATGCGAATTAGCCCAGCCATCAGTATATCCATCAGGCAATGAGCGAAGGGCGCTGAAAGTAAAATGCGAATTTGCAGGTATATCATCAATTACACCAGTAACTGTACTTGGGTTATTTTCGATGAGTATTGTTTTATCCAGGGCATCCGCGGTGTTGCCAAATAGTTTTTCGGCAAGGGTTTTAGTTAGTATAATGCTTTGCGGCCTGGTCAAAGCGGTATTGGGATCGCCGGATAAAAAGTGATGGGTAAAAAGGTTAAAGAAGCCTTTATCTGTAAACATCATGGCTCCCTCGTTAATCTGTTTTCCGCCATAAGTGATCTTGCCGCCGCCTTCAGCATCAATGCGGATAGCATCTTCCACTTCGGCATAATCATTTTTTAAAGCGGGAGCATATGGAGGCGAGGTAACCGCGAGATTGAATTTACCACCGTTCCATGTACCGTGCTGAACAACACGAAAAATACAGTGGGCTTTAATGTTGTAACGATCATAGCTCCATTCATCAACCACGTAAAGGCTAATGAGCCAGAAAGCTGCTATACCTGTAGCTAAACCAAATATATTGATAAACGAAAAAATCTTGTGCTTAATGAGGTTTCTCCAGGCTATTTTAATGTAATTGCGTAACATGGCAAATGGTTTATACTACTAAAATATTAAAACGCGTACCAATTATACAACCAATTAAATATCAATACCTTAATAAAAAACAGTCAAAATAAACCGTTCGGTAATGAAACACTTACAGTGCGGATGTGAACGTTTGTTTTAAGGTTAAAGGCGAAAGGTAAAAGATGAAAGATTTTAAATTAAGACTTTAATTAATCTGTCCTTCCTTTTGACTTTCGTCTTTTAACTTTCATCTCTTAAAATCACTCCGCTCTCAAACTTTTTACCGGATTAGCCAGCGCCGCTTTAACGGCCTGAAAACTTACAGTGATAAAAGCTATTACAAGCGCTGCCATTCCGGCTAATGCAAAAACCCACCAGCCTATTGTTATACGGTAAGCAAAATCCTGAAGCCATTTGTTCATGGCAAACCATGCTAATGGAAATGCAATTAACGACGACAGTATAACCAGCTTCAAAAATTCTGCAGATAACATATTTATTATACCAGTTACCGAAGCCCCGAATACTTTACGAATGCCTATTTCGCGGGTACGTTGTATTGTGCTGTATGATGCTAATCCAAACAGTCCCATGCATGAAATGAGTATTGCCAGCACAGCAAAATACATGAACAGGTTACCAAAATTCACCTGTGCAGAATATTGCGCATTGAAAGCTTCATCAACAAATCTATAATTGAAAGGACGTTCCGGCACAAGGGATTTCCACTTCTGTTGAATGGCGGCAATAGTTGCAGAAATATTTGTCGACCCTACTTTAACTGTGAGTACTCTGTTAAAATCCGGATCATTACTGATACTTAGGGGCTTCACAGCTTCCTGTAACGATTGAAAATGAAAATCTTTCAAAACGCCTATAATTTTACCGCTGCGCCCCCATTGTTTCAGTTTACGGCCAACCGCCCCGGCAGGTGTTGTATACCCAAGGCTTTTGGCCGCTGCTTCATTAATTAAAAAAGCCGTGGAAGTATCGGTGCCAAAGGTTTTCGAGAACATTCTGCCTGCAGCCAGTTTCATTTCAAACTGAGGTATAAAGTCCTGATCAACGTAATACGCATCAATAAGCATTTGCTGCAGGTTACCTGCTTTATTCTCTATTTCCGACTCGCTGTTGCCATTGCCAAAACCAGGCAAGCTTCTGGAAGCCGCGGCCGAAATAACATTCGATATTTTTTTCAACTCTTGTTTAATCACCGGAAGCCGCCGCTGCACGGCCGTGTCAGAAAAAAAGTCGATAGTGAGCATTTGATCTTTCTGAAAGCCGAGCGGCTGACTGCGCATGTAATTTAACTGGCTATAAACCACAATGGTGCCCACTATTAACACAATGGATATCGCGAACTGCATAACCACAAGTGAACGGCGTAACAAAACGCCTTTACCCGATTTGCTGAACCTGCCCTTTAAGATAGCGGCAGGCTTATACCCCGATAACACAAAAGCAGGATACAAACCTGCAACAACTCCTATAAAGCAGGATAATATAAAAAGATGAAACACATACGCGTTTGTGAAAATAGTTGTATTAGTTACCTTGCCCGATACCTGGTTATAAAGCGGCAGCAATGAGCTGCTTAGCAAAATGGCCAATAAAAAAGCGATCAGGCATATAATAACTGATTCGCTCAAAAACTGCGTGATCAATTGTTTTCTCGCAGCTCCAATAACCGTTCGGATACCGACTTCCTTTGCGCGTTCGGTAGCCTGCGCGGTAGTTAAATTAATGAAGTTTATACAAGCTATAAGCAGAATGAACAAGGCGATAGCCGAAAAAATACGGATATTATGCAGGTCTCCCCGCTCAGGGCCACCTCTCAACGCGTCCAGGTACACATCTTTTAAAGGCACCAGGTGATAATCGTAATTTGCACCTTCTTTCCTGTCAGCCTCTGTGTAATGCTTGTTTGCAAAAGCCGGCAACTGCCTTTCAAAATCTTTAAAGTCATATCCTTTAGGCAATACGATATATGTAAAACCCCGGATCTGCGCCCAGTTTGCTGGCCCTCTTGGATATGCCTTTAAAGAAGTAGCATAAGAAACAGCCATATCAAACTTAAAATGCGAGTTAGCCGGTGCGTCTTTTATTACCGCCGTTACAATCGCAGGATGCTTGCTATCAAGCGTTAATGTCTTCCCAACCGGGTCAACGTTGCCAAAATATTTTTTTGCCATAGCTTGTGTAATCACAACTGTAAAGGGTGCCTCAAATCCTTTCTTTACATCGCCTTTTATAACAGGTAATGTGAACACCGAAAACAGTGACGGATCAGCAAATATGACATTGTCTTCCTGATATTTTACCGCCCCATATTGCACCAAAAACCTTGCTCCCGCTATGCGTGTATTTTCTTTAACCTGTGAGTAGTCTTGTTGCAACGACGGTCCAATCTGTTCAAACGCGGCCGGTGTTATAATAACAGGCGCGTTAGCATGCCTTATGTCAACTGCAACGCGATAGATCTGGTCAAATTTTTTATTATACGTGTCATAACTTAGCTCAAATTTTATATTGATGTAGATAAGAAAACAGGCGGTTAACCCGATAGACAAACCGATAATGTTGATTATCGAAAAAACTTTGTTCCGCCAAAGGCTCCTGCACGCAATTTTAATGTAGTTTCTTATCATGGTTTATTTCGCTTGTTAGGTATATTAGGTCATTTTTGCTTTCGTGTCATTATGTAATTACCTGTTGTTCAATAATTTTAGTAATTGCAGACTATGTGTAATGACTTATTGGCGCGAAGTAAATGATACAATAATTCTTCATCACTCGTCCCTCAAACTCCTGATCGGGTTTATCATGGCTGCCTTTATAGCCTGATACGATATCGTTAGGGCTGCTATAATAAACGACGACACAATCGCAACTATAAATATCCCCGGCCCTATGTTAATATGATAGGCAAAATTTTGCAGCCAGTTGTGCATTACATAATAGCCCAGCGGGGCTGCCAATACAAAAGCTATGGCTATCAAGTAAATAAATTCTTTGGTAAATAAAGTCACTATACTTGCTATAGGCGCGCCCAGCACTTTACGAATGCCAACCTCTTTAGTACGTTGTGACGCGGCAAAAGCTATCAATCCGTATAAACCTAAACAACCTATAAATATGGCGATGTAAGAAAAAAGTTGAAAAGCGATATATACCTTTTCCTCCTGCTTGTAAAAATTAGCGATATGCTCGTCAACAAACTGAAACTGGAAGACATTCTCAGGATAAAGAGCCGACCATTTTTTATTGATATAGTTAATAGTTTCGCTCATGTTGGCAGGCTGCATTTTTATGCTTGCCATAAAAAACCGGTTGGGATTATATTCCAGTACGCATGAGCGGCGTTTTTTATGCTTCGATTCGCTTTGAAAATCCTTCACCACGCCAACAATGGTTGTCTTTTGAGCGCCATTTAGCGTTATGTGTTTATTTAAAACCAGCTGTGGATTTTGGATACCCAGTTTTTGCATCATCGTTTCGTTGATGACCACCTTACTAACGGTATCTTTTTCATTCTTTTTCCAGATCTTTTGGCCTGCCAGCATTTGCAGCCTGAACATATCGGTAAACTTTTCGTCTACCGCTTTGTATTCGGTAACATCATCTTTTGGAAAGCCCAGTTCCACAGATGAAAAGCTGGTAAAGTTGCTATTAAAAGCGGGGGCTCCGGATGAAAAACTAACATCTTTTATACCGGGATAACCGGCCAGTTGCTGGTTAAACACGTCGCGTTTTTTCATATCAGGCAGGCCTACAGATATTACGGCTTCTTTATCAAAACCAAGGTCCTGGTTTTTAAAAAAGTCCATCTGCCGGGCTACTATCAGCGTACCTATGATCATGATCTGCGATATGGCAAATTGCCCTATCACTAACCCCTTCCGTAAAGTAAGTTTCCCGCTGCTACCCGCATTTTTATTCTTAAAACTATCAACCGGCTGAAAAGCCGACTGTACAAATGACGGATACAAACCGGCCAGCATGATCACCGCCAAAGTAATTGCTGCTATCCAACCTATTACCGTAGGCTGTGTCAGTTGTGAAGCATCAACGCTGATGGACATCCACTCCCCCGCTTTTGACAGAAACAAAGCGCATAGCGCAACACCCAACAACACAGAAAACAAAACCAAAACCGTTGTTTCTCCCAAAAACTGCTTAATAAGCTGCGGGCGGCTCGCACCCAGCACCTTGCGCATCCCAACTTCTTTTGCGCGCTTGATGGCCTGCGCTGTAGCCAGATTAATAAAGTTGATACACGCCGTAATGATGATAAGCAAGGCCACGCCAATTAAGGCGTAGTAGGTATCTTTTGAGGTTGGCGTAATGATGTTATTGATGTAACGCTGATCAAAGTGAATATCCTTTAAAGGTTGAAAAGGTAAAACAGCCACCTTTGCTATATCAGCGCCCCAGTTTTTTTTAATAAATGCGGGCATTTTGCTGTTTAATTGTTGAACAGAGTAACCTTTGGGCAAAACAATGTATGCGTAACTCCCCCCGGGAATAGCCCAAAAATTGCCCATCATCCCCTTTAACTTATTTTCGATGCTGTTTAACGAGATAAGGAATGAAAACGGCAGACTTGTATTTGAGGGTAAATCTTTGATAATGCCGGTTACTTTTACATTCAACTCATTTTCGAAATTGATCAGTTTCCCCATGGCATCGGCTTTTCCAAAGTATTTTTTAGCTATGCTCTCGGTAAGTATAACACTGTTGGGTTCTTTAAGAGCCGTATTAGGATCGCCGGCAATCCATTGGTAATCAAAAACTTTGCTGATCTGCTCATCACCAAAAGTTACATTGTGTTCGTTATAACGATTCTCGCCTATTTTGATCATAGCATCCCCCTCGTAAAAAACCTGTGTAGTTTGTTCCAATTCAGGGAAATCAATACGCATGGCCGGTGTAATAGCCAGCGATACGTTGGAGTTAAAATCAAGCGCGTGCAGGGTTACGCGGTAAGTGCGATCGGCTTTACTGTTAAAACTGTCGTACCCAAGCTCGTTCCTTACAATCAGAAAAATAATAAGGCAAGCTGCTACACCAAGCGTAAGCCCGAAAATATTCAGGAAGGTGTAACTTAGGTTACGTTGAATATTCCTGAAAGCGATAACTACATAACTCTTTAACATGAACCCCTCCTTTATTAATCATTATTTCATTGGGTCATTATGTCATTTTTATTAATGTTTGATTACTCATTAGCAATCATTAAAAATGACTTAATGACGCGGAGCAAATGACCCAATGACTATAAAGTTATTCAGAACGTAAACTCTTAACCGGGTTAGCCAAAGCTGCTTTCACAGCCTGGAAACCTATGGTGACAAAGGCAACTATAATGGCTACTCCACCGGCAACAGCTATAAGCCACCAGTGAATTTCGGCGCGGTAAGCGTAATCCATCAACCATTTATTCATGGCATACCATGCTATAGGCGATGCTATTACAATGGCGAGTAATACCAGCACCAGGAAATCGCGCGATAACATGGCGGTAATATTGGTAATACTGGCACCTAATACTTTACGGATGCCTATTTCCTTAATTTTAATTTGTGCAGTGTAGGTGGCAAGTCCAAATAAACCAAGGCATGAAATAAATACGGCTATTCCGGCAAATATGTTAAACAAGGTTGCGGTATGCTGCTCAGTTTTGTACATATCATTATAAGCGTCATCGAGGAAAGTATATTCATACGGAAAATCCGAATTATACTGCTTCCAGTATTTCTCAACAAGTTTAATAGCTGCGGGCGCTTCTTTACCTGTAGTTTTTATATACATTTGCCACGAGCTTGGGCTATAGGTAAATATGGCCGGCTCAATGGCTTGCTTTAGCGAGGCAAAGTGAAAATCTTTAACCACCCCTATGATGGTTCCGTTAAGATCATGAAGTTTAAAACGCTTACCTATCGGATTTTTAATACCAGTTAACTTAACGGCGGTTTCGTTAAGTATGTAATGCGCCGAATCTGACTTTGCACTTGTAAAGCCGACACCACTAACAAACTTTAATTTAAACAGTTTTATATAGTCCTTATCCATCTCAAACGGATGGATCAACATACTTTCATTGGTAAGTTTGCCGTCCCAGTCAGCATCTGTGGTACTTGATCCGCTGCTGATGATGCTACTACTGCCGGTGGCAACGCTCAATATTTCGGTGTGGCTGAGCAGATTGGTCTTTATCGCTTCATAATGATCTTGCATTGCGCGCATAGGCAGGGCGAAAACATATTCCTTATCGTACCCCAATTGTATAGAACGGATATACTCTAACTGTCGATTTATAACCAGCGTGCCTATTATTAAACCTATTGAAAAAGCAAACTGGCATACTACCAGCACTTTTCTAAATGTTGCGTTTCCCGCACCGGATATTTTTCCTTTCAGCGCGTTGATAGGCTTGAAAGATGACAGCAACAAAGCCGGATATATACTTGACGCAACAAGCGTTGCTGTAATAGTTACAGCGATAACCTGCCATACCTTAATGTTAAACAGGTCGAAGTGCATTTGTTTACCCGAAATACTGTTGTATACAGGCATGATAGCATAAATGAGCATTAAGGCCAATGTCAGGGCTACTATAAAACAAAGTATAGTTTCAATAATAAACTGCATAAAAAGCTGGCTCCTTTCGGCACCTATAATTTTGCGTACACTAACCTCTTTTGAACGCAGTATTGAGCGTGCGGTTGAAAGGTTGATATAATTGATGCAGGCTATGATCAAGATCAGCACCGCAACAAACGAGAATATCTTTACCACTTGGATCCCGGCAGAAGTGCCATCGGGATAATATAGATGAATATCTTTTAACGACTGAAGCTGAAACACACCGTCGGTAGGTTTTATACCAGCCTGGTTTTTCATATGGATCTCGGTTAGCTTGTCGCCAATAACTTTAACCGAAGCACCGGGTGTAATCTGTAAAAAGGTGGTGGTATAATAATTCCCCCAATCCTCATCCATTGATTTCCAGAAACGGTTTCTGGTATATTGCTTTTTTCTTACCTCGATGGAAAAAAACATATCTCCTTTAATACTCGAATTTGCAGGAAAATCGGCCAGTATACCAGATACTGTGTAAGGTTCTTTACTATCGCCTAATATAGTTTTGCCGATAGGATCTTCGTTACCGAAGTACCGGTTAGCAACGCTTTTCGTTATGATAACGGTCTTATCATTAGGGAATGGTTTATCGGCGCTTCCCTTTAATAATTTGAAATCAAACAATTTAAAAAAAGCATCATCAACAAACAACAGTTTGCCATAATCTTCTTTCAGCAGTTTATCTTTATATCTAAAAACTGAATAATCTTGTACAGTGATAAGTCTTACCGCGTTTACAACCCCCGGCACTTCTTTTAAGGCAAAAAAAGCCACGGGCCCGGAAACGTTTCCCCAAACCTGCTTACCGGCACCCACACCAATAGAAGCATTTACCTGGTAAATATTATCGGCGTTAGTATGAAAGCGATCATAAGTCAGCTCGTCCTGCACCCAAATTAAAATAAGCATACCAACAGACAGGCCAATGGTAAGGCCAACAATATTCAAAGCGCTGTAAAACTTAGTATTAATCAAGTTTCGCCATGCAGTTTTCAGGTAATTTTTAAACATAGGAGTAGGTTTTTAAAAATAAAAAACTCCAAATGCCCTTCTCCGCAAATGCGGGAGAAGAGCAGCAGAGGCAATTATTAACTTATTATAAACTGATTTCGGGGGCGGCGGTCTAAGTCCGGAGTCGTTGGTTTTAAGTCAAAAGTCCTTTCTTACCATCAACTATGAACCATCAACTATTAACTAAACAAATTACACCATAATATTTTCCATAACGGTTTGTCCGTCTAACAGGCGTATAATGCGGTGGCTGTAACGGGCATCATGTTCAGAGTGGGTAACCATGATAATGGTAGTCCCCTGTTCGTTTAAATCGGTAAGCAGTTCCATCACATCATTACCGTTGCTGCTGTCGAGGTTACCGGTGGGCTCATCCGCAAGGATCAGTTTTGGCTTGTTAACAACCGCACGGGCAATGGCCACACGCTGTTGCTGACCACCTGATAACTGCTGCGGATAATGGTTGCGGCGATGCATGATCTGCATTTTATCTAACACCTCTTCCACCCTTTTTACACGCTCTGAAGCAGCCACACCTGTGTAAATCAACGGCAATTCAACGTTTTCAAATACAGTAAGCTCATCAATAAGGTTAAAGCTCTGGAACACGAAACCGATGTTGTGTTTACGCAGATCGGCGCGTTTACGCTCATTAAAATGTGCCACTTCAATTTCGTTGAAAACATAACTGCCCGCATCCGGATCATCAAGCATGCCTAAAATATTAAGCAGAGTTGATTTACCACAGCCCGATGGGCCCATGATGGCCACAAACTCGCCTGTAGCCACTTCCATCGACAGCTTGTTTAATGCGATGGTCTCTACCTCTTCGGTACGGTAGAATTTCTCAAGATTAGAAATTTTTATCATTGGTGCCTCCGTTGTTCATCCCGCCTTTATGGCGATATGATTTGATTTTTTGTTTATTTAAATTTATTAATTATCTCTGTTATATATTATAATGACGCTTAAACAGTGCCAGGCGTTGCAGCCTGGTTACGTTATTTTTTTAGCACAAGCTCCTGAATATCACCATAGGTTTCATAACTTGAGGTAATAACTTTATCGCCCGGATTTAAGCCTTCTGTTACCACGAAATAATCGGGGCTCTGGCGCCCAAGCTGGATGTTTACCCTGTATGCTTTTGAACCATCTTCACTTACCTTAAAGATCCAATTGCCGCCTGTTTGCTGGAAGAAACCGCCTTTAGGTACCAATACCGCCTGCATCTGATCGCTCAGCGCCAATCTCACCTGTAGTGTTTGCCCTTTACGGATCCCTGTAGGCACTTTACCAACAAATTGCATATCCACCTGGAAACTACCTGTTGTTTTAACCTGGGTATATACCTTTTTTATAACCAGATTATAGGTTTGATCGGCAAACTGAAAATCGCCTTTCAGGCCTGTGTAAATACGCGACAGATAGTGCTCATCAATATCAACCCTAACTTTAAAGCCCGATTGTACGTCTATCTGCCCCAAATGCTCGCCCTTATTTTTGCTCTGACCTACTTCGGCATCCATTGAGGTTAACTGGCCATCGGTAGGCGCCACCAATACTAAACCGGCCACTTTTTTTCGCATCAGTTCAAGCGTAGTTTTCATGTGGGCGTATTGTTCCTGTGATTGCGAAGCCTGTTGCTTAACCAGCGCTGTATCCTGCCTAAGAATCTGTTTAGCCAGTTTGTAACGGTTCACCTGGTAATCGTAGGTATTTTTGGCTGATTGATATTCCTGCAGGCCAATGGCTTTCTGATCATATAAATGTTTGTCTAACTTATAAATCCTTTCAGCCTCTTTATATGCGTTCTCCACATCGGCCATAGTATTTAGCTTGCTGATAGTGTTTTGCTGTGCATTGTTATGGGAGATCTGCATTTGGGTTTGCTCGGCATAAACCGCGGTTTCCTGGTTAGCTAAAGTAAGCTCAAGATCGGTATTAGACATTCTCAGAATCCGGTCGCCTTTTTTAAGGTTAGCTCCGTCTTCAACGTATTTTTCTTCAACAACACCGCCTTCAGATGCATCAAGAAATATGGTAGTTAGCGGCATAACCACGCCGTTAACCGGTATAAACTCCTGGAAAGGACCTTTAGTAATAGTACTTATAGTTAAGCGTTCAGTATCAACATCAAGCTTGCTTTTACCCGATGTAAGATAAATACTGCCGCCTATTAGTAAAATAATGCCTGTAATACCTGCAATGGTAAGTATCTTTTTGCTGTTCCAGGTCTTTTTCTCAATTTTTCTGTCCACTGTATTTCTATAATATTTTGAATGTTATAACAAAAAGATATGCCACAAATTAAGATACTGTTTTTCAATAACTTAAACACAAAACACCATATTTGAGCGTACGCTTATGTTACATCAGGTGTACGGTATTGATACAGTGTTTTTTCACGTATTAATGGCCTGTTATATGCAAATACAGGTTAGCACTTCATTGTGAAGCATTTATGTGATCTATTGCATAAAATGCGGGCATTTAGCACAAAAATTGTAACATGTGGTATCATTAGCGAGTCTTTATTTTATTGTTCATAGTTAAATGGTTTTAGCGTATAGTTCATGGCGACAATGCTAAAAGTTTATTTAGGTAGCTTCGATAAAGAGATACAATTTAATTTAAATTTATAACTTTTATTAAATTGACATCCTCAATAAAATAAGATGCTATTTTTATTTTGAACTTGAATAATCATGTGTCATCATTTTAAAGACCATGAACAATTATCTATGAACTATTAACTAAAAATAAATGATACTTAAAAAAGCCAACGTTTTAATTGTTGATGACGATCCGGACGTACTTACCGCGGTTAAACTCTTGCTAAAACCCGAAGCCCGTGAAGTCATCACCGAAAAGAACCCCGAAAACCTGAACTGGCTGCTGCAACGTAACGAGGTTGATCTGATTTTGCTTGACATGAACTTCAACAGCGCTATTAACACGGGCAATGAGGGGCTTTACTGGCTGCGCAAGGTAAAAGAATGGAAGCCTGATGTTTGTATTATTATGATAACGGCTTATGGTGATATTGATCTTGCAGTCCGTTCGCTTAAGGAAGGGGCAAATGACTTTGTGGTAAAGCCATGGCACAACGAAAAGCTCATAAACACGATAAAAGATCTTTTGGATAAAAAAGAAGGTGGAACAAAAACCACCAAAACCCCGGTAAAAAGTACTGCCGGCGATACTTCTATCCTTGGTGAATCGGACGTGATGCAAGATATTTTTTATAAGGTGAATAAGATAGCCCCTACCGATGCCAATATCCTGATCCTTGGAGAGAACGGTACTGGTAAAGATCTTATGGCAAAGGCCATCCACGAACGCTCGCTCCGCGCTGATAAACCTTTTATTAAAGTAGATGTCGGCGCATTAACAGATACTCTGTTTGAAAGTGAGCTCTTCGGCCACAAAAAAGGGGCCTTTACCGATGCCCGAGAGGACCGCATAGGGCGTTTTGAAGAGGCCCAGGGCGGTACTTTATTTTTGGATGAGATAGGCAACATCAGTCTGCAGCAGCAAGCCAAGCTGCTTACCATTTTACAAAACCGCCAGGTAACCCGTTTGGGCACTAACAAACCAGTTGATGTGGATATCAGGCTCATCTGCGCTACAAACGTACCTTTGAGTGAACTGGCCAACGAAAACAAGTTCCGCAAGGATTTAATTTATCGTATCAATACTGTCGAGATCAATATGCCACCACTGCGCCGCCGTAATGAGGATATTGTAATATTGGCCCGCCATTTCGCGAAATTGTACTCAAGTAAATATCTTAAGCCATCAATGGACTTTGATACGGCAGCTATTAACAAGCTTAAATCATACAATTTTCCGGGAAATGTGCGTGAATTACAATATACTATTGAACGCGCAGTGATCATGGCTGATGATAACACCTTAAGGCCCGACGACCTGATCTTTTCAATACTGGAAACATCGACAGAAAGCGTGATTGATGCCGACAATATTCCGTTAAGCGCCCTTGAAAAGAACGCTATATTACGGGTTATTGAAAAGCACAATGGTAACATTACCCGCGCCGCCAAAGAACTTGGCCTCACCCGCACCGCCTTATACCGAAGACTAAGCAAATATGATATTTAACCGTTATGAGTGGCGGCTTTTGCTGCGTGTATTTTTATTGCTGATTGTACTTACCGTCACAGCTTTTGTTATAGTAAGCCTTAATCAGCTGTTGTATCTCGTGATCTTGTTGCCATTGGTTGCTTACTCGGTGGTGGATATGATCCGTTTTCAGAAAAAGGCACAGGACGAAGTAAATCAATTTGTAGAGTCGATCCATTACCGTGATTTTTCCCGCCATTTTGATGTACGCAAGGCACCCAATGAGCTTAAGCCCCTGCGTAAAGGCTTTAACGATATCAATACCACATTTAAACTGATAAGCCGCGAACGCGAAACACAATATCACTACCTGCAAAAGATCCTTGAACTGGTTGATACCGGCATTTTATCTTACGAAGAGGAAACCGGCGAAACCGGCTGGATTAATGAAGCTTTTAAAACCATTATAGGCGTACCTTATCTTAAGACTGTACACTCACTTGAAAAGCGTGAGCCATCATTGTATGCCGAACTGATTAAACTTAAGCCGGGCGATAGTAAGATCATCACGGTAACCCGTAACCAACAACAGGTTAAAATACTGGTGAACGCCAGCCTGATGCGCAGCGATGATAAACTATACAAACTCATTGCTTTTCAAAACGTAAACGAAGCTTTGGATGAAACGGAGTCGAAAGCGTGGTCGAAATTGCTTAATGTAATGACGCATGAGATCATGAACTCCGTAGCTCCTATTTCTTCCCTCGCGGATACGCTCAAGAACCGCCTGCAAAGCCCTGATATTGCCGAAAGCCTACCTCATAGTGATTTGGAAGACATTGAGCTTGGTATCGATACCATCAAGCGCCGCAGCGAAGGCCTGCTTAAGTTTACCGAAAGCTACCGCAGCCTCAATAAGATCACCAAACTTGATCTGAACAAGATCATGGTGCGTAATATCTTTGAAAACCTCAACAGCTTGATGACGCCTACACTGGAGAAAAAGAAGATAGAACTGGAGATCATTCTACGTGATCCGACACTTGCCATTGAAGCCGATATTAACCTCATTGAACAGGTCATGATCAATTTGCTGGTTAACGCTATTGAAGCTGTAAAAGACCGCGAAACACCGCGCATCACGCTTACAGCGGAGATTCAGGGTGGAAAAACCTTTGTAAAAGTTATAGACAATGGATTAGGCATGCCACCCGAACTACTGGATAAGATTTTCATTCCTTTCTTCAGTACCCGAAAAACCGGCAGTGGTATTGGCTTAAGCCTTTGTAAACAGATCATGTTATTGCACAAAGGCAATATCCAGGTACAATCAACTGAAGGCAAAGGATCGGCATTTATATTATCTTTCGTATAGATCGCTCCCCGGCTCTCCTAAGGGGGGAGTTTTTGATTTGCATCTTTAAGACTTTTGAAAAACTTACGAAGTTTTGGAAACTTCGTAAGTTTGGTTAGATAATATCTTTCCCATGACTTACAAAAGCAACATTCTTGCTATTTCCGGCAGCTTAAGATCGGGCTCGTCCAATCATAATATTT
Source organism: Mucilaginibacter sp. 3215 (assembly GCF_050433785.1). Lineage (NCBI taxonomy): Bacteria > Pseudomonadati > Bacteroidota > Sphingobacteriia > Sphingobacteriales > Sphingobacteriaceae > Mucilaginibacter > Mucilaginibacter sp. 3215. The sequence continues at coordinate 406,439 of NZ_JBNPWO010000002.1, forward strand.
TGAAATTTTTAGGTGGATTAACTCCGGCTGATGTCCGTTATTCAGTTTACAAAAGATTGGCAGATATCCCGCCATTTGATCCGGGATTGAATCATGAACACCCACCAGAAGCAGTTGCAGAATTGCGAGAATTAATTAAAAATGCATCAAGCATTATCATTTGTACACCTGAGTATGCATTTGGAGTTCCCGGTCAGCTTAAAAACATGTTGGATTGGATGGTTTCGAGCGGTTCGTTGGTTGATAAACCAGTAGCTTTAGTTACCGCGTCATCAGTTGGCAGTCATGCGCATGAGGCATTGCTCCTGACACTTGGTGCGCTTTCGGCAAAAGTAACAGAAGGAGCAACTTTGCTTATTCCTTTTATCAGGAGTAAAATAGATGCTAATGGAAATATTACAGATGAGCAAACGGAGAGGGCTTTGCGGGATGTAATGGAAGTATTTTTAAAAGAACTATAGCCATGAAAAAACTGCACCGCATGCTGAATTTATTTCAGCACCCCACAGGACAGGTATACGCCCAGATTAGCAGACGGCTTAGCAAATGAGGGGTTGAAACAAGTTCAACATGACCATAATTTTTACTCCACTCCCAATTCCCTCATCAACCTGCCCACGGTTTCTTTCAATTCGGCAATTTCCTGTTCGGCTTTGGTTAAACGAGTCTCCATTGCTGATGAAGATGGGCGACCACTTGGCTCATCTGCAAAATCATCATCATTAATTTCGGGCGTTCCGCCTAATAGATGCGCGTATCTAACTTCCTTTTGGCCGGGGCGTTTGGGTAGCTGTACAATGTAAGGCGTCTCGCCGCCAGCAAGTTTATCCAGGATCTCCTGCACATCTTCTATCGAATCAAATTCGTACATGCGACCGCTGTTGGTATTCAATTCACCTGGCGTTTGAGGCCCACGAAGGATCAAAAGGCAAATCAGCGCTACTTCCGAAGGTATTACCGGGAAAACTATGGCGAAATTGTGTTTGTATTTAATATTACGAATAGAACCACCGGTAGCGGTAGAGATCAAACCGCGCCTTTTCAAGGAATTTAGAGCATTGATAACCCTATCATCATCATAATTAACAACAGGTTTGCGCGATGTTTTCTGGTTACAGGCGGCCACCAATCCGTTAAGAGTCATAGGATAATAATCGGGTGTGGTTTTGGCTTTTTCCATTAAAGTACCAAGCACACGTAATTCTTCGGCATCAAGTACGGGTAAAGTTTGCGGTGAATCCATGGCTAAATATAAGCAGGTTTTTATAGCGTCAAAAAAAATTGCTAATTTTCTGATTGCTAAAATCATTAGGATTAAAATAATAACATCAAAATGGTTTACTTTGCATTTCAATGTCTTTATTCATTACATCATTAAATTCGGGAAGTAATGGCAATTGCTATTACGTGGGGAACGATCAGGAGGCTATATTGGTTGATGTGGGCATTTCATGCCGCGAGACTGAAAAACGCATGACCCGGCTGGGCTTATCCATGCAAAAGGTAAAAGCCATTTTTGTATCGCATGAACATTCTGACCATATTCGTGGCATACCGGTATTGGCTAAAAAATATCAGCTACCGGTGTATATTACCCCCGGCACACTGATGCACCTTAGCGGTGTTGATCATTTTAAAGTCCATCATCTTAGCGCATTTCAAACAGTTATTATTGGTGACCTCGAAGTAACATCCTTCCCCAAAATACATGATGCATCTGAGCCGCATAGCTTTATTGTAAGCTGCCGCGATGTTAAGGTAGGCGTGTTTACTGACCTGGGAATAGTGTGCGACCAACTCATCCGCTACTTTAGCCAGTGCCATGCTGCTTTTCTGGAAGCCAATTATGATGATGATATGCTGGATAAAGGCGGTTACCCTTATTATTTAAAACAACGCATCCGCGGGGGAAAAGGGCATTTATCAAACAAACAAGCTTTGGGTTTATTCACTACGCACCGCCCGCCGCACATGACCCACTTGCTGCTTTCGCATCTTTCCAAAAACAACAACGATCCCAAGCTGGTAGAGGATTTGTTTACCAATTGTGCCAATGGGATCAATATTATTGTGGCGTCAAGACATGAAGAAACTCCGGTTTACTATATCAGCAGTACGGTTGTTCAACATGAGCCGTTAGGGCAGCTTGGCCTTAGCTTTTGATCAGGTAACATCATTATCAGCCAGGTCCTGCAAGAAGATGGTGCTTAACATATCATAAAGTTCGGGATGTTTATGTTTCAACTCGTTCGGCTTTTGAAAAAAGTACTCGGCTACAACAGCTAAAAACTCAGCTTCATTGGTTATAGCGTAGGGATTAATATCGGAACGGCCAGCTTCAATTTTATGAATCTCCTGGTGTATCATTTTGAGCCAGGGCATTACATATTCGTGAGCGAGAAGGTTTTCCGGCACACCATCCGTGGCGCCGTCCGATTTATCGAGCAGGTGCACAAACTCATGAATAGCAGTGTTCTCCTTCCCTGCCGACTTGCTGAAGCCTTTTGTTAACGCCGCTCTTGATAGGATCATTTGCCCGTTCATATATCCTGAGCCTACCATTCCTAAAATACTCCTGTTTTCGCCTTCAAACTGAAACTCGCTATCAAATGTATCCGGGTAAAGGATCACATTGGTGAGGTTACGGTATTTCCAGTCGGTGAAGCCAAATATCGGGATTACAGCACTTGCGGCAATCATGATCCTATCCTTATCGTTCACAGTTGTGCCAACGCCCTCTATAGTAATATCTGCCAAAAAGCCCTCCACTTTTTGTTCAAATAACAGTTTTCGATCAGCATCGAGATGCTCATAATAAGGGATATACTGTTCTAAAATCGCTTTGTAATTCAATGTGTTAGCAGGCGTTTCATTTACCACTTTTGTTTTATTAAGGAAAACAAATACCACCAATGCAACAGCTATCAATATAAGGACAGGAACCATTTTTATTTACAGATTAAATTATAAAACAAAGTACAACAACAGCATAAACAAAGCGGCTATCAGGGTATTTAAAAAATTAACGGTATTGTTGTTGATTGCCCCCTTTCTCTCCAATACAGCACCTAAAACAGAATCAGTTAGATTACCAAGTGTACCCGCAACAATAATCCAGATGAGATTTGTTGTCCAACCCATTCCTATGGCATAAACAACAGCAATGATAACCGAGCCAATTACTCCAATTAAAGTACCCTCTAAGCTGATTACCCCATCAAACCCGCGTAAATCCGGCTTTAGGGTTATAATATTGAAGAAACGTTTTCCGTAAACCGTCCCTAACTCCGATGACAATGTATCGGCTGTTGCCGAAGCGAAGATGGCGGCAATCATCAATTGTAAAACTTGAGTGTGGGCCGGAAAAACGAAGATCAAAATTCCGCATAAGGCAGCAGTACCTGCATTGGCCAAAACCTGCCCGGTTGTCCTTCCGCCCTTTTCAGCCGCATTTAAATCCTGCTTAACTTTGCTTTGCAATGAGGTAGCCGCCGAGCCTAAGATAAAAAAGGTGGTCATCATGGCTAAACCTGTAAAGCCGGCACCGGCAAATACCAGGATGGCAACAGCGGCACCGGTTAATGCTGCTATAATAGTTAGCTTACGGGCCGATATACTGTATGTTACACCAGCTACTAAAATAAGTGCCAGCAAACCATAACTTAACCACATAGTCGATCAAAGGGATTAATGTGGCGCTAAATTAAACTTTCAATTCATACTTTTGGGCACATGAAAGATATACTGGGACAGGCCATACATGATTATTATCATAAATCAGCTAACCATAAACTTTGGATCAATAATCAATATGGCCCTAAAGAGGAAATGCCCATTGATGTTTACTTCAGGGATGAGGATGACATGCCGGATATTGAATGGCTGGCTATGAACGAATGCCGCGGAACAGTATTAGACATCGGTGCCGGTGCGGGCAGCCATGCATTGGTATTGCAGGAACGCGGTTTTGATTGCGTTGCGCTGGATATATCACCATTGGCATGTGAAGTAATGAAAGAGCGCGGCGTAAACAATGTGGTCAAAGGTGACATTTTTGCTTACGATGAGCAAAAATACGATACCCTGCTCCTGCTCATGAATGGGATCGGCCTCACTGGCACACTTGGAAACCTGAAAGTATTTTTACAGCATATTAAACTGCTGCTTAATCCTGGCGGGCAGATCCTGTTTGACTCATCGGATATTGCTTATTTATACGAAGATGGCGTGCCCGAGAAAGGCTATTACGGAGAACTGCTTTACCAATATCAATACAACCATCAAAAAACCGACTGGTTTCATTGGCTGTATATTGACGAGAAAACACTTGAGCCTATTGTTAATGAAGCAGGCTTTGATATGGAGGTGTTACTGGAGGACGAGTTTAAACAGTATTTGGTACGGTTAACACTGAGCAAGTAAAATCACAGTAATTTTCTTATTGACCGGCTTTATTCTGTACTGAATAAGCTATTTTTATTCTGATAACATCATCCCAATGAAAAAAGCCATTACACATATCCTTGCCGGTCGTGAAAAGAAAATTACCGCCGAAGAAACCGTGCGTCAACCATTGCCCCATAAAGATTTTAGGTTTGCAAACCCGTTCATTGTATTGCATCACATGGGGCCGGAGATAATAACGCCCGGTCAAACCTTGCGGATCCATCCACATCCGCATCGAGGCTTTAGCCCTTATACTATTATGCTGCAGGGCGAAGGTTACCATAAAGACAATGCGGGTAATGATGAGATCATCAAAGCCGGCGATGTACAATGGATGTTTGCAGGCAAAGGTATTATGCACAGCGAGGGCCCCACTGCCGAATTACTGCAGAAAGGTGGCGTTCAGGAACTTATTCAACTTTGGATCAATGCGCCCAAAACTAAAAAGTGGAATGAGCCTTTTTACCAGTCGGCCAGTGCCAACCAGTTACCCAAAGTACTCATTGGCGAAGGCCTCGGTTTTAACCTTGCCAGCGGAAATTATGAAGGCAAAACCGGCCCTATCAAAAACTTCACCCCGGTTATTTCAATTGTTGGCAAAATTGCAGCAGGTAAAGAGGCAAACTTTAAAGCAATACCTGGCTATTGGACATTACTTTATATTATAAAAGGTAGCGTTGAGGTAAATAGTGAAACCATCAGCCAATACAATCTCGTTGTGTTTGAAAAAGATAATGACGAGATCTCAGTAAAGTCACCCGAAGATTCGCAGGTATTATTCCTCTCTGCCGAGCCTATTGATGAACCGATATCAGCTAAAGATAATTTTGTAATGAATACGCCCGCAGAAATTGAGCAAGCACTTGCCGATTACCGAAACGGCGTGTTCGGTACCTTGAACTATTAAATCTACATAACTTTTGGTTATCACAGATTGCTCTTTATGATAAGAACCCGGCGGTAATTTCATACACCTTTGCATCATCAAAACAAAGGAAAATGAATACCCCACATCAATTAAACAACACAGGCGGTCTGCTATTGAATATCAATGAAAATGCCCGCAAAATTATATTCGCAGTTTGTATTATATTATGCCTGATGCCTTTTATGAGCCCGGCAGTAGCATTGTTTTTGGGTTTGGTAGTAGCGCAATGTTCCGGTCATCCCTATCTGCACCTTAATCACAGGGCAACCCATATTTTATTACAGGTGTCAGTAGTAGGCTTAGGTTTCGGCATGAATGTACACAGCGCATTGCAAGCCGGCAAAGAAGGGATTCTTTTTACCATCGCTTCCATAACCGGAACTTTACTCTTTGGTACACTAATGGGCAGATGGCTAAACATCGAAAAAAAGACATCATTTTTAATTTCATCAGGAACCGCTATTTGCGGCGGGAGTGCCATCGCAGCCATTTCGCCCGTTATTAAAGCCGAAGAAAAGCAGATTTCTGTAGCATTAGGTTGCGTATTCATCCTCAACTCAATAGCCTTGTTTGTTTTCCCGCTGATAGGTCATTATCTTAATTTATCACAAACGCAGTTTGGTTTATGGTGCGCGATTGCCATACATGATACAAGCTCAGTAGTGGGTGCAGCAAGTAAATACGGAGCTCACGCGCTTGAAGTAGCCACTACTGTTAAACTGGCCCGGGCTCTGTGGATCATCCCGGTGGCATTTCTATCTACCTTTCTGTTCAGGAACCGATCGAAAAAAGTAAGCATTCCTTATTTTATTGGCTTGTTCATATTGGCTATGATAGCTAATACTTATGTGCCCGTTATAAAGTTGGTAAGCCCGTTTATAGTCAACATAGCAAAAGCTGGTTTAACGCTTACCTTATTTTTAATAGGTGCAGGCCTTTCACGCAGGGTATTAGCATCGGTTGGGTTGAAGCCGCTTCTGCAGGGAGTAGCGCTTTGGATTGCAATATCAGGGGCAGCATTGTATGCAATTATGCATTTAGCTTAGGTCATGCTATTCAATGCCGCTGCAGATATTTGACAGCTACACAATGGAGCATTGCTATTTTGGTTTTATAAATAGTCTCTGCCCCTACAATACCACTACGCAATCTATTGCAGGTTTACCACATATGCGTTTTTTTCGCTTAGCAATATTAGCGAACTACATACTATATGTAAAATGTTGATTAATTTACGGCTCTTAATTAGGCCCACATTTGCCGGGTAATACTAATTATCAATGGGTTTTAAACCCTTGCCAGGAAATCGTTAATGAAAAAAAACATTCTATTTATTATTGTTCTGCGCATATTGATATGCACATCTTCGGCTCAAACTACCATTGGGACACCCGCTATTAAAAACTACACACATAATGAATATAATGCAGGGAGCGAGATTTGGAATATTAAACAAGATAAGAATGGGATCCTTTATTTTGCCAATGACGAAGGCCTGCTGACATTCGACGGGAGTTATTGGAAAACATATCCGCTTCCTAACAAAAGTGCCATAAAATCTGTAGCTATTGATGCCTGGGGGCGTATTTATGTTGGCGGACAGGATGAAGTAGGTTACTTTTTTCCGAACAATTCAGGCATCCTCAAATTCCATTCTCTTAAACAACTCTTGCCCAAAAAAGCAAGGCAGTTCGCCGATATCTGGGATATTGTTATCCATAATAATGAGGTACTCTTCAGGACCATAGAGTGTATATTTCAGCTGAAGAACAATACCATGCACACCTTTGATGCACCCGGGGGCTGGATGCTGCTAAGCGAGGCCGGCGGTAAATTGTTTGCTTATGATAAAGCCATTGGACTGGTTGTTTTTAAAGATTCCCGCTGGCAAGCCTCCGTTCAACAACCCACAACAGCGCTGAGTGTCACCGGCATTACTGAGTTTAATAAAGACACCTTATTGGTAAGCACCCGCAAAAATGGCCTCTTTATCATGACTGGCTCGTCACTGATTAAAAAAAACACGGCTCTTGATGGAATCCTGCTTACTGATCTTATAAACTTCATTCAAAAAATTGGCATCGACAGATACGCCATCGGTACATCAGCAAAAGGGCTGATTATTATTGATGGTAAAGGCAAGCTGATAGACCAGTTTTCCAACAATCAGGGGTTACAAAACAATAATGTGCATGGCATATTGTTAGACAGAGATCGTAATTTATGGCTCGGACTGGAAAACGGGCTCGATTTTATCAATTATAACACTTCCGTTAAAAACATTTATCCCAATCGCGAAAACCTGGTAAAAAGCAATGCGGTAAGTATCTTCAACAATAAACTGTTCATCGGAACATCAAACGGCTTATATGCTGTACCGATAGGTGCGCAGCAAAAAGATATCAGCGCGACCACAGGTACTTTTACAGAAGTGCCAAGCACTAAAGGACAGGTTTTAAGTCTTACGCAAATTAACGGGCATTTATTGGCTGGCCATCAGGATGGTGTTTTACAGGTAGATGATGACCAGGCTAAACTGATAACCCCGGGTCCGGGGGCGTGGATGATGAAAGCTTTCCCTGCTTCGCAGGATGTGATAGCGGGGACCTACACCGGCTTTCAACTCTTAAAATACAATGGTGCCGGATTTAGCTTTGAAGGAAAAATAAATGGTATTTATGAATCGTTAGGGAACCTCGCGGTAGATAAGAGCAACTTTGTGTGGGCAACACATCCTTACAGGGGTATTTTTAAAGTACAACTATCCGCCGACAGGAAAAAGATAGTTGGGTATACGCAATATACCGAAAAAAGCGGCTTACCATCGGCGCTGAATAATCATGTATATTTTATTAAAAACAAAGTAATAGCTGCCACCGAAAAAGGTGCTTATGAATATAATGTCACCGAGGGTGACTTTGCCCGGTCCGTTTTTTACAAACCTATATTTGGCAAAGCAAAAATCGAGTTCCTTACTGAAGATGGCCAAGGCAATATCTGGTTTATCAGCAACCAGCGGGTTGGCGTAATTGATTTTGGCAAAAGATCATCTAACGTATCTTATAAGGTGATCTATTTCCCTGAACTGGCCGGGCAAACGGTAAAGGGGGCAGAGTATATTTATCCGCACGACATGGAGAACATCTTTATCGGCTCAAACAATGGCGTATTCCATTTAAATTACCGACAGTATGTATCTTCCAACAACAAACTCAAGGTATTGCTTACTACAGTAAAAGCTATAGCTGAAAAAGACAGCCTTATTTTTGGAGGATATTTTGTTAAAAACAACCGGATCGAATCAGCACAAAACACGCAACTTATTGCCTCGCTGTCCAACCACTGGAATTCCTTTCATTTTGAATATACCTCCACCCTGTTCGCACAAAAAAGCAATCAGGAGTTTAGCTATAAATTGATAGGTTTTGATAAAGATTGGTCGCAATGGTCGGTTAAAACAGAGAAGGATTACACCAACCTTCCTTATGGCCAATACACATTTTCGGTAAAGGCCCGTAATAATTTGGGCACAGCATCTGCTCCCGTCAGTTATAGTTTTATTGTTGAGCCGGCATGGTATCAAACTATTTGGGCCTACCTGGCTTATTTCCTGATCATTGCCTGCACTGTGTATATCGGCATAAAGGCGCAGCAAAAACGTTTCAAACTGTATCAGCAACGCCACGCAGATGAACAAAAAAGGCTAAGCTACCTCCATAGTCTTGAACTTGACAGAAATGATAAAGAGATCATTGCCTTAAAAAACGAAAAGCTTGAAACCGAACTAAATTACAAGAACAAAGAACTGGCCACGCTAACAATGCAAATGGTTAACCGCAGTAAACTATTGCTCAATATCAAGGACGAACTAATGGTATTAATCAAAAAACTTAACATTCCTGATGCATCGTACCAATTCAGGAGCGTATTTAAATTATTGAGCGATACCGGGAAAAGTGACGATGACTGGGACAACTTTTCCATGTATTTTGACCAGGTGCATAATAACTTTTTAACCACAATGAAAGCCAAATTTCCCGGTTTAAGCTCAACCGATTTGAAGCTCTGTGCTTACCTACGGTTAAACCTTTCATCAAAGGAGATAGCGCAGTTACTTAATATTTCGCTGAAAGGCGTGGAGATCAGCCGTTATCGGGTGCGCAAAAAGCTGCAATTAGCTACCGAAACCAATCTATATGATTTTTTGATGGAGGTCACTAAACAATCCGGATAAAACTGCTTCCCGATTTTACTACTTCTCAGTTGCTGCCAAACGTCAAACAAAGCGTTGCCCCTCAAAGGCATCTCTTGTTTTAAAAATGCTTTTATTCAATCCCGGCTACCTTCATATTTATCTTCCAGCGGCCCAGAATATAGCATTACTGAAAAGCCTTGTATAATCCTTACTATCAAAAAGCACTGGCGAGTGTCCCATAAAGATGTAAACGTTCCGGGCTTTTTTTCCGGGGTTAATCCATACTACAGGATGGTCACCCATAGTAATGCCGTCTTTAGGTTCATAGGTTGATTCATCTACCGAGGCCAGCACATGTACATTAGGCCTTGGATCTTTGTCATAAATGTACCACTCTTCCTTCTGAATCAGGAAGGATGGTGAAACGCCTTGCATTACCGGATGGCTTTGATCTTCGATATTGACAGTACCTTTGGCAAATGTAGCTATGTAGTTTTTGTAGCGGATGCCCCCCATAAAATTCCAGAACCAGTTCCACATCGGGTAACCATCAAACTTGCCCAGCAGAGTTGCGTGGTGAAAACCTATCCAGCCTCCTTTACCCTCATCAATATATTTTTCAAACGCTTTTACGGCTTTTTCTTTCCAGGCATACGGTGGGTAGTCCAACTGGATAAATAATTGATAATTAGACAATAAAGCATCATTAATTCTATCAGTACTTTGAATATAATCGACAGAAAAATTACTGTCAGCAGCCAGCTTATCCAGCCATACTTTTGCCACTTTTGAATACTCAATATGATGGCCCCCGTTTTCATACAGGGCTATTACTTTAAAACGCGGGGCCTTTTGTGCCCAAGCGCTGATAATGGTTAACAGGCAAAAATTGAAGATCAGGGCTATTTTTTTCATATCGATGATTTTTGGGTTGATGATTTATTTGTAGATCCTGCCCATCATCGGGTTATTCCAGATCACTTTCTTAACTTCCTCCAGGTCAATGGCGCCCTGGTGGCTGTATACGACCTTCCCATCCGGGTCAATCAGCATGGTATAAGGTAAAGCTCCATTCCATTTAGGATCTACTGCCTCTATCATTTTATATTTGTCATCGCCTGTATAAATGTAGTTGATACCTGATGACTGCTTGCGTTGTAAAAACTTCAAAGCTTTATCTTTATTAGCCGGGTCATCAGCGCTGATGCTTACAAATTCAAGGCCCCTGTCGCGGTAAAGCCTGTTTAGGGTAACCAGATCGTCAAACTCCGCAACGCAAGGGCCGCACCAGGTAGCCCAAAGGTTGATAAGCCTTAACCTGTCCGAATGATTTTTTACCACTGTTGCAATTACGCTGGCGTTAATGGTATCAAGTTTTACCGGCTCCTTTGCCCATTGAATTTGCGCCTTATCTATCCAATCCTTTTTTTCGGCCCATTTAACCGAGCAGCTAAAAGTTTTGGTAACGGGTACTGCTATTTCTTTGCCTCCAAGTACCGCATCAATAGCATTACGAGCATCCAATGATTTGGGTGTTTTGGCAGGGTTTTCCATATCATCTATCCGGCCATTGTAACGCAGCTTCCTGTCTTTATCAAAAACAAAAATATGAGGGGTAGCAACCGGGCCATATTTATTGGAAGCTGATTCGGTTTCGCCATCATACAGGTATGGGAAGTTAAAGCCTTTATCTTTCGCACGTATTTTCATCTCTTCAAATGAATCGCCTAAATCACTGTAGCCCAATTCATCATAGCGCAGTGAGGCGGGGTTATTGGGATTGATTGCTACCACAGCAACTCCCTTTGATGCATAGTCGCTGGTCAGTTTGATCACCCTGCTTTCATAAGCCTGCGAGGTAGGGCAATGGTTGCAGATAAAAACCACAACTAACACTTTAGCATTTCTGAATGATTGCAAAGTGTAAGTTTTGCCATCAATACCGGGCAGACTAAAATCAGGCGCCGATGCTCCTATGGCCAGTGTTCTATGTTCATCAAAGGCAAAAGAAAACATCGGCAAAACCCATAGCAGCCCGAAGATGAAACACAAACTGATCTTAAACTCCTTCATGATAGATATGGTTTACAATTAATCACTCGTTGATACTGCCAGCAGGTACCAGGCTGTATGTGGAAGCCATTGCTCGGCCCAGCGCCAGTCAGAATCTTTACCTGACACTACATAAGGGATATTAAAATCAATATCATCCTCATTATCAAACCCTGAAGTAATGCCATTTACAATACCGCCCGGTGCGTTGGTATATTCAAACGTACCAAAAAAGCCATACGCCGGATTGTTATGTCCTGTACCCTGCAGCATACTGGCATCAAAGGGGTTCAGGCCCAGGATCCAGTTCAACTGATCTATCGCAAAGCCGGAGAGCTGGTCATGAAAAATCTTATCATCTTTAAACAGGCTGGCAGCCATTCGTGCAGCAGTGGCTACTGAACCTAATCTCGCGTTTTCGCCCTGCCACCAGGGTGAAGCATCACTGCCATGCGGGAAAAAGAAAGCGCTGTGCCGGTTGCCCAATGTATCCTGCACCAGTTCGCGGCTGTAACCAAAGGGATTGTTTACTTCGTGGGTAATAGCCAATTCAAATTCCATTGACTTTCTTACTGCTGTTTTGATCTTTGCCTGCAAATCTTTGGACGTATAAGGATAGTAATACAGCAGGCTTACTACAGGCAAGCCGCCATCTGATGGATGAAAAAAAGGCCTGTCCTTATCATCGGCGCGCCAAAAATTTTGGTACTTTTTCCACAAGCTTAGGCGGTTAAGCAAGTTGTTAGCACGCATTTCGGCAGCAGCTTTATATATATCCTTGTGAGTTGCTTTGTATAATTCGGTAGCGGCACTCAGGGCACAGTAGTCATCAAGGATATTCTCTTTTTTATCATAGTCCATTTGCGGGTTTTCCTTTTCCAGAAAAGCAAAGGCATTTTCGGCAGCTTTCAGGTAATCCGCATTACTAAACTCACCCGATGTTTGATAAGCCGAAGCCATAGCCAGCGCCGCAATAGCAATCCCTCCACCCGATCGGTAACTGGTCTGGTAAGTACGCCAGTTTTTGCCTGAGGTGGTTTTGGTAAATGACTGGTCTTTGGTTTGTTTAATCCGGTAATTGCCTTCGTTTGCCTGGATCACTCTATCCTTAGGCAATTTCCCGGGGCCGGGCGATGATACAGAGCGATAAAATGAGCCATTTTTAGCCTGCATCCGCACTAAATAATCAGCTCCATACATGGCTTCATCCAAAATCCTGCGGTTAAACTGGCGAAAATCAGTTCCCGGGCGAGCGTTTAGCAGCTCATATGTTTTAAACAGGCTAAACGCTGTTAAACAGATCTGCTGCGGGTTAAAATAATTGGAAAATGATAAATGCGACAAATGCTTGCCATAATCGCCGGTGGCGTCATACCAGCCGCCGTGCGCGTCAACAGTATCCATTGTGCCGGGTAATACCAGATGATGATCGGCCTTATCCAGTAGGCCCGAACTGCGCTGCCCTTTAAAGTAATATATTACATCGGATATAGTAGCTTTTTCAAGCACATTTTTGCCAATGATAAAAGGGTATGATGAAATTATTCCTTTAGGTGAAGTGAATTGAATTTTATAAGTCCCCGGCACAGTAAAACTGCTGAAATCAAGCGTCCAAAACTCAAAATTTTTCCATTTGTCAACCGGGCCGCTGTAAGAGACATTTCCGGTAAATACGATTTTACCCTTATCTGCATCAACGAGGTTAAATGATGTAAATGTAAGACGGTTGTCGGCAACTATAACGGCATGTTTTGCCTTGTTATCTTCATAACCAACGTGATTGGTTACCACTTTGATATTTTGTGCCTGTACAAAAAACGGCAGACCGAACCAAAACAAGGCAGTGGCCTTAAACAGGATATTGATGTGTTTTTTCCGACTCATATAAAGTTAAGGAATTGCCCTGCGGTTTAAGCATGATGGTTTTGCAATGCAGGTCAAAGCTAAAAGATTAATTTTCGGCCAGATATTTTTGTGCCACTACATTAGCTCTACCGTGATTAAACACCTCAATTTGTTACAAACTTACCTTCGCCGATTACCCGTCAAATGCTAAGTGAGGTGTACAAGGTCGTTTTTAATATTCTGTGCTTAGAAACTACGACTTGGGGCTAATGACCACGTAGCACTTTATCGATAACACGATAGTAGTGGTTTTGTAGTGGCTTTAAAATAGCAATTGAGTAAGGTTTGCCTGATAATTGCAGAATATAAAATTTCATCTCTTATATAAATCCAACATGAAATATAGTCTACCGGACTGCCGTAAAATTAAAATTGTTAAACAGGCTATTCCCGGCCGTGTAAGTACGGACATCCCTACATCATTAGTATAGCTGCAGCGTAATTGCGAGGTTTCGCCTGACGCCAATGCAGGTGCATTGACTGCTGATTATGCCAAAGAACGCAATTATAATTAGTAGCTTTTATTATAATCAACCTAAACCTAAAAGAGGCCGCTTGATAAACCAGGGGGCCTCTTTTGAAGATGCTTTTAAGGTTCTTTTAATCCAAGTGCCTGATAGCCGTATCAAGTAAGTATTCATTTTATCACCAACATCTACTGACATATTCACCAACCGGGGTTACAATAATGATGAAATTGTTGTCATGAGATTTTAGGTGTGTATAATAATTAAATTTTTAAGCGTAATCTTTTCTTTTCAAGTAATCCAACAAATAAAACGATGATCACAGCCGTCAGAAAAGAGCGCGATAGCCCTGGAAACCCGTTATTGATAACATCGGGATAGTTAATTTGGAACAGCTCCAGTGTAAACACCTGGAAATACGGGATCAGGTAGCAGGTTAGTGTGCTGGTACCTGCCGGTTTGATCCAGTTAAAGGCATTTATTTTTCCTTTAACATCAACCATATATATCAGCATCAAAAAAGCTAACGTGGTAATTCCCGAACAAATGAATACCCAGGCGGGTGTTGAACGAATCTTGGAAATACCCTCGGTATAAGGCCTTAAAGCAAAACCTGCTATCAGGAATAAAATACCGACGACAGTCAGTGTGACCCAGATGCGTTGTGTTTTACCCTGTTCAACCAATTTGGCATAAATACCTGATATCACCACACCTCCCATGGTTAAAGTCATGGTCGATGCATCGTTGATTATCCAAAACGGTTTTAAAAAGATAATAGCATTGCCGAGAAAACTGCCCGTAACATCTTTTCCTGCGATGGTTACCATTGTTTCGTCGTGCAACACCTTTATCTTTAATAGTGAGTGCGCCAAAATATTAATGGCGGCAAGCATTATCCATGCTACGATAATGCTGTTCAATTTGCCTTTAACCGCGAAAAATATCAAAGCACAAACCAAATATGCCCATCCTATCAAACCCAATATCCCCCACCATGAAGGCTCCATACCCCGTACCTCGCCATCTTCGCCACCTTTATAAATCACCGCCATGCCTATCAGCATAGCAATTCCCAATGTCTGCAAGGCATATCTTTTAGCCTTTGCCGTAGATTCCGGATAGTCAAGCCAGATCAGGAAGAATGCCATAGTAATAACCAGTGCCCATGCAGCCTTCGGAACTAATGCCGCCGATGAATTATATTCTTCAAGGTTTACATGGTAAAAACCCATAATGAGCAGCGCCGCACTGCGCACCAGGATATAAAATAAGACCTGTCTGGCACTATGAATCTTTTTGATCCTGTTATTAATAGCAAATGGTAACGACAAGCCCACAATGAACAAAAACGCCGGAAAAATAGTATCAGCAAAACCCATCCTGTCTTCAAAACCTTTGGCGTGGTCTATCCATTCGGGAATATGCTGTACACCGCCCGCATCGTTAACAAATATCATCAGGAGCATAGTAATCGCACGCAATACATCTATTGATAAAAGGCGTTTGGGTAATTGCTGCATATTTTATATGAGGGTTTTCATTTAATTTTTACGGAAAATAGTGAATTATGGCTTGCGATAGATAAAATATTATCGCCGTACATGCCAATGCCAACCTCGTTTATAAGGCACTGGTATAAATCCAATGGATCATTTATGCACAAAACTATCCGATAGCATGATCTGATGCTTTTATTACGGCACTACATCACTACTACTATAGGTAATATTGTACATAAATAAAAATAGCAGCGAAGTGAGAAAGGAGGAGGTTTCGGAAGCGACGGAAAAAACCGGAAGGATTGGTTAGCAATGAGTACGACCGGTCACAAATGGTATAAAAACGAAAATGGGCAACCAAAGGCCGCCCATTCATTAACTGGTTTTAATGTCCAATTATTTTGCAGTTTTTCTTGCAGGGATTAATGGAACGATAATAACAGCTAAGAAAAGGGCAACTTCTAATACGGTTAACATAACTTTAATTTTTTTAATGTTTTAATTACTGAACTAACAATGTTTTGAGGAAATACAACCGTTCCTACAGGCATGCTGTGGCAGGGATGCAAGAACAATTGTATCATTCCTGCCACCAGTTAGGCTAAAAACATGCCATTAAAAAATACGCCCTATAAATCAATACTTTAAGCCTAAAAACGTCATTTTCAAAATTGATTTTTTCTTTGAAACGACCTTCAAAAACTGGCGTTTATTAAATTTAACCCAGAGTTTTGCGCTTAACGAAAAAGAAAGAGCTTAAATCGGGGCAAAAAAAGCCGAAAAATTGTTTTTTGCCGAATTATTTAAAAAAAAGCGAGGAAACAAGCACAAATTTATTTTTGGAGAAAAATATTTCGCTCATTAATTTCTTAGCCTGCTTTGCGGCTATAAAAACTCATCGCCAAACTTTTTTTTGTAAAAAAACTATTCCCTGATTTTTACATATTAGAGGTCTTAGCTTTTTTAAAAAAATTAACCGACAATTTGTCACCGGCATGACAAATGCAAATTTTGGCAGAAAATCTCTAACTTAAAAGCATGACAGTAACTGTCAAAGTATGACATCATATTAACAAATTCATCCTATTATGGCGTTTAATCCCCTATGCCAAACTTTTAAACTTTTGGAAGACATTTAAGAATAGCCTTTTTCCAGATATTTACTGCTTCATGCATTTCTTTTTCGTTTAATGAGGCAAAACCTATCCGTACAAAGCTGTGTTTAAATGTTTTATCATAATAATAATCATGTCCTGCACCTATAGACAGCCCCAGTTCATTAGCTTTTTCTGAAACAACGGCAGTGTCCAGATCATGGAGGTATTTAACCCATATGGCAAAACCGCCACATGGTATTTTAAAGGATATATAATCGCCCAATTGCTCCTGCAGTAATTTGCAAAGAATATCACGCCGTTCGTGATACAGCTTATTGGCTTTTTTCAGGTGCCTGCTAATGTCACCGTTCTTTAATAAACTTGCCATAGCTTCTTCTAACAGATGCTCCCCCTGGCGGTCAATCAGCCTGCGTAAGCGGGTGGCTTGTAATAAAAAATTAGCCGGCGCAACCATAAAGCCAATGCGAATGCCCGGCGCGATGGTTTTGCAAAATGAACCCACATATATTACATTGCCATAATAATCGGCACTGGCCAGCGGTAAAATAGGGCCGCTTGTATAATGAAAGTCAAAGTCGTAATCATCTTCAATAATGGCAAACTGGTATTTTGCTGCCAGTTCGAGTAAACGCATACGCCTCTCCGAACTCAGCGTTACTGTAGTAGGCTGATGATGATGCGGCACCACGTACAGCATACGTACCTTTTGTGCTTTACAAATAGTCTCAACGGCATTAATATCAATACCATGTTCATCTACAGGGACAAATTCCAACCTGGAGCCGGCTTGCTCAAACACCTCATTTGCCCCACTGTAGCCTGGATTACCTACAATTACAATATTATTTTTATTAATCAGTACCTGCGCGCACAGGTAAAGTGCCATTTGAACGCCTTTGGTTATTAAAATATCATTAGGTGTTACATGCAAGCCACGGGTTTCACCCAAAAAACGGGCAAGTTCGTTCCTTAAATTTTCGGAACCCTGCTCCAGCCCGTACATCAGGTATTTATGCGTAAAATGATAACCTGCCATCCGTCTGTATTCGCGCACCATCAGGTCGACAGGCGCAATGCGGGTATCGGGAAACCCTTCGGTAAACGTAATATTGCCATCAGGCATATCCACAAACATGCGCTGAGGGTTGATCCTGTTGTCATCAACGTTGAACGAGGTTTTATTTGGCAAGCTATGTTTCAGAACAGCTTTTTCAATAGGCCGGGGTGCAACATCGGGCAGGTTTTTAGCTACGTAAATCCCCTTACGCGCTATAACATCAACCCAGCTTTGCGCATAAAGTTCGTCATAAGCAGCTACTACTGTTTTACGATGTACGTTTAACGATACTGCCAACACACGACTGGCAGGAAGTGCAGAGCCTGGTTTTAAGGTCCCCTGCCTGATATAATTGATAATACCGTTGCTAATTTGCAAATACACGGGCACCTGGCTGCTTTTATCTACACTTAATAAACTTTCAATAAGCATCATTCTGGACTATCTTTAATATATTTCCTGGACTACAAGTATAGTCCAAAAGCATGGTATTTTTGATCATAAAAAAAATAAAACTTATGCAACTCAATCAAAAAATATCATCCATATACCTGAGGTTAGCCATTGGAGTAAGCTACCTGTGGGAAGTAGCCGACCGCCTCGGCTTATTTGGCCCAAACGGTCACGCACACGTTGGCTGGGGCGACTGGAAACATTTTATTGCCTATGCCAAACAGGTAATGAGTTTCCTACCCGATGGCATCATAAATCCGCTGGCAACTATTGCAACCATTGGCGAAGGGGGTTTTGGCTTATTACTCATCCTTGGCTTATTCACCCGCATGGCAGCTATCGGGAGCGGTATCCTTAGTTTATGTTTTGCTATCGCGATGGCAATTTCCTTCGGCATCGAATCGCCTTTGGGTTATTCAGTTTTTACTTTGAGCGCCGCAAGCTTTCTGCTGGCCGGGATGTCCCAATATTCATGGAGCTTCGATAAATGGCTCGCCTCACGTATTGTGAACAAAAAGCTTACGGCTTACCAATCATTGCAAACCAATTAAAATCAGCAAACATCTTTAACCTATAAAATAATCATGGCAACTACAGCAAATACAAAAGCATCCCCCCTTTTAGTGATCATAGCCTTTGCTACCGTTTATATAGTATGGGGTTCAACTTATTTCTTTATACAAATGGCTATTCTGGGCTTCCCTCCTATGCTGATGGGTGCATTGCGTTTTTTCAGCGCGGGTATTTTATTACTTGGCTGGTGCTATATTAAGGGCGACAACATATTTGTTAAGCGCGATATCATCACCTCTGGTATCTGCGGGCTGCTTACCTTATTCGTAGCTACAGGTATAGTGATCTGGGTCGAGCGCAATATCCCCAGTGCCATGGTTGCCATTATGGTTTCTGTGAACCCGATATGGTTCATCATATTAGATAAAGCTAACTGGCGGGTAAACCTCAAAAATAAATCGACCATATTCGGCCTCATCATCGGCTTTGCAGGAATCCTGCTCCTTTTTGGCGAAGCTTTCCTAAAATCGGTTACCGGTACTATGGGGCATGCTAAATTAACAGGATTACTATTGCTGCTGGCAGGCCCTGTCGCATGGTCGGCAGGATCATTATACTCAAAAAAGCGGGGTGGTACAGCTCCGGCGAGGGTAAATACATCCTGGCAAATGATCATTGCCGGTTTGGCTTTTGTACCGGCTGCCATTATTCACCAGGAGTTTAACGGATTTGACCTCGCTACCGTTCCGGCTCAGTCGTGGATGGCCATCGTTTACCTTATCATATTCGGATCAATTGGGGCATTCAGCGCTTATGTATGGCTGCTGCAGGTAAGGCCTGCAACGCAGGTGAGCACTCATTCGTATGTAAATCCGGTTATCGCCGTATTACTTGGGGTTTGCTTTGCACATGAAAGTATTTCGTTAATGCAGCTTTTGGGGTTAATTGTGATCTTGCTCAGCGTATTGCTTGTAAATCTTTCAAAGTATGGGAAGCTTAAGTTAAAAAAGCCTGTGACCGAAACAATTGAACATGCGGGTAACTGCAACCATCTCAACCCGGCTTCCGATTTGAGACAGATCAAAGCATTGGCAAAAATTGCTTACCGAATCTAAAACCATCTCCCTAAATAAACTTTATAAAACTATGAACAAAACCATCATATGCAGCACATGCGGCACCCTGTTTTTAGCCGATCCCGCCGTGCCGGAGTTTTGCCCGATCTGTACAGATGATCGACAATACATTCCGGAGAGTGGACAGCAATGGAATACGGCAGCCGAACTTAAGAACCGCACCATCAAAATAACACAGTTAAGTGAACATCTGTATGCACTCAAAATACAACCAGAGTTTGCAATTGCCCAAAGGGCCCTACTCCTTATCTCTCCGGGAGGTAACATTTTGTGGGATTGTATTCCGTACCTGGATGATGCTACAATTGAATTTATCCGGGCTAAAGGCGGATTAAAAGCTATCGCGTTTTCACATCCGCATTATTATAGTAATATGAATGACTGGGCCGCCGAATTTGGCTGCCCAATCTATATCCACCAAAATGACGCCGAATGGGTACCTTTTAATTCTCCGTATATCTACTTATGGGGTGGTAACACCACACAACTTTGGGACGGCATAAGCGTAGTACATATCGGCGGTCATTTTGCGGGCAGCTGTGTGTTGCACATTGCAGGCTTTACACCCAACGGAACTATGCTTTGTGGTGATACCTTTAATATAGCCAGAAGCAAACGGCATATGGCTATTATGTACAGCTATCCTAATATTATATTACTCGCCAAGGAAGAATTTGTCAAAGCATATCAAAAAGCATCCATGCTTAATTTTGATACTGTGTATGGAGCATTTGAAAACCAGGATATCGAGGGCAACGCGATGGAAATATTTGAAACTTCGATGCAGCGATATAAGGATAGCTATGGATTATAATTATATTAAATTAACTACGTTTTCAGCTGAAATTTTTTTAAAGTAAAAAGTATGATATAGTTGTATTTGGTTAATTCATTGTGTTATATTTACACAATAGCTATTGCCATTGGATAAACATCCTCTCCAATTAATCGGTAATTAACTATCTTTCAATTCCGGAAGCCAGTTTCGGATCGCGAAGTGTAAACCAATTTAACCAAATACAATTATGAAAAAAAACAGTACCCTCATGCTGCTTTTACTCATTTGCTTTTTACCTGTAACGGCGTTTTGCCAAAGCAGCAACGAACCAGTTGTTGCCGGGAACGATGTGGCTGTAACATCAACCGAAAGCGGAAAAGTAAAAGGCTATCTTCACAATGGCATTTTTACATTTAAAGGTATCCCCTACGCCAAAGCCGACCGCTTTATGGCGCCCGAAAAACCTGCGCCATGGGCAGATGTACGCAGTTCAAAAACTTACGGTCCCGTTTGTCCTACCGATCCAACCACAACTGTTAACGACGAATTTGAATTTGCCTTTCAGCATGATTTGGGTTATTCAAATGAACACTGCCAGTCGCTCAATGTATGGACACAGAAACTGAACGATGGCAAAAAGCGCCCGGTAATGGTTTGGCTGCATGGTGGCGGCTTTACTGCCGGTTCATCAATTGAACTTCCATCATATGACGGTGAAAACCTGGCTAAAAAGGGAGATGTGGTACTGGTATCGTTAAATCACCGGTTAAACATTTTGGGCTTTCTTGATCTTTCAGCCTATGGGGATAAATATAAGGGGTCTGCAAACGCGGGCCTGCTCGATTTGAAATTGGCCCTGGAATGGGTAAAACAAAATATAACCCAGTTTGGCGGCGATCCGGATAATGTGACCATCTTCGGTCAATCAGGCGGAGGCGGTAAGGTTACTTCTTTAATGAATGCTCCGTCAGTAAAAGGTCTGTTTAAAAATGCCATTGTTGAAAGTGGCAGCTATATTACCAGCTTCAACGAAAAGCCTGTTACCCAAAAGATTGCGGCTGCACTACTGGAAGAACTTCACCTGCAGCCTTCACAGGTTGATTCTCTTCAAAAACTACCTTATGATGTACTGAACGAAGCGGGTAAAAAAGCCATGCGCAAGGTTTCGGCCGAGTTGAAAAAAGAGGGCAAAACCATGAACGGCTGGGGACCCGCTTTAGACGGCGATTTTCTTCCTTACCAACCATCGGATCCGGCAGCTAAAGAGCTATCGAAAAATGTTCCGCTGCTGGTAGGTACAACCAAAAACGAGTTCGCTCCATTTATCCCCGGCCCTAAAAGCCAAACTATGGATGAATTAAAAGCCAGTTTTCAAAAAAAGTATGGCGATAAAACCGACGCTTATATCGCTGCTGCTCAAAAAGCGTATCCGACTATCTCAAAACCATCAGAATATACTGACATCGAATTTAACTTCCGCTCATTAGCCATTAAACAAGCCAATGAAAAGGCTGTTAGTGGCGCGGCCCCGGTGTATATGTACCTGTTTACCTGGCAATCGCCCGTAAATGGAGGCATGTATAAAGCCATGCACTGTATGGATATAGCTTTCCAGTTTAACAACATTGCACGCTGCCAGGAAATGACCGGCGGTGGTAAGGAAGCATATGCCCTTGCTGATAAAATAAGCAGCGCATGGATAAATTTTGCCAAAACAGGTAACCCTAATACATCGTCGTTACCTAAATGGCCTGCATACACTGCCGAAAATGGTGCAACTATGATACTGGATAACCAATGCATAGTTAAAAACCACCCTGACGATGAATTATTAAAAATAGTAGCCGCTGCACCAAAACCATAAGTAAATGAGAAGAGTAGCTTTAATATTTGCCCTGCTGTTTAGCAGCATATGGGTTTTTGCAGCCAAAGTCGATACGGTGCAGATCCCAAGCGCGGCAATGAACAAAACTTATAAAGCGGCTATTGCATTTCCGAAGGCATATGCAAAAAGCAAAGCCAATTTTCCGGTGT
This sequence comes from Mucilaginibacter sp. 3215, assembly GCF_050433785.1. Taxonomy (NCBI): domain Bacteria; kingdom Pseudomonadati; phylum Bacteroidota; class Sphingobacteriia; order Sphingobacteriales; family Sphingobacteriaceae; genus Mucilaginibacter; species Mucilaginibacter sp. 3215. The sequence continues at coordinate 429,023 of NZ_JBNPWO010000002.1, forward strand.
TGTACCTGCTGCATGGAGGTTATGGCCATTTTGACGACTGGCTGCAAAAAACGCCTGATAAATCACTGGTAAAAGATCTTGCTGATCAATACAACATCATTATTGTAATGCCCGAAGGTGAAATCTTTAGTTATTATGTTGATAGCCCGATTGATCCTAACAGCAAGTTTGAAACTTATATTATTAAGGAAGTGATTCCTTTTATCGATAGCAAATACCGCACTGTTAATGATAAAAAAGGCAGGCTTATCACCGGTTTATCCATGGGAGGATTCGGTTCGCTGTATCTTTCAGCCAGGCATCCGGAACTTTTTGCAGCAGCAGGGAGTATGAGCGGAGCGCTCGACCCAAACATGACCACCTGGAAACTCCCTCCCGAGAGGTTTGAGATGCTTACCAAAATGCTTGATAAAATTTGGGGGCCTATGACACCGGATACTTACCTGCAATATTCTGTTGTGAACATGGCAGATCAGATCAGGAAAAACGGGCTGCCATTGGTTATTAATATAGGAGTTGATGACTTTTTGCTTGAGCCCAACCGTGAATTACACCGCAGATTAGTTTATAACCATACTCCACATGATTATTCCGAACAACCAGGAGGCCACACCTGGGAGTTTTGGCAAAACGCATTGCCCGAGCATTTGTTGTTTTTCAGTAAAGTACTGAAAACAAATGGTATTTATGTTTTATAAAAGGCAATTGAATATATAAAGGGAAGATCGATCACAGTATCTTCCCTTTATATTTACACTGTTTTCAGCATGGAAAGATAAGCGCCGGTAGGTGGGCATGTTCTTCATTCTCCATATTCTCCCAATCCCACAACCCGTTTAATTGTGAGCTGCGGTTACTCAATACAAAGAAATCAACCCCCATTATATTGGCCAACACATCAACGGTTTTCATGATATCCCGCTCCTTGATATTCACCAGGTTCAGCCTTGAACCGGCGAACATTTGATTGAACACAGCATCAGCATAATCATTATACATATGCGGTAATCCCGATTCAGTTATATTAAAAAGCGAGGCCTTTACACCCATAGCTTCACTCATTTTACTTAAAAAATTTACAATATCCTTTTTGGCATAACGAAGATCGGCAAGGTATCCCATATTGGTAATATTGAATGAGGCACCTTCCGGAACAGCCAGTAAGGGGCAGCACGAATGATTTAAAACAGGCACAAGCTGTTCATTAATTTCTTTCGCTGTTCCGCTAACCCCTTTGATAATTAAACCTATATCATATTTAGCTATAATTGCGTGGAGCGACATCCCCAAAGTATCCAGATAGTTAAGGAAAACTATCTTTTCGGTGCCTTTATTTTGATCTTTAAAACTAAAATCCTCATCATCAAATATATCCTGTGTGGTAGTATCTGATTGCTGAACACTCATCGGCTCGGGTACAGTGTTCATAACAATTACTTTGGTTTTTAATTTATCACCTAAATTACCGGCGTAAGTAAGTGCATAATTGCTTTCTTTTTTGAGATTGTGAACTACCAGGATTGCTTTCATAGCCAATTTATATAATAATGAGATGTATGATTTGAACAAGTGATAACAAGAGCTGTTTCTTAATTTGTAATTAAAAAAGTCATAAAAAAGTCAGTTTGATATGCTCATGAGTGCTGGCAGTGTATAAACTTTAACCTTTAGCTGAAAAGCGGATATTATTCACCACCTGTTGCAATAAACGGTTATGTTAGGTAATCTTTAAAATGGCTTTGTTTTAATTTACACTGATATTAAATAACGTTGCTTATTGATGTCACGGATGAATAAAAACAGATCAATTTGCAATAAAAATGACCGCTCATGCTAAACACTTGATCACTGTTAACGATCCCCTGGTATCACAACCGTTACACGCTCCTGCTACAAGAAATTAGACGGGATGATGGTATTGGCGAATCGATTAAAATCCTGCCTATTCAAACAATCCCTGGTTTGGTTGCTAAATATGAAAGCAAAAAAGCCACTCAATTGAGCAGCTTTTTACTTATTTAAGGTTTAACAACCTTTGTTAATACAAGGTAAATTCAACCCTACGGTTAGCCTGACGGCCTGCAGCTGTTTTGTTTGTAGCTATTGGCTGTGTTTGACCATAGCCGGTTGCTTCAATACGCGATGGATTTGCACCTTTGCTTGCGAGGTATGATTTAACCGATTCAGCACGATCTTTTGATAAACGCATGTTTAAATCAGCCGAACCTGTATTGTCAGTATGGCCAGCAAGTTTCAGGCTAAAGTTTTTATCAACTAATAACTGTGCTACCCTATCCAAACTTGGATATGAATGCGCACGAATGGTAGCTTTACCCAAATCAAACTCAAGGTTTTTGATAGCGTCTTTAACCACTTTCTTATCTTCTTCAGTAACATACACTACCGGTTTAGCCAAAGGACAACCTGAGCCATCAACTTTTTGGCCGGCTGGTGTGTTAGGGCATTTATCGTTTACGTCCACAACACCGTCTCCGTCGCTGTCGGTAGTTAACTTGGCAAGATTGGCATTGGTTGTTGCAAGATCGCTGGCCAGCTGCGCGTTTTTAGCTTTTTCAGCGTCAATCTGTTGCTGTAGTTCGGCGCGTGTACGCTGGTTTTCCCATTGGTACTCTGTACGCATTGACGATACGGGATTATGAGTTGCCATCTGATGTTTTTTCTTATTACCAAGGGCAAACTCTAAACCAATATGTGCGTATGAAAACCTGTCATCACCTGCACCATATTTGTATCCGTCAAGGTTATCGGCCTGTACAAAGTTAACCTGGTAACCTAAATCAAGGTTTATACCTGGTGCAAGGTCAAATTTCAAACCTAAGCCAACCGGGATAAACAATTCGTTGATATGGCCATTATCGGTTTTCTTAAAGTTTTCCTGTTGACCGCCAACAGGGGTAATCCTCGGCGTATAGTTCAAATTACCAACACCCGCGGTTAAATAAGGCTGAATAAATGGCTTTTCATGGCGCCAGTTGATATTAGCCAGCGTAATGTTAGCACTTAAAGCTGCCGACCAGTTTAATTTAGTAGAGTATGAATCATAGGGAGAAGTACCTGCTGCGTTAGGCTGACTGTTTGATGAAGTTAATTTACCGCGAAGGAAGTCGGCCTGTAAGCCTAAAGATGGCAATATTTGTTTTTTAATGTATCCGCCGTAACCAAACTGTTCAGTTGGGCTGGTAAAATCCTGCCTGTTATTGCGTCCAAATATGGTAAAAGGGGTTAACAAACCACCATGTACACCTATTGACCAGGTACGCAGTTCACCACCGCCCGAAAAGGGCCTCACGTAATCTTTTGCTGTAGCTGAGGTATCTGTTGACTGAGCGAATAATTTACTGCCAATCATAACTCCTGTAAGAAGCAATGAGGCTTTTTTTAAATTTGTTTTCATATCTATATATTTAATTATACGTTTAACATTCAAGTAAAACGTACACCGGGTAATCCAACATTGATGCCATCAATATTTATTAAACCAGAAAGCCCATGGCCAAAAGGCAGGCTAATCAAACAAAAAAAGCATATGAAATTTGAGATAAAATGCTGATTAACTAAGTCAAGTGCTTATGTTTTTATAACGCGATTAAGGTTGCTTTAAACAGGCAATCACAACCAAATTCTTAACTTTTTGTATAAATTGGTTAATGAGTTAAAAAGAATACAGTTTTGTACAGTTAAAGAGTAATTAAACAAAATGGTTGTTAAGCCATCACAGCAACCATATTAAACAAGTTTTCGCCCAGGTTAATATTACCGCTAATATTGGATGCCTCCAATGCCGTTTGCGGATCGATGCCTTTGGTGAAAACCTTCCAGGCAATATCAGGCGATAAAGTTACTATAGTATCCGGCACAGATCCGGCATTTTTGGTGAGTGTCCAGCCATCAGCCATTTTAAGCAGATACCAGTTACCTCCGGCTTCGCCAGTTACAGTAATTCGAATTAGCATACCAGTGTTTGCGCTGACCGTACGATATGCATGCGGCAGTCCGCACATAAAGGTATCGATGCAGGGATAAAACAATTCGGCAGTTAGAATACCTTGTTTGCCTACTGCTTCACGGATCTGTTGTTGGTGATGAAATTTTTCGGTGTATTCACGGGCTATATGAAACCAGTTAACAGATTTATCTTCACCTGCCCAGGCTACTGAAAATGGTGCAGACGCAAACAAATCAGCAGCAGCCATCATTTGGTTGTATTGTTTGCCTGTAGTTTCTAAAAGATCGGTAAGCAACTGCGGGCTTACACGCCTCATAGCTTTTACCCAGGTAGCGTTTAATCCATTCAAAAAATCAACTAAATCACTATAGTTATTAATGAGATTTGAAGGAGGATCGCCTGCGAATTGATGAGACGAAGAAATGACGCGTATGTTACTATCAAGCAAATGAGCGGCAATATCTTTTACTGTCCAAAGTTTTGCTAATGTAGGCCTGTTCCAGTCGTCGGTTGATAAGGATCTAAGCAGTTCTATTAGCTTTTTATCCAAAAGGGGGAACAGGTGAACTATTTTAATAGGTATTTCCTGTTCCGCCATTTTATATTTTTAATGCGTAATAAAATATATTATTCAGCAGGGTGAACAATTACTTTCCACTTAATTTCGGCACCGGCTTTTGCAAGTGTTGCAGCAACCGAGCAATATTTATTGATAGAAAGTTCGGCCGCGCGTACGGCTTTATCTTCTTCAACATTACCGTAGATATGAAATTCGATATCCACATCTTCCCACAATGAAGGTTCTTTACCTGCTTCACGTTCGCCGTTAACCACCATTTTATAATCGGTTATTTCCTGGCGCTGTTTTTTCAGGATACTGATCACGTCAATCGCCGAGCAGCCGGCAAGGCCCATTAAAAGCATCTGCATTGGGCGGATGCCAAAATCCTGGCCGCCACTTTCCGGACTGCTGTCCATTTTTACGGTGTGCCCGTTGGCGTCAACAGCTTCAAAGCCAAAATCGCCATGTACACGTTTTAATTCAATCTGAGCCATATTATCAGGTATTATTGCGCTAAGTTATACAATTAAGCGCTTATGCTAAAACTCGCTACCGTTGTTTAACCAAAAATGACCTATGCTGTATATTTTCGGTCCTTAACAGGTATAACCAATTTTAACCCCGACCAAATTTCATCAACCGCGCAAACCTTGATATCAACTAAACCAATCTGCAAAGCGAAGTTCCTGATCAGATCCTCCGTAATATCAGTAACTACTTTTGAAGCTTTTTTGGGCCATGATATCCAGATCATGCCATCCTGTTTTATTTGATTCATCAGTTCGGGCAGCTTAGCCCGGTATTCATCAACACGTTTACTAAATAAATGAATTATATCATTCTCAAACGAACCTTCATCTGCAAAATAAACATCAGGAGGCATGTCTGTAAACAGATCAAGGTAATAGGCGGGTGCATTTATCAGCATAAGCTTTGCCCCAGCCTTTATACCCAGCTTTTTTTCCAATGGAGTGCCCGAATAACCTGCCATTACAGTATATCTTTGAGGTGATGCAACATATGGTCAACATAATCGGCCGCAAGCCATTCAACGGTTTGTAGGTTAGGTTCCTGTTTGCTGTTGTCACAACGTGCGCTTAACCTGCCGGGCGGGTAATTTGTTAATACCCGTACAATTTGCAGGTTTAATAATGCCCAAAGATCTATTAATTCGTTAATATCAGCATCTTGATAACGTGCAGCGGCAACCCACTCTACCTGCTCATAGGTAAGCCTGAAGTTTTCTTCATAGGTGCAGCGCACAAAACGCTGCAGGTTAATTTGAGCGCTGTCTTTCAAATGACCGATCACCTCTTTTTTTGACCATTTAGCCGGAGATGCTTTGTAAGCCCAGTCAATATTCCGGCCTTTAAGTTGTTTTACGTTATTTATAATTCCGTTGAGTTTATTAACTGTATCGTTCATTTATTTATTTTATGGGTAGGATAAAAATATCAGCATTTCATATTAAACTACAAAAGCGCTAACTTCAAAGCCTTAAACATTACTATGGCGCTTAACTATATCTGGATAGCTTTTTTTGTAATTGCATTTGTAGTTTCACTCATAAAATTAGTTTTTTTTGGCGATACGGAAGCTTTCAAATTATTGGTTGAAGGATTATTTAATTCGTCCAAGTCGTCGGTAATGGATATTGCTCTCCCGCTGATAGGTTCAATGGCATTTTGGCTCGGCATTTTAAATATTGGTGAAAAAGCAGGTGCTATTAACTTTTTATCGCGGATAGTAAGACCATTTTTTAGCCGGTTATTCCCGGATGTACCTAAAGATCATCCGGCTACGGGCCAAATGATGATGAACTTTTCGGCTAACTTAATGGGGCTTGATAATGCCGCTACCCCGCTCGGTTTAAAAGCTATGGGCAGCCTGCAGGAACTTAATCCTGATAAAGAAACTGCCTCAAATGCCCAGATCATGTTCCTGGTACTGCACACATCGGGCCTGCAATTATTGCCGGTTACCATTATCGCGCAAAGGGCAATACTCAACTCGAAAGATCCCGCCGAAGTGTTTTTACCCTGCATCATTGCCACCTATGTAGCCACAGTAGTTGGCCTCATTGCGGTAGCTATCAAACAGAAGATCAACCTTTTTGACAGGGTTATTATTGCCTGGCTCGGCGGTGTAACTGCTTTTATCACGTTGGTGGTATGGTATTTTACCACCCAGCTAACCAAAGAGCAGATCAGTACGGTATCATCTGTTATCAGTAATGTGATGCTGTTTACTATACCGGTAATATTTATTGTGGGCGGCCTTATAAAAAAGGTAAACGTATTTGAAGTTTTTGTAGAGGGCGCTAAAGGCGGCTTTGAAACCTCAGTAAAGATAATTCCCTATCTGGTAGCTATGCTGGTTGGGATCAGCGTGTTCAGGAATTGCGGCGCGTTAGATTATATGAATGAAGGCTTACGCTGGGTTTGTGTTCAGTTTAATTTAGATACACGCTTTGTAGATGCTATGCCCGTGGCTTACTTAAAACCACTTAGCGGTTCGGGCTCAAAAGGTATGATGATAACGGTAATGCAAAATTTTGGTGTCGATAAATTTGCGGGGCGGCTTGCCGGGATCTTTAACGGTTCGGCCGATACTACTTTTTACATCGTTGCTTTATACTTTGGTTCGGTGGGTATTAAAAAATCGCGTTATGCTATTCCGGCAGGACTTATTGCCGATTTGGCCGGCGTTATTGCGGCTATTTTTATTGCTTATTTGTTCTTCGGCCATCAGCCATAATTACCGCTTAACAAAGGGGTGTTTATTCATCAAATTAATTGCTAATTTTATCGCACCCTTTATAAACTAATGACTCAAACTTATCTTAAAGAAAAGCAGCTAAAAAAAAAGCGCGCTATGAAAGGCGTATACGCCATTATCATCGCTGGTGTAGTATTTATTTTTATTATGGTAAAGTTTGCCATATCTGGCGGGGTTACGGAGGTGCTTTCATTTAGCAAAATGCCTAATGCCGATGATGCTTATAAAATTGCGAAGGAATTTGTAATCCCAACCATACGTTCGGGAAATATCTCTTTTCCTGATGACAGATATCAATTTGGCAAAAAGGCCGACTCAGTTTTTATTATCAAATCGTATGTTCTTTCAACAGAGAGCCAGGGTGAAACAAACCGTACCAATTTTGAAGTGATCCTGAAATATAACGGCGGCCCCAAATTTCTGAAAAAGAACTGGAACCTGGTTGATATTAACGAAACATCCGAATAAAGAAAGGTAAGTCGATAGTATAGAGTCGGAAGTCGCCAATCTGTTTTTTTGCTTTTCTATACTTAGAACTCATGCCTTAGGACTAAGCTTAATTTATTAATAACGATACTCTATTTAAACGCCTTATGGAAGAAACCGGAAATGAGTTGATAGAAACAGCTACTGCGCTTATAGGGCGCTCCCAATATCAAACAGTAGTTAACAGCGGTGGGCATGGCCTTATAACCGATGAACCCCTTGAAGCCGAAGGCAGTAATACAGGCATGAACCCGTTTAGCTTGTTACTGGCGAGCCTTGCAAGCTGCACTGTGATCACCCTACGTATGTACATCAACCGCAAAACGTGGCCTATAGAAGAAATTAAAGCCGATGTTGAAATGTTTAAGACTTTAACTGGTACACGTATTGAAACTAAAATAAGCTTTAGAGGCGAAGTAAATAGTGAACAAAGAGATCGGTTATTAAAAATAGCAAATGCATGCCCGGTACATAAAATATTGACCGGCAATATAGCTGTCAGTACAAATATCAACGCATAAAAAAGCCCGCACAGCAAAAGCTATGCAGGCTAAATCACTCTAAAACAATCACCTCTTAAAAAAGAAGTATTTTATAAATAACCCAAACGGACAGGTAATTACCTGGCTATTAAATTATTTGTAAGTACAAATGTACCTATAAATGATAGCCGCAGTGCTCAACAGATGGTTCATTTGACGGCTAACTGACAGTACAGCCTATTTATACTTTCAAATGACTTTAAGCCGTCAACCCTTTGATAAAAATATCAAGCAGGAGCAGTTTCTTGGTATGGATCTCTTCAAGATGCTCTTTACGGGGGAAGTTAGTTTTCTTTTGAGATATGGCACCAACCCTGATGCCATGTAAAGCGTCTATCAACACATCAACAACTTCTTCAGGGTTTTCCACAGGCTTTATAACGCCTTTTTCAACCTCTGTTTTAATAGCATTGCTTAACAGGCCCAGTTCGGCGCTGTGTACCTCGCCAACTATCTGCCAGATGGCCTCGGGAAGATTTTGCTCATTGAGCCTGAAAAAATCAAAAAAATTGTAATTATTAACAATAAACTCGTGATGGGTATTTACCTGGAAAGTAAAAGCATCTTTTAAATTGGCAAAACTATTTAGCCTGTTTTCGAGCGTTTTAAGATAATCGGTGGCGAGTTTACGCATTACAGCGATATACAGCTGGCTTTTGTCGGGAAAATAGTAATACAACAGGGCTTTCGACATGGAAAGATCACCTGCTATTTCATTCATCGTAGTTTTAGAATAACCGTAATGTAAAAAGCGCTGGTGCGAGGCCTCTAAAATTTTCTCCCTTTTAATATCCTGCTGGTCATTCGCTGCTGCCATGTGAAAAATTTTGCTTAAAAACAGGTAAACAAACAAGTCAATACAATCGATTTCCTGACTTTTTTAACAAAACTATCAAAAATTCATTAAATAAATGTAGCAACACCCGCCCACAGGTCATTTGCTAAAACAATTTTACATTCCAACTATTTTATACGGGAAAGAAGCATGTGATTATGGATATAGAAACCAGACTGCCGCCCGATTTGCTTGAGTTTTCACAACAGATCCCCTCTGTTGCCTGGAATCTAATCATTATCGTTTCGGCGATACTCATAGGCCTTTTTACCAAATTTATCATAACCAGGTTATTTAAAGTGTATGCCCGGCGAAAGGATACTGATTATTCTATCCTGCGATCAATAATCGTAAACCTTGGACCGGCAGTGGCTTATTTTATACCCTTATTCATACTCAACCTGTTTTCGCCGCTGATGAGGATGAACAAACTCTATTATCAGCCCTTCGATAAAACTATCGAGATTTTGCTTACCATATCATTTGCAGGCTTGCTTGTACGTTCTGTACGGATCCTGGAAGATTATATTTATCACGCTTATGATCTTAATAAAGTAGATAACCTTAAAGAACGTAAGGTGCGGACACAGATCCAGTTTATTCGTAAGATCATTGTAGTAACCATCATCTTTTTAACTATAGCCATTATCCTGCTTAGTTTTGAAAGTATGCGCAAGATAGGTACGGGTTTGCTTACCGGCGTTGGCATTGGTGGTATCATAGTTGGTTTTGCCGCGCAAACCTCATTGGGTAATTTACTCGCAGGCTTCCAGATCGCTTTTACACAGCCAATCCGTATTGATGATGTTTTGGTTGTGGAGGGCGAATGGGGGCGCGTGGAAGAGATCACCCTCACTTACGTGGTTTTAAAGATCTGGGACGAGCGGAGGTTGATACTGCCCATTAATTATTTTATTCAAAAGCCCTTCCAAAATTGGACACGTACGTCGGCAGATATCCTGGGTACCGTGTTTTTGTACATGGACCACACAGTCCCGGTTGATGCTATACGCGAAGAATTTGAACGCCTGATAGTTAAATCAAACTTATGGGATAAACGGGTTAAAGTAGTACAGGTAACTGATGTTAAAGAACATACTATCGAGATCAGGGTACTAATGAGTTCCCGAACCTCATCAGATGCATTTGACCTCCGCTGCTATATCCGCGAAAACCTGGTAACCTTTATTCAAAAGAATTATCCCGACAGCCTGCCCCGCTCGCGTAACGAGATCAGTAACCTGGGAGAACTTGAAAAATATGTTCAGCCTGCAACCGGGGCATAAATCAGCTTGCTTAAGCCAAAACCCGATCCTATTACCAAAGCATCTTCAATCGCGCCAATTAATGGGTCGGCAATATGATTTGCCTTAACTGTGTTTTTTCGCAGGAAGTAGCTTCCGTAGGTGGCTGCTATTGCTACTGCCCCTCCTATCAGTGCTCCGGTTAATGCTTCACCGCCAACAGCTTTATAAATACTTGCACCGGCCAAAGCACCTGATAGCCCCCTTGCCGCTAACCCGGTGGGTTCTATACGGTTTGGAGTTGAAGGTAATTTATCCGCAATAACTTCAGTAACCGATAAGATCTTTAAAACAGCAGCCACGGTTGTTGATTGCATGAACCTTAGCGGTGATTTTTCAAGTTGCTTTGATGGATGATGACTTAATACATGCGTTGTTACAACAGGGGCAGATAAGGTACGCATACCGGCTAATGTACCAAGGCCTATTACCGGCCAAAGCGGTTTTGATATTTCAAGTTTCATGGCTGTGATAAACGTTTGCATAAAGAACCATAAATACATTATTATGTTTTATTTAAAAAACTGTCATAAAACAAAACAGCCGCAATCTTTCGACCGCGGCTGTTTGTGTTACTAATGGCTCTTTATTTTAAACTGTTTCTGTTTCCAATACCTCCACATGTTTAGTTTCAACCGATTTTTTACCGAACAGCCTTGCTTTAAGATTATAGCGGATGAGGTATAAACAAGGTACAAGGATCAACGTAATGATGGTAGCGAAACCTAAACCAAAGATCATTGTCCAGGCTAATGGGCCCCAGAAAGCAACGTTATCACCACCAAAATGGATATGCGGTGCAAAATGGGTAAACAAGCCCACGAAATCAATATTAAAACCAACGGCCAAAGGTATCAAACCCAAAATAGCTGCAGTTGCAGTTAACAATACAGGCGTCATACGGGTATGGCCGGCTTCAACCACCGCATCGTGGATGCTTACCCCCTGCTCCAACAGCATATCGGTAAACTCAACCAATAAGATCCCGTTACGAACAACCACACCTGCCAGCGCAATGATACCGATACCTGTCATTACGATAGACATGGTCATGCCAAATACGCTAACCCCCAGCAATACACCAATAATACTAAAGAAGATCTCGCTGATAATAATAAGCGTTTTACCAATTGAGTTAAACTGGATCATTAAAATAACAAGAATAAGCCCAAATGATACACCAAGGGCGGAAAGCAGGAAATTCATGGCTTCCATTTGGTCTTCCTGGCCACCACCCTGGCGTATGATAACGTTATCCGGCTTTTTGAAGTTATTAATAGCTTTTAAAATATTGGCGTTAACATCATTAGGGTTGTTAGGCTTAATAACATTTGAGCCAAGTGTTAAAACCCTGCGTTGCTGTTTACGCCTGATATTGCTGTACGTAGTTGTATAACGTACGTCAGTGAAAGCTGATATTGGCACCTGGCGTATTGTTCCATTCATTGCCATATCGCGATAGGTTATTTTTAAGTTTTTGATCTCATCAATACTGCCTCGCTGATCTTCGAGCGCTCTTACTTTTATTTGATAATCATCCTCTTTAGTATTTCTAAAATCAGCTGCTTTTTTTCCAAAAATAGCGGTTGCCAAATTATCAGTAATCTGCCCGGACGATATTCCTTCCCTGTTGGCACGCTCACGGTCAACATCAAATACTATTTCAGGCTTATCACTTTGCACGTCGGCAATAAGATTTTCGATACCAGCAATATTCTGTTTTGCTAAATAATTTTTCAGTCGCGTGCCTGTCGCTACCAAAGTATCTAAATTATCACCAACAATTTCAATACTTATATCCTTTTGTACAGGCGGGCCACTATTTTCTTGGGTTACTGATATTTTAGCGCCAGGGACACCTTGTACAGCTTCACGTATACGTTTGAGTATTGCTTTAGTATCTTTTCCGTTTCGCTTACCAAACTCAACAAAAGCAACTGTTATTTTGCCTTTATTCTGGTAGTCACTTTGGTCTTCATCTGTTGGATCATTTACTCCCTTTGTAACATTTGAAATAACTGACGACACAATATCCTTATCAGGCTCAACAACTGTTGCAACCTTTTTTTCTATCTGCCTGGTTACTTCGTTAGTATAAGCTTGATCAGTACCGATAGGCAAAGTAATATAGACGTATGCAAAGTTAGGGTCGCCGGAAGGAAAAAACTCCGGAGTCTTTCCTCGTACTGCCATCAGGAAAATAGCAAAACCAAATAAGCCAATGGTTCCTACCAAAACGGTTACAGGTCTGCGAACAGCGCGTTCAAGCCATTTGGCATACCAATTTTGAAATTTGGGCCAGGCGTTTTTCTGAAATCTGTCAATAATCCGCAGCAGGAAGAAATGATTGATCAGATATAATACCATGATCAGCACCATCAGGTTGCCAAAACCAATATTGATCAAGTAACCGATTACCGCAGCGATGGCCAAAAATATCATAGCCCTTTTTGTAGGCCTGTCAAACTTAGGGTTATCATGCTCACCATCATGATGAGGTTTCATAAAATCAACCGCAAATACAGGGTTAAAGATATAGGCTACCACCAACGAGGCCAACAAAGTAATGATCAGTGTTATAGGCAAGAAAAACATGAAATGGCCAATCAAACTATTCCAGAATGCCAATGGTATAAATGGAGCCAAAGTGGTCATGGTCCCTGAAAACACTGGCAAGAAAACCTCGCCTGCAGCCATTTTTGCGGCCTCCTTAATCGGAACCTTTCCGTTAGCAAAAATACGGTGTGTATTTTCTATCACCACAATAGCATCATCTACCACGATACCCAGCGCCAGCAAAAACGAGAACAACACGATCATATTGAGCGTAAAGCCAATAGCAGGCATCACCAAAAAGGCTATGAAGCATGACAATGGAACCGAGAGCGCAACGAAAATAGCATTGGTTGTGCCCATGAAAAACATCAGGATAACGGTAACCAGCAAAAAACCAATAACAATCGTGTTGATTAAGTCGTTTAACGTTGTGCGGGTTTTGTCAGATTGATCCCCGGTTACTGTAATATCTAATCCTTTGGGAAATACTGTCTTCTGCTTAAGTTTGATCAGGTCGTTGATTTTGTCTGAGGCTTCTATCAAGTTTTCACCCGCCCTTTTACTTACATTAAGAGTAATTACATTTTTAAAATTAGGGTTGGCATTAGTTTTCAAACGAGCATAGCTTTCCTGCTCGAGAAATGAATCCTTCACTTCCGCAATATCCCTAAGATATATTGGCTGTCCTTTAGGGTTCCTGATTACCATTGCTTTTACTTCATCAGCATTTTTAAAATCCTGCTTGATATCAATGGTACGTCGTACTCCATCTGTTTTCACTGTGCCCGTAGAGGCTAATATATTTTCGTTTCCTACAGCTGTAGTAATATCATTAAAGGTAAGCTGCGCCGCAGCCATTTTATTGATATCGACATTTATTTGAATTTCTGGAGTCAATGCGCCCACCTCGTCTACTTTAGAGATTTCTTTAAATCCTTCTATTTCATCTTTTAACGCGTCTGCATATTCTTTAAGCTTTTTGAGGTCGTAATTACCCGATATATTTATATAAAGGATAGGGATATCAGCCACATTAATATCTGAAATGGTTGATTCCTTAAGATTTGGATCCCCCTGCGGAAGGTCCTGCTTCGCTTTATCAACAGCTTCCTTAACATCTGTTTTCGCATCTTTTATATCAATATCAGCATTGAACTCCGCAGTAATTACCGAAGCGTTTTGAATTGAATTAGATGTTACCTTTTTTAAACCTTTTAATGATTTCAGGCGTTTTTCGATTTGCCTGGTTACCAAATTTTCAATATTCTGCGGTGATTGCCCCAGAAACTGTGTTGTGACAAACACTTTTGATTGCGCTATATCCGGAAAGTTTTCCTTAGGCAGGCGATTATAACTTATCAGGCCAAGTGCAGTGATCAGGAACATGAGCACATAAATGGCTGTTTTGTTATCAATGGCCCAGCTTGAAGGGCCAAATTCTTTTTTTACATCTTTCATAATGAACAGATCAATTGGTTAATAACTAATTGGCCGACTGAACAACTTTGATCTTATCGCCGTCCTCTATTTCAGTTGCACCTTCAACAACCAGCTGGTCGCCGGCTTTTAAGCCTGATAATATCTCTGTTTGGCCACCATAGGTAACACCCGATTTTACATTTACCTGCTTGGCAATACCATTCTGATTTACAAAAACATGGTCGCCACTCTCTGATTTCTGTATAGCTTTAACCGGTACTGCTATGGTATTTGTTTTTGAATAATCAGCAATTTTTAAAATTGCAGTCATATTAGGGCGAAGTGTGCTGCGCTGAGGTAATTTGACCTCCACGCCAAAGCTGCGCGATGTTGGATCGATAGCTTTAGCTGCAAAAGTTACCTTGGTAACTAATGAATCCTTAGCATCCGGAATCAATATTTTAACATTGTTACCTGTGTTTACACTGCTTGCGTATGATTCAGGAACATCGGCCTTAACTTTTAACACATCGGCATTTACAATACGGATCCCCGTTTGGCCGGGTGTGGCAGCCTGCCCCAGTTTCAGATCCATTTGATCTACCGTACCAGAAATTGGCGATATAATGCGGTATAAGCCCGATTGTCTTTTTAAGGAAGCCAAAGCTTTCCGATTACTTTGTAATGCGGTTTGAGCTTGCAGATATTGCACTTCGGTACCAATTTTCTGATCCCAAAGGTTCTTTTGACGATCAAACAACTGTTGACTCAAGCTAACCTGTGCTTCAGCTTGTGCTATATTTTGTTGCATAACACTATTATCCAATTGTGCTAACACCTGCCCTTTACTTACATGCTGGCCGGGCTTTACATAAATAGCTGTAATAATTGCTTGTGCCTGCGGATAAGCCGTAACATTATCCTGCGCATCTATTTTACCCTGGATCTGTACATAGTTGGTAAAGCTGCCATTCTTCACTTCAGTAACACTAACATCCGTGGTTTTAGCCGAATCGGTAGTACCCATTTCAGCCTGCAGCTTCACAATCTTTGCATTGAGATCCGATTGTTGCTTTTGCAGATCAGCCAGTTCGGCCTTTTTATCTTTGGGTTTACCTGAGCATGCAGCCAGTAAAACCAGGAAAGGTATGTATATGAATTTTTTCATTTTCATTGTTATATAGTGAGTTTAGTGTTGTTGTTATTTAATTCGTCCGTAAGCTTTGTCAAGGTCAACTTTGCTAACCAGGGCATCATAAAGGCCCTGTATATATTTATTATCAGCATCTTCAAGGCTGGTTTGGGCCTGCGTAACTTCGATGCTTGAGCCTACGCCTTGCTGATATTTTATTTTTGAAACACGCAATACCTCTTGAGCAAGCTGCTGGTTACGTTTTTGATTATTAAGCGATTGTAAACCATTAATATACGATACGGTTGCCACCTTAGCATCAAGGTTTATGGTATTTTTAAGGTTAACCAGGTCGTTTGTTGACTTTTGCACTTCAATTTTTGCCTGCCTTACCTGGTTAAGCCTTTGCCCGCCACTGAAAATCGGAACGTTAAGCGTTAAACCGATATAACTTGAAGGAAAAACCTGGCTATAAAGTTTGCTGAAATTATTATCCTGGTACGACGCCGCATAGCTGCCATTAGCGCTTAATGTTGGCAAATAAGTTGACTTTTTGTTTTGCAGATCAAGCTCGTTCAGCTTTTTCTGAGTCTCCTGTAAAGAGTATTCTATGCGGTTATGGTAAAATCCTGTATCTACCGCTAACTCTGCAACATTGTTATCAAGACTAACATCACTTAGTTTATCTTTCAACACAAGGTTTTGATCAACAGGCATCCCCATCTGAAACTTCAGCATCTGATAGTTCAGTGCCAGTGAGCGGATTACATTTTCGCGGTTGGTTATCAGGTTATTATACTGTACCGTAATGCGGTCTACATCAATCTTTTCAACAAAACCCTGCTTATTTTGGGCTACAGTTTGGTCAACCTGCTGTTTCAACTGGGCAATATTGGCGTCGTACAACTTTATTTGTTCGTCACTTACTAAAACCTGGTAATATGCTTTAGTAACCGCAACATTGGCTTCAATCTTTGAGCGGGTATAATTGCGCTGTGAAAGCTCACGATACGTCCTTGAAGCCTTTAAACCAACAAGATAACTCCCGTTAAAAAGGATCTGGTTTAAACTAAGACCTAAGTTAGATTGGTATTTTACACCAAACTTAACCGGAACGAAGGTGCCCGGGGCACCAAAAAACTCGCCCGGTAATAAAGTGGTTGGTATTTTCAGATAATCCTGGAATGAAGCGGAACCACTGATTTGCGGCAAGCCGATCCCGGTAGTTTCCTTTACCTTATATTCAGCACTTTTGATATCGAGGGCCGAGTTTACAACTGTATTCTGATGCTCATAAGCATAATTAACACAGTCCTGAACCGTAAAATTATACGTTTGTGTGTTAGGCGCTGCTTCCTGCGCATAGCTTTTAAAGGCTATGGCACAAAACACAGTTGCCGTGTAAAATAAATATTTCATTATATATATTGTGGTTGAGTGATTTGATTTCATTTAAGCTGATACAAATTTCATGCAGTTAGTGACAACCCTGTGTCAGCATGTTATTCATTATTAATATTCTTATACTCATTAAGCAGCTTGTAGCCCTCAAGTGTACAAATGCCATAATTAAAATGATCTAAAAACTGAACTTGCACTTTCCAGGGACTAAACTCTGCTACAGGGAATATTGAAGTATTAAAGCCCAACTCTACCTGGTTAACCCGCATGCGTGCCATTATCTTTACGTCAATATCCTTACGAATGTAACCCTGTCCCATTCCTTTAATTAAAAGCTCTTCCATTTTTTGGATCAACACCCCGGCCTTGAACTGTTGAAAATCGTCCCAGGCTTCAGAATGATACTTTTGCAGGTCGTGGATTACAATAGGGTTGATCCTTGAAAATATTTCCTCCGAGCATTTAGTCATGTTGATCATCTCCTCAATTACATTGTTTGATCTGTTGATGATGTCATTCATCTGATCTTCGTCTTCCTTTAGTTTCTTTTTTGTAAGCGCGACAACTAACTCGTTCTTGTCCTTAAAAAATTGATAGATCGTTTTTTTTGACATACCAAGATGCCTGGCAATATCATCCATGGTGATACTTTTAATTCCCGCAGTTAAAAACAGCTCCTCGGCACCTTTTATAATTCTTTCTGTTTGACTCATTGACTTTCCGGGTCAAAACTAAGGAAACATTTTTTGAATAAAAAGTTTCCATTCATTTTTACTTTTCCATTACAAACACTTGTTTATTTTTAAAATCCATTTAATAAATGCTTATTATCCTGTGGTTTAATTGTGAAGCTTTTAATCTGCCGCTGGCACCTCAAAAATGATTACCTTTGCAAAAAATTATTACCCACTCTCTTTTTATTATATGACGCTTACTTCACTTTCAGCGATCTCGCCTATTGATGGCCGTTATAGAAACACCACCGCCGATCTTGCCGGATACTTTTCAGAATTTGCCCTTATCAAGTACCGTGTATTTGTTGAGATAGAATATTTCATAGCACTGGCCGAATACCCACTACCTCAGTTACAATCATTTGATAAAAATCTATCGGAAAAGTTACGCGACATTTACAGGAATTTTTCGGAAGATGAGGCTGAGAGTATCAAAGTGATTGAAAAAACCACAAATCACGATGTTAAAGCCGTTGAATATTTCATTAAAAAAGAGTTTGATAAATTAGGTTTGGAACCTTACAAAGAGTTTATTCACTTTGGCCTTACTTCTCAGGATATCAATAACACAGCTATCCCGTATACCTTTAAACTGGCATTAAATAACAGCTACTATCCTGCCATTAATGACCTGGTTAATATCCTGAAAGCATTTGCTGCCGAGTGGGAAAATGTTCCCTTATTGGCGCATACCCATGGCCAGCCGGCTTCGCCAACCCGTTTAGGCAAAGAGATCCTGGTTTTTGTTGAGCGTTTGGAAAACCAGCTTGAGCTGCTAAAACCTATTCCAAATTCGGCCAAATTTGGCGGCGCTACCGGTAACTTTAATGCGCATAATATTGCTTACCCGGCCATCGACTGGAAAGCATTCGGCAATAATTTCGTGAACAATATATTGGCATTAAAGCGTTCACAGTTTACCACGCAGATTGAGCACTATGATAACTTTGCTGCTCAGTGCGATGCATTGAAACGCGTTAACAATATCCTGATTGATCTCGACCGTGATATGTGGACCTACATATCCATGAACTACTTTAAACAAAAGATCAAAGCGGGCGAAGTTGGCTCATCGGCCATGCCGCATAAGGTTAACCCTATCGATTTTGAAAATTCGGAAGGTAACTTGGGCATCGCTAATGCTTTGTTTGAGCACCTTGCGGCCAAATTGCCAATTTCAAGGTTACAGCGCGACCTTACCGACTCGACCGTATTAAGGAACATCGGTGTACCTTTTGCACATACATTGATCGCCATTAAATCAACCGTAAGGGGATTAAACAAGCTGTTATTGAATACCGATGCCATTAATGCCGATCTGGAAGCTAACTGGCCGGTTGTTGCTGAAGCCATCCAAACCATATTAAGGCGTGAGGGCTACCCTAATCCATATGAAGCCCTGAAAGATCTTACCCGCACCAATCAGCAGATCAACGCCAGCACAATAGCCGAGTTTGTTGATACGTTAGATATAAGTGATGTTATTAAAGATGAGATCAAAAAGATAACGCCGTTGAACTATACTGGTATTTAATCTGCAGATTTCAAATGTGCAGATGTGCAAATTATATTATGATTTTTTGATGCTTATCAATTTGCACATCTGAAATCTGCACATTTGAAATTTACTCATCTGCACATCGGAAGTCACATCAAAGAAATGTCATAACAAAGTTTAGGGTAGCTTTTAATAAAAAAGGTAGTTAAATTTGTTAATTAGATTGAATAAAAACACGAGACGATGAACATCAACGTATATACCGAATTAACGCCGAACCCGGCAACTATGAAATTCATAGTTAATAAACTGCTTATTAATGGCAGTGTTGACTACCCTACTAAGGAAAGTGCCGAACATTCACCTTTTGCAAAGGAACTGTACAAGTTTTCGTTTGTAAATGGTGTTTTCTTTGCCAGCAATTTTGTTACCATTACCAAAACTGAAGGCAGCGACTGGGCGGATGTTGAGCCGATAATGAAAGAGTTTGTTAAAGGCGCCGTCGAATCAGAGTTAAAGATCCAGTTAGAGGAAGAAGCTGAAGCCGGAAACTTTGAAGGCACTGAAACCGAAGTGAAAATTCAGCAGATCCTGCATGATTACGTTCGCCCGGCTGTTGAGCAGGATGGCGGCGCTATTTCTTACCGCTCATTTAACGAGGGTGTTGTAACTGTTGAGCTTCGCGGTTCATGCAGCGGCTGCCCGTCATCAACCGTAACCCTTAAAGCCGGTATCGAAAACCTGCTTAAACGTATGGTTCCTGAAGTTACTGAAGTGGTTTCTGAAGCGTTATAATATTATTGATTGGGGGTTTCGAGCCCTGTTACTTACACGAAAGCCTTTCATGAAAATGAGAGGCTTTTTATTTTCAAATTGTTTGGATTCTATTTGATTATGTTTAACCATTGAGCTGCTAACTCTTCAACATAATCCACAAATGTGTCTATCCCCTTAAGG
Organism: Mucilaginibacter sp. 3215; assembly: GCF_050433785.1. Lineage (NCBI taxonomy): Bacteria > Pseudomonadati > Bacteroidota > Sphingobacteriia > Sphingobacteriales > Sphingobacteriaceae > Mucilaginibacter > Mucilaginibacter sp. 3215. The sequence continues at coordinate 449,194 of NZ_JBNPWO010000002.1, forward strand.
TATGGAATGTGTATTGCGGTTGCCTCTCCATAAATTCCACGCAATCAAAATCATGGTCATGTGAAAATAAAAAGACATTGCCGTTGTGGGGATTATACATGCTTAAAGAGCCATTTGCCTCTTCAGCAAATGCCACAAAATCAGAAAAGTTAATTGGGGTACAATTCTCATCATCACACATCGTTTCGTAATAGTCGTCATAGTCTCCTATTCCTCTTGACGATTCTGTACCCAAAAACATGAAATTCTGATTGTTGGTAAACGAATTCGCCGGCTGATTAAAAGCTTCCCTGATACCACCAATAATTCTTATAAGTAACTCATGCTCAGAAATCATTTCAACAAAATAAGTTTCAGGGTCTTCTATTTCATTTAGCCAGCCACAAATCAGGTTTTCTTTGGTATTCCACGCCAACAATAAATATCTTACATCCTCAATATCAACAAATGTAACTCTGGCCTTTTTTATTAATGAAGTAAGTTTGGGAAATGTGTCTTCAAATTCAACACTTAGTCTTACATCTCCTTTTTGTAACTGAACATTCGAATCTGGTTTCACAAACCACCTGACCTCGGTTTGAAACGCTTTAAAATCGTTGTTGTCTTCCATAACAATCGTGACTTGATCTTGTTATTTCCATGTAAAAAACAAGTTTAGATTTATATTACAAGTGATAAAGGAATGCTGGACGCATCGACGAATGCCGAAACGTGATTAGATGCCTATTTGAAATACTTCCCTATCACCTGCAACATCTCCTCTGTTATTTTCCCGTTAGTCGCCAGTAACTCCCGGGTATCCAATACCTCAAAGCCACCCTTAAAGTTCACTACTTCACCTCCTGCTTGTTTTACAATTACAATACCGGCGGCAACATCCCAGGCGTTGAGGTTGTACTCATAAAAAGCATCAAAACGACCGCAAGCTGTATAGGCCAGATCAACAGCGGCTGAACCTAAACGGCGTAAGCCATGGCTGCTGCGCATCAGTTCCGTAAACAATTCGATATAGGCGGTCTGCTTGGTAAAATCGTAATATGGGAACCCGGTTGCCAATAAGCTGGTGCCTATTGTGTTGTTTTTACTTACACTGATCTCTTTACCGTTCAGGTATGAAGGCGAATCTTTCCAGGCATAGAAACATTCATCAAGGTTTATTTCATATATCACACCTGCTATCAGCTCATCATATTCCTTTAAAGCGATACTTACGGAAAATGCAGGTACGCCATGAATAAAATTGGTAGTACCATCAAGCGGGTCGATGATCCAGTTGTAACGCTCGCCTATTTTAGTGGTTGTTTTTTCTTCGGTAATGAAACCGGCCTCAGGCAAAATTTTGCTCAGGCCTTTTACAATGGTTTCTTCGGCGGTTTTATCAACATATGATACCATATCGTTGAGGCCTTTATATTCTATTTTATCAGGATCAAACGCTTTACGCTCCTGCCTGATGAAATCACCTGCCTGTTTTGAAACTTCAATTACCTGGTTTAGGATGTTCGCTGTTTGCATGGTTATGTTTTAATGAAAGGCTAAATGAAAAAGCCTTATGGATAAAAAAACTTGCGAAGAACAGGCTTAGCGCCGCCGAGATCCGCGCTACCGTAGGGTTAAAACTGCAAGCCTGGATCAATATTTTCACAACAGATAAGTTGGCGAAAAAGCCGATGATAGCCACTGTTACAAAACGCGAAAACTGTTTGCGGGGCGCCGATTTCGATTCATTGAACACCATATAGCGCGTAATCAAAAAATTAACTACAACGCCCATAAAAAATGATAGAGCCAGCGAAACGGTATAGTTGCGAACTGTAAGTCCGAAAACCTGATAAGTATGCTGAATAAGCAGGTTATGATAAAAAAGGTAAAATGCGGAAACATCTACCAAAAAACCAGCCCCGGCCGAAAGTACAAATCTGAATACCTGGTTATTGATCAATCTGCCTTTTGATTTGCTATCAGCCATTTGTTGTGCCCGGTGCTTTCTTTTCTTTGTTTAATCCTGTTACGATAAGTGCAATGCCACCTAAAACCATGATCACAGAGATCATCTCGGCCTGAGTAAATGAAACACCGGCAACAACATATTTGGTATTAACCCTGATGAGTTCGATAAAAAAACGCTCAACGCCCGCTAATATCATATATACACCAAACAAAACACCCGGAGCTTTAAAATTGTGCCTTATTTTCCATAATACAAAGAACAGTAATAAACAAATTACACTCTCATAAAATGAGGTTGGATAAACCGGATATGGCAACTCATGGCAAAACTTGCCCACACAATTCACCATCTGTACACCTTCATCGTTCACGTTATGCGGAAATTTAAAACTCCACATCCAATCGGGCGCCCAGCTTAACCAATGTGGTTTCGGTGCCACGTTAACTATACCCCAATCGCCATCTCCACTCATCTGGCAGCCTATACGGCCTAAGGCATAAGCCAGCATCATGCCCGGGCCACCGATATCAAGCATATCCAGCGGTTTAATGCCGTGTTTGTTAGCAATATAGAGTACTGCCGCGCCGCCGCAAATCAGGCCACCGTAAAAGGTTAAACCACTAAAGCCTATCAGCATGCCAACCGGGTCTTTCATAAAGTCGCCCCAGTTTTCCAGTGCATTAAACAGTTTAGCACCAGCAAAGCCAAACACCGCAGCCCATAATAATATACTCCCCATCAATTCGTTTGGGTGCACATCAACATCTTTGGTTACCGGTTTGTCTAACTTTTGTTTTTGAGCCTCTTGCCACGCCCAGTACGCAAATGCTGCAGCCCCAAGGATCCCACCTATCCAGTTGCCTCGCAGGGATAACAAAAACTCCTGCGGGTTATCTATAAGAGCCTGATAATTGAGAATACAATCAACAATTTTATAGCCTAAAACAAAGCCAAATACAACATTACCTATCAATTCGGTATTTGAAGCGGGCAAACCTATAGTAACCCGTTTTTTAAAAGTATGGATTACGCCCAACGCTTCTTTGCGTTTAAACTCCTGGCCAAATGCCCAGTAAGCGCCAACAAAAGCTATCGCCACAAAAAAGCCGAAGGTTTGTATAGGCAAAGGAAGATTAAAACCAAAAAGGTATTTCAGTAACGATGTAAGCGTTGGAAACATAGGTTATATTTTAAGGCGAATATAGAATTTAATGCACTAATATTTCTTCGCCTTCTGTTATTTCAACATCACCATCAGGTGAAATATTTGTTAGATGCACCGTTTTTAACTCGTTAACCAGTACAGGATCATACTTGGTTCGTACCTTTACATAATTACGGGTAAAGCCATGCATAAAGCCATCTTTAATATCGCCCTCAAATAAAACTTCCTCATTTTTACCAAGCTGGCTTTCATAAAAAGCACGGCGCTTTTTATCCGACAGGATGTGCAACATTTTACTCCGTTCCCCACGTGCAGAACCGGGAACAGCACCAGTCATTTGGGCTGCCAGCGTATTTTCCCTTTCTGAATAAGTAAATACGTGCAGGTATGATATATTGAGTTCGTTGAGGAAGTTATAGGTATCGATAAAATCTTCCCTTGTTTCGCCCGGAAAACCAACGATAACGTCTACACCAATGCAGCAATCGGGCATCAGTTCTTTTATCTTGGCAACACGGTTAACGTAAAGATCGCGTTTATAACGGCGACGCATCAAGCCAAGGATCTTATCCGAACCTGATTGCAGCGGGATATGAAAATGCGGTACGAAACGTTTGGAAGCTGCAACAAAAGCGATGATCTCGTCGGTAAGCAGGTTAGGTTCGATAGATGAGATCCTGAAACGGTCAATACCTTCTACCTCATCAAGCGCCTTAACCAAATCAAAAAACTTATCTTCGCGTTTACCGTTCCGGATCCCGAAATCACCCAGGTTTACGCCGGTAAGTACAATTTCCTTTACGCCCGACTCAGCAATTTGCTTTGCCTGAGCAACAACGTTTTCAATGGTATCGCTCCTGCTTGCGCCGCGGGCCAGTGGAATGGTACAAAACGTACAGGAATAATCGCAGCCATCCTGCACTTTCAGGAAAGTACGGGTACGGTCGCCGAAGGAATAGGCCGGAACAAACTCATTAGCTTCAGAAACCGGCTGATTAAGCACCAATGCCTTTGGTCTTTTGGTTAAGTCGGTAATATGGTCAACTATCTGGAATTTTTCGGCGGCGCCAAGCACCATGTCTACGCCGGGGATTTCGGCAATTTCCTGTGGTTTTAGTTGCGCGTAACATCCTACTATAGTTACATAGGCGTTAGGCGAAATCTTAAGGGCCTCTTTAACAATCTTCTTACACTTTTTATCGGCATTATCAGTTACCGAGCAGGTATTGATCACAAAAACATCCGGTGTTTCGGTAAAATTCACCGTATCATAACCGGCCTGGTTAAACAGCCGACCAATAGATGAGGTCTCTGAATAATTCAGCTTGCAGCCTAAAGTGTAAAAAGCGACTTTCTTGTTCATTTCAATCGGCAAAGATAATGTTTTTTAAAGAAATGCCTATTTCAGCAATTTCACTTCAAGGTAAAAAGTAATTGTAAAATTATGGGTGTCCCAAAATCGCCATTCCCAAAATAAAATTGGTTTTGCTTTCGCCGCTTTTTTTAAATGTCCCATTTTTTGAGAGTGAAACGCAAAACATGATTTTTATGAAACACATTGATAATCAAAGCTTTAATATTTTACCCGAAACACCAATAAATACTTGATTATCAATAAATAAAACTTTAAGGAGTATAAATTCATCCCTCAAGGACGCACATTTATTTTTCGAATTTTTTGATGTTTTTTTGAAATTGCAGGGCCTATTGCCAATACCCGCTGACAAAACACTGCCACCATTGTTGCTTTAATTTTTCCATAAACCAACCTTCATTTTAAGCCTCGTTTTTATAATCCCGGTAATTTACCTATTTTCAATGCGGATAAAATATGCATCCTAAACCACCCATATCATGATTATATACGGTATCAAAGCCAAACTGTTAAAATCTGAAATAACTGCCGACCAATGCCCTAACTGCAATACTGCCAATAGTATACAGATGAATGTATTTCAACGCTGGGCGCATATTTTCTGGATCCCGTTTTTCCCGATAGGGAAAACAGGCGTATCCCAATGCCTCCATTGCAGGCAGGTTTTGAAGCTCAAGGAAATGCCCGCCTCGCTCAAATTAAGCTATGATAATATAAAGTCTCAAACTATAATACCGGTGTGGACATTTGCCGGCTGTTTCCTGATCGTTATCGGTTCGATATTTTTTTATATCAGCGAAAAGCAGAAAGCAAAAAAAGTAAACCAATGGGTTTTATCGCCACAAAAGAACGATGTATTTCATATCAAACTTAAAAACGATCACTATACCCTTTACAGGGTAAATAAGGTTTCCGGCGATTCTGTTTACCTGGCCTTGAACAAATACGAATCAGACCGTGAAGATGGCCTTGATGATATCGCGGCAAAGGGTGATACCGCCTATGATAACGCCCAGCAAGGTATTGCCAAACCCTTCCTTGTAGAAATGGCGAAAGAAGGAGCTATTCTGGATATTGAGCGGAAGTAAAATAGTATCTTTTTGGACACTATCTAAAAATATTTATTGCCGTTGATTTTAACCGACGGTAAAAAAGCTAAGAAGTCTTGGCTTTAGCCCAATTGTATTAGCGGATTTGGGCTGAAGCCCTCTTATCGCTACTCATTATCCCGTTGGTTAAAACCAACGGCAATGAAGCATTATCTATCTGTAAACGATATTCGTCAATTTTAAACGATGTCTAAATACGATTGATAAAAAACCTAACTACACATTCCCCCAGCCCAAAGCCAAAACATCGGCAATGTGCATGGTTTGGATAGGCAGGTTATTTTTATCGATGTACCCCTGCATGTGCATTAAACATGAGGCATCAGTAGATATGATGTATTCCGCACCAACATCAAGGGCATTATTAACCTTTTGCTGCGCCATCGCGGTTGAAATGCCATCAAACTTAACGGCAAATGTACCGCCGAAACCGCAGCAGGTTTCACCGTCTTTCAGGTCAAGCAGTTCGAGACCAAGTACCTTGGAGAGCAACTGGCGTGGCTCATCCTTTATTTTGCACTCGCGCAGACCGGCACAGCTATCATGATAAACGGCCTTGCCATCAAGTTCGGCGCCGAAATAATCAAACTCCAGGATATTTACCAAAAAGTCTGATAGCTCGTAGATATTCCCTTGAATAGCCCTGCATTTATTGTGTACAGCTGTGTTGGTAAACAGGTCGTTGTAATAATTCTTTACCATGCCCGTACATGAAGCTGAGGGCGAAACAATAACGCTATCCTCCGAAAAATCGCTTAAAAACTTGCTTCCCACCTCTTTGGCATCATCCCAAAAACCGGCATTAAAAGCCGGCTGACCGCAGCAGGTTTGCGCCGGGTTATAACTAACCTTACAGCCTGCTTTCTCCAACAATTTTACGGTATTAAAAGCAGTTGCCGGAAACAACTGATCTATAAAACACGGTATGAACAACTCAACCTTCATCGGCACAAATTAGTTAACGGGCGCTAAAATCCGAATTTTTATTAATGTTTTGTTCGGCCTTCAATAAAGAAAACAATAAAATTAGGCCGATAATGAAAAATACTCCCAATACTAAAACAGAATTGCGGGGGCTGCCGGTTATTTCTTCAAAAAAGCCAAAGCTAAATACCCCGCCTACTATGGCCAGCTTTTCGGTAACATCATAAAAACTGAAGAAAGATGCCGTATCGGGGATATTTTCGGGCAGATATTTTGAATACGTTGAGCGCGACATGGACTGGATACCGCCCATCACCAAACCAACAACCACTGCTATGATGTAAAACTGTGTTTGTGTATAGGTAAAGTAAGCAGCTATACAAACCGCGATCCACAGGATCACTACACTAATTAAAATCCTTACGTTACCATATTTACCCGACAGGCGTGACATCAGCGTAGCACCCAAAATAGCAACCAGTTGAATAATTAAAATGATAGTGATCAACTGCGGGGTTTCCATTTTAAGCTCTTTGGCAGCAAAACCGGTTGCCACCAGCATAATAGTTTGCACACCCATGGAATAAAAAAAGAACGATGGTAAAAACCTTTTTAACAACGGCATTTCCTTAACCTTTTTCCAAACGTGCCCTAATTCGATAAAACCGCCTTTTATAATATGATGATTGTGGCTTTGCGCATTTGGGCTGCCCTTAGGCAACACGCTGAACGGGATCATAGCAAAACCTATCCACCATAAGCCTACCAGCAAAAACGACAATCGGGGCGCGAAGGTTTTGTCAACAATACCAAACCACTCCCCTTTCAGCACAAATAAAAAACAAATAAGCTGAAGCAGTACACTGCCGATGTAGCCATAGGTGAAACCTTTGGCACTCACATTATCCTGCATATCAACAGTGGCGATTTCGGGCAGGTATGAATTATAAAACACAAAGCCACCACTATAACCTATAGCCGCCAGCGCAAAGCAAATGATACCTAACTCCAGGTGGTCTTTGTCAAAATTGAACAAAGCACAGCAGGCGGCCGAACCAAGCAGGGTAAAAAACATCATGAAGATCTTCTTATTGCCTTTATAGTCGGCTATTGATGACAATATAGGCAGCAGCAATACCATCACCAGGTAAGCAGCAGATAAGGCATAATCAGAAAGGGCAGTATTTACAAAGCTTTTACCAAAAAAGTTGACCCTATCGCCGTTGGCATGGTTAGTTGTGATGGCTACATAGTATGCCGGAAAAATGGTTGAAGTGATGACAAGGTTATACGCTGAGTTGGCCCAATCAAAGAAAGCCCAGGCGCGGATGGTTTTTTTGTTGTTTTTATTTTCCATTTGCTCACTAAATGTATGCAAATTTTACAAACTGCAAAAAAGTCCAACAATAGTACTTTATCAATGCCCGCGCGGTGCATAAACAATGATACAAGCGCCTATCAATGCAATCAAAGCACCGATAATATCATAACGGTCGGGCTTAAATCCATCCACCTTCCAGGCCCAGATTAATGCCATTACAATAAAAATACCGCCATAAGCCGCATACACCCTGCCGAAATTGGCGGTTTGCCACGTTGCTACTATACCATAAAGCGCCAGGATCACCCCGCCCGCTATACCAAACCAAAGCGGCTTACCTTCTTTTAACCAAAGCCAAACCAAATAGCCGCCGCCTATTTCAAATAAACCGGCCAGCAAAAAAAGAGCAAAAGAGCGGATAATTGCCATTATTAAAATTTGAAGTAACCACTTCGTTAAAGATATAAAAACGCCAATATTGGCCCGGGGCAATTATAAAAAAAGGCCTCCCTTTCGGAAAGCCTTGATTATTTTTTATAAAACGGGTTTAGCTCCTGTCATAAAACGCGGGTGGCTCAATACCCAAAGTGCGAAGGTAAACATAGCCCTGGCCGCGGTGATGGATCTCGTTATCAATAACGTACTGTAAAATATAATTGACCAATCCTTCATATTGGCCAAATGCCAGTACTGTTTCCTGGAAACGCTCGGGCGTAATCTGGGGCCAATAGGTTTTGATTTCCTCAGTGGCCTCATCCCAAAGTTGCAGCAGTTCGGCCTTTGTAGTCGCTGCTATTTTACCTGTATGGTGATCCAGGCCTGCAATTGGTGTCCAGTTATTGGTTACAACGCCTCTTACACAAGGCCCGCCCATACTAATAAACTCTTTGACCATATCGGCAAAGGGGCGCATACCACCTATCGAATAATTAAATAAGGCTTCCTCCGGAAAAGCGTCGATAACCCTGCGGGTTACCCGGCGCTGGCCAAGCCAGCTTTGTAAAAGTTGATCGGATGTATAAACAGATGCTGCTGCGGTTTCTGTTGGCGATTGATTTGTGTTAGTTTCCATTGCTTTGATGTTTTGTTTTTGATTACAATACAAAGTAACCACACCATGGTGACAGCCCTATGTCAGCAGGAAAAAAGAAAAACTAACTAATTTGTATTTTGGATAAACTCTACCACCTGTTGCTGCTCATAATTCGATAAAGTGCCTTCCGAATAGTGCCATTTAGAAGTAACATCACCCTCAAAGCGGATCTGTCCTAAATAATCCGGGTTCTTGTTATCATCCAGCAGCGGCTTGCTTTCACCAATTTCGGGAGCTATCTCCTGAATTTCAAAAAGTGTAGCTTCCCCATCGGCCCCACCTTTATAAAGTTTATACAAGCCCGTGGCATTTAATTCATGATTTGTTGATTGATGCAGCACCGGCTCAATAATGATATTTCTCTGTGTGCCGTTATCGCCGGTGACGTTGTGGTTAACTGTGTGGATCATGGCTTATGTTTTTATTTATTGATAGTACAAGCCTGCCGCCAAATTGTTTAAGCCTCTACTTCAACATGCTGTTTGCGAAGTTTATTTTCTTTAAACATCAGCACGATGAGCATAATAAGCCCCAACACAAAAAAACAATCAAGGGCAAGTGTCGAGTCGCGCATCTCATTAGTCACAGCTTCCACAAAGCCAAAACAAAACAGGCCCACCACAATCGATATCTTTTCGGTAACATCATAAAAACTGAAATATGAAGCCGTATCCGGGATGTTTTCGGGCAAATATTTAGAATAGGTTGAGCGTGACAAGGATTGTACCCCTCCCATTACAATGCCAATGATCACCGCGGCAACATAAAACTGGGTAGAATTGGTGATAAAGTAAGCATACAAACAAATGGCCGACCAGATTGCCACCAAACCTACCAGCGTACGCACATTCCCGAATTTTTCCGATGATTTGGATGCAATTAATGCCCCCGGCACAGCAACCACCTGGATAATAAGCACAATAGAGATCAGGGCAGCATCGGGCATATGTAATTCCTTGGCAGCAAAGTTAGCCGCAGCCAGCATAATGGTTTGTACACCAACCGAGTAAAGGAAAAACGACACCAGGAAGCGTTTGAGTAGCGGCATTTTGCGCACTTTGCCAAAAACCTTTGCCAGTTCTTTAAAGCCGCCGGTAAGCACGTTATAACTATGCTTGCCCGCATTGGGCTGCCCTTTCGGCAACATGCGGAACGGGATAATGGAAAAACCTATCCACCATACAAAAACCATCAGGAATGAGATCCGGGCCGGCAGCCAGTCGTCGGTAATGCCGAACCAATTAGGTTCAAGCACTACGATAAAGCAAAGTACCTGCACTACAATACTGCCTACATAACCATAAATAAACCCTTTGGCGCTTACAGCGTCCTGCTTATCGGGCGTGGCTATTTGGGGGAGATAAGAATTATAAAATACAAAGCCGCCGCAATAACCTATAGAAGCGAGGCCAAAGCAAAGCATCGGGATTTCCAACCCTGTGCCGGGCTTAAAGAAAAACAACCCCGCACAGGCCAGGCTACCCAACCAGGTAAATAATTGCAGGTATGATTTTTTATTGCCCCGGTAATCGGCTATGGAAGTAAGGATAGGCAGGATGGCGGCCACCACAAGATATGACAAACCCAATATATAATTTGATAAAACCGTATTAACATACCTGTGCCCCAGGAAAGTTACCATCTGAGTATTCTTCGAGTTAAACTTGGTAACCTCTACAAAATACGCCGGGAAAATAGTAGAGGTGATAACGATATTATATGACTGATTGGCCCAGTCAAACATGCACCAGGCCCAAATGGTTTTCTTGTTATTTTTTGCTTCCATTACGGGCTTAAAAGTAGGGAAATTTGGTTGAGTTGCATATCAGGGAAACATCATTATAAAATTTATTGTAGCTTTAAGAACAGAAGATTATAGCATGTTCACCTATCTCCATTTTACAAATCAATTCGGCTCCTATCTTTATGATGACAATTTCCAGGCATTTTTAGCGGATACATTTACTGATCTTAGCTCATACAATATTTTAAAAAGCGATTACATGCGATCTGAAATATTGGGTATCGATTTGGGGTTCACCAATGAGGATGCTGTTATTGATGAAGATGAGTTGATCATTTTAGAACCTGGCCGGCCGATATTCTCTCATCTGAATATTTACCCTAAACCGGGTATGCAAGTTGTACTCCCATTTGAGATTTCATTTGACGATACCCGTGAAGAAGTCTTCAAAAAAGCAGGAGAACCTACGCAAACCAAACACGGAGATTCGCCGATACTGGATAAGCCCTTCCTGGTAGACCATTACAAAATAGATAACCTCGTTTTAAGTATCGATTACGATCCGGCTGATGAGCATATTAATTTTATGCAGATCAGGGACAATAACATTGTTGCGCATTTGAAATTGTAAGTCAACACTTTTTATTCATATATACCGCCTTGAAACCTTATCCTTTCTTCAACATCAAAACCCGTCCCCAGCACATATTCGCGATTGTGGCATTGTTATCAATTATACTTTCATTTTTTACGACTGCCGCAACAATAGATATCAATCTTCATGACACTTATTTCGTAGTATCAGCGGTTCATTTATACCGCTTAATAGGCCTAATATTTTTTATCTTATGGGTTATTTATACAATAACCGAACCGATATTGCCTGTAGTTTGGTTAAAATGGGGACACGTGCTGGTTACATTGATTGCGTTAATTATAATTTCTCATTTTTCCGCACAGCTATCCATCCGCGGCCCGCATAAATACTATATCGATGGCCAGATCCGGGAAGCAGTCAACATTAACACTATAATTACTATTGTAACAACCGTATTGCTGACTGCGCAATTGCTTTTTATAGCTAACCTTATGACTGGTATTGTCGAAAAGGTTTTCCTATCAAGTTATCGATATAAAAACCGGAAGATATAAACAGCATACATCTCCCGGTTATACGTATTGCCACCATTAATCAAATATTTCGGGCAGATGCTTGTAATTACCTTTTACGGTAGCCAACACCTCATCAAATTTACCGCCAAGCATCATTTTGGTCATGGAGACGGCCATTCCTTTAACCATTTTAAGTTCGATATGCGGCGGCATGGCAAGGGCGGTTCCGTCGGTATAAACATTAACCAAAACTGGCCCTGTGTGTGCAAAAGCTTCGGCTATACCCTGTTCGAGATCCTCCGGATCATTTATGGTAATGCCCTTTATACCCATTGACTCCGCGACCATGGTAAAATCAGGATTGTGCATGTCCACTTCAAAATCGGGCAGCCCCATTACTTCCATTTCCAGCTTTACCATGCCAAGGCTCCTGTTATTAAATACAATGATCTTTATAGGCAGATCATATTGTTTAATAGTGGCTAAGTCACCTAACAACATAGAAATACCGCCATCGCCGCACATGGCCACAACCTGCCTTTCGGGACAGGCCAGCGCCGCGCCGATAGCATGCGGCATTGCATTGCCCATAGACCCATGAACAAACGAGCCGATCATCGAACGCCTGCCATTAGCGCTGATATGCCTGGCACTCCAAACATTACACATCCCGGTATCGCAGGTAAAAATGGCATCGGCAGATGCATATTCGTCTACAATGGCGGCTAAGGCTTCGGGATGAATAGCATCATGTTCACCAAAATCCTTAATGTAGGCTTGCTGTTGCTCTTTTACTTTAGCATGTACATGAAGTTGCGCATCTAAAAAGCTGCTGTCGGTTTTTTCTTTAATTAAAGGGATCAATGCTTTAATTGTAGATTTTATATCACCATAAAGCCCCATTGTTAGTTTTGCGCGGCGACCAAGATTTTCGGGCTTAATGTCAATCTGCACTATCTTTTTATCCTGGGGATAAAAAGGCGTGTAAGGAAAATCGGTGCCAAGCAGGATAACCAAATCGCTTTCATGCATGCTATGATACGCAGCAGGCAAGCCAAGCAGGCCGGTCATGCCTACCTCGTAGGGGTTATCATGCTCTAAAAACATTTTACCACGGAACGAATAACCAACCGGCGCTTTGATCAGTGCCGCCAGTTCAACCACTTCATCATGAGCATCGGCACAGCCTATCCCGCCAAAAATGCAAACTTTGGGGTGGCGATTGATCAGGTCGGCCAGTTTTACTAACTCTTCCCATACCGGGGTAATGTTGGCCTTGCAAAAAAAGTTATTTACCGACGAATCGATTTCAACAGCATCCTCCCCTGCCACATCGCCCGGTAAACCCAATACGCCAACCCCTTTGCGCTGAATAGCGGTTTGGATAGCCGCCTGTGCCATACGGGGTACTTGCTTGTTGTTGGCAGCCACCTGGTTATAGTAACTGCAGTCATCAAAAAGCTTGATAACATTGGTTTCCTGGAAGTAGTTACTGCCAAACTCTTTAGTAGCACAGGTAGAGGCAATGGCTAAAACCGGCGCTCCGGACCGGTGAGCATCATAAAGGCCATTCACCAGATGCACATGCCCGGGACCACTGCTTCCTGCACAACAGGCAAACCCGCTCAGTTGCGCATCGGCCGAAGCTGCAAAAGCGCCTGCTTCTTCATTGCGTACGTGGATCCATTTTAATTCGGGCGTTCTGCGTACGGCATCATTAAGTTCGTTTAAACTATCGCCGGTAATGGCGTAAATACGTTTGATGCCGGCCTGTATCAGCATTTCTACAAGTTGCTCGGCTACTTTTTTTGACATGTTTGGGTTGTTTAGCGTTAGTGATGTGGTAATTTACTATCCATAACACCAAACACGTGCCATTTGTTAAGCAATTAACAGTCAAATATTTGTAATTAACATATTTTTTTAAGCTTTTTGATATACCGTGATTTCACGATAATGAATGATATATCGCAATCTAACCGGATTCGCAACGGATGTTTTTTTCATGATCATAGTTTTGAAATAGAATGACTGATACCTAATGAAAAGGTGCGCGGAGGGGCCGCCGTATAAGTATCCCCATAGCTATTTCCAGTAACAGTAGTTGCATATAGCTTATTGGTCAGGTTCATTACATTAAACCAAACTTCCAGTCCCTTCGCGCTGCCGCTGCTGATGCGATAGGCAGTGCGTAAATTAAAAAGATCATAACCGCTGTAGGTTTTGGTATTAGCTGCATTTGTAAAGTATTTACCCAAATGTTGCCATTCAACACCGGTTCTGAAGCCAGCGATAAAAGCGGGTTTCCAGGTAATCTCCGAATTAGCAATCCATTTTGGCGCATTGGTCATTTGATGACCGTCATAGCCGATGGATTTTCCGGCACTAATTTCACTGTATTTATTAAAGGTATGGGACGCAAACGTTCCACCGATGCGAAAGGCAAGGCTTTTTACGGAGCCAACCAGGAGGTTATACTCTAAGCCTTTGTGGGTAGTAGCAGCAGCGTTGGCATATTGTGTAGTATTGTCTGCCTGAAGCAAGCTGATGATCTCATCTTTCCCCTGCAGGTAATAAGCAGTTAGCTCAAACCTGATCTTTTGGGAGAACAATGATGTCCAGCCGCCCAGTTCATAATTGTTGTAAGTGGCCTGTTTAAGCGGTGTTAATTGCCTGGAATTGTAAAGGGTATTAGTTTCAGGGGGCTGAAAGCCCATACTGAAATTGGCATAAATGCCGCGCCCCTTCTGCAGGTCATAAGTTACGCCAAGCTTGGGCGCCAATACATCATATCGATTATGCTCCTGTTGTTTGTACTTGGTTTTTAAAGGAGGCAGCTGGTTGTCAAAATTGTAAACGAGCAGGTCATAACGCAGTCCGGCAGTAATTTTTATCCGTTTAACCGGCTCTGCCATATACTGTACATAGGATGCGGCATTAAACAGGTGGATCTTATAATTATCAATCAGCGAATCAGTATTGATATAACCGGTATAATACTGAGCGGTATTATCTTTTTTAATATTCAGGAAGTTAGCATAAAACGAACTTGGGCTATTATCCAGGTAAATGCCTGCGATCAATTGTGAGTGCATAAAATTTAACTTTACCGTATGCTGGGCAAGCAAGCCAAAGCTGTAAAAACTCAGCTCATTTATTTGACCTGTTGACTTTATGTATTGACCCTTATTGTTGCGGACATCAGAAATGTAATAGCTGGGTAATTGCCCGGTGGAATTGTTTCTGTAAAAAAGCGTTAGAAAGGTGTGATTATCGTCATTCCAATTATGATCAAGACGGCTGCTGGCCCGGAATGCGTTCACCCTGCGGTAGGCAAAACGCTGATTACTACTGTAAGATCGGTTATAGAAACGCGCACTATCAAGGTTTCCGGGTGTTTGTGTGTTAAGATAATTATAGGTACCATATACCGTTAGCTTACTGTCGGCCCCCAGCGGATAGCTAACTTTAGCAGAAAGCGAATACTTATCAAAATCAGTATAATCCTGCCAGCCTTTTTCCTGGTGTGTGGCATAACCTGCCATATAAAACCCAACTTTTCCTGCCGTGAGGCCTCCCTGAATACCAGCCCGCAGGTAATGGTATTTATCTCCCTGTACATTGATTTGCCCTGCCGGGGTTACGGACTCTTTTGCCGTATTGAAGTTAACAGCCGCACCTATTGAGTTACTGCCATATAAAGACGAAGCTGGGCCCTTAATCACCTCAATATCCCGGATACCATCGGTATTGATCTCGTATAAAGCGTTATGATTGAATATGCCCGTTGGTCGGATCGGGATACCATCTTCCATGTAAAGGTAAAGCGCATTGTAAGTAATCGGTTGGCGGATGGCCATGGTATGCTGCTCATTACCGAGGTTCACCATATATACCCCCGCAACTTTATTCAACAATTGATAAGGAGCGGTTGCATGCGCTTCGCGGATGGTATTTGAACTTATCTTGCTGATTGCAGCCGGTATATCCTTGCGGGGCTGCTCCTGGCGGCCAGCCGTTACCACCACCTCCTCCAGGCCGGCAATCACCGGTTTTAGTTGAACTGAGAGCGAGCTATCGCACCTGATACAGCAAGTACCATAACCAGTACAGCTAACCATCAGGGAATCAGCTTTATTTGTATGCGCCAACATAAATTTGCCTGATAAATCCGTTGAGGTACCCAGCTTACTTCCTTTGACACGGATACTGGCACCGACAACGGGTGCCTGGGTTTGGGCGTCGACAACAACACCCCGTATTTTTTGCGCTGATGCCTGTAAAGTAAAGGCAATAGCAAAGCAGAACACGATAAAGTATTTCATTTTTAAACATCTTCTTGTTAAACCAAAATTGAATTTGCTCAGGAGAGCATGTAGCGGTAAACTGAAGACGTAGCGGGGGGCCGAAAGATAGCTCCGAGTGGGCGAAGCAGCAGGGCGAAGCTTACCAGGGAGGTAAAAATGGCCAGCAGTTTGATGTGTACAGTAAATTGATTAACGCCGTGATAATAAGCCTCAAAAATGATTTCTTTAGCGGTTCGGTTTTCGTTGCTTTTCTCTTCGCTATTAGCCTTTTTAAGCTGTTTGCTCAGGAAACACCTGCCGTTGCAGTGTAGCATGGGCCTTGCCTTATTGGCGCAAAGTTTTGCCGCGATATAATCCTGGTTGAGCCGGAATCCCGCATAAAGCCAAAGCGAGTTCAGGTTCATAACCAGCACCGAGAACAGGAGTAATATGGCGGTGAAACGGCGGAACATCTTACAGATCTTTTTTGGAGAAAATTTTAAGCGCCAGTAGTACGGGTAAAACAGACCAGATAAATAGCATCGAAACACTGAAGGCAATGCCTGTACCGCTTCCGAAAAACTGTCGGTAAAGCGCGCCGGTGTAACCCATCAGAGCAGAAATATCCAGTTTTAACAAGATCATGATCCTTGCCAGATCTACCGGATTTAAGGCCGTGAGCACAATCATGGCTTTTTCCAACGGATAATCGCTAAAGGTGAACAGGAACAACAGCACCAAAGCATCATAAATAATGGCCGCATAGAACCAAATCATTAGCGCAAGCCCAATCCCCTTTGATTTATCCCTGGTTTTGGTGGAAGCCCAGAAAGCGAGTGAAGTAAAACTTAAGGTTACCAAACCTCCGGCAACCATTAAGGTGATGCCCGTAGCTGAGAGTGCAAACAAAGCAACCGGCAGGCAAACTCCGAGCACAAAAGCCCCGAGGATAGAGCTGCTGATGCCGAGGTATTCTCCCAATAAAATATCCCTGCGTTTGATAGGCTGGGAAACAAGCAATTCGGTAAACTCCGCGGCGTTGAAATAATAGGTGGTTGCATAGATAATGCTGACCAGCGGCACAATGATCATCACAATGGTTGTAATACTTACCAGTCCTTTAATCACATCGCTGTCTGACAGGAAGATCACCGTACAAATGGTAGCGAGCAACAACGTGTAGGCAATGAGTACCTTACTGCGTATGATGTCGAGAATAATATATTTGGCTATCTTAAACATGTTCTTCAGTTAATAATCGGGTCAATATTTTACCCAGTCTCTGCTCACCTGTCTCCATTTGCAGCGCAGCCAGCGGCTCATAAAATTTGATCTTGCCTTCATAAAGGTACATCACGGTATCGGCCAACTCCTCCGACTCTGAAAGGATATGCGAGGTAATGATCACAAGCCTGTTATTTGCTTTTTCGGCGAGGATCTTTTGTTTTAAAATCTCGGTGGCAAAGGGATCAAGGCCCGCTGTGGGTTCGTCGAGTATCAGCACGTCAGGATTAAACATAAAAGCAAGGGCAGCGCTCACTTTCTGCCTGGTACCTCCGGAAAGTGTCCTCATAGGCTTATGGTACATACTTTTGAGCCGGTAAGCCTCAATCAGGTCTGTATCAGGTATTTTATTGCAGTTACGAATATCAAGCATCATGTCAAACAACTGGCCAATCTTCATATTATCCGGGTAATGCCCGATCTGTGGCATATAGCCGATATATTTTTTGTAATCAAAAGTGTTGTTGACTCTGGCCCCTCGAAACCGGATGTCGCCTTCGTCGGGTATAACCATACCGAGTATACTTTTGATCATGGTTGTTTTTCCGGAGGCGTTCGGCCCCAAAACAGACACAATGTTGCCGCTTTCAAAATGACAACTAATATCTTTTAGCACCTGCAATTTGCCAAATGTCTTTTTAATGTGGCTTAATTCAATTAACGTGTCCATGGTTGCATTTTAGGGTTTATATCTTTAACAGATTCAGGGGTAAGAGATGGGATAGCCCGTTCAACCTTGTCTAAAAGATTGACCATAAAACTCCTCATCAACATTACGCTTTGCGGAATTTGCTCCATTATCTGCGCATAGAGGCTAACCGGCCGGTAGGGTACATCACCGGTGCCATCTTTATTCAAATCATAACCTTCATACTTGTCCCAGTAGTTCTGATCAAATTTATTAAGGTTGAGTAACCCGTTGGTTGTCACATCAAAAGAGTTCGACTCGAAATTATTCCGCTCAAACCTGCCGTTTTCACAATTAGCCAGTATACGCATAGCCCAACCATTATTGATGAAGATATTATCGTTAGCCGTCATGAGGTTGCAACCCTCCATATAAATACCCGTTGTATTCCTAACGAAACGGTTGCCAACAATTTGGGACCGGGTAATATCTTTCAGCAGCAAACCATAAATGGAGCTTCCCCAGTTTTCAATAAACAAATTATCAAACATTCGTATCCGTTTGGAATACATCACCGCGACACCTGATCCGTTGTTGCGAAAAGTGTTTTTTTGATACAGATCATCGTCCGAAAACATGAAGTGCAGCCCATACCTAAAGTTCCGTTCACTGGTATTACTGATGATCCTGCTCTTTTTCACAAATTCAAAGTAGATACCGTCGCGGTGGCGGGTAGAATAATTATTCATAATGATAACATCATGACATTGCCAGGCATGAATGCCGTTACCGGCCGTAAGCTCGGTACCAGTGCCACTGGTTGTATTACCAATAACAGACACATGATCGCAATCGGACAGGTAAATCCCAAAAAAGTTATTGATTAACCTGTTATTACTGATCGTAACATTGTGTACCTTATGCAGGCGGATGCCGGCATAGTCGCGCATCGAACCGGTTTTAGAGTTTTTGAGCACAAAGCCGCTGAACGTAACACCATTCGCCAGGATAGTCACTACCTCTTCTTTATAATTTGCGTCCAGCACAGGATACCCATCGCCAATGATGGTCAGTCTTTTGGTGATAAGTGTATTGTACGAATAATAATACCCCTTCTTCACCTTGATCGTATCACCATCGGCAGCCTCAGCGACAGCTGCCTTTAAATCAGGCAAGGCAGTATCCACGGCCACTACAAGTGTACGTGCATGCGAAGCAACAGTTACCGCCACGGCAAAAAGACAAATGAGTGAGATCCTTTTCATGCAATCTTTTATTTAACAAGTTCATTCCAGGTCAGCAGTTTCCCGTTTCCCAGAAAGGTTTTCGCCTCTTGTTCGGAAGCAAGGGCCGCGAGATTACCGCCCATCGGAGAACTGATCTTTTGGTCATGTATATAGGCACATTTGCGGGCATCCATAAGTGTACCGCCTGACTTGTAGTTTACAACAAGGTAAGTGTCTGCATCGCCAAACTGCCCACGTTTTTCGCTGATGTAACCCAGCATACACTCTGCAGAATCGAACTTATAAATCTTGCCTTTGGAAGTTACGATCTCTGCACCGAACTTACGGTCCATAATTGTCATCATACAGTGTACGCAGGCATCTTTTCCATATTGCAGGGCCTCAGGCTTTTGACTGCAGGCGGTGATCCAAAGTGCCAGCAGCACGATCATTCCTCTCTTTTTCATTTCTTTTACCATTTCTTATTTCGATGTATAATGTAACGGCGGTAATTATTCCGGCCAGGCCGATCAGTATCCCCCCCGTAGCAGGAAAAGACCCTGCCAGGAAGTTCAGAAGTTGTTTATACCCAACCAGCGGAGGTTGATAATACATGCCTTCAACTTTAATGGCTGCATGAGGATCAAGATTGTGCCCATAGTTGTATTCCCACAGGTAAAAATCAATAAATCCGGCAGCGGCAAAAACGATCATCAGCGCCAGCAAGCCAATCAGCAGTTTTCTGCTGCCTTTTACTGAAGCAACCGACCCGATCAGGATCAGTAACCCGAACACATAGGGGGCAATCTTAAATTCG
Organism: Mucilaginibacter sp. 3215; assembly: GCF_050433785.1. NCBI lineage: Bacteria > Pseudomonadati > Bacteroidota > Sphingobacteriia > Sphingobacteriales > Sphingobacteriaceae > Mucilaginibacter > Mucilaginibacter sp. 3215. The sequence goes on from NZ_JBNPWO010000002.1 coordinate 469,230, forward strand.
GCAAAGTTCTGCGGGTCGATATGCTGCATGCCGATATAATGGTTAAGCCCATTGATCTGCAGCACGTTTCCTGTGATACCATTCAGCCATATATCCATACTCAGGCCCTCGGGGTATTGTGGCGCGGACAAGGTAATCTCCCATAAAGGAAGAAAATACGCTGTTAGCAGCAGCACCATGGCTGCAGCTATTGCTATTCTTGAACCGGTTTTCATATTATTGGTATTAATGGGAGGACACAGGGCCCTCCCGTTGAATAAAAGATCTATTACCTTGCCGCAAGGTTTTCTCCCAGGTGGAAAGTAAGTGGTACGTTTGAGCCTTTAGGCGATACCCTAAAGTAACCAGACATCTCCTGGTGCAATGCAGAGCAGAAGTCGGTACAATAGAATGGGAAAATACCAGTCCGGTCAGGTGTCCATTTCAGTGTGGCGGTCTCGCCCGGCATGATCAATAATTCTGAGTTATTGGAACCTTTGATGGCAAAGCCGTGCGGAACGTCCCAGTCCTGCTCCAGGTTGGTCACATGCACATACACATCATCACCTTGATTTATGCCTTCTATATTGTCTGGGGCCAGGTGAGACCGGATAGCAGTCATGTATACATCCACCCGGTTGCCTTTTCTTACTACGCGGGCTTCTTTCTCTGATTTGGCAGCGTATGGATTATCATTCTCTTCCAGTTTAAAAAACTTCACAGAATTTTTCTCTATTTTCTCCGCCGGTATGGTCTGCGCGTAGTGCGGCTCACCAATGGTCGGGAAGTCAAGCAATAGTTTCATCTTGTTGCCGGTAATGTCAATCAACTGGGCAGATTGCGTTAGCTCAGGACCGGTGGGCAGATAACGGTCTTTGGTGATCTTGTTCAGCGCAATCACATATTTACCATATGGATGCCTGGAATCGCCGCCCGGTACCGAAAGGTGGCCGATAGAATAATAAGTTGGAATACGATCGATGATCTCACGTGTGTCCACTTTCCATTTTACAATCTCTGAAGACACGAACATGGACGTATAAGCATAACCTTTACCGTCAAATTCGGTATGCAGCGGACCTAAACCAGGCTTTTGCACTTCACCTTCCAATACAGTATTATATTTCAATACCGGAATACCGTCAAAGTCCCCTTCAAATTGTTTTTGGTCAATAGCACCAAGCATCTTCTTAAACGAAAATACAGGAATCACCGCGGCCAGTTTACCGCTGGCAACAAAGTATTCGCCGTTGGGTTCCACGTCAACACCGTGGGGTGATTTTGGGCATGGAATATAATAGACTAGTCCCGGATAATCTTTTACATCCAGCATGGTCACGTCGTTTTCCATGGTTGAAGTAGCTGAGTGGGTGCGCTCGTTATAGAGGTTATGCGCGTATTTAGCAGGCACTTTACGCCCCTTGCCCTGGGCCACCAACTCTTCTGCTTTTTTCCAGTTCACCGCCATGATAAAGTCCTTGTCGCGTTGACTGGCATTAACTTCAAGTAAGGTATTGGCTTGCTCTGTATTATAACAGGTAAAGAAAATCCAATCATGTGAGGGGCCTTTGCCGGCATGTGCCAGGTCATAGTTAAAGCCAGGAACAATCAATTGAAAGGCAATGTTCATGCGGCCTGTGTTCTTATCTACCTTGATAAAAGTCGCGGCACCTTTGAACTTCTTTTTGAAATCACCTATCGATACATCCTTATCTCCATCAAGCGGTACGCTAAAACGAGTGTTACCCACTATATACTCGGTATTTTCTGTACAAAATGGAGATGCGTGGTTACCGGCAACGTTTGGTAACTCCAGAATTTCTTCCGTTTTGAAAGTTGCCAGGTTGAGACGGGCAATGCGTGGCGTGTTATTACCGTTGATAAAAAGCCAGCGGCCATCATCTTCGCCATTGGTTTTGGAAAATTCAGGATGGTGCGTGTCGTCCCAGGGCACAAATCCGTGCGAGGTGTTGAGCATTGGTTTGGTCTCTTCTGAGTAGCCATAACCATTTTCCGGGTTCTGGGAAAACACAGGTATCACTTTAAGCAACCTGCCGGAAGGAATGCCATACGCTGCAATCTGGCCGCTGAAGCCACCGGAAGCGAACATGTACAATTCATCATGCTTGCCGGGCGCTACGTATACTTTTTTGGCAGCATCTTCATCGGTGGCTGCCTGCCCCGTTTTACCTGCTTTACAACCGCTGGCAATGGCAATCGCCCCCAGTCCCGCTAACAACAGGGTAGTTTGTGTAATTCGTTTCATGGTTTAAACATATAAAGAGGTTATTGATCGTTTTTTCTCAAATACTCAAGTATCTGTCGGGTTTCATCGTCACTTACATTCTGAAAACTCATCTGAGTCAGATATTTTGCTAAAAGTGCTTTACCCACGGGGTCTTTTTGTTCCATTTCTACCGGATTGGTGATCTGGTTCATGATCCATTCCGGCGTACGGCGTTTGGTTACCCCTTTCAGACCGGGCCCAACCACCTTCTGATCGGTGATCTGGTGACAGGCGGAGCACTTGGCAGTAAAAACTCCTTTGCCTTTGTCGGCCATTGCATTGTCAATTGTGCCGATCTCCACGCTTGTGAATTTACCTACGCCCTTGCTGTCACTTTTGGCGGCGGGGTCAACATCTGCTGAAGATGCGGCCGAACTATTTTCGGCATTGGCAGCCGGAGCAGATTCCGTTGCCTGTTTATCACCCCCATTGGAAGGGCCGCAAGCGGCCAAAAGGGCCATACCTCCTATAAAGGCGGCCCGGATAAAGCTGGTTGAAATTTTCATTATTTTCATGTTTATAATACTTCGAAATTGCTTTATTAATTTTGACTATTTCATGATTCAAATCATGTTTTTTTAGTGATATATCTCATTTAAATAGCATTTTATATGATATATAATATATCTATATAGCTTCCGCCCCAAAGCACCTCTATAAATAAAGACATTTTTATCTTTTATTATTTTAAACTTGTCCCCTCCTGTTTGTTGAATAATTTTTTTTATTTTAAAACGAACTTATTTTGCTGGTAATCGCTTACCAGGTCTCGAAGGGATTTTTTGTTAAATTCGAGGAGCAGTTGTGTCCGTACCGTCTTGATTTCGTCGTGCACCGGACAAGGCTTCGTGTCGGAACAGTTTTTAAGTCCAAGTATGCAGGCATTGAATAGCCCGTCCCCTTCAATAGCCCGAATAATATCAATCAGGTAAACCTTGGCGGAGTTTTCAATATAAAAACCACCGTGCGGACCTTTACTGGAGGAAATGACGCGCTTTCGGGATAACCCCTGCAGGATCCTGGCAGTGAAATGGACAGGTGCACCTATCGCTTCAGCGACCTCTGAGATGCCGGTCTTTTCTTTGGTCAAGGTCTTATAACCAACATATACTGCCGCCCTGATGGCATATTCACATGATTTAGATAATAACACTACTATCCTTTCAACTTAAAACCTATAATTGAGAATTATCTTTTAACTGCTGTTCGAGTTGAACCGACTTCGGAAACAAAATATTATTTTCGAGGTGTACATGTGTGTGCAGGTCATTTTCAAACTCCTGCAACTTTTGGAAAAGGATACGATACGAGGTACAGGCATCTTCCGGAAGCGTATAGTTATTTGTCATTTGCCTGATCTCTTCGAGTTCTTCTCCTGCTCCTTCGTGCTCCATCTCCATCATTTGAATGGGATTCATAACCCCTCCAAACGGTGCCGGCAACACAGCGGTACCTAATTCCCGGGCTGTCACCATATCCCTGATATAAGGAAAAAGGATGCGCTCCTCTTTAATCATGTGCATGCTCAGTTCCTGTGCCACCGTAGCGAATACGTTAGCCACCACAATCAATTCGGGGTGTTTGTCCCCATGTACACGCGCCACTTTTGTTGCAAGTTCACCAATAAAGGGAATATTGTCACGTACATATTTATGATGGACATTTACTACGTAGTCACTTAAAAAATCAAGAGCCCAGTCCTGAAAATTATGCGCATTTACATATTCTCCGTTATCCGCCGACTGCAGTGCGAGCTTCACTTCTTCAACGGCAAGCCCTTTTTTCACGCAGGCTTCTGTTAATGTTTTTTTGCCGCCGCAGCAGAAATCAATGCCGAGTTTTTTGAAAACCATCGCCTTCCTATAGTCTTTAGCAACAATCTCACCAATTGTCTCTTCCTGGTTATGCGGGTTCTTTTTACCAATCAGAACCCTCCAAACCTCCGGGCCGCTCATCAGATATTCCCAGTTAAAGATCTGTCCGCGCTCTGCCAGCAACTGATAATAAAGCGGTTTGGGGTCATGATCATTGTGAATGATCAATTCCTCACCACCGGTCAGTTCATCGAATCTCTTAAAAATAGTGGGATGTTTTAGTTTTGGTTCAATGACCGTTACATCCAAAATTTGTGTTTCCATTTGTTATTAATTTAATAGAAGACAAATTTATCCTTTATTATTGTTCTTGTATATTTTAGGCTGTTCTTTTTTCGTAAATGTGATAACAATCAATTTTTAAAGCGCAAAAGTGACCGCGCTCATTAGTTCCGGCTGAAACTTTGAAAAGCCTTGCCGTAATTTCAGTAAAAAATAGTCATGGCATGTTACCCCGATATTTGAGGCAAATTACCGGGCGTTCAACCGAAGGGAAATCAGATCATGTCCAGGCACTTCCGGATACAGCTGATAAGCTCAGCTTCGTCATATGGTTTAATGAGATAGTTTTGTATTCCCATCACTTTTGCTATGTCCTGGTCCTTCTTTTCGGAAAGTGCGGTAGTAAAGATGAAGGGGATGTTTTTTTTAAGGGAATCCTCTTGAAGCTGATTGAACACATCGTATCCACTAATACCCGGCATAATTACATCCGAAATAATCAAGTCCGGGTGTAAATCAGTCAGGTCCAATCCTGCCTCGCCGCAGTCGGCAACCAGCACTTCGAAACCGTAAAGCTCCAACAGCTCTGCTGCGTTTTCCCGAATGTCCTGGTTGTCTTCGATTAGGAGAACTTTGTTTTTCATATCCGGCGTGTTAATCCAAAAATAAATATTTGAATCTGATTTTACACGCTAACTGCCTCGCTTTTTTTTGAACTACCTAAAATTAGCAGCACAAAATAGCCGACCCCGCATAGCAGCAACAGTATGGATAGCAACAATAATTGGGGCTCGACATCCTGAACTATTACTCCGACAAGTTTTAAGGCGGGTTCAACAAATAATATCACGAGATATGCGAAAGTCAACACTATATAACTTCCGTTTATGATCTGCAATTTTTTTCCGGCGCCGAAAAAGCCGGCTTGCTTAAACTGATCGAGTATGACTGGTGTCACGATGCCCAATGTCAGCAAATGAATATAGCCAATGATGATATTACGGTCACTGAAAGTCCATTTGCCAATGACGGGAATACATACCAGGGCTTGAAAAACGGTTTTTAAGGTGATGGCCAAAAATGCAACTTTTAACAGCAAAGGCAGTTTCAGCAGCCGCGTTTTCCGACGCCGGCATATTATAAACCACGCGGTAAGATTACCCGCAGCCGCAATTCCGGCTATCAGAAAAACCCAACCGGCAGGGTTGCTCCACAAGGTAAAAATTAAATACAGCGGCAGGTTCGACCAGATTAATAGTTGATATACCCAACGCTGCGGATTGGTTGGGCACATATTGAAATAAGTGATTTCAACTAACGCAATGGCCGCCAACTGCATCCAGCCATTCAACTGAAAATGCAGGTAAACATAAATTGCATCCTGGTACACTGCCGTGCCTTTTAATCCCATAACCATAAGCGGCCCCAGGGCTAAAGGGCCCAGTGAGGAAAAGCAGAGAAAAAACAAAGCGCCAAGGGTCAATTGGCGCGCGCCCTTTGAAAGTTGCCGGGTTTCCTTTAAACTTTTCAGGAACTGCCGGGTAAAATAATAAGTACTTAAAATAAAAAACGTCGAAAAAATAATAGAGACTGTTTTGTAGCCCTGAAAGGAGAAACTAACCAGCATGCCATAAGCACTTACGAGTGTTGCATTAAGGGCATACAGGAACTTCCGGCGTCTTTGAACAGGCGAAACCCGTCCGGCCAATAGCATGGCCAATCCAAGAAAAGCCCACCCGGCAAAAGCGAAATGCGAGTGAGCATGCAGCAAAAAAATATAGTTTAAATGAGGCACAAAGGCAATATGCATCAGCCTGAGCACCACGCCAAAAACAGCAAGCACCACAAAGCTGCCTCCTGCCCAATAATGATACCTGCCTTTACTTATCCAGTCCATTATCCCCACAACTGTTTTTTGCCTTCTTCGGTAATATTGTCAAAGCCCCATGCTGGCTCCCAGGTGAGTTGCACATCTGTCTTGTAGTCCACAAACCTGGCTTCAAGGCAATTGGCCACCCCCTGCAAAATGGCTTCACCTACCGGGCAACTGGGTGACGATAAGGTCATTACCACCACCAGCATCCTCGCTGTGCTATTTGCCCTGATAGTATAAACAAGTCCCAAATCAATGATATTGACATGAAGTTCAGGGTCAATAATGGATCGTAAGCGCTCCCATGCTTCCATTTCTATGTAGGTATCAGGATTGGTAACGTCAAAGCTATGCATGGCCGGTTGTTTTTTTGTGGGTAAGGACCCTGGTTAAATTTAAAAGATAGCAAAGCGCCGTTAACAGCAGGCAACCTGAGGCAATACGCGCAGGCGTAGCCAGGCCGGATAACGCCATAGTGATCATGGATAATATAAAACCGGTAAAGGCAATACCTTGGATGATCAGTAATTTTTGACTGTATAGATCCGAAGGTAAAGGTGTAGGTTCTTTACCGGTGCCCGGGCCATAAATTTTTAACCAAACCAGGAAAGGCAAAGTTTTAAACGCCTGCCCCAGGATCAGCAAAGAAAGCCAGCCCATTAGCACCAATAGCCCGTATAGTTTAGTAAGCGCAATGCCTTGTGTTATATTTTGAACATGCGCGTTAATAATAAGCGGCTGTATCAGCAATGCAGCCAGCAGCAATATAAAAGACAACATGGTGTACATCATAGGTAAATCCAACCTTCTTTTCATTCGTGACCGGTAACATTGGATTAAATAAATGAAATATATGATAAACGCTGCAGTTGGAAGCAGTGCGATGAGATAGGTCCGGTTGTTGATACCTTCCAGGTACGTATCGATCACAAATGCAAGCAGGCCGCCATTCAGCAGATAATAAACCCAATCAAGCAGCTGCAAATTCTGTTTTCGGGACACCAGGAACATTGGCACCAATTTACTGCTTACTCCTATCACTAACAATAAAAACCAGCCTCCCATTCCCATATGCGCATGGAGCCTTAAAAACTGAAGGTGATCCTGCGGCAGAAAGGCGTAACGGAGGTTGAATACCAGCAGAACCCCAAGAACACCGGTGGCCAGCAACCAGATACAGGAAGTATTGATCATTTCCTGATGAATGTTCTCCTTTTTGTTCTTTAATCTTTTTCCTGTTAGAAAAATGACAATGGTAAAGCCAAGCATGCCGGTTAGCAGCAGCAGTGCCCCTCCCTGCATACATAAACCTGGTTCAAAACGCCAGAAAGAACAAACCAACAGGACAAGCCCGCTCAAAAAAGCGACGAATGATAGCCAGGGCAAACGATAGCCTGACAATCCTGTTTCAAGTATGACCGGTACCAGTTGATACGCTGCACCGAAAATAACCATAGTAACCCAGCCCAGCGCGGCAAGATGGGTAATGGCTAATAATTTCGGCTGAAAATAGTGCCCGGCAAAATCTGCCGACGCAAAGAAAAACAAGACACCGATAAGCACAAAACAAACCGCTGAAGCCAGGTAGTGAGCCCTTACAATAGGGTATAATTCGGGATGCTGTTTAGTGATCATATTCATGGCCTATAGATAAACAGGATAACTGCATCCGCTGTTTCCATGATGCGAAAGTCAAAACCTCTTTCTTTTAATACCGGGAGCAGATGAACGGGGACTTTTCGATGCCGGACATACAAGGCTTCAGTGGTTTTCAGCGTTTCCAGCTTGTCCAGGATCATAGTCATAGGCTTAGGCATTTGGAAAGGCCTGACATCCATAATGTACAATTGATAGGCTTTCATAAGTTCCGTGAGCCCATCTGCTTCAACCGATAATTCCGATATATCCATTATAAGCTCATCAGGTTGGGCCTCTTTCTTTAGGAAATAAGTATTCACAAGTTCCGGTCCGGCGATGTCCAGAAACGAACGGTATCCCTTATTTTCCAGGAGGTTGATTAACGGGACAGGTTCAAAAGTATTGATCACTTTTAGCACCTCGCTGTTTTTAAGCCCGGCCGCCGCTGTAAGGATCATTTTTAAAGGGTCATTTCCTGCCGCCAAAATCGGTCTGGCATCAAGATCAATAATTTTAGTAAAAGAAGCGGCAAGGGGAAGTGGTAACCTGTCAACTTCAACAGCTTCGTGCGCCGCTTTAAATCCAAGCGGTTTAAGGACGTCAAAAAATTCATTCAACGAGCAGCCTGCTATCCTGCAAGCCTGAGCAACGGATACCCGTTTGGCTAAAACCTTTCTGAGCACAGGGTTTTTCAGCCGGTTAAAATTTTTATTGAGTTCGGTAAGTTTTTGGATTATCAGCTCTTCGTTATACTTCAGCAGATCACTGATTAGGCTATTAGCATTCAATACAATGTGTATTTCTGACGGTTCCATTTTTTTATGAGTTGATGGACAAATGTAAATAATAAAAGATAAAATTATCTTTTATTATTCAGAAAGGTGACGCAAAGATTACGTTTACCCGGCTACGATATTTTTTTTACGTCAGTCACCCATCGATCAAATGGCTGCCAACAATTGGTTTCCTATTCTCTCTTGCCCAGATCATCTATACTATTTGTAAAAAAGCCCCTATCTCCTAAAATAAACTTTCAAACTGGTCCGATGCTATGGCAGTTGATCTTCTCCCTGATTGCCTTCTGGTTTCCCTGCAGTTGTTAGTAATTGTGATCATTTTTTAAGCTGATCAACGTCATGTTGAAGTTTAAAGCCATTCTTGATCTTTGTTTTAAGAAACCGTCGATAAAAAAGCAGAACAGGTTGCACTGTTAACTGCGCTATTTACGGTACAAAGGGTCTTCTACTTTTACGAGCCCGTATTTAATGGTTTTATGAATATTAACAAAACAACCAGTCACCCATATGAAAACTATAATTGCTGCAACAGACTATTCGCCGGCTGCCGAAAACGCGGTAACCTATGCCGCCGCTTTGGCCAAACATTTCAACTACAGGCTTCTGCTTTTTAATGCCTTCAGCTTGTCCCTGCACGAATCGAATACGCTCCTGCCAGCTTCAACCGTAAGCGACCTGGAGGCAAAAAATCAAGACCGGCTTGCACAACAAGCAGCAATAACCGCATTGGTTCACGACATCACTGTCAGTTGTGAAACCAGTTATACGCCGGTGACAGATGAATTACAAAACCTGGTAAAAAAGCACAATGCTTCGCTGGTAGTGCTTGGCATGGCCCCTGAAAGCCAGGACTGGATTTTGGGCAATACAACTACAACTGCCATCAAAAATTTGGCTTTCCCTGTACTGGTCGTCCCGATTGGCGCCCGGTTCAAAGGGTTAAAGAAAATCCTGCTGGCATGTGATGTGGCTAATGATCAGCCCGTACAGTTACTTTCCATGATTCGGAATGAAGTTATTGCTTTCGAATCGCCGGTGGAGATTTTTTATGTTAATAAAGAAGCAGCTGAAATAAAACCTGTTCAGGACACAGTACCGCATACTTTCCAGGCAGCTGGTATTGATTGTGTTTATAGAGAAACTAATTCAACTAAAATTGTTGCCGAATTAAAAAAAGAGCTTATAACTTGTGACGCCGAGTTGTTGATCATGATCCCCAAAAAGCACGGTTTCTGGTCTTCACTTCTTCACCGAAGTAAAACCCGCCAAATGGCTACCGGGTTGAACATACCGTTACTTGCTGTTCCCATGTGTTCATGAACTTAAGTATTGATCCCCAGAATTGTAAAATATTTGCCCGGGGATCAGTTACCGCCCGGTGGTTTCACCGAGCAATTGCCTGCACTGCCGGGCAATTTCCAATTCTTCATTGGTGGGCACCACTAATATTCTGGCACGGGAAGCCGGTGCACTAAGATCACGAATCCCATTGCCTTTTTCTGAATTTTTTTCGTTATCCAGCTTAATGCCTAAAAAATCCATATTCCGGCAAACGAGGTCGCGTGCCAGGGCATCATTTTCACCAACCCCAGCCGTAAACACAATTGCATCAAGCCCGTTCATTGCAGCGGCATAAGCGCCAATAAATTTTTTAATCCGGTAGGCATACATCTCATAAGCAAGCTCCGCCCGGGCGTTCCCATTATTATAAAGCGCGCTGATATCCCGCATATCGTTATGACCGGTAAGCCCTTGCATGCCGCTTTGTTTGTTTAACAACGTAGTAAGTTGTTCTGTACTGTAATTTTCTTGTTCTGAAAGGTATAATAATACCGAAGCATCAATGCTTCCGCTTCTTGTTCCCATGATCAACCCATCAAGTGGAGTAAGCCCCATACTTGTATCCACGCTCTTTCCGCCGTTAACAGCGGCCATGCTGCAGCCATTACCAAGGTGAATGGTAATGAGTTTTGCGTCTGTATGATTAAGATATTTCATTGCTTCACCACTAACGTACTGATGACTTATGCCATGAAAGCCATAAACACGAATGCCATGGTTTTTATAAAAAGAGTCGGGTATAGCATACCTAAAAGCTTTTTCGGGTAGCGATGTATGAAACGCGGTATCAAATACAGCAATCTGTACAGCCTGGGGGAAAATCTTTTCCGACACTTCGATACCCTTTATATGCCCCGGATTATGCAAAGGCGCCAGTGGGTACAGTGCTTTGATCTTGTCTTTTACCCCGGGCGTGATGACTGTGGTACCGGTAAGTTTTTCGCCGCCATGAACTACACGATGGCCAACCGCGCCCACTTGTCCCGAATCGCGGATCACCGCGATACCATCCCTGGTGAGCAGTTCGCCCACAGCCTGCATGCCGGCTTCGTGATCGGGTACCTGTTGTTGAATATACAACACTTTTTCTTCGTCATGCTGCCTGTATTTATGATTGATCAGCGCATCCGGCTGACCGATGCGTTCAACCAGGCCACTGCAAAGCGGGCTGCTTGAATCCTGAGAAAACAACTGGTATTTGATAGAGCTGCTGCCCGAATTGATAACAAATATTTCCATATGTAAAATTATAGTGAGGCCGGGCTATCCTGACTTTGGATGGCAGTGATAATAACGGTATTAAAAACATCATCAACAGTGCAACCGCGGCTAAGGTCATTAACCGGTTTATTCAACCCCTGCAGCATCGGCCCAATGGCCAGGGCTCCCGTTTCCCGCTGTACCGCTTTATAGGTGTTATTCCCGGTATTCAGATCAGGGAAAATCAATACGCTTGCTTTGCCGGCAACTTCTGAACCGGGCATTTTCTGGCTGCCAACTACCGGATCTACAGCGGCATCATATTGTATAGGCCCTTCTACTTTAATATCGGGCCGTCTATCACGCACCAATTGGGTAGCTCGCCTAACCTTTTCCACATCGGCCCCTGAACCTGATGTGCCCGATGAATATGAAAGCATTGCAACACGCGGTTCAATGCCAAAACGCAGGCTGTTATCTGCCGACGAGATAGCTATTTCTGCCAGTTCTTCTGCAGTAGGGTCGGGATTTACCGCACAATCGCCAAATACAGAAACACGGTCGGCCAGGCACATAAAAAAAACAGATGACACCGTAGAGATGCCGGGCTTTGTTTTGATAAACTGCAGGGCGGGGCGTATGGTATGCTGAGTAGTATGAACAGCCCCGGAAACCATTCCGTCGGCGTGCCCTTTATAAACCATCATCGTTCCAAAATAAGATACATCCGTCATGAGGTCCCTCGCCATTTCGAGGGTTACGTTTTTACTTTTACGCAGATCATACAGTGTTTGAACATAATCTTCGTAATGAGGCGAACTGGCCGGGGGTATAACGGTTACCTTATTGAGATCAAGGTCAATGCCCAACCGTTTCACCGAAGCGGCTATTTCCGCGGGATCGCCAAGCAGGATAATGTGAACCAACTGCTGTGCAATCAGCCTTGCGCTCGCCTGCAGGATGCGGTCGTCATTCCCTTCGGGCAGTACAATAGTTTTGCGCTGCCGCTTAGCCCATTGGGTGAGCTGGTATTGAAACATGTGCGGCGTCATCACATTGGAATGATACGTTACCAGCATTTTATCAAGGGCGGCGATATCTATATAACGGTTAAATGTTTCTATAGCAAGCCGGATTTTTTTAGTATTATCTGCTGTAATACGGGCTTTAACTGCTGCCACCTGGTTGGTTGTTTCAAAAGTGCCGGTTCCGACAGCAAGGATAGGAACAACGTTCTGCAATCCTTCAATCAACCTCATCACCGGTTCTTCCGGAACTGCACCTGCCGTAAGTATAATGCCGGCCACGCGGGGATAATTGGCAGATTGATTGGCCTGCAACGAGCTGATGACAATATCTCCCCTGTCGCCAGGTGTAACGATCAAAACATTCTCCTTCAGATAATTCAAAAAATTGGGCACCTGCATGGCGCCGGTCACAAAGTTATCAACCTGGTTTCTGAGGTGTTCACTACCAAACAGCAACCTGCCGTCCAACTTTTCAAAAATATCGTGAACAGTTGGGTTTTCCAGGCCCGGATCAGCGGGTATAACCGCGATAAGTATATTTTCAGACAATTGCGCACGCAGCAATTGTTGTACATCTGCAGCCTGATCGGCCTGTACCCTGTTGACGACAACCGCTAATACCTGAATATCCTGCACCTGGTAAGCCTGCCTGAAATTCAGCGCATCCTGAACGATTTCGGCAGTGGTTTTCCCCACGCCCGATACAAGGAGTAAGACGGGGGAGTTCAGATTTTTGGCGATGAGCCGGTTAGTTTCAAACTCAAATGCCGTTCCCTGCCCTTCAAAATCACTCCCTTCAACTACAGTAAAATCGCACGTCGCTTCTAAGGCCTTAAACCGTGCGATAATCGCGTCGATCATGTCGCCCTGGTGCTGATCTTTGATCTGCTGCATAGCCTCCTGCCGGGTAAATACATAGGTATCCCGATAAGTTTGCGGTAGTTGAAAATGTGCCAAAACCGTTTCAATATGGGTATCTGGCTGCTCTTCCGGGCCAAACGGTATAATGGGTTTCAAATAACCTATCTTTTGTGCCCGGCCAAGCAGCATAGCCACCAGGCCCAATACAATAACTGATTTGCCGCTATAGGGTTCGGCCGAAGTGATATAAATACTTTTTGTCAAAACCTTTATAAATTAAGTTTTCTTGTGGAACTAAGCAGCCCGCCTTATGCCTGTAAACGCCAATTTAAGGTCCTTCATTGCCAATAAAGCGCCCCCTACCCTGATCTGTAAACTAATAAAGTCATCTATCAGCGATAACCCGATCACAGCTCCCGGAACAACGATCAATTGTTCTATTTTGTTTATGAAATGAAGAATATCTTTATGCAGGTCATGTTGCTCAAGCATAGCGGAGTGCAGCCCTTCTTCCATATGCCTGGCCGGGCTTTTTTCGCCAGCCAGCAGTTTTGTTAAAAAGGCATGCTCATTATCCATGAAGGCCAGGTCTGCCAGCCATTGTTTACCAGTGAGGTAAATTTCCTGAAGTTCAAATTCCAGTTCAGTGTCTTCGATAAGTGCTTCCATCGTTTGAATATTTTATAGTACAAATATCGTTGCCGGATGAAATCTGATAAGGGTAAACAATCAAAAACAAAAATGATCTCCGTCATATTTAACTACGGACTGAGCAGGACAGTGGGGATACAACCCTCGCTCAAAAACAACAACTATGAAAGCGATGATTAGCAGCGTTGAATTAACAAACAGAAAAGGGAGTATGTTGTGATACTCCCTTTAATTAATGCACCGGGTGTGGCGTATTTTTCTTTTTTAGCCAAAAACAATGCGCTGCGCACGCATGCAGCTTATAATTTTTGTGGGTCGTGCCAAAATTATGTCCTGCGGGATCAAGGATTTCGCATTCTTCGGCATCTTTATCCTTAACTTTAAGTACGGTTTCACCCTCATTATTAAAATAAAAACCGTCTTTCCTGGCTTTGCCCAGTTTATTGCCCTTGGCATCGATTACGTTACCGTCCCGGTCAATAAAATAAACTTTGTTGCCACTGGCGTCTTTTACGATATCATCTTTACTGATATACCCGAGCAGCGTGCCGCCGTGATCATGGATTTCTCCTTTTTTATTAATATGAATTTCGCTGGCAGGAACGCTCTTAGGTTCTGTTTGCGCAAATGCAGGCGCACTATTCCATAATAGCGCAGCCGTAATAAACAAAATAGCCGTGATTAGTTTTTTCATGATTGTTTTTTTTACCAAAATACCGGCATTTGAAAAAGCAAATCACTGATCATCAACATGTAAAAAAGTAATAGTTATCATTTATTGCAAGGATGGTTTATCCTATGTTTGGAAGGTGATCTATCCAAAAAAACATAAAAAGAAAAGGAAATTCTATAAACAACACTTTACTAATTTGCTCATATTTGTACCGTGATGAAGAAACTGTTCGTAACTTTTTTAGCTGTGCTGTACCTCGGGGTTTCTTCGGGTGCAACATTGCATTATCAGTACTGCATGGGCAGGCTGGTCAAAGTTGCGTTGTGGCATGATGAGCAGGGCAAAAAATGCAATACCTGCGGTATGAACTACCATGGCAAGGCTGCAAAAAAATGCTGTACAGATAAACACCAGCAACTGAAATCGGAAAAGAGCAGTTCACTAACATACAGCCAGATTAGCCTGGGAACAAGCCCCGCATTGCTGGTTATACCGCTTTTCGGGTTGGTGCCTTACAATTACCTGCCGCTGAAAATTAGTCATCCGGTTGGACAGTCACCGCCATTTGTCACCACCCTACCTGTTTTTTTACGCAACTGCACCTTCCGCATTTGATTTTCCTTTTGCTTCAATCCGAAGCCTGGTAGCTTTCTTATGGCTATCCTGCAACCCTAAAACTTCTTTAATTCATAGTTTCCTGCTACGGCGGGAAATGATATTCATTACTTAACCATTTCTATATCATGAAAAAGATTCAAATTTTCGTTTTCGCCATCATCATGCTATTTGCTTTTAACCAGGTTAAAGCACAAAACACTTCATCCAAAGCGGATGTACTTTCGGCCTATTATGGCGTAAAAAACGCCCTGATCAGCGGCGACGCGTCTGCAACCAATGCCAAAGCCAAAATGTTGCTGGCTGCAATCAGTTCATTTCCGGTCGACAAGCTTTCGGCAGCTGATAAAACTACCTGGACAAAATATGCGGATAAGTTGCAGTTCGATGCCCGTCATATTTCGGAAAGCGATGACATCACGCATCAGCGTGAACATTTTGCCAGCCTTTCAGAAAATATGTTCGCCACCGTACAAGCAATTAAGCTAAACAATGCTCCTCTTTACCGCGACTATTGTCCGATGAAAAAATCATATTGGTTAAGTGAAACCGCCGCCATTCAAAACCCCTACTATGGCAATCAAATGTTAACCTGTGGCGCTGTAAAAGAAACTTTGCCTGCAGCTAAGTAATTAAAGGGCCGGGGCATCTACTCCGGCCTTACATTTTAATACCATGAAGAAGTTTATTTTATTGTTCCTTTTTTTGCTGCCTGTTGTCAGTTCCATTGCCCAACATTCGGGGATGAAAATGGAGTCTGCCGTTCAGAGCAAGCATCTTCCGTTTTTCACCAAAACAGGTAACCGGGAGATTTACCACTTATATATCAATGATACCACCGTTAACTATACCGGCAAACAGCGGCCGGCTATGGCTATAAATGGCAGTATCCCTGCACCCGAACTGGAATTTACCGAAGGCGATACTGCCGAGATCTATGTGCACAATGAAATGATGATGGAAACCTCTATCCACTGGCACGGGCTGATCCTGCCCAACCGGTATGATGGCGTTTCCTATCTCACCACCACGCCCATCAAGGCTGGTGAAACGCACTTGTTCAAATTTCCGATGGTGCAGCACGGAACCTATTGGTACCACTCCCATACCATGACGCAGGAACAAAGCGGGCTGTACGGGGCATTTATCATTCATGAAAAACAGCCATCCCCTTTAAAGGAATATACCCTGCTGCTAAGCGACTGGACCGATGAAAACCCGGAACAGGTACAGCGCCGGCTCCATAATGCCACAGACTGGTATGCCATCCGTAAAGGCAGTACCCAGAATTATTTGCAGGCGATACAAACCGGGCATTTCAAAACAAAGCTGGCCAATGAATGGAAACGCATGACGGCTATGGATGTAAGCGATGTTTACTACGACCGTTTTTTCAGCAATGGCAAGGCCGAAAACCAAGCTCCCGAATTTAAAGCCGGCGACAAGGTGAAACTGCGGGTAATTAACGGAAGTTCTTCTACCTATTTCTGGCTTGGCTGGGCGGGCGGCAAACTGAAAGTTGTTGCCAATGACGGCGAAGATGTTCAGCCTGTTGAGGTGGACCGGATGATCGTAGGCGTTGCAGAAACGTATGACCTGATAGTTACTATCCCTGCCGATGGCAGTTATGAGTTCCTGGCGACACCCGAAGATCGTACCAAATATACGTCGCTTTGGCTGGGCAGCGGTGCCAAACACGCCGCTAAAAAGCTGCCTAAGCTGAAATATTTTGACGGCATGAAAATGATGAATGACATGATGGATATGCACGGTAACATGAAGGAAATGGAAGGAATGAAGATGACTACCCAGGTAATGGACATGAACACCGTGATGTATCCCGAACTTGACAAAGGCAAGCCGCCGGTTACCCTGAACTATGGTATGCTGAAAGCCCTTCAACCGACAACGCTTCCAACCGGCCCTACCAAAGTGTTCAATTTTGAATTAACCGGTAACATGAACCGCTATGTCTGGACGATCAACAACAAAACCGTTTCGGAATCTGACAAGATCCTGATTAAGCGGGGAGAAAATGTTCGTATCATTCTCTATAACAATACCATGATGCGTCACCCTATGCACCTTCACGGGCATTATTTCAGGGTATTAAACGGACAGGGAGAATACTCGCCGCTGAAGAACACCCTGGATATTATGCCGATGGAAAGGGACACCATCGAATTCCGTGCCAGCGAAAGCGGCGACTGGTTTTTCCATTGTCATATCCTATACCATATGATGAGCGGTATGGGGCGGATCTTCAGTTACGAAAACTCGCCGCCTAACCCCGAAGTGCCCGACCCGGCAGCTGGATTTAAGAAAGTAGCTGCCGACGATCGTAAATACTATGCATCGGCCAAACTGGGGCTGGAAACAAACGGCAGCGATGGCAACGCGGCTTTAGCAAATACCCGCTGGAAATTTTCTACCATGTGGCACCTTGGAATAAACAATACCAAGGGATATGAGAGTGAAACGATGTTTGGAAGATACTTTGGCCGTATGCAATGGCTGTATGCTTATGCAGGATTTGATTATCATTATAAAAAAACAAATGAACAGGAAAAAAACCTGTTCGGTCAGTTCAGCAATAAAAACAACCGGCATACGGTAGTTGCAGGTTTGGCCTACACTTTGCCATTACTGTTTGTGGCCGATGCCCGTATTGATGGCAATGGCAAACTCAGGTTTCAACTTGGCCGGGAGGATATTGCATTGACCAGCAGGCTCCGGTTTTCTATTACAGGCAATACCGATAAAGAATATAGTACCGGATTGCGCTATATCGTTAATAAGAATTTTTCTTTCTCCAGCCACTATGACAGCGATATGGGCTTAGGCGCCGGATTAACATTAACCTATTAGTAGTTATCAGTAAGTAAAGCTAATTAATACAAACGACTATGGAACATCAGCATCATGAACACCAGCACGAAATGCCTGAAATGAAAGGTCACGATCATGCACAATATCAGGAAAGGAATGGTATGGGGCATGGAGACATGGGCCACGCCGGGCATGATCACGGAGCCATGATCGCTGATTTCCGTAAGCGTTTTTACGTGGTGCTGGCATTCACCCTACCCATATTGGCCCTGTCGCCAATGATCCAGCACTGGCTGCACCTGCAAATTGGTTTCCCGGGCGACCGGTATATACTTTTTGCGCTGTCGACGGCAGTTTTTCTTTATGGCGGCCGGCCGTTTCTGACCGGGTGGCTTTCGGAACTAAAGGCGAAAAATCCCGGAATGATGACCCTGATTGGTTTTGCCATATCCGTTGCTTACCTGTACAGTGCGGCTACCGTATTCGGGCTTAAGGGCATGGATTTCTTCTGGGAACTGGACACGCTTATTCTCATTATGCTATTGGGACACTGGATCGAAATGAAATCGATAGCAGGTGCCTCGCGCGAGCTCGAATTGCTGGTCCAGCTCATGCCTTCAGCCGCGCACGTGCTTAAAGGAGACATTACAGAGGACGTAAAAACGGAAAGCCTGAAAGAAAATGACCTGATCTTAATTAAACCGGGCGAAAAGGTACCCGCCGACGGTATGGTGGAAGATGGCGAGAGCTACCTGAATGAGTCCATGCTGACAGGGGAATCTGCCCCGGTGCAAAAAACAAAAGGCCAGCAAGTGATTGCCGGATCGGTGAACGGTAACGGTTCATTAAAAGTTCGTGTTACACATAGTGGTAAAGATTCTTATTTGTTCAAAGTCATCGATCTTGTGCGCGATGCGCAAAACGCTAAATCAAACACGCAGTTGTTAGCAGATAAAGCCGCCCGTTGGCTAACTATCATTGCGCTCTTAGCCGGTATAACTACGTTCGTGGTATGGATTAGCCTGGGGCACGACCTGGCTTTTGCCATGGAGCGGATGGTGACCGTTATTGTGATCTGTTGCCCGCATGCGCTTGGCCTGGCTGTTCCCCTCGTGGTAGCTAAATCAACATCCTTATCGGCGCAACATGGCCTGCTGATTAAAAACAGGACTGCTTTTGAAAATGCACGAAAGATCACGTCTATAGTTTTTGATAAAACCGGCACCTTAACTAAAGGAAAATTTGAGGTATCCAGGATGGTGTTTACCGAAGGGGTACTGAAAAGCGAGGATGAATTACTTAGGCTGGCGGGGGCATTGGAAAGCAATTCAGAACACCCGATAGCCACAGGCATTTTAAGTGAAGTTAAAAAAAGAAAACTAACCCTTCCCGAAGTAACACAATTTAAAGCCATCACAGGTAAAGGCGTTGAAGCGGTTGCAGACCAAAAGCACATCAAAGTGGTCAGTCCCGGTTATCTGAAAGAAAATAGCATCAGCCTTCCCGCAAATTTCAAGGTGGCCAGTAACGAAACTGTGGTATTTGTATTGATCGGTGAAAAACTTGCCGGGTTTGTTGCCCTTGCCGATGCCATCAGGGAGGAATCAAAGGGAGCGATAGCAACCCTCCACGACAACGGTATCAAGTCGATACTCCTAACCGGCGATAATAAGCAGGTTGCCGAAAGTGTTAGCGCACAGCTGAAAATGGATGGCTTTTTTGCCGAAGTACTGCCGCATGAAAAACTGGAAAAGATCAAAGAATTACAGCAACAGGGCGAGTTTGTAGCAATGACAGGTGATGGTGTAAACGACGCCCCCGCACTTGCCCAGGCCGACGTTGGCATTGCTGTTGGCTCGGGCAGCGACGTTGCTGCCGAAACCGCCGGCATTGTGCTGGTAAACAGCAATCCTAAAGACATCGTTAACCTGATCCTGTTTGGTAAAGCCACCTACCGTAAAATGACACAGAACCTGGCCTGGGCAACTGGTTACAATGTGATAACCCTGCCACTGGCGGCAGGCGTTCTGTACAATCAGGGTATTATGGTAAGCCCGGCAATTGGCGCGGTACTCATGACAGTGAGCACGGTAGTGGTGGCCATTAATGCCAGCCTGTTATCGATAGGTAACAAAAAATAGTTGGCAATTTGCAGTTAGGTGCCTGGCGTGAACCGGGCCAGCTCATAAATGCCTAAAGACTTTTCAATACCGGCCACTTTCTCAACCATCCCTTCAAACCCGTTTTTGCCAAACAGTTTATGTTCGTTATTTTCAAATTCCTCACCCAGCGCGTCATATTCATGATGGGATACGATCTTGCGGAAGGCGGGGAATAAAATGGTATCCTCGCGCGCTTCATGCGGGCGGTACATCCTGTTGAAATTATTCAACAAGGTAATAAGCTGCTGTTTTTCCGTATCGGTCAGGTTTTGAGACTTAGTTAATTGCATGAGCTCATCCGTGATAGTACGCCCAGCCTTATGCTGCGCCAGCAACGTTTGTACAAGATCAGTTAACTGGTTGGCCTTTTGAAAACGTGGGAACAGGTAGTTTTCTTCCTGTTTTTCATGGTAATCCTCAACAAAGGTGCGAATAATGCCAGCCGAGTTTAACAATGCTTCCATCGGGAAACCCTGCTTATCTATTAGGAGGCCTTTGCAATGGTCATAAATGAGCAGCACCCGGTTCAGTAAACCGTGCTCCTGCATAAGATCCTCGGGTGGCGATACTTTTTGATCCTCCTCATCATCGTTGTCATTACAAGCTGATAACAATGTCAGCCCGGTTAGTGACCCAATGGCGGCTGTCTTAATAAAATCCCTGCGGTGTTGATTTGCGGTTTCCATAGCGAAGTCAGATAAGATGATGATCAATGACTAACAAAAATCGTACTGTATCAGGCAATACTGCAAAATATGTTTAGTAATAAAGGTACTATGATATTTTGAACGCTGGAAATCCTCTTTTTCTTATTCGCTATTTAATAATCTCTTTCATGCCCCGGTTATATTCAGGCAAAATTGATATTACTTCCGTTTATCCGATAACCTCAAACATCTGCCTTGGCTGTCTATTGTTATTTATATTAACGTTCGCTCAGGATTTAATATGTTGGTTGGTAAACCCGGGGGCGACATAAATTCATTTAAAGCCTCCAGGTAATGGCAGCCGGCTTTGTTAACGCCTTTCATTTTTCCCGCTGTTCCGTTTAATATTTGCTGTATTCTTTGTTCATCCGTGGAAGATACAAAGCCCGCAACACAGCCGGCGGATTTGGATTGGCTTAAACAAATGGAGGTTAACTGTTTTTTAATGGCATTCACCACTATGCAGCTTTTTCGCAGTTCGCACCATTCAACAAACCTGTTGATGAAATGGTTGTTGATCTCTCGCGCGGCAATAACCTGACTTTGCCTTTTCTGAATAGTTTCACTGTTAACAAGCGAGAGTTCGTCAATATTAACCAGTTTAATGTGCGGTAATTTTGACGCTGCGGGTTCAACATTGTTGGGTATTGCCAAATCTATGATCAGTTTTTCACTGCAATGTTCAAGATCAGCTTTAAAAATTACGGGTGTAGCGCAAGCTGTGGCTACAATAATAACATCTGCCGGAGAAATGAGTGTTGGCATATCTGCTATATGGCCATAACTAACGTCCATTTCTTCGGCAAGCCGCTCTGCCTTATCAACAGTCCTGTTAACCAAAGTAATATGAACCTTTTGCCCCAGGTAATCTTTAATGTTTTTACATGCACGCTGCCCCATTTTACCTGCCCCTACAATCAATATGTTTGTGGCATTAGCATGATATTGCTTAATGGCTTGCAGAGCTGCAAATGATACGGAAGTAGTTCCTTTGCTGAGGCCAGTTTGATTTTTGATCTGCTTTGAAGCTTGCAAAACAGTGTTATATAGCTTTTCTAAAAAGGTATTGATAAAACCACGGTCTTTCGCAAACCTTACTGCCTGTTTAAACTGCCCGATAATTTCATAGTCTCCAAGTATCTGCGAATCTAAACCAGCTGCAACGTTAAACATATGTTCAACCGCGCCAACGCCTTCCTTTTTATAGCAGTGACCCTTAAATTCTTTTATTTCGCCATTGGTAACACTGCATAACAGGTTAACCAGTTCATTTGGCGTATTGGTTACTCCGTAGACTTCGGTACGGTTACATGTCGACAAGATAAATAATGAGCTAACGCCATAATTACCGGCCTCTTTCAATATGGCTTCATATTGCTCGTTTGAAATTGCAAAACGGCCTCTAAGCCGGGCGTCCGATTTTTTATAATTAATTCCGACCGCGTAAAAATTTTCGATCCCAGTTATGCTGCTCTTATTATTCACGCTTTTAAAACTTTAAATTGTATAACAGGGAAATGACCGTTCGTTTACTGGCGGCATAGCTTACCTCAACTACTTTCATAACATTATTTTTATGAGGTAAAGTTGCGATGTTCGGCAGGTTAAAATAGTGACGGCCGTCACTTATACAATTGATTGTACACCCGAAACCGGTCCAATTGATTAATAAAGCAACATAAAAAACAATCACAGGTAAATATCCCTGTGATTGCGATGATGTACAACAGCCGGCAGATCGGGATGCATAACATGTATCACAACATCAACAGCTCGAGGGATACTGACACAAATGTGACGGCGATCATGCCCTTAACTGACCGGCAGCATTTTGTTTAAACAGTGATGAGCTTAGCTTTGGTCAATTAATATTCGCCGTTATGTTAGGAAAATTGGAACAACCGGAAATTGAAGCGTTGCTTAGCCAGCAGGTAATCGGCCGTTTAGGGTGTCATGCCCAGGGCACCACGTATATCGTACCCGTTAACTATGTATACAAGAATGGCGTAATCTATGCGCATTCCGGTCCGGGAAAGAAAATTGAAATGATGCGAAAAAACCCTAAAGTTTGTTTTGAAGTTGATGATATAAAAAACATCTTTAGCTGGAAAAGTGTAATAGCCTGGGGTACATTTGAAGAAATTACAGACATAGCGGAACAAGAGCAGACAATGCAGTTACTGATCCACCGGGTTATGCCACTGGTGGAACATGCTACAGACCATCCCTCCCATGGTATAACCGCAAATGAGTATGATATTGGCGACAAGATCGACCTGATCGTCTATAAGATCAGGATAGACAAGGTCACCGGCAGGTTTGAACATCATTGAGCTGCATAAATATAATCAACACGTTAATCTTTAGACTTTTTGCATTCTGCTTTTAGCTTTTACATAATGGACAAAAGCTTTTGAATAGATAAGACTCAACCTACAAGGAATGAGCCCGATAAAATACCGGGCTCATCACATAAATAATTAAGACTGTTGTCCAGATTTTGGCATGCGCTTCATTGACAGGCCGCCTCTGGTTTTTAAGATCCGGTTGCTATTTGTAATCCGGATTTTGTATAAGTACGCCTCCGCTCTTGTCAATTTCTGTTTGAGGCAGCGGCCAATGGTAAAATTTATCCTCAAAATGATAATTGATAAGGCTGGTTTTTACCGCGTTAAGTACCGGGCCGGCAATATGCCATCTTAACAGATCATAGTGACGCAAGCCTTCGAAAGCAAGCTCAACACGGCGTTCGTGCCTGATGCGTTCACGCATCTGATCTTTGGTATACCCGGCCGGGTAAGCCGGCATATTTACCCTTGCGCGCAAATCCGCCATAGCTTTATAAACTGTTGCATCAGGGCCGGCAATTTCATTTTGAGCTTCTGCATACATCAGCATCACCTCACCTAAACGCAGTATAACCGCATCCTGCTGGCTAAGGGTTGAAAAGCCGTAAGGGATATTATTCGGTTCGAGGAATTTGATAATTCCGTAGCCTGTAGGCCTCAGGTTTGAAGGATGGTGAACTTTGCCAGGGCCAAAATAAACCGAATCGGCGTATACTGTTTTGGCCAGCCTTGGATCGCGGTTTTTGAACTGATTTTTGGTATCGGTTAATGGCGAAGTGCCATATGGTTGTCCGTCAGTACACTCGTAGGCATCTACCATATTTTGCATAGGCGCACAGGCATCCCAGTCGCCGTAATACATGTCCCACGGAGCTGTATTGTTTGGCGCAAGGAAGTTAACCGAAAACATGATCTCGGTATTATTTTTCTGGGTTGCATCCCTGAAAACATCCTCAAAGTTGGTACTCAGTTTATATTGTGCCATCAAATCAAGACATAGGTTTTTAACCTGTGTAAGCATGGCGGCATCAGGCGTACCAGTGCTGCCAAATGCTGCAAATAACAAAACCCTTGCCTTTAATGCCTTTGCAGATGAAGCTGCAGCGTGGCCGCCGTTAGCATAATAAGCTGCAGCGTTCAAATTGGCAATACCATAATCCAGGTCGGCAATGATCTGGGCAAGCACCTGCGCCGCAGGTACTTTAGATTGCTTTTGATTGCTGAGGTTAAGCGGTTCCACAACCAATGGTACATCACCATATATGCTATATAACTGGAAGTATAGAAAAGCCCGGATAAACCTTACTTCGCCTTCATACACCTTACGCTGGCTATCAGATATATCTGAACCTTTATAAGTACCTAAATTTTGCAAAAACAGGTTTACCCTTGTAATACCTATATAACTATCGTTATAAATGGCAGTTTCATAACCACCTGTAGTGGGGTTAAAGTTGCCTTGCACAAAATCCTTGGCAGCACCCGAATTAAACTGATTGTAGCCGTTATCAGTAAAGCCATCCCTGAAGCCCATGCCATAGGAAAATTCTTCTGGCTGAAGGGAAGCGTAAACCGCTGCCAAAGCCGCGTCAAAGTCTGCTTTCGTTTTATAGAAAGTTGAAGTGGCTATCTGATCGTTGGGGTTTAGATCAAGAGCCTTTTTACATGCGCCTAAAAACAGCGATGCAATTAATATGATGGTTATTATAATTCGATTTTTCATGTGGGCTAATTAAAAGGAAACGTTCAAACCAAAAGAGTAGATTTTATTTTGCGGGTACTGCACCTGGTCGCCGCTACCATAACGCTCAGGATCAAGGCCTTTAAATTTGGTTATGGTTAACAGGTTATCGCCCGCGAAATAAACCCTTAACCTGTTGATACCTACTTTTTTGGTAAGCTGTGACGGCAGGGTGTAACCAAACACCAGGTTTTTAAGCCTCAAATACGATGCATCCTGCAGGAAATACGATGACCTGCGGCCTATTTTATCAGGTGCACTTTGCCCGAAATAAAGACGCGGCATAGTGGCTGAAGGATGCTCAGGAGTCCAGGCATTCAGCCAATCGGTAGTTGGTGAAGATCCCTGTACAAATGGTATTGTGCCCCAACCTGATACATAAGATTTAACACCGTAAACGCCTTGCATCATGGCTGATAAGTCAAAGCCTTTAAAGCTGGCCGATAAGTTAAATGAGTAGTTTAATTTTGGATAAACACCACCGATTATTGTACGGTCATTTTGATCAATTTTACCATCGCCGTTTACATCTTTATATTTCAGGTCGCCAGGTAAGGTAGAGTCAGAAAACTGTTTAGGAGAATTGGCTACCTCTTGTGCCGACTGGAAGATACCGACAACTTGCAGCATGTAGAATGAATTCCATGGCTGCCCGTTTTGGTTAATTTTATAATCGTTGATTTCAGTTTGACCAAATTTCACCAGTTTGTTTGTATTATGGTCAACGTTTGCCCCTACATTAAAGGCTAAGCCTCTTAAAGCACCATCTGTAATTACATTATTATATGATACACCGAGTTCAATACCCCTGTTATTTACCGAACCGTCATTAATAGTAGGTGCACTTAAGCCCACAGCTGCGGTAACCTGTGCCTGCCTTAAAATATCAGACGTTGTTTTATTATACCAATCGGCAGTTAAATTAAAGTTTTTGAAAACTGTTACATCCAAACCAATGTCGGTCATAGTAGTGGTTTCCCATTTAATAGCCGGATTGTTGAGGTTTTGCTGAGCTACGCCAGTTAACAGTGTCGAATTATCAAAAGAATAATTGCCGGTAAAGTTCAATAAAGCCTGATACGGATAGTTGGCACCATAGCCGTTCATTACTATGTTTTGATTGCCCAACTGTCCCCATGAACCTCTTAGTTTGAAATTATCCAGCCAGGTTAAATTCATGGCTTTTACTAAAGGCTCTTCAGTAACCCTCCAGCCGGCTGAAAACGATGGGAATACACCCCATTTGTTTTTACCGGCGAATTTTGAACTTCCGTCATCACGAATGTTGCCCTCTAAAAGGTAACGCCCTTTATAGTCGTAATTTACACGACCGAAAT
Source organism: Mucilaginibacter sp. 3215 (assembly GCF_050433785.1). Lineage (NCBI taxonomy): Bacteria > Pseudomonadati > Bacteroidota > Sphingobacteriia > Sphingobacteriales > Sphingobacteriaceae > Mucilaginibacter > Mucilaginibacter sp. 3215. Next base: position 495,393 of record NZ_JBNPWO010000002.1, read on the forward strand.
AAGACATTAAGGCCCATTGGTTACTGGTTCCGTTTGCGTTTTGAATATCAGAACCACCTGCGTTTAACTCCTGCAAGTCCAGATCGGCAAAGTTTTTACGATATCCGGATAAATATTGATATTTACTTTGCTCAATGCTGTAACCAAATTGTGCTTTAATATTATGCCCATGAAAATTGTGTGCATAGTTCAGGTAACTGAACAGGTTGGTATATACGGTTTGCTCGTCCTGATCTGTTAAACCTTTACCCAGGTCAAGAGATGTTGCCAGTTGATTAGTGCGGAAATTATACTCATCCAGCGTAGCTTTAAAGTCCTTGTACTTATCCATGTTAAAGTTCACAGCACCTTTAGTATACCAGGAAATATCTTTAGTAAACTGCACCTCAAACCAGCCCTGAGCATTTACAGCATAATCATTGGTGATCCTTCTGAAGTTTTGATCAAGTACAGCTATCGGGTTTTTATTGTTATACTCAAAGTCATAAGCTTTGTAGGTGTACCGCCCGCTACCATCAGCTAAATATGGACCATAAGTAGGCGCCTGCGACATGGCCGAAAGGAAAAGGTCCATAGATGAACCATCCCACTGACTTGGTGATGAAGGGTTACCGGCTACAGCATCCCTGGTGCCTGATTTTAACAATACGTTGGTACCAAATTTTATATGGTCGTTAATCTTTGAAGTCAGATTGATCCGTGCGCTATATCGCTTATAATCAAAGCCCCTTTCAATACCGTCCTGGTTAACATATCCCAGTGACACGTTATACGTAGTTTTTTCACTGCCACCGTTAAACGTCAGGTTATGGTTTTGTGTTACAGCAGTCCTGAATATCAGGCTCAGCCAATCGGTATTAGGATAGCGTACCCTATCTGTAGCGTTACGATACAGATCAATCTGGTCCTGCGGATAAAGTGAGTTAGGATCTGTTGTGCCGCTGTTGATGCGTGCCTGGTTAAACATCTCCATATATTGGGCAGAGTTGGTCACCAGTTTAAACATTTTGGTAGGGCTGTTGTACCCTAAGTTACCATCGTAAGTAACAGACATTTGTCCGGCCTTGCCTTGCTTGGTTGTTACAAGCACCACGCCGTTGGCAGCCCTTGAACCGTATATTGATGCAGATGCAGCGTCTTTCAAAACAGATACATTGTCGATATCGGTTGGGTTAAGATCGCTGAAGTTACCGGGAACACCATCTATCAATACCAACGGGTCAGAACCGGCGCCACTGAATGTGCTGTTACCGCGGATCCGGATAGATACGGCCTCATTTCCAGGCTCGCCTGAGCCTGTGTTGATCTGCACGCCTGGTGCAAGACCTTCAAGCATAGATGCAGTGTTAACAACAGGGCGTTTATTCAATGTCTCGCCGGATACCGATGATACAGCACCTGTAAGGTTTGCTTTCTTTTGCGTACCATAACCAACCACTACAATTTCGTTTAGTGCCGATGTTTGCTCTTTAAGCGTTACATCAATTTTGGTTTGATTACCAACAGGTACCTCCTGGGTAACAAAACCCACAAAGCTGAATACCAACACTGCGCTATTGTCATTCACAGTAATGGTATAATTGCCATCAATATTGGTTTGTACACCCGTGTTGGTACCTTTAACCTTTACTGTAACACCCGGTAAAGACACGCCTTTCTGATCTTTTACCGTACCGGTAATCGTTATTACCTGTACCGGTTTCTTTTCGGCGGGTTTGGGGGTAACTACAATGGTAGTGTTATTAATTACATAGCTAAAAGGCTGATCTCGGAAACATTGCTGCAATGCTTCTTCCAATCCCGCATCTTTAAGGTCAACGTTTACAGGAAGTGCCTTTTTTAGCATTTTGGAATTGTAGAGTACACTATATCCGCTTTGCCTGTGGATGTCTTTAAGCGTTTCAACAAGCGAAGCGTTATTTTTACTAAGACTTATCCTTTGCGCAAACGTGGTTGAAGCACTTACCTGAAGTATCGAAACCAGACACAAAAAGAACGACAATTTCATGATCAGAAATATTTTTGATACGGCACGGGGTATCTGCCCGCGCTTTAATGCAGTAGAATTTTTGTACATTTGAATGTTAGGTTAAATAACTGGTTGTGAGAAAAAATGATCGTTAACTGACCTGATTGCTATCCGTAGCATTGAGCCAGGGGCGGTGCGAACGCTCCTGGTTACTTTCTTTTTGGGATAGCATTATGTAAGTATGAGGTTACTTCATAATGATAACCCTCCTTCCTTCAATTTTATAGTGAATACTACCGGTAAGCTTGATATTATCAAGCAATTCTTTAATGTCTTTATATTTTGAGATGGTACCGCCAAATTCATTTTCCTGAACCTGCGTATCCTGATACTCAATATCCACGTCATACCAGCGGCTCACCTGCTTCATGATATTCACAATGCTTTGATCATGAAATATAAAAAAGCCGTTTATCCAGGCCATATTGGCTTCAACATCGGCCTTTTGTACTTTTATTGATGAACCATTTTGGTTTACAGTTCCCTGTTGGCCAGGTAAAAGCATTATTGCGGCTGTGCCTTTACTCATTTTAACCGAGCCTTCAAGCAGGGTGGTGGTAATATCAGGGTTATCGCTATAAGCGTTAATGTTAAAGTGGGTGCCGAATACCTGCACCTGTGTACCATTAGCCTTAACTATAAATGGATGGGCCTTATCTTTTGCTACCTCGAAATAAGCCTCCCCGTTCAATTCAATTTCGCGGGTAGCGCCGCTAAAAAACTCCGGGAATCTTATATAAGAGGCTGCATTGAGCTTTACACTGGTGCCATCGCCCAATATAACCTCGTATTGGCCGCCGCGGGGGGTAGTAATGGTATTGATCCGCGGGTCGCCCTCATGCGCTTGTTCCCCGGGCTTTTTGTCAAATTTATAAACCACTACACCGTTGGCTGCTTTACTTACTTTTACGCCTGCCCCAGCTGCCAGCTGGCCATTTTTGGCGTCATCAAGTACTATTTTATTGCCATTGGCCAAAGTAAGATACGCCTTGTTGCTTCCGGGTAATATGGTTGTTTTAGTATTCTTAGCTATTGTACCTGTCGTATTATCCCTTTTAACAGGCATAAACAGCAAGCCAGCCAATACGGCTATAGCAACTAATGAAGCAGCAGCCCATAGCCATTTGTAGCTTGTTTGTTTAAGAGGTTTTATGACAATAGCCTTTTGTCTGCTTTCAGTTAATTTTTTCCAAATCCGCGCATGTACATCGGCTTCACTAACCTCTTCATCATCCCAAACCTCGTCGGCCAACTGCATTTCATCGCGGTATGCATCCAATAGCTGTTTTTCAGCATCAGTACATTGACCGCTCATATATTTTTCATACAGCGCAAGGAACTCGTTTTTAGTTATCATCAGGTTGCAATTGCAGGTTTATATGGTGTTAGTGTAAATTTTATGACGACACACACATACATTTCTAACTTTTTTTCCCACTCAGGCTTAAATGTTAAATAATTTTAACCGGCTTTTCCTACTTTTATCCAACCAATTGTATGTACAATTCTCATATTAGTGATCAGGAGCTGTGGCTTGCCGTACGTAATGACGATGAGTACGCGTTCGCCGTACTTTTTGACCGGTACTGGGTAAGATTATATAAGACTGCCCTCCGGTACCTGAAAGACCGTGAAAATAGCGAAGAAGCAGTACATGATGTTTTCCTGAATATCTGGGATCGCCGGCATCAACTGGAAATAGAATCTGTTCCCAATTTTCTGCTTTCGGCCATCCGCTACCAGGTTTATAATCGTATGCGTGCAGCGAAGCCCCCAGTCATCCTGGAACTAGATAATCTGGAAGCAGGCAGTTTCCCCGACTACAACCAGGGTGACTTCCGGATCAAAAATCAGGAATTGTTACAGGAACTGAGTTATTACCTGGAGAAGTTGCCGAAGCGCTGCCAGGAAATATTTTATATGAGCCGCATGGAAAACCTGAGTAACCAGGAAATCGCCGTCCGCTTAGGAATATCCAAACGAACGGTTGAAAACCAGATAACCGTGGCGTTGAAACACCTAAGGGGCTGTTTCAAGCAAGTTTCAACGATGCTTTGCCTGTACTATATGTTTTTTAAATAATGTAGGGGAGGTGGAGCACGGCTTTGCGAAGCCTATCGTCATTTTAGGTATGGAGAGCTATTGGGACTTCTGAGCTTTGATTAATAATTACGATTGAATGCTGATGTTAAACACATCTTTTAAAGCACGTTTGGCCGAATGGTAGCCGCACATCCCATGTACCCCCCCTCCCGGCGGTGTGGATGATGAACAGATATAAATCCCCTTTGCCGATGTGCGGTATGGTGAGCGGCGCAATACCGGCCGGGTAAACAACTGGCCAATGTCAATTACCCCACCGTTAATATCACCTCCGATATAATTGGGATTATAGTTTTCCAGTTGCCCTGTGTTAAAAGTATGCCTGCCTATGATGCGTTCGCGGAAACCAGGGGCAAAACGCTCCACTTGTTTTTCGATAAAATCGGTCATGTCTTTGTTTGATCCGTTGGGAACGTGGCAGTATGCCCAGGCGGTATGCTTGCCTTGGGGTGCACGGGTATTATCAAAAAGGCTTTGCTGGGCCAGCAGTACAAATGGTTTTTCGGGGTGCAAACCGTCCCAGATTTGCTGTTCACATGCAGCAATTTCCCTCAGCGTACCGCCAATATGTACCGTTCCTGCTTGCCGGGCCTCTCCTGCTTTAAACGGAATAACATCATCAAGCGCCCAGTCAACTTTAAAAATACCCATCCCGTAACGATAACGTTCCAGTTGCCATTTATACAATGATGAAAATTTATGCCCGGCAATTTGCAGCAGTTGTTTTGGCGTAACATCAAACAAAATTGTTTTTGCCGATGGCAGCTGATCAAAATTATTGATGTAGGTATTGGTTTCTATCCTGCCCCCTATAGATGTAAAGTATGACGCCAATGCCTCCGCTATTTTTACCGAGCCACCTTTAGGCACCGGCCAGCCCTTTAGATGCCCGTTAACCATCAACACTAAAGCAATTGCCGATGTGGTAAGATTTGTTAGCGGTAGAATGCCATGAGCAGCCATCCCGGCTAAAAGCCCTTTGGCTTCCTCAGTTTTGAAGCGCTTGGCCAAATAGTTTACTGAAGTTAAAGCAGCCAGCCCAAAAGCAGCCAGCTGGACCGGATGTTTTGGAAAAGTAAGCGGACCTAAAACATCAGGCGCCAAACCGGGCCACGAAGTTACCAGGCGCGCCATCAGTTTGATGTAGGTATCCCTGTCGGCACCCAACAGACTGCCAGTTTCAATAATGGATTTTTTAAGTACCGCGGCCGTTCCATTATCAAAGGGATGCGCTGCAGATATTGTAGGATAAATATATTCAAGGCCGTGCTCATGCAGTGGCAGTGTTTCAAAAAATGGCGAACCAACTGCCAGCGGATGAATAGCTGCACAAACATCATGCTTATAACCAGGCAGGGTTAGTTCTTCAGTACGTAAACCGCCGCCAATAGTACTTTTTCCTTCAAGCAGTAACACCGAAAGTCCGTTTTGTTGCAACAATATGGCTGCCGCAAGGCCATTTGGCCCCGAACCGACTATTACTGCGTCATAATCATGCTTTTCCGGTTTCACAGGTATCTGTATTTTGGATTTGCCCGCTACTAATTTGCCTTAGTAAAACGCGCACTGACGATTTAAGTTATCAGGCACAATATACACATCATTTCTTGTAGCCTTACCTTTACGTTCGATAAATTCGGACAATTTATCCTGCAAATGGCCTCCAATCATACCGGCGGTAAGGTGTATCTGCTAACCCCTGGGCTCCTTCTCTTAATTCCTGATCTACATATAAACTATTAATTATACTTTCCGTATACAGTCAATATTTACATGATTTTTTGAATATTCGCAACATGAACCAAAACCTGCAGTTTGAATTTCTTTTTATTCAAAGACGAAGAGTTTTATATATAACTACAAAAATTTCGTTTGCTTTTTTTAATGAACCGAACTACTATTTATGAGATGTCCTCTTTTACGATTAATTATTAGTTGTCTGATACTTTGCCTTTCTTTTTTGTCTTGTAATCGATCACAGCCTCGCAATGTCAATAAAAATGGAGTTTACATCAAAAACGAAAATGGCAAATATTCATTATATCGTAACGGTGAGCCATTTTTTGTAAAAGGGGCTTCCGGTTTTACAAATTTAAAACAGTTAAACGAGGCCGGAGGCAATACGATAAGGGTTTGGGATACCTTAAATTTAGGAAGTATTTTAGATTCGGCGCAGGCACATCATTTAGCTGTCATAGCAGGTTTGCCAATGCCTCAGAGCGAAAGTATAGATGACTTTTATAAAACCCCGAAGGCCAGTGCCCATGTGAGGACGATTGCCGGTATTGTGAATAGGTTTAAGCATCACCCCGCGCTTTTGAGCTGGTGCGTGGGCAATGAGCTTGCATTCCCTTACAAACCGAAATACAATCAGTTTTATACCATATTTAATGCCGTGGTCGACATGATCCACCAGGATGATCCGCAGCATCCGGTTACTACAACCATTATGTCCTTTCAAAAGAAAAACATTATTAATATTAAGCTACGGACGAATATTGACTTCATCTCGTTCAATATTTTTGGTTCGATCCAAACTTTAAATGAAGATCTTCAGAAATTCAATTGGTTTTGGGATGGCCCGTTTTTAATAACAGAATGGGGAATTGAAGGTCCCTGGATCGCGGACAATCAAAATGCATGGGGGGCTTATATTGAAAATACCAGCACAAAAAAGGCGGAGCAATATCTTTCTATCTATGAAAAGTACATGCCGGTTAATAACTCCCGGTTTCTGGGGTCGATGGTGTTTTATTGGGGTCAAAAACAGGAACTAACGCCAACCTGGTTCAGTATGTTTGATGAAAATGGCTCCGAAACCGAGGCCGTTCAGGTGATGCATTATATCTGGACGGGCCAAAAAGCGTCTAAGAAAGCCCCTGTGCTGAAATACATGTTGGTAGATGGAAAAGGTGCCAGGGACAATATCTTATTTAAGCCTGGCATAACAATAAACAGCAAAGTGTATCTTGAAGATCCTGATACCACTGGCTTAACATTTAAATGGGAAATATTTGCGGAGGATTGGTTCAAACCCAATGGCGTTTTTAACCAAAAGAAACCAAAGGAGATTAAAAATTTAATAATCGGGCAAAGCGGGCCGGACTTGAAGTTTAAAGTACCCGCCACAGAAGGCCCTTATCGCTTATTGGTTTATGTATATGATCAAAAGGGCTCTTTTGCTACCTCAAACACTCCCTTTTATGTATTAAAGAATCCATGAACAATACTATAAAACCACCTTCCAAACGGCAATTATTTTATTTAAGGCTGATGATTATCATCGGTTTGCTTTGTATGTTTTTTTTAATACATAGCCTGCTCAGAAAATCAGTTATTGGTTATCAGCCATTGTATTGGCTATTAATATCAACCTTTGTTTATACCTTTTTTAAGGTAATATATGAGTGGTATCATTATTGGTCAATAAGCGTTCCGCCTGCTTTACCCATAACGAAACAATATACGGTAGACATATTTACCACGTTTTGCGCAGGTGAACCATATGAAATGATTGTTGAAACACTTACTGCAATTCAGGCTATACGCTATCCTCATGAAACCTTTTTATGTGACGAGGCCGATGATCCTTATCTGAAATCAGTTTGTAAAGAACTGGGTGTTCATCACATAACAAGAACTAAAAAAATCAACGCCAAAGCCGGCAATATTAATAACGCATTAGCCCAGTCATCAGGCGAACTATGTGTAATTCTTGATCCTGACCATATACCCGTACCCGAATTTCTGGATCCGATAATAGCTCATTTTGATAATCCGGAAATTGGTTATGTGCAAATTGTGCAGGCTTATTACAATCATGACGTTGGATGGATAGCTAAGGGCGCGGCACAACAAACCTATCAGTTTTACGGCCCGATGATGATGTGCATGAACAGTTATGGGACTGTGCAGGCTATAGGCGCCAATTGTACTTTCAGACGCACGGCCCTGGAATCCATTGGCGGACATGCTGCCGGGCTGGCTGAAGATATGCATACGGCAATGCAGCTCCATGCACGCAATTGGAAATCTGTTTATGTACCCGCTGTATTGACCCGGGGCCTGGTTCCGGCTACTTTATCAGCTTACTATAAGCAACAATTGAAATGGTCGCGGGGTGTTTTTGAGCTTCTTGTGACTTCCTACGTTAAACTTTTTAGAAAATTCAACTGGCGGCAGAAACTTCATTACGGCCTTTTACCTCTATTTTACTTATCTGGTTTTGTATTTCTTATTAATTTTTCAATTCCGGTCATATCACTGTTCACAGATGCTTTTCCGTTAAGGATGGACTTTTCTGAGTTTTTAGTTATCAGTGTTCCTTTTATAACTTCAGTAGTTCTGATCAGGCATTTTGTTCAGCAATGGGTAATGGAGGATAATGAGCGGGGGTTTCACGTGGTGGGGGGATTACTGCTCATAGGTACATGGTGGGTTTTTATATTAGGTTTTGTCTATACTATTATCAGGAAAAATGTTCCCTACATAGCAACCCCAAAGGATGTCAAAGATGAAAAAAATTTAAAAAACAACTTACCCAATATTGTAGTGTTGGTTGTATCCATTGCAGCTATTATTTACGGCCTTTACAACGATTGGAACCCTTATACACTTTTCATGTCCGGCATCGTTGGTCTGAACTGTATGTTCATGATATTTATGCTTATCGCGAGTTCGGAACTCAAGTTTCAGGCCTACCTGGATAAACATGCAACATTATTTACAGTTGTTTCAAAAATACAGCATGTTAAAGTATTTTTTTGGCTGTTAAGAAGAAAGATATATTTCGGTGTAAGGAAGATTAGCCTGATACTTAGCATATTAATGGTGGGTATCTGCATATATGCTTCTCAGGAATCGGATGAAGACGCAAACTTTAATGTTGCGCGTGGTTTCGATGCAAAGAATGATAATAGCAAAAAGTCTTTTGCCGAGTTCATCTCCTCATCAGATACCACCGGGTTATCCCAATTGATCAGGCAATCGCGACTTTACAATAGCACTTCGAGAAAGTTTTCAGATACTTCGACAAATATTATTGAACAAGATCCAGTTACCGGTCAAAAACGTTTATCAGTAAACCCTCCATTTTTTTCTTCAGTAAAAGGCGTAATCTACTCTAAAGGAAACTACTGGTACAAGAACATAGCTCCTCTAACCAAAAAAATGATAGTTAATGATTTTGAAGACATTAGAAAAGCGGGGATAAATACCATAAAAATATATGGACCTAATATTTACGACCACTCAATTTTTGAAGCAGCAGCACAAAAGGGCTTAAAAATTAATTATAGTTTCTGGGTGCCTGCCCCATCAAGCTTCATTAATGATACCACCTACCTGCACGAGCAATTCAATATCATCCTTAACACCATAAATAAAAATAAATCAAACCCTAACATCAGTGCCTGGAACTTAGGCAATAGTACTTACCAACAGCTATCCCAATTTTATCATGGGCCACAGTTGTACCAGGCCCAACAGCATTATATCAATTTGTTAAAACGTTTGATAAATGAAATTAAACATGAAGACCCAACAAGGCCATTAACCATCGACCTTTTATCCTCTCCCACACTTAACCCTGCTATGCAAATATTAAAGGGGCAAATACCGGCAATTGATGCTTTCGGAGTAATTATTGATAATAAACTGTCATTGAAATATGTTAGCCGTGATTTTAAAACACCTTATTTTTTCAGTTGCACTGATCCCGGTGCACTCGAAGGTGTACAGCATTCCGGCGGAATTTTTTATGCTAACTGGCAGGATCAACAAAGTGGCACTGCTGTCACGTTTGACGGTTTAAAAGATGTATGGGGCAGAAATAAACGTTACCTTTATAAAATAAGCAGGAACTGGAATGGCAATACACCTGTCTATAATTTGCCCGATATTAAAATACTAAAACCTGCATTAACAACTACTCCCGGAGCATCCCTGCGCTATAACGCCCTGGTATTTTCCTACGGTCACTGGAACATCGCTGCCTATTTAAAAACCGGATTGAAATTTGAATGGTATCTTGTCAAAACAGATAATTTGGGCAATGCTACCGGCATGAGAAAGGTAGGAGGCAGTCCGGACGTATACCTCACAATCCCAAAAAATGATGACAGATACAGGCTGTACCTTGTGGCAACCGATGGCGATAATGTAGCTGTTGACTACGCAACATTAAATACCCCTCTTCAAAATTAATCGTCAATGAAAAAAAAGTCCGTAAAGATTTATTTAGCGATCAGTTTAGGTATAATCTTCGTTATATCCTTTTGGGGAATTAAACTTTTTCGCAGTGATTATTTTACAAATGACTACTACCGCAGCAACGAACAGGTGGTTGGCATATTTAACCGCAGGAATTTAAGTGATACCTTACCGGCAAAACCCATTATTTGTTACACGGCAGTGTTTAAAAATACAGCTATAAGGTCAAGCCGGGGCGAGGTGGAAACAGCTTTGGCTAACAATGATGTATTAATTACCGTGGAAACCTGGCTTAAAGGCGTAAATTATCAAAACAACGTTTTAACTGAAGTGCTTAATGGTGGTTTTGATAAGCAGATCAATGAACTGGCTGTTTTGGCGGCAAAAAGTCGCCATCAGGTTTTTATCCGCTGGAATCCTGACATGGAAGTACCGGCCAGTGTATTTCCGTGGCAATATAAATCGCCCAAAGACTATATTACTTCATTTAATTATTTTTCAAAAAAAATTAAAATGATTGCCCCAAAGGCACAAATCATCTGGGGGCCGTCTGGTTATCCCGGCGATACCGAATACTGGCCCGGAAATAAGGTCGTTGATTATGTAAGTATAACACTTGGAAGCCAATCAGAAAATAGCACTAACTTTTATCCAAAAGACAGTACGGTTTCTGATATGTTAAAACATAAGCTCCATCGCTTAAGGTTTATAGACAAACCGGTATTGATCATAGACAATAATACCGGAAAAACACCTTTTAAATACAGTTGGCTAAACGAACAAAAAGACCACTTTATAAAATACCGGAATACCGTATACAGTGCCGACAACTACGCGGATAGTGCCGCTAAAAAGCCGGTAAGGACATCGCTCAAGATGGGGGTATTTGACCCAAATAAAAAACTGCTCAATCAACCAAGAATTAGTGTAGAACATCTTTTTACAGATTGGGGCGAAGTTGAAAGAGGCGATTTTGAGAAAAAATTCTCGGAGGTCATTAGCCGTCACCATGATGTTATTGTAACCATGGAACCATGGCGTGACACCAGCGGAATACCGGATACTGCTGTTATGGAAAGTATTTTAAACGGCCGTTATAACAAGCAGATCAAAAAACTATTTAATATAATTTCTGCCACACAGAACATCGTTTATCTCAGATGGATGCATGAAATGGAGATCCCTATCCACCGGTACAAGTGGCAAAGCCAGGATCCGGTTAACTACATCAATGCCTTCAGATATTTTATGCAGTTTGACGGAGGGCCGGGCAAAAATGTCAGAAAGGTTTGGGGACCAGCCGGCGACCGGGGCTCGGCGGATTTTTGGCCCGGAAGCGATGTAGTAGATTATATCAGTATAGCCATTTACGGGCTGCCGGATAAAAACATTACCGACCAGGATAAGCAGGAAGCCTTCAGCACCATATTTAACCGAAAATATTTTCGGATGAGGTTTCTTGATAAGCCTTTATTCATAACCGAATTTGGTGTAAAGGGATCAGAAAGCTTCCAGGACAAATGGCTTGTCGATGCCGCTGAAACAATAAATGCAAACCCTCATATTTTTGGCGTTTGCTACTTTAATTTGTATGACAACCCCAAAGCCTGGGGTGATATTAAAGCCCCTAACTGGAGTATTACTCCGCAGTCGATGCTCAAATTTTGTAGTTTATTGAAACAGTAATCATATTAACGATTTGTAAAATAGATTACTTATATTTTCATATTAAATAAATTTATTAAATTATAAAACATAAAACATTGCCCATGGTTGTATCATAACACTATCTACTCTAAAATCAAATGTTATGTTTCACCATGTAAAAGAACTACAATTTAACGCGCGCGTGTCGCGCCCCGACCCACAGTTTGCCAATTTATTACTGGAGCAGTTTGGCGGAGAGAATGGCGAATTGGCCGCAGCCATGCAATACTTCACGCAGGCCTTTGGTGCCAAGGTACCATACCCCGACAAATATGATATGCTGATGGATATCGCCACCGAGGAATTCAGTCACCTTGAAATTGTTGGCGCCACTATTCAAATGCTCCTCAAGGGCGTTAATGGCGAGCTTAAGAATGCTGCCGACAGTTCCGAGATCATGCAGGTTTTGAATGGTAAAGCTGCCAAAGAAGATATTATTCACCAGGCAGTATTCGCCAATCCACAGTTTGGCGTTATTACGGGCGGCGGTGTTACGCCCCGCAACAGCCAGGGTATACCATGGTGTGCCAGTTATATCCATTCAAATGGCGACCTGACCGTCGATCTTCGCAGTAATCTTGCCTCAGAGTCACGCGCCAAACTGGTTTATGAACACCTGATGAAGTTTACCAATGATCCTTACATCCACGAAACACTGTCCTTCCTGATGACCCGTGAAGTGGCGCATTACAAGATGTTCGAAGCGGCTTTAAACGATATCCAGCCTAACTTTCCACCAGGTGTACTGGCAGCCGATCCTCGCTTTACACAGCAGTATTTCAATATGTCTAATGGTGCCGACGTTCACGGCCCCTGGAATGAAGGCGAAATGCCCGATTTGAAAAAAGAATTCATTTACATAGCTGACCCGGTCAAGCACGTAAGGGAAACACAGGGCCTCACCCAACTGGAAGATGATAAGGCGAGGGAACTTAAACAGGCCGAAAAGCTGAATAAGCAAATGAGCCAGGAAAAAAGCACCGAAGTGAAGGACTCTGAACCCGGAGGCGTGGCGCAATGGAGTACTTATCCTGATAATAATAACAGAGTCTGAAATACTAAAAAAAACAATGCTACCGGCCGTCATCCTGCTGATGACGGCTTTTACTAAACAGTTGCCCAGGCGTTTTTAATACCGCTGACTTCCCCCCCTTTTCGAGAGCTTTATATCGATCGATTTTAAAGAAAGTTTATTAGATCTGCACTCCCGTGCTTACAAAACATTTTCTAATTTTTTCAATATTATAAACATTTAAGAAAAAAAATCATTATTTAATTAAACAACTTCTAATAAGAGTCGGCATTCCGTTTTATTTAATCAACTCAACAACAATTTTTTTTTTAAGAATTTATGATAACCAAAGAAGAAACACCGCAAAAACAGGACAGGCAGCCAGGCATTGAAGCAAAGATGCATCCGGCTCCGGAATACATTAAAGACAACTATAAAGCTGCCGGCAAGTTGCAGGGAAAAATAGCCCTGATTACCGGAGGCGACAGTGGGATTGGCCGCGCGGTAAGTGTACATTTTGCGCAGGAAGGTGCCAATGTGGCCATTGTTTACCTGGATGAGGATGAAGATGCCAAAATAACAAAGGACCTGGTTGAATTAACAGGTCAGCAATGCCTGCTCATTAAAGGAGACGTAAAAGACCCCGCCTTTTGCAAACACGCGGTACAACAAACTATAAAAGAATTTGGCAAGCTGAATATCCTGGTGAATAATGCAGGTATGCAGTTTCCGCAAAAAGACGTTAGGGCGATTGACCCCGGGCAACTGGATGTTACCTTCCGCACCAATATATTTGCCTATTTTTATTTTGCAGAAGCTGCATTAGATCATATGCATGCAGGCGATTGCATTATCAATACAACCTCGGTAACGGCCTATCGCTCTTCGCCTTCGCTTATTGATTACTCATCAACCAAAGGCGCTATCACCACGTTTACGCGATCACTGGCTACCAACCTGACAGAAAAAGGGATCCGCGTTAACGCCGTAGCGCCCGGCCCCGTCTGGACACCGCTTATTGTATCCACCTTCGACGAAGAAAAGATCAAAAAGTTTGGCAGTGAAACGGCTATGAAACGTGCCGGACAGCCTTCTGAGCTTGGACCCGCCTATGTTTTCCTGGCTTCAGACGACTCTTCCTTTATTACAGGCCAGGTAATCCATGTTAACGGCGGCGAAGTAGTAAACGGATAAGGTGACATCTGATAAAAGTAAACCCAAGAGCGGCATCAGTTATCTTCCTCCGGGCAGACAGGCTTGTTTAGCAGTAAAAGACAATCACCTTTTTTAAACGTTATAATAGCATCACCATGAAAACAACAAATCTAATTATTGCGGTCGCTCTGTTGCTCTACGTCAGCACCGGCTGTAATCCTGCCGATCGAAATAGAAAAATAGGTGGCTCTACCGATAGCAGCAGTGTAAACAGGGGCGGCGGGCCATCCATCTCCGACACAAGCACCATAAACAGTGCAAGGAAACAACACCTACAGGATTCCTTAAGCGGAGATACCACATCGAAAGGCAACGTGCCGCCGAGCGGCCAGCTGCCTAAAAAATAAGCGCTGTCGGTAAAGCTCCCCCACGTTCAATACCAATTGCCTGTCAATTTTTATAACCTGTAAATTAAATATTTTTAATCTCCTTAATTTGTATTTAACTTATATTTATCCATAAGAAATTACTCATTACTTATATGCAGATAGCCGGCGAGGAAGATTTATATTCGATCATGCTCCACGCACCTGTGGGCATTTGTATACTTCATGCGGAAAGTATGACCATTGAAACAGCTAATATTCATTTGTTAAAGCTGATCAATAAACAGGCTGAAGACCTGGCAGGGAAATCTTACCGGGAAATCTTTACCCTTGCAAAACCCGGTGATGAGTCGGCACTGAAAATAGCAGTAGAAGGCAGGCAGCACCAGGATGATAAAGGAACGATGATACAAATGCTTAATGGGAAGAAAGAGATTGTACCCGTTACCTTTGTTTATAAGCCCGTAAAGAACAACAAGGGCGAGGTTACCCGCATAGCCATATGGATATTAGAAAACACCAAAGAGGCGCTTGACGAGGAACTGGCAGCCATCAACGAAGAACTGGCCGCTACCAATGAAGAGTATG
Source organism: Mucilaginibacter sp. 3215 (assembly GCF_050433785.1). NCBI lineage: Bacteria > Pseudomonadati > Bacteroidota > Sphingobacteriia > Sphingobacteriales > Sphingobacteriaceae > Mucilaginibacter > Mucilaginibacter sp. 3215. Next base: position 510,583 of record NZ_JBNPWO010000002.1, read on the forward strand.
CTGCGGCCAACGAAGAGCTGGCAGCTGCCAACGAAGAATTGGCCACAACCAACGAGGAGTTGCTGGAAGCCCAGGAAAACCTCCGGCGGAGTGAAAAACTTTTCCGCTCCATTGCACTGAACATTCCAGGTTCGCTGATCCTCGTCGTTGACCGGAACCACCGGTATATGGCCATTGAAGGCGACATTATGGAAAGGATGGGTTATGACCGGCGCGACTATGAAGGCAAGCATCCGTCAGAGATTTCGCCCGAACGCTACGAAGCTTCCAGGCATTTATATGAGAGGGTTTTGTCCGGCGAAAAGTTTTCTATAGAGCGAAAGGCAGAAACGGGAGAATTTTATCTTATCCATTTTGTGCCGCTTAAAAATGACGACAACATTGTAGAATCCGGGCTTATCATAACCCTGGATATTACCGAGATCAAGCAGGCCGAAGAAAAAAGCGCAAAGCTTGCCGCGATCGTCGAAACTTCGGATGACGCCATTGTAAGCAAAACGCTGGGAAGTGTGGTCACCAGTTGGAATGCCGCGGCCGAACGAATGTTTGGCTACACAGCGGAGGAAATGATAGGGCAAACAATTTACAAGATCATTCCCGAAGACCGGCAAAACGAGGAACCGCACATTCTTTCCAGGTTAAACACTGGCGAAAGAGTTGATCACTTTGAAACCAGGAGACTAACCAAAGATGGGCGGTTACTGGATGTTTCGCTAACCATCTCTCCCATTATGGATAAGCAAGGGAAAATAATCGGCCTATCCAAGATCGCACGCGATATCACAGATAAAAAGCAGGAGGAACAACGCAAAAATGACTTTATCGGTATGGTGAGCCATGAACTGAAAACGCCGCTGACCTCATTAGCTGCCATTATACAGGTTGCGCAAAAGAAATTAGCGCAGAGTGAAGATCAATTCCTTTCAGATGCGATGGAGAAGGCAAACCAGCAAGCCAGGCGGATGGCTACTATGATAAACAGTTTCCTTAATATTTCGCGTCTCGAAGCCGGTAAATTATTAATTGAGAAGCAGCCGTTCGATCTGGGGCAATTACTGCAGGAAATACTGGAGGAAACCCGGCTAACCGTAACGAGCCATATTTTCAGCCTTAAAGAATGTAGCAACCTCACGGTTAATGCCGATCGGGATAAGATCATTTCCGTTATTTCCAACCTCATCAGTAATGCCGTAAAATACTCGCCCAAAGGCCGCCAGATCGATATCAGTTGTAAACTCAATGGCAGTATGGTAATAGTGAGTGTAAAAGATGAAGGCATGGGCATAAAGCCCGATGATCTCGGCTATATTTTCGACCGGTATTACCGCGTTGAAACCAATCATACACGCCATATTTCCGGTTTCGGGATCGGCCTTTATCTCAGTGCCGAAATTATTAAACGGCATGGCGGCGAAATCTGGGCTGAAAGTGAATTGGATAAGGGATCAACTTTTTATTTTTCGCTTCCCCGGGCTGAATCACCCGATAACTTGTAAGTCTACGACCTGTCCAACTCCATCCCCATTCCACCAGTGTATTAACGCCAGAACCGGCACCTCATCAATTTCGGTAAGCGGGTCGATTCACAAAAGATTATTCAAATGCAGAAAAATAAGGCTTGCATAAATAAAGTTTATAATTTAACTTTGAATAACAAAGTACTTTTAAGTATCAATATAAGCCATGACAGAAACGAGACAATTTACAACAAGACCTTTTTTTACCGATGCTTTGGGAAAGCGTATGTTAACAGGCGCAGGTATCGGTTTATTGATGATCAGCTTTTTTTTGATCAGTGCCGGTAAGGGTAACCCTGCCTGGAATGAGTACTGGCGGGTGAAACCCCTGCTGTTAACTCCTTTTTTAGGTGCGTTGATTGGCGCCTGCTACGATTTAACAGAGCCGCTTCGCCGCCTTGACGGCTGGCTGGGGCGATTGTTCCTTGTGCTGAGTTTTGTGGGTTATTTCATCGGCCTTTGGATGGCCCTTGTATTGGGCCTTAACGGCACTATGTGGAACTGACCTGAAACATTGGCATTGGTAAAAGGTGGAAGCTGAATGCACAAAGCTTAAAAGCTAATTTATAGCTGCTATAGTGTTGCTGCATAAGCAAATGATTAATATTATTTAATCATTCACCTTTTGCTTTTGCTAATTTATCAAACTCCACCACACCTGCCCTGGTGGCCCATATCTTGTACATGGCTTCAAGCTCGGTCACTTTTTGAGGATATTGGGCACTCAGGTCATTTAATTCGGAGCGGTCGGTGCTGATATTATAGAGTTCCCATTTATTTTCGGGGCGTTGAGAAACCAGTTTCCAGTCGCCTTGCCTTACAGCACGATTGCCTTCATGTTCAAAAAACAGCCCGTTATGCCCTTGCCACTTCTGGCCTTTAAATACCGGCACCAGGCTTATACCTTCTGTTGGCGTAATGTTATTGCCATGATAAACTTTAGGATAAGTTGCGCCGGCCAGATCAAGGCAGGTAGCCATCAGATCAATAATGTGAGCAGGCCTATTGACTATTGACCCTGGCTTAATCACATCGGGGTAATAAGCTATAAAAGGGGTAGCTGTCCCCCCTTCATATTCCCAGTGTTTAAATAAGCGGAAAGGTGTGTCGCTTACATTGGCCCCCAATGACCCGTACGATGTAAAAGAAGTTGGGTCACTTGCAGGCTTACTGTTTGCAGCCAGTACCTCGGGGGTAAAACTCGGCCCCGAGATAGTTTCATTACTGGCGCCATTGTCTGACAAGAACATGATCACCGTATTTTTATCCTCACCCAGCTCCTTAAGCTTTTTCCTGATGCGGCCTATATTCTGATCCATCCGGTCAACCATCGCAGCATATACAGCCATTTTGGTATCAAACCGCTCTTTTTCTTCCGGGGTAAGGCTATCCCATTCCGGTACGCTCTTATCCCTCGGCGAAAGCTTTTCATCCTTAGCGATGATCCCCAACTGTTTTTGGCGCTCCAACCGTTCCTGCCTGAGCTTATCCCAGCCTTTCAGGTATTTACCTTTGTATTTAGCAATATCTTCGGGCAATGCCTGAATTGGCCAGTGCGGGCTGGTAAAAGCCATATACAGGAAAAATGGCTTGCGTGTGCCTTTATTACCTTCAATAAACTTAAGGGCATAATCAGCATAGGCATTAGTTGAATACCAGTTTGGCCCTGGTGTGTATTCCTTATCATCTAAAGCGATGGTAAGTTTTTGATTAGGGCGATAAGGCATTGTTGGATTAAAATAACTGCTTGCCCCATCTATTAAACCAAAGTAATGATCAAATCCGCGTTTAACCGGCCAGCGCGAGGGGTCAGTACCCACATGCCATTTGCCTGCCATCAGCGTATTATAGCCTCCTTCTTTAAGCGCCTCGGCTATGGTTACGCAGTTTTGGTTCAGGTAGCCTTGGTAAGCCGGTACATCGCGGTGGTTTACCATATCGCCTACCCCGGCCTGATGCTGATAAAGCCCAGTAAGTAACGACGCGCGGGTTGGGCAGCAACGCGATGCGTTGTAAAACTGGGTCATGCGCAAACCACCTTTCGCCATCGCATCAAGATTGGGCGTTTGGGTGTCGGAGCCGAAACAGCCTATATCCGAGTAGCCCATATCATCGGCCAAAATAATAATGATGTTTGGCCGCTTAGCCGGTTGCTTATGCTGGGCAAATATTGGACTGCTTGCTACTGCAAAAAGAAAGATGGTTTGAAGGAACTTTTTCATAGGAGACGATTATCGCAATCTATTTAAAATTAAGGGTAATATCATCCCTGTTACTATTGGATGTTTTTATCCAAAGCAAATGATTGATTTTATCATAATACCAGCCAGCTGTTTTGTTTAATGCTTCAACATGATCAGCCGCTTTCAATGTTTCATTATTTTCTATTATTGAAGATGGAGCATTATCATAAGCCCAATGTATTTTTGTCAAATAAGTATGCTGCGCCGGGGTAAAGTTACCTGTGGGCTTTTTAATTTGCAGTTGCCAGCCATCGGCAGTATTCGCCACAGCAATTTGGGTGATCGCCTTGTCGCCCTGTTGATATTTTAAACTGATGCCATCATCTTCATACAACTTAAACTCAGATGCCTGGCCCAAAAACACGTCCAACGTTATCAAATCTACCGGTTTTTCATCCATGTATTTCATGGCCGGTTGCATTGGGATAATGCCTCCTGCTTTTACAAAAATGGGTAGATGATCTGGAGGGGTCAGGATATGGATATATTGCTTTCCGGTATATTTTATGCCCGTCCAATAATCAAACCAAATCCCCTTTGGTAAGTAAACAGTACGTGTTTGAGCGCCCTTTACAGTTACCGGGCAAACCATCAAATTATCACCAAACAGGTATTGATCGGCTACATTATAGGTATTGGGATCGTCCTGGTATTCCAGCACCAAAGTACGCATGAGTGGCATACCGGTTTTATATTGTGTGTATGCGTTACTGTAGATATAGGGGATCAGCCTGTAACGCAGATCGTCGTACTTTTTAAAGTTAGCTAAAGCTTCAGCCCCATAGTTCCAGGGCTCTTTATAACCCGGATGGTCCATGCCAAATACCATAGCCACCGGACTGAACATACCGAACTGCACCCACCTCATATACAACTCCGGATCCGCCGCATGTTCAAAACCGCCCATGCAATGTGCCCAATATCCAACGCCCGAAATGCCAATATTTAATCCGGCTTTTATAACCGGCGCAAAGTATTGCCATTCGCTTGGCCAATCACCAGCAAAAATAAAGGGATAACGCTGGATACCAGAATAGCCTTCCCGGGTTTGATTTAACCCGCGAATGCCATTATATTCCTGAAATTTCAAATACGGCGCTTTAGCGTAAGCGATGGGGAACACATTATGTAATTGCGCCACTTCTCTACCAGTAGGGCCGACTTTTTCACTTTCATTGGCTAATGAACCAAAGGCACTCCCCTCATCTGTTTTCAGGAATTTAGCACCAATGGAGGCAATTTTCATAACGCCATTATCCCACCACCAGTTTGCAGCCTGCTGATCAAAAAAATTTACAAACTCGCCGGGCTTACCATTTTCCGGGTACGTAAAACATTTGGCCCGTGCCTGGTCAAGCAGATTCAGGTTGTTGGCATTATCAAACCTCGGGCGAATATGCAGCCCCACCATTTTAAAATTCATGGCATACAGGCTATCAAACATGGCTTTGGGATTTCTAAATGTTTCGCGCCACTCAAAGGTTGTAGCTCCCTTACCCCCCTTTTTACCAAACAGGCGCCAGGTTGAATCAAGGAAAAGGATATCAACCGGGATTCCCATTTCACGCATTTTGCGGGCCAGTTCTATTACATACTTATCCGAGGTAAGTTCTTCATGGCCCCAGGTGCCGCCGCTATAAGTGCCCATGTGCAAACCGAACGCAAACCTTGGCAACAAAGGCGATTTACCTGTAATGCTTAAATAACTGTTTAAAATTACCGGGAATGTTGGGCCGTAAATAAAGTAATAATCCAATTCGCCATCATTGGCCTTAAAGCTGTATTCATTATCAGTTTTACTGCCCATATCCCATTCGGTTGCCGATGAATTGTGCAGGTATATGCCATATCCCTTGGTGCTCATAAAAAATGGCACAGGGCAATAATTGGCCTCGTTGATGTTATAGGCACCAAGCAAGTTGTTTTTGCTTTTTCCCCGGCCCACGTTGAGCTTTACCAGTTTGTTGCGCTGGTCGGTAAAATCCATTCGCTCACCGAAGCCAAAGAAATGTTCGTCGGGGAACAAGTCTTTGGTACACATCACTGTATCGCCCATGTGATGTAAACCGCCATTCTGTTTACTATCAGGCACATACTCTGACGATAACAGCACGCCTTTACTATCAGTCACATTAATTATAAACGGTGATTTAAGCACCGTGATAATCAAGGCCGATGTTTGGATTATGTATGCCGATTTAGCATCAGTTATTTTATAATCAACAGCAGGCCAGTTATAATTCTCCTGCATCAAATGCTCATCGGGCGCAAATTTGCGGCTCCAGCTGGCCCTTACGCGGAACATGGATGCTGAACAAAATTCTATTTTAACATCGCCACTGGCATTACTGAAAAATAAGGTATTGCCATCCTTTTTATATCCGGATTTATTGCTGCCGATACCCGTTTGCGCAGAGGCGGCTATCGCAATGAAAACAAGGGCTAAAAACAGGGGGATCTTTTTCATTACTTGCTCAGTTTATAAACTTCGCTGCCTGCCAGCAGGAAACATCCCAAACCATAATCTTCAAAATCGGGTACATTGTTATAGCCAACAGGCTGGCCATCTTTTGGTTCTTTGCCTGTTCCCTGTACAAAGCCAAGCATACCATCAGGATGCAGGCACTCTTTTGCCATGGCATTCCATGCTTTGAAAACTATCGGTAAATAGGTTTTCTTTTTCAGGATACCCTGGTTAATCCCCCAGGCCATGCCGTAAGTAAATAAAGCTGTACCAGATAGTTCCTTGCCGCCAAAATTAGTCGAATCCTTCAGGCTCACGTTCCAGTAACCATCAGTACGTTGCAGCGGTGCCAAAGCCTCAATCATTTCTTTATATACCGATAGATACTCGTTGCGGTGAGGGGCGTTTTTAGGCATAACTTCTAACACGCGCAGCATAGCAGCTACTACCCAACCATTTCCGCGCGACCAGTAACAATCCGCTCCATTAGGTTCTTTGTATGGTGGTACAAAATCTTTATCACGCCACCAAAGATGATCTGCGGTATTATACAATCCTTTGCCACCGTGAACGGTTTTAGTATAATTGTATATGTCGAACATCTTTTCATAATACTTATTGTCGTTATATACTGCACCGAGCCTGGCACATACCGGCATAGCCATTTGCAGCGCATCTATCCAGTTCCAGTCATCCTTTTTTTCGCTGTTCACCATCATGTCGATGCTTTGCTTTATTTTTTCAATCCGTTCGGGCTTTTTATCTATCAGGTAAAGATCGATATAGGTTTGCCCGCAGCATTGATTATCGGCATTACGGGTATCAACAGCGCCGCGGGGGCTCCACTGATGTTTTTCGCCCCAATCAACCGCATAATCATAGTATTTTTTGTGAGGATCAATTTTGTACATCGCCATCAGTCCCTCGTAATAAACAGCCCTCGTCCACAAATTACTGGTACGGGTTACATTTTTCACTGTAACAGACGCTCCCGGATCGGGCCATTTCTGCATAAAATAATTATTAGCCAGCGTCATACCAGCCAATACCTCTGTTTTTGCAGGCTGTTGGGCATATGCACCACCTATCATGCCCAGAACAGCGCATGTGCTTAATACCGTTTTTATTGTAATCAATAATTTATTCATATCGTAGATTTTATATATCCATTCTAAAAAGACACGTTAAACATTAAGGCATTTTCCTGAGCCCTTCCCACCTTACTTTCCACTTCCCATCTTTTGGGAAACCGGGATTTACAATGGTTGAGCCATCCCAGCCGGCACACATCATGGCTACAGCGGCCAGTAAACCACCGTTACCGGGCAGGTACATGCGTAATCGCCCGTCCTGATAGTTATGGCCGTTAGCTAAATAGGTATTGGTTTTTATGGGCATAAATAAAGCATCAACGGCCTTTTCTGGCATATTTAAGCGGGCGGCGGTCATGGCGGCCATCGGGAAATCCCAACCCCAGGTATCCTTCCAATCCCACACATCCCAAACCAGGTTAAAGGTTTTCTTCATTACCACAGTATCCAGTTTATCATTATAGGGTAACATACCATAGGCAGCCAATACTGCCGGGTGATCTGTTTTTAATTTAGGATTTGTATATGCATCCGGCGAACTTTCGGCAGCAAGATAAACGCCATCCTTTTGAGGCAACCGGGCCAACTTATTCAGAATTTGCGCATACTTATTATCCGGTTGCATGCCCAGGCGTTTGCGCCATAACTGAGCAGTATTTAAAGCCCATCGCCAGTATTGCAGCTCATAAGTTGGATTATATGTTTCTTCGGGCTTATAACGTTCCTGCGCCAGGATAATGCCCTTACCTAAATTATACCGGTCATTCTCCTTGTCATAAGTTACGAACGAAGCCATAAAATCCGCATCGGCCATTACAAGGTCTTTATATTTATCGAGGGTTTGCTTACTCGGATGGGCACGATAATCCAGTTCAGCAAAATAAATAAAATGCGGCTGCTGCCAGATCAGGAACGCCCCCACCGATGACGGGCTTTCGTTACCATCCGGGTCGGTCATTTTTTGCCAGCGGACGCCATCGTACCCTTGTCTTTTGGCTATGGCCCTGGCATTGGCTTTTACGTGATGATACCAGTCTAAGCTATTTTCGAGCAGTTGTTCCCTGCCCCACAGTGCAAAATGAATCCCGTGCCACCAGTGCATTTCAAGGTGTGGCTTGCCGTACCAGCTGTTATACGTTAAGCCGGTTTCCTGCGGGGGCTGATGACCTGAACATTGTATTTTGGTAAGATATTGAGACAAAACCACCCTGCGTTCCAGTTCTTTTGCACGGGGATCGGTACTGCCGCTAAAATCAACAGCGCCTCCGCTTTGCCAAAAGGCTTTCCATTGTTGTATGCTGTTGGCTTGTGTTTGGGCAAAACCTGGTAACGGCGTTGTGGTTTTCTTGAGGATAAACAAACAGGTAAATGTTAATTCATTGGTTTTGCCCTGCGGTGATAACACAAACTGATGAGCAGCGGTATTATTAAGCGATGCAGACTTATCCCAGGCAAGGCGTACAAAATACTGGTTGGTATCTAAACGGTGAATAATACTCGCCTGCCTAATCCCGGAAGTAACAATAGCCGAATAATGCTTTTGCGGATTTTTCCAGTTGTCGCCATAATCGGCAAACTGATTGGTTGGGAAAGGGAAACGTAGCCTTACCTTAAGCCTGCCCTGGGCTAACAATGGCGACTGTACTTTTACTGCTACCAGGTCCTGCCCCTGGTGCGCATAAGTTTGAACTTTTACGGGCTCACCATCAAAAGTAAAAGAGCTGCTAATAGCGCCCGTCCATAAATCAAGTTCCTGCCGGATATTTTGAATCTCGGTTATCTGCGCCTCGCTTCCATCCTTATACAATAACACAAAGCCAAGATTGCCCAATTGCAGGCGATGTACATTTTCCCTGAACCAGTTAGCAGCATTCCTGTTACGGCCGGGCTGGTTCCATTGTACCGAGTAGCTTACGTTGCGGCCATTGAGCGTGTATGTTTTTAACGTTTCGTCAAACTTGTAGCCTGCGGTATCTTTAAAGCTGTGCCAACCCCACTCAGATTGTGTGCCTAATGGAATGCCTTTATCATAATGTTCAGGAAAGGTTTGTAAGCCTGTAGCGTCAACCGTAAAAGCAAAACGACCATTGCCAACGGAGAGTGAAGATAGCGTGTCGGTGCCATTATTTATTACATTGTGCCTTTGCACCAAAGCCTTACGGTCTATTTTATTTTGCGCCCTCAGTAAAACCGGCCAAACAACAGCAAATAATGCAAAATATACGGGCAGTATTTTTTTCATATTGAGAGTACTATGATTCTATTTTAAATATAAATGGCGATGCTGTCATGTATTTACCACCCTGCGAGGTAGTAAACATATAAGTTGGTTTACCATTTTGGAATAAGAGCTGGGGCCGTTCAAACCTGCCATATTTGTTAAGGTATTTTGGCGGCGGTGGTTGATTAATATGATAATATTCAGCATTAAAATAGCCAATCTCCGGTTCGCTCCATTTTTTACCGGTTTTTGATTCCATGTATAAACCATACTGGTGATTAAATACCCCCATATCCCTGGCCAGCATTTTAAAGCGACCTTTATCCAACCAAACAAAAGCATCCTCCAACTGGGCATTATTGCCCCGTCCCGAAAAATCTATAACCGGGTTGCCATCATACTTGATATAAGGGCCTTCCAGCTTATCGGCAATAGCTAAACCATATTTACGGTTCCCCTTTACCAGCGGGTCGGTTGATGTTTCATATTCTTTGGTGTTCCATGATTTATAAAACAGCCAGTATTGCCCGTTGGGATGCTTAACAAATGCCGGATTGGTGGTACAATGATCGTCCCAAGCCCCTTCGGGACCGGGCAGCAGCAACGGTTGATCCGGACGGGTCCAGGGGCCATCAAGCGAATCGGCCATCGCCAACCCTATCCGTTTTGTATTGGTTTTACCGTTAGAGTTGCCCATAAAAAACAGGCAATATTTACCATCAACTACTTTTATTGATGGGTTATGACAGGTAGTTGCATCCCAATAACCCGGACCTCGCGGGGCAAGGATTACTTCTAAAAACTTAAATTCGCTTTCCGGCGTATCTGCCACAGCATGGCATATTTCGGATCCGTTGATCCATCCGCCCATTTTTTTTGAGGCAACCCATCTCGAAAAAAACACGTGGATCCTGCCGTCGGGTCCCTCAATAGGACTATTGCACCAAACGTAATAACCCTCTATTTCCAACGCACGGCCAACGGGCTTCAGTTTTTTGGCGAAAGCGGAAACACGATCATCGGTATTACCAAAGGCCCAACCCGGCAATAATGCCATTGCCGAAGCCATGCTTAGCCGTTCAATGAAATCTCTTCTTTTCATCATCCAAACACAATGTTTATTGAAACTATTGCTTTAAATATTTATTGAGCGCCAACTGATTGAACGAGCGGATACCCTGAATAACTAATTTAGCATTTAGTTGCGCACCCGGCTCCAGCGTGTGGGTAGCATCGGTACCGAAATAGGTTGACTTAACTTTTGCTTCGCCCTCCATATCGTAATCATCAGCAATCAGTTTGTTTAAGTCGATGAAAAAAGCCCCGGTTTGTTCGCCCAGCTCACGCGCCCATTGCCCGTAACTGTTTTCATTGTTGCGCCCTGCGGATTTACCATCTTTCCACACATTACGGGGTATAGGCGAACAGATGATAGGAGTTGCGCCCTTTGCCTTAGTATCGGCAATAAACTTGCGCATATACCAGCCGTAGGTATGTACCACCTCTTTTACTTTCCTTATAGGGTTGTATATTTCCTGCTGCTCGTTGCCAATACCTTTGATAGTTCCGCGGGCCCGGGCTGTATCATCCAGGGGACCGGCGTCGTTATGGCCAAACTGCATGATCACAAAATCGCCTGGCTTTATCTTAACCAAAACCTTGTCCCACAAGCCCATGGTTTGAAAGGTGCGGCTACTGGTACCCCCAAGCGCATCATTTTCAACCGCTATTTTTGTTGTATCAAAATAAGGGGCTATGTAATTTCCCCATCCCCATAAACCACCATCGCCTTTGCCTTTACCATTTTTTACGGTCGAATCGCCTATCAGGTAAAAGGTTGGCTTATCAACCGGTTTCATCAGCATAAAAGAAGATAACAGCATAACCAGGACAAGCAGTAAGCTTAAGCCGGCATTTGTACGCAACCTATTTTTCATAGCAGCTAAAATTTAGTTTTTAAGATATTTATTCACAGGGTTTGCAGGGTTGGCTTTAATGCCATCAACTACCGATTCAGCATTTACAGTAGCGCCCATCTTGTTAGTGTGGGTATGATCTCCGGGGAAGAATTTCTTAACTGAATCGGCTCCCCGTTGATCATATTTATCGGCTGTGATACGGTTCATATCAATGAAGATGACACCTTCCTGCTGTGCCACTTCCTGTGCCCATTTACCATAATCGTTATCGGCACGGATAACCTTGCCATCACGAAACTCATTCCGTGGAATCATGGATAGTACAATAGGCGTTGCACCTTTAGCTTTGGTATCCCTGATAAATTTGTGAAGATACCAACCATAGGTATGTACAGTTTCTTTAGTACCGTTAGGCCAGGTAAGCTCTACAGTTTCATTACCGGTGCCTTTTAATACCCCACGATACCCGGCTTTGGTAGTATCGGGTTTACTGCCTTCATTATGGCCGAATACCATCATCACATAATCGCCCGGCTTTAAAAGCGAATCAACCTTGTTCCACCGGCCTTCTTTGATAAAAGTGCGTGTACTGCGACCGGCCATGGCATGGTTTTCAATATTGATCTTCGACAGATCGAAATAGTATGGGATAATGCTTCCCCAGCCCCAGGTTTCCTTATCGTTATTATGCGTAGTGGAATCGCCAATTAAATAAATGGTTGGCTTTTGCTGATTGATAAAAGCCAGGCCTGCAAAGGCCATTATTAATAAAGCTAAAAGCGGTTTCAATATTTTCATACTATTTTTTTATGTTTTTAGGCTTCAGTTCGTCTGGAGCGCCATTGGTATAGGACACAAACACCTCTTTTGAAGGCGTTTTAAACAGATCTTCAACGGTGTCTATCGAAATGCTGTCAGCAGGTTTAAACTGCGGTGACGACATATATTTTAAAATACTGTAATATAATTGCTTTGCTGCCGGCCTGTCGTCGCCGGTTGTTGGCGAAAGATCGGCACTGCTTACCATCAGGCTACCCCTACCCACCTTTACTTCAAAGAGCAACGCTAAGCGGCGGTTCATGAACCAGGTATCGATAGGCTGAATAACCGGGCGAAATGTTGCCGGAAAATCTTCCAGGTGCATTACCTGAGCGTTCGACAGGATATCCCACCATTGTATTTCACTATAGGATGATGTAGGGAAATCATTAAATGCGGGATGTTTGGGATCGCACACAAAACCCAGCGCATGCGGGGGGCGCATTTTAAACCAGGAGGTATTCCAGAAAACCGGGGTAAACGATTGTATAATTTCTTTACCCTTTATTATTTTACCAGAGGCATTCAGAAATATTTTGCCGCCATTATTAAGTACCTCTTTAGCCTTATCATCCAGCGATGTAGTATAATATACATCGTTTTTTACAGCGGGCAATGTTGCCGGATACACCCAAAAGTCCCAATCGTTTACATATTGAGTATTGGGCACAGCTACTTCAAGGTTCAGTTTTACCGGCGATTTTATTTTTGATAAAGCGACATTGATCACTCCTGTCTGCTGACAGTTCCCCATTACATAGCTTTTTTTATCCAGCACACCCTCGCTGATCACTTTATGCTGAGCATCGGTTAATTTCCAGTTAAGCGTAGTTGCCATAGGCTTGCTATAGTTAAACAGCTCAACCTGCGCCTTTAGCGTTTCACTGTTTTGATATACAAACTTTTCGGTACGGATAAGTGGTACTGTTGCATTGCAAAACCGTGCAAACTGCTTTGCTGTAATATAGCCCTTACTATCCCAAAAGGCATTAAGTACCCCAACCAGTGCGGTTCCCTGCCCCGGGTAGTCATTCAGTGAAAGCAACTGAAATCCCGAATATCCGGGTGTACGCATGGCTTTTTCAATTTCGTACTTATAACATAAAGCCTGTAATTTCCCCGAAGCCATCAGAAATTTTTCGGCCTCGTCGGCCATGCCGTGGTCTTTAAGGTCTTCCTGAAAAAGTTCAAAGTTTTTGGCTTTATATATCCCCGTATACTTCTTAATTTCCTTAAAATCGGGGAAGGTGCAATACTGGCCCATCTCATGGGCTACAAAGGGCACATTAAACTGGGATATCTGTTTGCCGTAATCCGAATAACTTTCGGGCCGCTGGTTCCAGGCCAGGCCGCGCGCGCCTGCACGGGCCATATATTCGTTATTGGGGATTACCGGCCAGCTGCCGCCTACCGCCGCACCTGTGTAAAGCCTGCGCGGGTCTTTAGCTTTCCAGTAATCAACAAATTGGGTGAGGTATTCTACTTGCTTACCGCTGGGTTCATTGCCATAAGCCATCATGCAAAATGAAGGATGATTGCCATACCATTTAGCCATGCGGCTTGTTTCGTCATAAATATATTGGTCAACCGGTCTGCCCAAACCTAATCCACTGCCATGGTTTGCCCATGAAGGCCCTTCCACATGCAAATAGAAGCCGGCTTTATCAGCCGCTGCAAAAGCAGCCTCGGGCGGGCACCAGGAGTGGAAACGCATGTGGTTAAGCCCATGCTCCCTGCAAATTTTAAAGATCCTACCCCATTCTGCTTCGGTGGTAGGCGGATAACCCGAAAGCGGGAACTCACAGTTATTCACCGTACCACGCAGAAAAACGGGTTTGCCATTTATGGTAAATGTTTTTCCATCAGCCTTAAACTCATGCATACCAAAATTTACTTCCCTAATATCTGTTGATCCACCGGCAGTGTGTAGTGTAGCTGTAAGTCTGTATAAAACCGGATTAAATTCATCCCATGTTTGCATTTTGGGCCCCATGGGCAAATCAATGCTGAACTCAGCCACGCTATCTTTGATATTAACAGGTTTGCTAACAGCTGGTATAAGCTGCGAAACCGGGGTATTAAATGCTTTGGCCGAAAGTGTGATAGTGCCGGCGACAGATGTCCGTTCTGTTTTTACCCGTATTTTGATATGGGCTGTTTTTTGTTTCAGATCAGGGTAAACCTGGATCTCATCCAGCCAGGTCTGGTCTCCGGCTCTCAGCTCCATTTTGCCGATCACGCCATTCCAGTTGCCCTGTGTATGATCAGTAATACTATGTGAATCGGGTCCTACGTTGATCGCTTTAATGCGGTTATCAATACAAAGTGTGATTTGATGTTTTCCGACCGATAAATGTTCTCCAAGATCATACTGATGCGGAGCTACCAGACTGTTTTGCATCCCAATTTCGGTGCTGTCAATCCATAACCTGGTTTCGGTATGGGCCCTTTCCAGGAAAAGCACAAGGTGTTTATTTTTCCAATCCGCAGGAATAATTACTTCTTTTTTATACCATGCCGCTCCCGTGTAATGTTTCGGCGGTGTAAGCCAGAAAGGTATTTTGAGGTTGCCAGGCACCCGGTACTTTGCCAAACGTGGGTTATAAAACCACGAACTATCGTAGATGCTGCCTGTCCATTTTGTTTTAAGGCTGATATCATCACCTTTTAGGTTTTGGGCCATGGAACCCGGCAAGTGAATAGTATCCGCCAGCGGTTTTAAGAACCATTTCTCTTCAATCCCCTTATCAGCGCGATCCATCTGAAACTGCCAACGACCTGCCAGCGAAATAACATTGCCATTTTTCTGTGCCGGAGGGACTGACCATGCACAAAAAAGCATTCCCAAACCCGTACCCACGCAAATAAGGGTTCGCTTTAAAAGCTTGTATTTATTATTGACCGGCTCCCGCATCATTTAAATTAAGTTTTGTACTATCCTGAGTAGTGATCTGCGAGTTTTTCCACTCCCATCCTTTTGCAAACTGCACATCGCCCGCCGTGCCCGACTCAATATTAACCCCATCAAAATGGAAATTTTGCATCGTAGACTCTTTAAGACCTATAGCGTTAATGGCCTTTTTAGCACCTGTTACTTTAATATTTGAAATAAAAACATCTTTGAAATGCGGGATCCCTTTTTCGGCAGGTTCCACTTTATGCAGGATCTTTTTCCAATGGTCGGGCAGCGTCGCTTCAACGTAACCATCGGGCAGTTTAGAATAACTGTAGCTTGGGTTCCAGTTCATGGTGATTTGAAAGGCCGTGCCTACACCGTTCATCGTTATATTGGTAAAGTGGATATCTTCCACCGTGCCCCCCCGGGTAATGGCCGACTTAATGTTTAACCCATTACTTGTTCCGTTACCTGTCAGGTCGGTAGCAAGCACGTGCCTGATCCCACCCGATGTTTCGCTGCCACAGGTAAGCAACCCTGCACCCGCCCTTGATACACATTTACGGATCACCACATATTCGGTTGGTTTATTTACCCGCAAACCATCCCAATCGCGACCGGCTTTGAGGCAAAAATCATCGTCGTTACAATCAATATCGCAGTTTTGCACAAGGATCCAGCTTGATGAATCTATATCTATACCATCTGTCGATGGCCCATGTCCATCAACATTGTTGCGGATGGTAATGCCATCAACAGTAACATGATCTGAGTAAAGCAACTGCACCGTCCAGAACCCGGCCTGTTGCAGCGTAATGTTTTTAATGGTAACATCTGCCGAATTAGAAACCAATAACGTACGCGGGCGCCTGGCGTCATAATCAACTATCCAGCGCAAACCTTTAGGGTCATATTCAGCCCGCATTTTCCGGTAGAGATCCCAAAATGGTTTACCCTGTGCGTTTACCAGTCCTTTCCCGGTAATTGCCACATTGGCTTGCCCGGCTATGTTGATCAAAGCGGCAGGCCATTTCATTTCAATACCGGCAACGCGGGTATCAATTTCGGGATAATCTTTCAGATCCTGGCTACCCAACAACGTTACTCCCTCATCAATATTCAGGCAAACATTATTCTTCAAAAAAATTGAGCCGGTTAAATATTTACCCGGCTTAAATGTGACTATGCCGCCACCTTTTGCCGAACACTGATTAATAGTTTTTTGTATGGCGGCTGTGTTTAAGGTGACACCATCATTGACTGCGCCATTATCATTTACATACCACACCATTGTTTTTTGCGGCGCGTGCCTGGCCCCAACCTTTTTTGCCCAGTCAAGCTTAGTTTGCCCGTTTACGGCATTTGCGGTAATAACTATCAGAAGAAAAGAATACCGTAATAATTTCATAGGCAGTGTTAAGTTAACAGTACTAAGCCTTAAGTAAAAAGTTAAGCTCATTTTTTTTAACTTAGAACTTAAGACTTTCGACTAATGACTATCCATCATTATATGATTAACATTAAATGATTTACCCTCCGAAAACCCGAAGGATAAACTATTTTTATGGCGATCAGGATAGGTCATTACTTATCCGAATCAATACCCGGGATTTTGTGAGTACAGCCCTGGAGCCGCATCCAGTTGCGTTTGCGGTACAGGGTAAATAACGTAATTAGCAATAACCGGCTTTATCGCTTTCTGAGCATCTTCTTTAGCGATCCAGCTGTTCATAATAGTTACCAGGTTACCACTTCTTTGCAGGTCGAACCAGCGCGAACCTTCATCGGCAAATTCCCTGCGGCGCTCATCAAACAATTGTGCCAGCGTTACACCTGTTACCGGCGGTAAGCCGGCCCTTGTACGTACCTGGTTAACAATAGCGTCAACATCAGCCTGCGATCCGCCGGTTGCGCCATTCAAGATACACTCCGCCTTAAGCATTAAAACATCGGTATACCTGATGGCAATAAAGTTAATACCCCAGTCAAAGCGGCTGGCCGTTGGGATTTTTGTTATATCGAGCCATTTTTTAAAGAAAGGGCGATTTTCTGTGCTGCCCGCATTAGTGTAACCCGCGGTATATACTGTAAATGCTTTGCGCACATCAGCGGCGTCATAGCTGTTGGCCAAATCATTTGATACCGGGATGATTTCCAGGCTTCCATTTGATTTGGTATCCTTAATAGATAAAAAGTAAGCATTAGGTGTAAGTACCCAAGGGTATGAAGCACCATAAAGATCGCTTGTACCGCTTATGCCACTGGTATACATCACATCAAAAATGGCTTCTTTATTAACCGCTGGACTTTGATTGGTATATGAAAAAATATTGCTGTAAGTGGGTTCAAAAGCAAACTTGCCGCTGCTGATAATATCCTGCAATAATGGCAAAGCCAAATTCCATTCGTTTGATCCCGTTCCAGGCCCCTCAATACCGTAATTCGGTGCCGATTTAGCCATATACACCTGTGCCAGCAAAGCTTCTGCAGCATATTTGGTGGCACGGCCTACGTCTACCCCGGTATATGTGGTGGGTAAGTTAGCTACGGCGGATTGCAGATCGGCTATAATCAATTTGTAAACATCAGCTACAGAACTGCGGGCGATTGAATTAGCTTCAGGCGCAGTAACCGGGCGGTCAATGATTGGAAGCTTACCAAAATACCTAAGCAGATCGAAGTAATAAAACGCCCGCAGAAACTTAGCTTCGGCCTGTAACCTGGTTGCTAATGAAGCCGAACCTATGTAGCTGCCATTTTTGGCAACCTGGTCAAGCAGGGTATTAGCCCTGAAAATACCGTTAAAGTCGGTGCCCCAGGCTTCGGTAACGTAAGCGTTTGCTGCTAATGATGGCGAAAAATCATTCACCGGGTCCCAGTCGCGCACGGTGACCGAAACACCATAAATATTATCCGAACGAATTTCAGACATATTAGCTAACCGCACCGGGTAATTGTGCAGATCGGCATAAATAGCGTTTGTTGCCTGCAAAAAATCGCTTGGCGATTTATAAAAAGTTGCTGTTGTTGAGCTGGATATTGGTACCTGATTTAAATCCTTATTACAGGAAGCCATTAAAATAACAGCTGATATGGTTGATAGAAAAAATATCTTTTTCATTTTAATTGGTTGAAATAATTAAAAAGTAACATTTAAGCCGAAAATCAATGATTTAGCCAGCGGCAAGCCTCCGTAATCCCCTGCTTCGGGATAGTTACTGTCAGAACTGATGGCTGTGTTTTGCGCCTCCGGGTTGAAACCTCCATAATATTTGTCATGCCCGAAGAAGTTTTCGGCCGTAACATACAAGCGTGCTGCTCCTAAAACTTTGGTTTTAAAGACATTTTTAAGATCGTACCCTAACGTGATATTTCTAACCCTCACATAATCTGAAGAGTACAACCAATCGGTATTGGCTACGAAACCGAATGTAGAATAGGCTTTGCTAACGCGGCCGGCGCCCTGGTTTTCAGGAGATCTCCAGCGATTATCATAAAATGCAGGAGCATTATCAGTAAAGCCCTGGCCGGTACGGGTTATAGCCCTGCCCAGTAAGGAATAAACAGATCCTCCATTTTGGCCCTGCACTAAAACACTGAGGTCGAAACCTTTCCAGCGTACAGTATTGGTAATACCCCAGGTATAATTGGGGTTGGGATGGCCAACAATTTGTTTATCAGCTTCGGTTATTACACCATCGCCGTTAAGGTCCTGGTACTTTGGATCACCAACGGTTTCGCCAGTGCCGTAGGTTGCCACATGGTTATCAAGATCGGCCTGTGTAAGGAAACCGATTTGCCTTACCACATAGATACTGTTTATTGGCTGGCCTACGCGCAAAATAGCGTCTGAAACATCAAATGAATTTGGAATAATAATTTGCTGCTGGTTACTGTAAAGGCTTACGATTTTATTTTTGTAATGACTGATATTAATTGATGTGCTCCATTGAACTTTGCCAACCAAATTACGACTTGTCAATTCCAGCTCCTGACCAACGTTACGCACTGAACCTGCATTGCGCAGCTGGCTGCTGAAACCGGTAGATTGCAGGATGGGCACATTCAGCAATAAGTCGGTATTTAGTTTATTATAGTAATCAAATGAACCGGTTAAACGGTTGCTAAAAAAACCGAAGTCGAGGCCCACATCATAAGTTTGTGATTTTTCCCATTTGATATCGGGGTTCGGGAGGTTGCTTGGGGCCTGACCAATGGCCAATGCCTGCGGCGAACCCAAAACATAACCATATGAACCTATTTGCGAAATACTTCCATAATCGGCAATGCTGTTATTACCATTTACGCCATAACTAAAGCGTAGTTTCAAGTCGCTCATTACAGGCAGCTTTTTCATAAAATCTTCCTGAATGATGCGCCAGCCTACAGACGCCGAAGGGAAAATACCGTATTTGGTATTGCCGCCAAACCTTGAGGAACCGTCTTCACGTAAGCTTGCGGATAAGAGATACTTGTTCTTATATGCATATTGCGCGCGGCTAAAGTATGATACCAACACACTTTTAGTGCTGGAGGTGCTGCCTGTTACCGCTGCGGCAGCATTTAAAGTTTGGATGACGCTGCTAGTATAACCGCCAACTGATGATAATGAAGACTGATCTAAACGATCTGTATTGTAAGACTGGCCTAACAATATACTCAGACTGTGATTTGCGTGAATAGTGGTATTATAAGTCAGCGTGTTTTCATTAACAAAGGTTTGCCTTTTAAAGGTGCTGTATGATCCTGAAGTATTAGCTGTTAAATTAGGATTTTTAGCAGCATCAAATGTTCTGGAAGCAAGATTACCGGCTATTGTATACGGTGTGTAGCTATTAGTGGCATTGTCAACATTATCCAGGTTCAGTGAGCTTCTTAATGTTAACCCTTTTATAATTTCGTATTCGGCAAATATGCTGCCTAATGTGCGGTATTTTTTGGTTTGTCCTACCTTGTTCTCCAATTTAGCGATAGGGCTGTTTGCCGAGTTGCCCCAGGTATATTGTCCGTTCTTAAACGCGTTGGGGTATAAACCTACCGTATCTTCCTGGATAGGGCTATAGCTTATGGCCTGGTGAAAAATATTGTCTTTTCCTTCTACCCCAGGATCCTGCCAAATTGAATAAGTAGGTGCAATGTTTAAACCCAATTTCAGGTTTTTGGCAATACGAGCCTCCACATTGGCCCTGGCCGAGTAGGCTTTATAACCCAGGCCTTTCACAAAGCCATCCTGGTTGGCATAGTTTCCTGAAATAAAATAATTTACAAATTCGTTGCCACCGCTTGCGCTCAATGCCTGGTTTTGCATGGCACCTTTCTGCTCAATCGCTTTCTGCCAGTCTATATACTGCAGGCCGGGGTGGCCCGGCATGGCCCATCTTGGATCGAGCATATAGGCTGAGCTAAAGGCACCGCCATTCATCGCCTGGCGTGTTGCATTATCATCACTGGCAGTTGCACCTTTTGCACCATATTTGAGCACATAGGCAGCATTGATCATTTCGGTAGCCCTGTCAATCCATTGGTCGCCGTTAAGCATGGGCAAATATTTAGCCGCAGCATTATAACCATAGTAAGCACTATAGCTAATTTTAGCCTTACCCGATTTCCCTTTTTTGGTAGTGATCAAAACAACACCGTTTGAGGCCCTTGAGCCGTAGATAGCCGCGGCAGCTGCATCCTTTAAAACCTGGATATCTTCAATATCATTTGGGTTGATATTATCGAGCGGGTTTCCTGAGCCAAAGCTACCACCGCTGCCTATTGCCGATACAGACAAAGGAAAGCCATCTATTACATATAAGGGCTCATTACCGGCACTTATGGAGCCACTGCCACGTACGTTAACACTAAATGCTTTACCCGGTACACCCGTTGTTTGCTTAACAGTTACACCTGCCATTTGGCCTACCAAGGCCTGGTCAACACGGGTTATAGCGCGTTCGTTCAGGTTATCGGCCTTGAAGGTAGCCTGAGAGCCGGTAACATTAGCCCGCTTTTGTGCACCGTAACCGATAACTACCACTTCGTTCAATTGCGATTCAGTTTCCGTTAAACTAACATTGATGGTATTGTTTGTGCCTACGGTAACTTCTTTAGCATCAAAACCGATTGATTTAAATATTAAAACCTGCCCTGCGGAAGCCTTAATGGAGTATTTTCCGTCAATATCAGACGTGGTACCTGATTTCGTGCCTTTTATTTGCACGGAAGCAGCCGAAACCGGCTCGTGCTTACTATCTGTAATAGTACCCGTAATGCTAAGCTTTTGTGCCAATGCACTGTTTGCCCCTGCCACATTAAAGAGCAGCAACAGCAATAGCATTTTACAAGAATAAATAAAAATTCTTTTCATAAAATCAAATTAAGGGGTTTACTGTTTGGTACAGTTTGGGTTATAATTGTATAAACGAACATAAAAGTTAATTTCAATAATACCATCCTGTAGTATCCTGCTCCAATACATTAAAAACACAAAAAAAGGCGGCCAACATGACCACCTTTTTGAAATAAATCCTTAAATAATTACTTAACAAACAACGGCTTAACCGGCTCAAGTGTTACCGGACCAATCAAACCTGAAGGCTTCGGTTCCCAGTTTACAGCTGTAAAAAGTCCGTCCGGTCCTTTAGAACCCGGACTGTGTGATTGAAAATTGGTATTATAAAATATACGGTATGGGATATGCTTCCTATCCATGTCAATGATCCGGTTAACCATGAGGTTAGCTACCCTTACTTCCAACTGATTGACCGTCCTTAACTGTGCTGAAGGTATAGTAACTACATATTGCGGACCGATGAGCGTGGTCAGCTTTTTTCCGTTTAAATAAACCTCTGCACTTTCATTAACTTTCCCCAAATCAAGCTTCCAGACAGCAGCATTTTGCACCGGCTTTTTAAAGGAGATAGCGTAACTGCCCGTTCCGGAAAAAGCCTTGAGATCATCACCGCCTAAATCAGTCCATGATTTGAGCGCTGCGGTTTTTATTGGTTGAGGTAATGTTGGGCCACCTTCGGTAAAGCTCAGTGTCCACGTACCGTTAACAGGCACTTTATTACCTACAACCTGATAATAAGGATACGCTGCTATTTGAGTTTTTACAGGCAGGGTTTGTAAAATACAGCTTTGTCCGGGCGATAATTGCAGGTATACGCTGGTTTTACCATCGGCCTGCTTGCGGCTTTTAGCCAATCCGTAACTTTTTGTCATCGGATCAAATACTACTACTGATGCAGCATTAACAGATAGATCAACCCAACCATTAACCTGGTTACCGCCGCTATTTGTTATAAAGTAGCAGTTCCCATTTTCATAAGTACGGCGTACAAATTGCAGCCCTTTATCGGTCATTTGTTCCCTGTTTATTCCCGCCGCGTCCAGCAACGGAACAATATCATCTGCTATTAAAAAACGGCCTTTGCCAACTTTGGCAGTTTTAACACCATTATTTTCAGCAGTAAAATTAAGCCCGGCAAGCACTGTTTTAAATGCTTTTTCGCGTTCCTGCAACCCGGAATATCCCGGAACACCCGATGGAAGATTTTTATACACCACAATTGTTGCCCCGGCCTTTGCCAAATCCACCATTTTATTAAAGGTTTCGAACGGGATATATTTATTATCAGGCAAAAGGATAGTCTTATAATTAAGACCGCCGGTAAGCAAATGACCACCGGAGGTTTGTAAATCCATTATTTGCTTATCTGATATAAAATCAAACGTGTAGCCTTGTTTAAGCATTTCTTCGGCAGAGGATTCAAAGCCTGTCCCCTTAAAATCGGGTTTCATGGCATCATAATGCTTAAGCAGGCCCCTATCCCCCGGCTCGGAAAAGCTATCAAATAACGGGTAATAAACCAATATATCATTATTGGGCTTTCCTTGCTGCAAAAACGACTGACAATTAGTTATGTATTTATTTAATGTTGAAAAATCATTCCAGAACGGATTGGTTTGATTAAAATGTACCGCGGCATAAAATAACCACCCCGGCCATTGGGCATTTTGAGGCGAGTAACTGATTCCGTGATAGAAAATATGGTTTACGCCTCCTACAAAATATTTATCAATAGCCTGTTTAACATCTCCTAACGACGATAGAAAATGATCATTAAGCCATGTCGCCGACTCAGACGATGCAAGGGGCTTCCCCATTACATGTGCTGCCGATGTGGCAAATTTAAACCGCAGCACATCATCGCCCTCTGTTTCGGGAATATCAATAGCAGCATACAGATCCAGTATATTTGATGGGGAACCGTGTGATTGATTGCGGATTAAAGCGCCCCTGGTTTTAGCCCAGCCATGCCATGGTTTGGTAAAATCATCAAGCAACAGGTCGGATATAGTTTCCCGGTAGTCACACAGGATACGGCTATTGTTTTCTTTGCTATCATTACCAAACAGAGCAGGCAAGTGATCGCGCAGATCGTACCCGCGGCGTTTAATAAATTCGTCAAAAAACAGCGGGGTAAAGTTCGATTGCCCGCGAGCATCATCCACTTCGTACGAGTCATTAAAATATGCCCTGATCCCGCTTAAATCCTGCCCTTTAAATGCCTGATCAAACCGGGCAAGGTAATGATCAAGTGCCGGTTTGGAAAAATGATCGATGACATAACCTTCGCCGCCTGGAGCAGCACGCTCAACCATTTTACCATGCCAACCCTGGAAAAGTGCATAAAGTTTCCATTCGCCTACGGGAGCCGTCCAGTTAAGGTTACCGGCTGCATCAACTTTATCGGTAAGGTTCAGCACCTGCCCCTTACCATTGTAAGCCATTAAAACAGTTAAAGGGATCCGTTTTTCAAACCGGACCTGGTCAAGGGCTATTAACTGGAGGTTTTTATTGCTGCTGATGGGTTCAACAAGGTCGGTGATCTTCGGAGCCTGGCCGTCCGCCCTCACTAAGGGTTGCTGCACAAATACCACGGCGTCGCTTAGTTTTTCGCCACCTTTAACATCGTAATTTTTCCAGAACATTTCCTTACTGGCATCTTCATTGGTAACCCAAGGGCCACCAAAAGGCCAGCCAGTGGCATTAGCCAAATCGATACCCATATTTAGCCGCTTCGCCTCTGTGAGTGTATACTTTAACATATCTACCCATTGCGGCGACAGGTATTTTATAAACTCATTTTCGTGCCCTTTTACACCATAAATCGGCGTTATTTCCAAACCACCCAAACCTGCATTATGGTAGCTTTCCATGTTCCAGGTAAGGTCTTTTTTGTTTACAGCGCTGCCCTCCCACCACCAGCGGGCCCAGGGTTTAGTCTGTTCAGTAGTTGCAGGCCAGCCAACTTGTGCAGATGCTGTTTGAGTGCCAGCTAACAGTGCAATTACAACAGCCTTTTTTAAATTATTTTTAATGAATGACATCTGTTTAAAATTATTGATGTTTAGCAATTTCCACAGCGTAAACACCTTCGTGACCTTCAAAGTTGGCCCTGAAGATAACCCATTTTTCATCGGGCGAGAAATGCACATTAGGTTCCAGGTGGTAATTATGATGTTTCATATTTACCAGTTTTTCTGATTTAAAATGATCACCATTGGGCTTAAATAAATAGATCCACATGCCATCGGGTGCTTTGGCTACCTGCCCGGAATTGCCACCGTCGCCGGCAAAGGTTTGCTCATCTTTAGTTACATTAAAATGGATAGACCATTCGTTCCTGTCCATTTGATAAACACGGTCTTCTTTTCCTGTTTTCATGTTGATACCTGCCAGAAAAAAAGTTTGCCCTTTAGGTTTCTGCAAATCAAACCACTCAGTATTGCCCAACGGTGAAAAAAACTCATGACCGGCTATTTCATTGACCATGGTGCGCTTGTGCAACAGCTTGTTTTCGCCGGTTTTTATATTGATGTTCCAAATCCGGTCCACCTTTTCCCAGGGGCCTTCATGGCAATATGAAAGGTTATCAGGATCCGTCGGTGAAAAAAGCAGGTGATTTGTCCACTCGTTTTCCTGGTGTATTTGTTTCAATGCTTTATGTTTAACGTCGAGCACGTATAAAGTATGTTGGATATGCGCATCATAGATCCGGTTAAAGAAATCATGCTTTTCGGGATATTTTGCAAGTATTTCACGTTCCTGCTCGCCGGTAGCCTTAACGCAGGCCATATAGGTTCCATCGGCATTTACGGTACCCACCCTTCCTTTAAAATCGGGTGCAAAGGCGTAGATAAACCTTGTTTTGTGCGTGTTAACATTTACAGCGAAGATACTATCGGCACTTTGATAAAAGGCTTCACGGGTTTTGGCACAGACCATCTCGCCGGATACTTTTGTCCTGTTCGTTAGCTGTTCTATTTTCTGCGTTTTTAAATTAACCGTAAATAGCTGCTCTCCCTTATCCGTTTTACCGTAAAACACCATCAAATCGCCTTCATTCTTCAATTGAGGAACAAAAGGCGTATTGTTAAAATAAAAACTGCCATTGTCATTTTCGCGGTTCACCAGGCGCATCACTTTATGACCGGTTTCGCTATCAATCCATTGTTCGGGCATATGCCTGGTGCCACCTGTTTCCATTACTTCCTGGGCCTCTACAACCTGTGAAAGGACAAGCAATAGCTGTACGGGTACAATGAGCCGCAACGAAACGCAAACAGAACGCAGCAAGATCTTGTAAGGCAGCTTGATCATTATAGTATAATTTATCTGGTTACCGGCCGGTTTATACGGGCCGAGGTTTATAATAGATAAAGTTAGAGCATGTTTATACCAACAGCGTCCTGCACCATCCTGACTGAAGGCTCTCTTATTGTAACAAATTCATCACTTTATTTATTTTGGCTGCTTATTAAGCTTCCCCGGCTTACACACGCAAAAGGAGGGAGTCTTATCAAACCTAATTTGATTAACTTTAAGTTTTTGCCAGTAGCCAGTTCAATAGTTATGAAGTCTTCACGATTTTTAGAATACATTTATATTGATTATTATTCGTCTACCCCCAAATACATCCAGTTAGCTAACTCGATCATCAAAAGTGTACGTGAAGGAAAATTAATCATTAACGAAACGCTGCCATCCATTAACGAGTTAAACTGCAACTTTGAAATATCACGTGATACTGCTGAAAAAGCTTACAAACACCTGAAATCAATCGGTTTGCTTGGCTCGGTACCCGGCAAGGGGTATTACATCAAAAACACTGAAGCCGGGCAACAGTTTAAGGTGTTTTTAATATTTAACAAGCTAAGCACTCATAAAAAGCTGGTTTATGATGCCATAGTTGATGGCCTTGGGCATGAAGCCGCGATAGACTTTTATATATACAATAACGACTTCGAATTTTTTAAAAAACTACTTCAAAACAACAGCAACGATTATACCCATTATGTGATCCTGCCGCACTTTATGCACGGCGGCGAAAACGTTCACGACATAATCAATATGCTGCCAAAAGAGAAACTAATCATACTTGATAAATTAGTACCGGGAATAAAAGGCGATTTTGCCGCTGTATACGAAAATTTTGAAAAAGACATTTTCCAGGCCCTGGAGGAAGCCCTGCCGCAATTAAGGAAGTATCACACCCTAAAGATCATATTTCCTGAATACACTTATTTTCCGGGCGAAATATTGAAAGGCTTTTTCAGTTTTTGTATCCAATACGCGTTTACTTACAAGGTAGTTCATGACATACAAGGCGAGCCGATACATGAAGGAGATGTATTCATTAACCTGATGGAAAACGACCTTGTGGTTTTGATTGAAAGAATCCTGGCTACGGAATTAAAGATAGGTAAAGATGTTGGCGTAATATCATACAATGAAACCCCGCTAAAAAAAATCATCCTCAATGGCTTAACCACCATATCCACAGATTTTGAACAAATGGGAAAAATGACCGCGGATATTATTAAAAATGGTTCTACCGGCCGTTACGAGGTGCCTTTTTACCTTACACTCAGGGCTTCGTTATAGCGATTTTCGGATAATTATTTTGAAGGCGTTTTTAATAACCGCGGCTTTGTTTTGCAACATTAGCTCAGCTGCTTTTCTGCCCATTTCTTCAAAATCACTTGTAATAACAGTAATATCCAATAATTCTTTAAACACGGTTTCATTAAAAGATATGATCCCTATATCTTTCCCTAATTCATATCCACTTGTTCTGGCGCCTTTAATCAAGTCGGCCAGGTCATTTTCGGTCAATACAATATAAAGGGAGCCTTTTTTAAGATCGTCTGTTTTAAACGCGTCTATTACTTCAAACTTTTTGTTTTTCTCTTCACAGAACTGCATTATTCCATCCTTAATTTCGGGCGGATGGTGGCGATCTACGGGATATATGATAATTAATTTTTTGTATTTGGCAATCAGGTCGGTGACTACGTTTAATGCGCCGTAGATATCGTTGCGAAAATCCTGGAATACAGCCGACTGCCTGCCTAATTTGGGCAAATCTTTATCCAGCAATATCAACTGATCAACCGGAATCTTCTTTAAAATGGTTAAATATTCATGCTCGTTACTATAATCAAAAAAATGCGGCATTACCACATAATAATGGTAATTGCCCAAATTTGAATCTATACTTTCCTCAAGCAAAGCGGGATTATAATGATGAATATGAAGATCGACCCTGGCTTTATCACCCAGGGTGCGTACGATGGTATCATAAACTGTTTTCTTATAAGAGCTTAACTTATTAAACAACAAAAGTACCTTGATCCGCACATCGGGCTTACCGACTACAAAATAACCCTTTCCGGAAACCGAACGGATATAGCCATTGCTCTTAAGTATCGTGTAAGCCTTTTCAATGGTGTCCCTTGCTACACCGTGTTGCTTGCTGTATGTATTTATTGACAGCAGCTTTTCATTTTTCCGGTAAACACCTTTGTCAATATTCTTACTGATTGATCCGACAATTTGCTGCACGAGGGATTTCACCCCGTAATTAGCTCTTTGCTTTGTTTGCATTATGCTTGTTTAATTGGTTTACAACGGCGATTTAAACATAGTTTAATTTTATCAAAGCCGTGATAAGCAATGAAAATATAAAATATGTTATTAAATTAAAATATTGGGGGTATAGGCAGCATCGGTATTTTTTATCAGCTATTTTAAGGCTCCACCTCTAATAAAATAAATCTATGTTTAATATGGGCATTTAATAATTTAAGCGTCGCACAAAAACGATAAAACTACCTAACAGGTACAAAAAGCACTGCATCAGCCACAATTACGCCATCCGCGTTTTTATTGAAAATTTCAACATATGCCTTTTTTTCTCCTGAAAAGTTATATAGCCCCAGTGGAAGCCACTCACCTGAAGTTTGGCCTTCTACCTGCAAATCAGACTGGTTGATTATCTTTTCTGTGGCCTTATCACCATCATAAATAGTAATATAAGTTTTTGTTGCCGGATTCATAACCTTAGGAAAATAGGTATAAACGTGGTAAGCACCTTTTTTTAATTTTTCCGGAATAAACCTTACCGATTTTGCAGTTTCTGCTTTTGAATCATCCGCGAGATAAGTTGGCCCATAGCCGCCTGATTTTTCAGTTTTCCAGTCGCCTGTGATGTGACTGTCCTCATTATCAACCAGTACTTCGGGTATACTACCATCTGCAAGAGGGTCTGCCCTGAGCAAGCTTTGTACTTCTTTTACATTAACCTGCTGTACCGCAATTCTTTTATCAATAGCCTGGCATGCCGCCACAGCCGAAGATTGGCCTAATACCATGAATACCGGCTCCATCCTGATTGATCCGTAAGCTATATGACTTGCAGATAAGCATACCGGGACAAATAAATTAGCGGCTTCCTTTTGCTTTGGGACTATTGCCCTGTACGAAACAGCGTATGGCGCAAAACCATGTACCTGAACATCCCCCTCATTTTTCACCATGCCATTAACTACCAACCTTTCGCAATTATGCGAATCCATACCATATGCGGCCATTCCTACTCCATCTTCTACCTGTTCTTTTCCCTGACAATGATACTGGGTCATAACCAGTTCACCAATCATTCGTCGGGCTTCCCTGATATAAAGCTGTGGTGTCCAGTTCCCATTATCCGTATATTCATCTTTGGGATACCCCCATTGTTTCATTTCGTCCCTGATATTTCCGGGTATGCGGGTGTCATTGCCGATAAAATAAAAGAAACCTTTGGTATAATCTTCATGCTCCTTCCATATTTTGGCCCTTGTATTATAATCAGCCTCCGGATATTCCCAGTTCATCCCGATCATATCCGTAGAGAAACCTCCGTTATTATTGATATCCGTTTTGCCATTGGGCATTTTACTTATAATAAAAACATCGGAAATTGATTTCCAGGGTTGCTTCTCTTTTAAACGCAGCAGTAACTCATACTTTTTAGGATCATAGTTGTCGGGTTTTGAAATTGGGATCCGGTTTTCGGGCACATTGGTTAACGTGATACG
This sequence comes from Mucilaginibacter sp. 3215, assembly GCF_050433785.1. Taxonomy (NCBI): domain Bacteria; kingdom Pseudomonadati; phylum Bacteroidota; class Sphingobacteriia; order Sphingobacteriales; family Sphingobacteriaceae; genus Mucilaginibacter; species Mucilaginibacter sp. 3215. The sequence goes on from NZ_JBNPWO010000002.1 coordinate 540,171, forward strand.
AAAATTGTATGCCTGCACTTTTTTATCGCCCGCACCATTTACTTGTAATACCTCATTACTTATGCCCCACAATAAACCGCTTTTTGCGTCGCCCGGCACTTTATAGGGATCAATATTATCCGGAAACTGGTGTTTATCCAGCAACTCTACTCCGTTTATAGTTTCATCATACTGGCTGTTAGCTTCTCTTCCTACAGTATAAGAAACACCCGAGCGGGCCATCAGATCCCCTTCATAAGTACAATCAATAAATACCTTAGCGCGAATAGTTTTATTGGTAGCAGTCGAGGGCTTATAGCTGTCCTCTACTATAATTTCCTTTAGCTGATTTTCTTCCTTTTTCACTTTTATAAGCCTGTTCCGGAATAAAACAGGAAAGCCAGCCCTTTTTACATAATCGTTAAAAATGCTCTCCGCTACCTTTGGCTCAAATATCCATTGTTCAAATTTTCCATAATGCGTACCTATACGGCGGTAAAAATCCCGCGCTAAGCCCGTCACCACATATTTGTTCCCAATATCCGTATAGCCAAGACCTCCCGAACTCATGCCACCTAAATGCTTTCCCGGCTCTATCAACATCACCGTTTTCCCCATCTTTTTTGCCGTATATGCAGCGATTACCCCTGCGGAGGTTCCGCCATATACACAAACATCGGCGGTGATTAATTTGCTGCTTTGACCATTAACCGAAGCTCCGGCCATAAAACAGGTCGTTACTATTGCAAGGATGATCACTTTAATATTTTTCATTATTGCTTATTAAACATTTCAAATTTTCAGAAAAAAGATATGCCGGTAAATCTTAAGGGATAGGTAGTTAAGACTTGTAAATTTTGATTATTTAATTTTAAGCCTAATATCTGACAATTTTAAAAAAATATATAAATGTTTTGAGATTACGCCGGGGAGCTTAAATAATGGCGTATAGGTTTCTGAACTTTGCTGCGATGAGTTGCCAATAAAGCGTTCGTTACAGGGCAGGTTTAAGCTATCAGGGGTTTTGCTTAAACGAGAAGCTGTTTCAATGACTGAAGATTTTCCAGTGCCGCCCCGGCGGTATTGTTGAAGTACACGTAAACTGTTTTACCCTCCTGCTGCCATTCATTGATATACGATGCGTATTCAGAAAGGAAACTTTCACTGTAACTTCCTTTATAATTGCCTGATGGGCCATGAAATCGCAGATAAACCAGTTCATCGGCAGTGATTTCCATGGGCGTGGCCGATTTGGGCATATCCTGCAGTACCATTGCAGCCTGGTACCAGTTTAAAAGTTCAAAAACTTCATCCCTGTACCAGGACGGGTGACGAAATTCGACGGCGATGGGCCAGGTATAAGGTTTAAGCGCCTCCAGTAATTCTGTTAATTGAGGAAGTGCACCCGCCTGCAGGCTTGGCGGAAACTGAACAAGCAGACAGCCCCGCTCAGTTTCCGGCAAATGGATAGCCTGCATAAAACGGGTAACCTCTTCCTCATTAAAAAACAAACTTTTTTGGTGCGTGATCCCCTGCCACAGCTTGAAAGTGAAACGAAACCCCTCGGTTACTTCCGTTGCCCACCGGGCTATGGTTTTTGCCTGCGGGATTTTATAAAAAGAGCTGTTGATCTCTATACTGTTTTCCTGCAAAGCATAATAACCCAGCCGCGACAAATGGCTGTATTCAGGGGGAAAATCCCGCCTGGACCTGTCGATTTGTAAGCCACTGGCACCTCCAAAAAATAGTCCTTTCATAGGTCAAGTATGATATACCAATGATTGTCATCGTCGAGGGCATAGGCCAGGCCGTCACTCATTTCATAAACATCACGGCCATGTTTTTGACTAAAATAGATTTTCTCATCACGGATAATAGTCCCGTTGTTTTCCACCCGCAGAAAAAAAAGCAGTGCGCCTATGTTCGGCGCAACATCTTTAAGATGCCTGGCCTCCCCCTCTTTTACAAATGCCGAACTCATGCCTGTTTCAGTTTGGCTTCCATACTTTGGGTAGTGTGCGGAACCGCAAGCAGGCGTTCCTTTGGTATCAGTTTACCGGTAGTACGGCAAATGCCATAAGTCCTGTTTTCAATGCGCATCAGCGCGGCTTCAAGCTGCTCGATGAATTTTTTCTGGCGGGCGGCCAACTGGTTGATCTGTTCCTTTTCAAAAGTTGCCGAACCATCTTCAAGTGTCTTGCCCGCAATTGCGGCATCATCCCCGTTGGTGTTTGAAGCGCTGAGCGTACCCACCAGTTCCTGCAGCTCTTCGCGTGCCATGCCGATCTTTCCTTTGATCAACGTTTTGAATTCATTTAATTCGATATCAGTGTACCGTGTTTTAGTAGTTTCGTGTTGCATGATTGGCTTAACAAACATATGCATAAATGGTTGGCATAAATGTGATATGCTATATAAACCTGTTCAAACCGTTAATCCCCAACCCTTTGGATTAACCCTAACAGCCCTTCCCCCGCGGGAGTCGACTATATCAGCTACGCCCTCTCCTAATTTAATTAAATAATTAAAAAAATTCTTCAAAAGAAACCATTACGCATTTGCACTGTATTTAATGGTACAAAATCTATGCAATGACATTAATCAATCTTAAACGAGATGGTACCAGGAATAGCCCCTGGCAGTCTCTCAGCAGTTCGGCAGCCAGGGTTAGGCCTGAAGATAAAATATATGATTGCCTCATTGTTGGCGCCGGAATCACTGGTATGACGGCGGCGCTACTATTACAAAAAGCAGGCAAGGCTACCATTATTACAGAAGCGCATAATACCGGTTTTGGGACAACCGGCGGCACCAGCGCGCATATCAATACTTTTGCTGATACTACTTACAGCGAAGCTGAAAGTGCTTTTGGCGAGGAAGGCGCACAGGGTTTTGCAGACGCGATCAATGAGGGGTTCGAACTGATTAAGACCAATATCGATATCTATGGCATCAAGTGCGATTATGAACCGAAAACCGGTTACCTGTATTCCGAAAATGAAGATGAAGTGAAAATGCTGGATGACTTATACCAGGGTGCTACCAAAGTTGGCGTTCCTGTAAAATATACTGACGAAGTACCGACACCTGTTCCTTTTCAAAAAGCTTTGGCTTTCGATGGCCAGGCACAATTTCATCCCATAAAATATTTAAAAGGATTACTAAAAGCTTATTTGGAAGCCGGCGGCACCTTATTAGAAAATACGCTTGTTGAAAAAATAGTCACTGAAGATGAAATACATAATGTGCAGGCCGGTGAAAATAAGATCCGTGCAAAAAATGTAATCTATGCCACCCACATGCCGCCGAATATCAATGTACTCAATTTCGAATGCGCACCTTACCGCAGTTACGTATTGGCCGTTAAACTCCATAGTGGAAAATATCCTGACGGACTTATTTATGACTGCCAGGAACCATATCATTATGTGCGGACACATGTAATAGACGGACAGGAATTATTATTGATTGGCGGGCTGGATCATAAGACGGGGCACGAAGAGCCGGAGAAAGCTTTTGGCGACCTTGAAAAATATGCACGTAAGTATTATAATGTATCATCGGTGAAATACCGGTGGTCAAGCCAGTATTATGTACCCGTAGATGGCCTTCCTTATATCGGCCGCATGCCTTTAGCGGCCAATGGTATTTACTGCGCAACCGGTTATAATGGCAACGGCATGATGCTTGGAAGTGTTGCCGCCCAAATCCTTGCCGACCTGGTAAGCGGCAAAGGCAGCAAATATGAAAAACTGTTTAATCCGGGCAGAATAAAACCGATAGACGGGTTTAGCGAATTTGTAAAAGAAAACGCCGATGTAGCCTACCACTTTGTGGCTGATCGCCTGAAGATTAAAGGCACCGATTCGCTGAACAGGTTAAAGCCTGGCACCGGCAAAGTGGTTGAAGTAGACGGAAACAAAATCGCCGCTTACCGCGATGACGACGGCGCCATACATGCCTTAAGTCCCGTTTGCACTCACGCCGCCTGCATTGTTAGCTGGAACAGCGAAGAAAAGAGTTGGGATTGTCCTTGCCATGGTGCGCGCTACGATATTGATGGCAATGTATTAACCGGGCCAGCAACCAAAGGCCTTACGAGGATAAGCGGTGATGAAAACTAAAGAAATTTTAATTTCGGGAGTCACCGGCACTACCTTCATGACGCTGTTCAGCTATCTTGTATCGCTGGCCGATGGCGAAAACTTTAGCGAACCAGAGCGACTGGGGCAGCTAACCGGCCGCCTGATCCCTAAATTAGATAAACAGCAAAGCCAGGCGTTAGGCTGGCTGGGGCATTACGGCGTAGGCCTGCTGTTTACGCTCGTTTATGTAGAACTATGGCACCGCGGTAAATTAAAACCTGACCTTAAAACAAATCTTTGGTTGGGTGGCCTAAGCGGGCTGTTAGCTGTAGCTGTTTGGAAAACGACCTTTAAAATGCACCCATTGCCCCCGTCCCTCAACTTTAAAAAATACTATCTGCAACTGATACCAGCACATATTGTGTTCGCAGTTTTTGCCGGCATTGGTTATCACATCTCACAAAAAACAACAAGCTATGCTACAAATAATTAATAATCTCCCGCAGCACGTGATAGGGATTTATGCCAGCGGCGAAGTAACCCGCAACGATATGGAGATCATACTGATACCCAAGATACAGGAGCTGAAAAACCGCCAGGGTGAAATCAACTATTTGCTGGTATTGGGAACAGGCGTGGAGAATTTTACGCTGGCGGCCTGGTGGGACGACCTCAAACTTGGGCTAACCAACTTTACAAACTGGCACCGCATTGCGGTAGTAACCGACCAGAAAGGTGTGGAATGGTTTACGGACCTCTTCCGGTTTATGATACCCGGCAAGTCGCGCGGTTTTTCACCCGATCAACTGGAGGAGGCCAAAGCCTGGGTTAGCGGGGAAGAAATATGAAAGACCTGGCACAACGCTTTCCCGAAAACCCTTTGCTGCTGCCAAAAGATCTTGCTCCCAGTCGCGAGGGTTTACAAATTATCAGCCTGCTTAATCCCGGCGTTTTTAGGTATGGCGGTAAAACCTGGCTTATTGTAAGGGTAGCCGAAGGGGTTATGCAGGAGGAAGGAGTTTTATTTTTTCCTGCCCTGGATGCCATGGGCAATACCGAGATCATCAAAGTGCCGCTTAACGACCCCGACCTTATCGCTACCGATGCCCGGGTCATTAACTACAAGGGGTTGGATTATCTCACCACAGTTTCGCATTTACGTTTACTGGCCAGTGACGACGGCGTTCGTTTTACCGAACAGGAAGATTATCCGCCTTTGTTCGGAAAGGGGTACCTGGAACGTTTTGGTATAGAGGATTGCCGGGTTGCGCAGATAAATGACACTTATTACCTCACCTATACCGCTGTATCTGACAGCGGCGTAGGTGTAGGCCTGCTAACTACCACCAATTGGCAGCACTTTGAAAGCGGCGGAATGATCCTGCCTCCGCATAATAAGGATTGCGCAATTTTTGAGGAAAAGATCGGCGGAAAATATTACTGTTTACACCGGCCAAGCAGCAAAGAGATCGGCGGCAATTATATCTGGCTGGCAGAGTCATCAGACAGCCGGCAATGGGGCAATCACCAATGCCTGATAAAAACCCGGCCCGGAATGTGGGACAGCGGTCGCGTTGGCGCGGGCGCGACACCTATCCGTACGGAACATGGCTGGCTGGAGATATATCATGGAGCAAATGCTGAACACCGTTATTGTCTTGGAGCTTTTTTAATGGATATTAACAATCCATCAAAGGTTATCGCCCGAAGTGGTGACCCGATTATGGTGCCAACCGAGGCTTATGAGCTTAGCGGGTTTTTCGGTTATGTTGTTTTCACTAACGGCCACATTGCCGATGGCGACCGTTTAACCATCTATTATGGAGCAGCCGATGAGTTTGTTTGCGGTGCACATTTCTCTATCAGTGCCATCCACCAAACCTTAATTTATTATTAAAATAATAAATTACAACAAAACAAAACCGTATTTCCGGAGGTTTTTATAGAGTCTGTAATCGACAGGCCTGGATCAATTAATCATGGCAGAAAATAAGATTAAAGAATGTAGTAAATTGATAGCTCAACAGGGGATGACCATTGCTTTTGCCGAAAGCGCTACGGCAGGCTGGCTTTGTTCGGAGTTTGCACTTACCGACGAATCCGGCCAGGTGCTTAAGGGCGGGATCGCCTGCTATGATGCCGATCTCAAAGTATCACTGTTAGGTGTACCGAAGGGATTGATTGATCAGTTTACACCAGAGTCGATGGAGGTGACGAGGGAAATGGCATACCGCCTGGCACATCTTATCCCATCCGACATACAGGTAACCGTTACCGGGCTCACTACACCCGGTGGCAGCGAAACCCCGGAAAAACCGGTTGGAACTATGTTTGTATATGCGCTGATCCATGACAGGCACCTCAGTTTTCGAAAAGTATTTCAGGGATCATGCGAAGAAATTATTCAGCAAACCATCCAGGCTACCGCGGAGATGCTGATCAGGGGGCTAACTCAATTTAATTATCATCAACATATATCTACTATGGCAACAAAAAACAACAAAAAGACCGCAGCAGCGGCCAGTCGCAGTCCGGAAGCCGAGAGCGCGCTGAAAGAACTATTCATCGACGAGATCAAGGACCTTTATTGGGCCGAGAAGCATTTGGCCACCGCTCTGCCCAAATTGATCAAGGGAGCTACCTCAGAAGATCTGAAGCAAACTATCACCACCCACCTGGAAGAAACCAAAAACCATGTAACCCGACTGGAAAGCGTATTCGAGTCTATTGGTGAGAAAGCTTCGGCTAAAAAATGCCTGGCCATGGAAGGTTTGCTGAATGAAGCAACAGAATTGCTGTCAGATACCGACAAAGGCACCGAAGTACGCGACGTAGCGATCATTTCAGCGGCACAGAAAGTGGAGCATTATGAAATCGCGTCATACGGCACCTTGCGCACGCTGGCCGGTACATTAGGCTATAGCGAAGCGCAAAGCCTGCTTGAGGAAACCCTGGCCGAGGAGAAAAATGCCGATGCACTGTTAACCCAGGTAGCTGAAAACTATGTAAATGAAGCCGCAGCAGCGGAAACAGAATAAAACAAACCGATTGTTAGGGCGGCTTTCGCCGCCCTATTTATTAACCTTTTATTTTAGTGCTTAACCGAAAATTGCAGCAGGGACTTTGCGTTGGGAATAGCTGCCACTGCCGCGTCATTGTTAAAATAACACCATGCTTCCCGGACTTCCGGTTTTGAATTAATCTCATCGGCAAATTTCCGTAATTGAGCATCACTATAAGATGAGCGGTATAAATCCGGAACACCGTGAAAACGATAATATACCACAGGGCCGGTTACAACAGACTTATCCGGCAGTTCGGGATGGCTCATACCGCAAAAAGAAACACCACGCTCCCTAAGCCGTGAATAAACATCTTCCTGCCACCAGCCCGGGTGCCTGAATTCCAATACATTACTAAAGCTGGGATCCAATTGCGCCAACACGCGTGCCAAACGTTCTTCATCATAATGAAAACGCGGCGGGAACTGGAACAATACAGGCCCTAACTTTTCCTGTAAACCATCGCGAATGGTATCATAAAAACTCGTGATCATATCCACGGTTCCGTGAAACTGCTTAAAATGGGTAATAGCCTTGGGGGCTTTCACCGCGAAGCGAAACTCAGCCGGCGCTTTTTCGTACCAGGTACGCAACATAGATAATTGCGGAAAACGGTAAAAGGTTACATTTAATTCCAGGGTACGGAATTGCCCGGCGTAAAACTCAAACCAGCGTTTTTGCGCCAACCCTTCCGGGTAAAAAGTATTTTTCCAGTGACGATAGTAAAACCCTGAACATCCTATATGCCAATCCATACATATCATTTTTTAATGGCGCTGATATCGCCATTCCGTTCCATATACACCTTGTCTATCTTTTCTAAATCTTCAGTAAGTGCAGATTTGCGTACACCCTGCATGACATCTTCGCGGCAAACCAGTGCCCGTTTCATCCGCTCTTCATCAAACCGGCCGCCACGAAAAAGCGGGATCTTCTCCCCTTCTACCCAACTAACTAAAGGACTGTTACGTGCAATAAGCCAGCCCAGCAGCCGGTGTAGCAGAACGATCACAAAGCAGCAAACAATAACCGGCACAAAAGCCGAGGCACCAACCACCGCCCTGCTCATAACAGCCCCAAGCGAAATACTGACGATATTATCAAGCGGGGTACGTAACCCAAAAGAGCGACGTCCTGAAATGCGGATCAGCATAAGCGCGATAAAAAAGATAACAACGCCGCGGCTACTCATTTGCAGCGCATTCAGGTCCTTCCCCTCTCCAAAAACAGTGATCAATAACTTTTCCATAACTCAATTTTTTAAAGGTCCGCTGCAAACAACTACGGGCTTGACGTTTTGGGCCGAACGATACCTTACCGCCAGCCAAATGCCCGCTGCAACAAACCCGATGATGATCAAAAATCTTATTTTGCTTATCATAATCTCAATAACTGACGCGCCACCGGCGCTTCCAGGCATCCGGTTACTCTGACCTCTTATTACTCCTGGTATAACGTTTTGATTTATTTTGTTGATTTACCCGCGCGGCATCAATAGAATGTGTTTTGGTAAGGTCACTTTCTTTTTGCGCCAGTTCGGACAAACGGATATAAAATTTGTATAGGTGATCCAGCTCCTCTTCACTCAGGTCCTCAATATTAACCATCCTGTTACTGGTACCTTCATGAGAAGCCAGCAATTCATTCAGTTTTAAATGGACGGCTTTCGAATCCTTATTCTGCGCCTTCTGAATAAGGAAGACCATTAAAAAAGTAATGATGGTTGTGCCGGTATTTATAATAAGTTGCCAGGTTTCCGAGTAGTGAAATACCGGCCCGGTAACAGCCCATATCACTATGGTGGACGCGGCTATAATAAAAGCGGCCGAACTGCCGGTTGCCGCGGTAGCCCAGTTAGAGAACCGCTCAAAGTAATTGATTTTCTTTTTCATGTTATTTCCAGCTAATAGTGATTTCGGCATTGCCGGGTATTAAATATTCAAAGTGGCCGCCTTTGATTTTTTTTCCGTCGATAGGCTTCTGATTAACACGCACTTCTACCCCTGGTAATTTACCAGTACTGCTCTTAACCACCATCAAGCGGCAGTCGATGCGATTATCGCCCGCCATGCGGACATGAAGATAATCTTGCTTCCTGGTGGTAAATCGGTAAACAGGATAATCAGTGAAGACCATGAAAGGCTGATCAGGTATACGGATATAGTGGCGCGGCAGGATCCCGAAAGCGTTGCCTGCCCCATATACTTCCTGACCTACCTGCCCTGATTTTTCCCAGCCGTCGTGTAAATCCTCAAGCGCGATCCACAGGTTCGGATCAACCTCTCCTATTTTGGGCTTTTCCTGGAGCATTTCTTTTGGAAGCATTGTTGGGTAGTAATAAGCGGCACGGTCTACAAGGTAGCGGACATATTCGGTTATCAGGAGGCGTACTGATGGTAAAATCTCAATATCCTGGGCGTGGCGGAGGTAGTCATGCAGCGCGCAGAACACTTCCTGCTCTTCGTATACTGCCGTATAAGGAGCATCATTAAGCGGGAACAATGCAAAAAATGTCGGAAAGTTTTTCCCATAACCATAATCACAGTCCCACAGCCTCACGTTGTTAAACACACCGGCCAGGCACAGGTAACTAAGCTCGCGGTAAATTTCTTTTTTGGTGATTTTATATAAGCGCAGCATTGCACCAGCTGAAAAGGCGGTATTGTTGGCCTGGTAGAACAGGTCGAAACCCTGGCCGCGCAAATGCATAGCGGCTTTTTCCGCTTCGGTTAAATAGCGTTTTTCGCCCGTAAGCTCCCAGGCCTGCAGCATGACATGGGCATATAAACCCGGCACATCCTTTTCACCTCCTTTGCCTGGCTGCGTTTCGGCTTTCACTACCTCAAGGGTATCTACTTTATAAAAAACCGGCCATTTGTAATTAAAATGATGCGCCACCCGTATCGAAAATTCCAAAGAATCTAAAAAGAGTTTGCTGGCAACCTTATCGCCTTTCAGCGCAAGACGCGACAGGTTTAACAAAGGGTGGTGCAGGTACCAGGAATCCATAACCAGCGGTTGTTTTTGCTCCTCCTCACCTTCCAGCGTATCGGCTGCTTTTGGGTGCCAGCGCATTATGGTGCCGTATTTTTCACTATAGAATGATGGCAAGCCGGCTTTAACTTTTTTCATTACTTCCAGTTCCGCGCCGCTCCATTCCACATAATCAAGTAAAGGAAGCAGTACCGCCAGTTGCACCATGATTTCGGGAGGAGTGGCATAGTCTGATACATAGGCGTTAAAATAATGATGACCATCAAGTTGTACCCAGCAGCCCGGGCTGTCTATCAGGTCCTTTAGTCCTTTGCCAAGTATGTCGGGCCAATGAGTATAATTGGTTGCCGGTTTGGGTAAAGCCAGGTAAACTTCAGCCAGCAGGTCGAGATATTGCTGAACCATAGCCGCCTCATCAGCAGGCACTTCTTCCGAAAAAACAATAAAGGCATCACTCAAAGTATAGCTTTTACCTGCTGCCAGAGGTTTATTTTTAATGGTGGGCGGCAGGGCAAAGCCGATTTCAGGCCATTCGCCCCCTACACTATCTCCTGCGGAGGTTTCGGTTTGCTGGTTGTAACCGGCCAACGCGGTTAGATTTTGCAGGTATAATACCGAACCCGCTTTTGGCCGGCTCATACTAAAATAGAGCTGTCCCGAACGCGTACCAACCTGCCTGGTATGTATTTCTCCGTCGGCCATGTTTTCACTTCCGCCGGAACCAAGCGGTACAATGTCGCGCGGCCAGTAAGGGAACAATAAGGTGGAGGCCGGCGTTAACCTGGTGGTGTAATGAAGTACGGGCCGGTTTTCTGTGGGTAGCGTCAAAACAACTTCGTAGTCGCCCAGTAACGAGCCAATCTTCAATCGCACGTCGTTTTTCCTTTCTTTTAGTGTGATCTGTAACCGGTCGTTTGGTGAATAGGCCAACCGGAAAGCAACCTGGCTGCTATTTGGCCATCCGGCCACCAGCCAGCAGCTGTCCCCAATGTCATATATTTTAAAATCATAACTGCCTGCTGTGGTTTTATATACCGGAATAAGGTCAGGCAAATGCAGGGCGGCTTTGGTATTCCTGAGCCAGGGTGATGCGTTCATAGGTTTAAATCGACTAACAATTAAAAAAATCGCTGAAAAATATCTTTTAAATGATAATTAAAACATCGCTTGCTGTTTTAAGTTTTAATTATAAAACTATCAGTTTATGAAAAAGTTAATTACACCACTATTCTTAAGCCTTTGCCTGTTATTGAGCAGCTGTGATGCCATTGTCGGTATTTTTAAAGCCGGTGCTGCCGTGGGCATTTTCGCGGTAATCGTCGTTATCGCGGTCATCATCTGGGTTATCTCATTGTTTCGCGGCCGCAGCAATTAACAGGTAGATCATGGAAAAAGAGCTGCAGAATTTCAAGATCGCCCGTTTCGCGCTTAATGCCCGCTATGACGACATCGGTGAAACCTCCATCGAACAACTGAAACGCCATCTGCTTGACGCTTTGGGGTCGCTGATCCACGCCGGTAACAAACCTGCCATCCAAAAATTATTGAGGCAATTGCAGGTTATGGGCGAAGGCGGCAAATGCAAAGTGCCGCTTATTGAAAACTTACCCTACGACCGGGCGGCACAATTGTATACAGCGCTTATCCGTTATCCGGATTTTATGGATAATTTTATGGGCAAAGAAGCTACCTGCCATCCCAGTGATAATATAGGCCCGCTGCTGGCAGTAGCGCAGTTTGGGCCGATATCAGGTAAAGATTTCCTTGCTGCCATGGCCGTGGCTTACCAGATAGAATGCCGCCTCGTACTGGAAATCCCGGTCATGAAAGAAGGTATCGACCATACCTTGCTTTTAGGCTACTCAATGACGGCCGGAATTGCCCGCCTGTTAAACCTGACTGAACAACAAACAGCTCATGCACTGGGCATTACCGGCACTTCAATAAGCCCAATGGTAAGCAGCCGGGCATCATATACCTATGAGTGGAAGGGGTTTGCATCTTCCCTGGATGCGCTGAACTGCGTTAACATCTGTTTCCTGGCCCGAGAAGGGATGACCGGCCCGGTGGCCATTTTTGAAGGCCCCAAGGGCTTTGATGATGTGTTTGGTATGAGGCTGGATTATGACTGGGATAGAGAGACCTTTGAACTGCTACCACGCTGCGTATTGAAGAAATATAATGTAGAAGTACATGCACAGGCCACACTGGAAGCCCTTGACGAGCTGCGCAAACAGCAGCAGGTTAACCCGGAAGAGATTGAAAGCGTTGAGCTGACCACATTTTTAACTGCCTATCACATCATAGGATCCGGTGCTTACGGCAACCGGCAAATTGTAGAAACTAAGGAACAGGCTGATCACAGTTTATTTTATGCCGCCGCAGTGCTCCTTCTGGATGGCGAAGTTTATCCCGAACAATATGAGCCGGAAAGAATTAAAAATAACGATGTACAGCAATTGCTAAAGAAAGTGAAAGTAAGTACGGGTTTCCCGCTTCATCAACCGCTGATAGTTGCCGGTATCCTTGATCCTTATACCGTTGCTTATCCCGATAAAATGAAAACTAAGGTGGAGATCGGCCTGAAAAACGGCCAAACCCTAACCAGGGAACAGGAAGATTACCATGGCTTTTTTACCCGTCCGTTTACATGGAATGATACGATTGAAAAGTTCCGGCGGCTGAGCAACAATATTGTATCCGCAGAAATGCAGGAGCAACTGATCGGCACTGTTCGTAACCTCGAAAACATTCCCGAAATTTCAACCTTAATTAACCTGCTGGCAGCTATATAAAGAATTTATTTGAGCCACTATGGCAATTGCAGGGCTATGTCACAGCCGGAGATTTACGGCATGGCGCCAATCAAGCGGCAAAATGGCGCACATGATTAATGAGCTCATTCACATCAAAAGGCTTGGCCAGATAATCATTGGCGCCGCATTGTTTTTCGTGCATCGTATGCAACCCGTGACTTGCCGAAACAATAATTATAGGTATATCCTGCATACCAGGGTCATTCTTCAAATGTTTACAAATATCGCGGCCATCCATATCGCCCAGCATAACATCCAGCAACACAACATCTGGTCGTAAAGCCTGTATGGCTTCAAGGACGTCATGACCATTATCCAGTTCGGTCACCGCATATCCCTCCATTTCCAGGATCAGGTGCATTAATTCACGAATGTCCTTATCATCATCAACAACCAGGACTCTCTTCTGATAAGAGGCAATCATTATAGTTCTAAAAGCTACGTTTTAACATAGCTCCTTTCACACAAACATCATGCCCTGATATCGGAGGATTATTGAAAAATAAGTAGACACCCCATCTTCTGACCTGTTTAAAGCCGCCTTAAACAGCAACCAACTCTTCGTTTTCTATTGGCACAGTAAAACAGAACGTACTTCCGATCCCGGCTTTACTTTCAAACCATATGGTGCCATTGTTTCTTTCCACAAGCTCTTTACATAATAACAGCCCAAGACCGCTTCCTTTTTCACTGGCTGTACCAAAAGTAGTATATGAGGTATATTTGTTAAATATTTTTGATTGTGCTTCTTCAGGGATACCTTTCCCGTTGTCCCGAATCTTCAATATCGCAAAAGCCTCGCTTTTTTCCGCGGTTACGGTAACATGATCACCCGCTTTTGAAAACTTTACGGCATTCTCCAATAAGTTCCTGATCACAATATCAATCATAGTTTCGTCTCCGAATACCATCACGGGCTCAGCCATCTCCTCACTTGTTATTACCACTTTCTTTTCAGCGGCCCGTTGTTTCAGCAGCATAACATTTTGATCAATTAGCTTTCGCAGATCAAAACCGGCAGGGTTAAGTTGGATTCCGTCTAACTGGCTTTTTGCCCAGTATAGCAGGTTTTCAACCAAGCTGGAGGTTATAATCAGGGTCTCATCTATCTTTTCAATCCAGTAATCGCTTTCTTCTTCCGACAGGCTTTTTTCCTTTACAATATCCATCATATGGCTGATGGTATGGATCGGTCCCCTTAAATCGTGCCCGATAATTGAAAACAGGCGGTCCTTTACGTGTACAAGTTCTTCGAGGTGAAGATTTTGCTCAGATATGTTTTTATTTTGCAGAGCCAGTTGCTCACTGAGCTTCTTTTTTTGCATGTAATTTCTGAGCAGGATAAAAGCGAGCAATACTAAAAGTATGGTGCCCGCAGTTAAAATATCCCGCTTCAGGCTCACTTTCTCCAGTTCTTTCTGACCTATAATTTTATTTTTATTCAGCAAATCAATTTGCTGTTCCTTTTTTTCCAGCTCGTAAACAGACTGCATATTTTTGATAGTTTTCAGTCGTTGTTCGGTTTTCAAACTATCGTTCAAAGCCACTTCAAGGTTACGATAATACAGCGCCTGTTTATAATTACCTGTTTTTTTAAGGGTTAAGTACAATACGTTATAGGCAGTTTGAATAAGCTCAACAATGCCGGACCTCTTGCTTTCTTCAAGAGCTTTTTGTGCATAAAGTGTACTGGAGTTGTATTTACCTGTATAATAAGATGTAAGTGCCAGCCCGCCATGACAGTATGCAACATCTTCATCATCACCTGCTTTTTGCGCGATATCAAGCGCCTTGTTTAAATAATCTTCGGCCAGCCGGTAATTTTTCTTTGTAATATAATTTTCGGCGATATTATACATGGTGGCGGCTATATAGATGGGGTTCTTTATTCGTTGAGCTATGGCTAACGCTTTTGAATTATAGGCAATAGCCGAATCGGGTTTTCCTTTTTTCTTAAATATTTCGCCAATATTTACCAATGGGCTGAAAGTGCCTTCATGTGCGGAGTCATTTTGCTTCAGGGCTATGTTGTAAGCTTGCTGGTTATAATAAAGCGCTTTTGAATAATCCTCCATAGAGGTGTACAGGCCGGCGATATTATTGTATTCGTTTCCGCTTAAGCCTTCCATGCCCAGTTTTTCACTAATGCGCAGGCACTGTAAATGACTATTGAGGGCTTCGGGCCATCTTCCTTTGTATCCAAGAGCTACCCCTTCTGCAAGATATGCCAGGGCAATGCCTTTTTCAAAATTGATCCTTTTGGCAAGTTCAAGGGATTTTTGCGCCATGAACAATGCGCTGTCTGCATTTTTGCTCCAATACAACCTTGAAATAGCGTAATAGATCTTTACCCTGTCGGTGTCGTGCTTTGCTTTATCAAGGTTTTTAATTTGCATATTTATGCTGTTAACCTGGGCCTGGCAGGGTGACGCGCCCACAATCGTAAATCCACAGCAAGCCAGGATACCATGCATAATAACACACAGCGTATATAAACGAAGTTTACTAATCGTTGCCAAGCCGAACATTGATATGTTTTCTAAATGTTTATATAATGGTTTATTCCCTGACACTTTATGACATGCTCAATATCCCCCCTGCGTGTTAACGACCGAAGGCATGTTGCTTTTTGTGCAGGCGGATTGCAGTAAGAATAAGAACTAATATGAATATATAAATAGTCCAGGTATCCAGCGGACAATTATTATCCAGCGGGTCGCTGTCATCACACGGTGCGCCCGGATCATCGGCAAACAGCAAAATGGGGCTGATAACCAGGTACAAGGTCAATAATATCTTACTGACCCGGTAGATTGTTTTGCAGAGGTAAGATTTCATTTTTTATTAAATTTTTTAATCCCAATCAGCCTTTTGGTTGACTTGTCCGAAATCTCAACAATGTAGTTTCCGGGCAGCAGACTGCCTACGTTCTGTTGTATATTATTGCCATCCGTTTCCCGGTAAAACATTACCTGGCCGGTTATACCGGTTACTTTAAGCATCACCCTGTCTGGTGCATTTCTATTGATCTTAATATAAAGTTCGCTGTTAACCGGATTAGGATAAAGTGTAATCTGCTCATTAATAATGCCAGGTGCATTGAAGCTTACCGCTACTATTTTGCTATAGCTGATCGTATTAAAAGCATCATTTTGCTGCAAGCGGTAGTAATTGGTTCCTTCTGACGGGAACCTGTCTATATAAGTGTAAGACCCGCTGCCATTGCTTAACATAGATGTTAAAAGAACAAATTCCTTAGAGCCGTCCTGCCTTTGCAGTGTAAAGCCGGACAAGTTTCCTTCATGCTCAGTTTTCCAGGTTAACTGAATACCGTCTTTAACCGGGCTTGCCTCAAAACTCAGCAACCGGTAGTTTAATGAACTTTTTTTATGAAATACGATTTCGAACCTGTTTGCACCGTAGCTGGTTGTATCTGTTTTGTTGATATTGAACGGATAACGTTTATACTGGCTGAAAAGCAAAGAATCTTTTTTATAATGATCAAGCAGATATATGTCATATCTTGAATCAAGCGATTCAAACCCCGAGCCGGAAATTGTATCAGTGGTTGCCGAATTATTAACATTCACAAATAACTTAACCCGGGTAGTGGAATCTATAACATTCATCCTGTTAATGGCGAGCATATTTGGACTCCTGTATCCGTAACTGGCCAGTGTCGAAACATTTCCAATCCCGTTTAACCGGTCTGAATCATAAAAAGGCTCATATTCGTTTTTGGATCCGGGATCAAATAATACCATGATCTCATCCGTATTAACCGAATCAGATGAGAGTTTCACCCGCATTAACTGGGGCCTGGCTAATGCCTGGCTTTTTTTGCTCATCAACATATAAAGGGTGCTCCCCAAGGAGCTGGGTTGCACCGTTGTTTTGGCTGCTTCATTAAAAGTCAATGAAGCCGAGGTTGTAGTAGCCTGCACAAAAAAGCCCTGCCCGCTTGCAATGTAACGGGTTGCATTATTGGTGCCAATGCCCCCCGGGATCAAAGCGGTATAAGTACCATAATTTTTATTGGTATAATTGAAAACATATATGGTAGCAGATACACCGGGGCCGTAAATACCGTTTGTTGAACTGCTTTGCGAAAACGTATCCCAATCAATAGAAGAGGCATATGGGTTGCCTACCAGGTTATAACCGGTTTGTGCTTTACTTAAAGTGGTGCTGCTGCTGTTCCACCATAGTTTTACCGGGATGCTGCCCTGGTTTAACGTACCGACAGCTACCATCGTTGAAGCATCCGGGTCAATATAGCTTCCGCCAAAGCGGTATTGTTTATTCAGTGCTGTTGTTGAGGTAACATTGTTAACATTATTTCCGGCATAATATAACATGTAGCCGTTACCTACCGGAAGTGTTGTTGTTGCAGTGGTGGTGCCTGTGCCGGTATAATAAGATATGGTGTTACCCGAAATGTCTGTTAAGCCCTTAAAATTTCCGGAGTTAAAAGTAGTGCTGCTTGCAGGCAGGTTCTCTTTGTATAAATAAACCGTCGAGGCGGCGTTGGTGACAGTAAATCCACCCGCCGTCCCGGTTGGGCCGGCAACAAAAACCCCGGTGAAATTGCCTGAATTGGCGTTCAGATAACTAAGGTTATAGGCACCTGTAGTGGTATTTACCGGGGAAGACAGAAGCCGGTAATTGCGGGTGTTGGTAGCAATAGTCCCGGCCTTGAAATAACGTTCTGCATATACTGTTCCTGTAATACTGTACCCCGTAGGGATAGGATCGACAGAGGCCGTTTGAGATACACTGCTTTTGAGTACCATAATGGCCCCGGAGGCAACCGCCAGGTTCCCCTTGGTAATTTTGAGCTCGCTGTAAATATCAAGTGTATCACTATTAACCGTTATTGTTCCACCTGCCGAATTATTCACCTCCATAGTGCCTACATGCGCATACCCTGTAGAAGCTGCACCATTGTAGCTTTGGGCGGCACTGGTCCCATTCCAGGTTATCTTTGATGTGTTTAAATTATTCCAATCTATTTTTCCGGTGCCCTGGTTATAGATATTACATCCAACGCTTAAATTTGCCTGAAGGCTTATTGAAGCCGTACCGCTTAGTGTTAACCCGTATACCGAGGCATCAGAGTTAATTGTAATACTTTTTCCTGTAGGGATAATTAAAGTAGCTGTACCGTCAAAGGCAGGTGCCTGGTTGGTGGTACCAGCGGTGGTGTTATCCCAGTTGCTGGCATCGGTATAAGTCCCAGTAACGCCTTTATAAGTATAGGTTAGCGCGCCTGGTATACTCGCAGCATTAGTGACATTAACAGAGGTTGTACCAACAGTAGTAAACGTTACCGGGTTATTTTGATTTACATATTCTGCCTTAAGCCAATCGGCCGTTTTTGCAACATTGGAAACGCGTGGTTCATCAATTACCCCGTTAAAATAATAGCTGTTCCCCCCTTCTCCTACTCCAATATAAAAGCTTGTATTAGCCGAAGGATTATTGATAGTAGTTAATATTTTATATTGTGTTCCATCAACGTATGTACTGAGGGTCGTACCTGTATAAACACTTTGTATATAATGCCATGCGCCGCTGGCAAAAGCCGTTGGGTTGGGGATACTGAGCCGGTTTGTTGCGATACCCGATTCCGATTCAGGGATGTTATTAGTATAGATTCCCATTTTATAGCCGCCGCTAAGCCCTCCTGTGGCGTCCTGGTTTGTCATTACTTTTTGATCCAGGCCTGTAGCCCCTAATTTAACCCAGGCAGATAAGGTGAAGGGGCCTGTAACAGATACGGCATTGGTTGTAATTTTTTTACTTGATCCGTTAAAGCTGTAAGCCGTACCGATTTTACCGGTAACAAGGTCTGCCGAGGTCATCCCGCTGGAGGTGCCCGTATGCCCTCCCGCGGTACCATCAGCAACCGAACCCGTATAGCTCGATTCATTAAAATGAAATACTGCCAGGTAATTACTTGCCCAGGTATTTGCAAAAAATGCCGTATTGTGTGTTACCGTAGGTGATTTTGAACCGTAATAAAAAGATATGATATTGTTGGTAGCATAAGTTAAAGTAGGTATTTGTACCCAGACCAGCAGCGTTCCAGTGGTTTGGTTATAGCTTTCAACCTGGTAATACAACTCGCTGCCGCCACTTACAAATGCAAAATCGTAATTGGGACCGTTGGGATTTTGCACCTTATCCGCACAGGCATTTGAAATAATCAGGTTATTATCCTGTATGCTGAGTAATGCCGGAAAATTGGTAAGATTTGATGTGATGCCAAGCGAGGTTGTATTTAATGTGATGGTTTCACCAAAAGCATAATTACCATAGGTACCCAGGCTTACAGTTACATTTTGTGTTGATGACGACGAGCAGCCCGTAGCATTGGTTACAGTCAAAGTAATTGTTTTTGTTCCGGGCGTAGTCCATTGTACCGAAAACGGTCCTTGCCCGGTACCGGTTGAGGGTGTGCCTCCACTAAAATCCCAACTATAAGTTGAAGTTGAGGGGTCAGTCCCTGTATAAGTGACAGTTGCGTTTGAGTTAATATTTACCGAAGACGTCGCTGTAAATGCTGTTGAAGGGAGTGCATTTACAACCGCGGTTACATTTAATTGCGAGGTACAGCCATTTGAACCGGTTACAGTAAGTACATAAGTGCCCGCATTTGCTGATGTAACATTGCTGATGGTAGGATTTTGAGAGGCAGATGTAAAGCTGCCCGGCCCCGACCAGGAGTAGGTAGCGCCGCTTACTGTATTGGCCTGGAAAGTAAGCGTGCCCCCTGAACAAACCGGGGCGCTGCCTGCACCGTATAATGTATACACTTGAGCCGCAGTTAACTCTGTTTGATAAACAGCTATGTCATCCAATGAGCCGTTAAAATAATAACTGGATGGTGCACCCGGCCAACTTGCTAAATTGTCATAAGCAACCCGCCAATAACCTGTGTAAGCTCCTGCTGATGTCATCGTAGGGTCACTGGCCTGCAGTGCACCATCTACATACAGGTTGGCCCCATTAGTAGATGACATAGTTACAACTGCATGGTGCCATGCACCATCAGCATAGGATGCAGTAGTGTTTATTGTATTATATGTACTGCCAGGTTTAACCCCAAAGTATAGTTGTCCGCTGCTATTCATATAAATATGACGATCGTAACCCAAGATACCTGAGCTTGACCCAAATTCTGACGAACCGAAACCGACCAGCTTACCTCCTGCCGAACTTGTTTTAAACCACACACTGATAGAAAAAGTTTGCGGACTAATTAGTATAAGGCTGGAAGTAGCCATGTACTGACTTGAACCATTAAAACTATAGGCGCTGCTTGCTGCTCCATAACGATCAGTAGTAAGTGTGGGAGCATTCTGAGGTATTCCGCTATTTAAGTTACCGGAGCCATCATTGGCATTGCCGGTAAAAGGATAGGAAAGATATAAACTACCCGTAGTGGGTGCAGTTGATATAACAGGTTTGGCATTTACAGTTGCAGTTACGGCGATGCGTGGCGTGCTTGTTGCCCCGTTTTGAGTGTAGCTTACATAATAAGTGGTAGTTGTTGTTAGGGTTGGTGTAGTAAAGGTTGAGCCCGTTCCTAAAGATGAGCCGCCGGTAAGAGCTGCATACCAGTTATATACCCCGCCCGACGGGGAGCTTCCTGAAGCTGAAAGCGTTACGGTGCCCGAACCGCATGTTGAGCCGCCCGTACCTGTAGGTGTTGTAGGGTTAACCGTAATAGAAAATGTATTACTGGTACCTGCACCACTGGCATTATAGCCCGTTACAGTATAGTTGGTGGCGGCCATCGCTGCTGTCGGGGTACCGCTGATGCTGCCTGTTGAACTATTAAAGCTTAAGCCGGCAGGTAAGGATCCGCTCAGGAAAAAGCCACCCGTTGGGGTAGATTTATTCATCTGGTTGGCATAATAAGCCGAGGTATACAGTACGCCTTTACTGTCAATAGCAATCCCTTCAGGATCTGTAAGGGCTTTACTGGTAAGTAAGGTACTGCTTTGATTGTAAACATAAACTGTATTGGTAGCTGCATTGTCGCCCACATAAAAATTTCCGGCGCCATCAATGGTTATGGCTTGCGCTGATGTATACCCGCTAAGAAAAATAGATTGAAATGTTCCGGCCGAGTTATATTTTGTTACGTTCCCGGTGCCGTTATTTAACACGTAAATATTACCGGATGCATCCACAGCTACTCCAAGAGGAGTGCTTAAATTAGTAGTGGGCAGCGATAGTAACAGTGTACCGCTGGTGTTGTATTTTTGCACCGTAACGGCACCCTGATCGGCGATGTAAATGTTATTCGAATTGTCGATGGTCATTCCCAAAGCATAATTTAAGCCGCTGAGTATGGTTGACTGGTATACACCGCTTGAATTATATTTATATACGCTCCCCGTGCCCGGAGTGGCGCCAAGGTTTAATACGTAAGCGTTACCCGATGAGTCAAAAACCAGGTCTTTAGGGAGAGACATGGTAGCGCCGGTACCGAAGGTCCCCTGGTAGGTACCGCTTGAATTATACTTACTGATGGTATTGTTACCCGTATTGGTCACATAAATATTGCCGGCTGCATCGATAGCTACACCGCGGGGATTATTTAAGGTAGCGCCCGTAAGCGCCGTAGCCGCGCTATAACCTATCGCGCTAACGCCGTTAGTAACCGTAGGTGTCAGGGTAGTAATGGCTGTGCCAACTGTATAGACATTGGATGAAGTATAGGTAATGACCGGAATCGCGGCAAAAATGTTATTCCCCAGCAATATTAAAACAACCGATAGTAAAAAGTAAGCATGACGCCCTCTCATATTCACAGGTAAAAACGTTATTAAATAATATCTTTAATAATATCCCACCTTTATACGACCAGTCAAAACAATTGGTTTAGTTATTTACAGAAAATCAGCTATTTGAGCAAAGTATTATAGGCACGAGATCAACACTTAAACATATGCTTAATAATATGAAAGCTAATCATTCGATAGACGCGCAGGAAAATAAGCAGCGGAAAGACTTCGGCTTTATTGCCTGATGACTGGCGAACAGAAATCGCCTTTATTTTCAAAGATTGTTATTTTACGGTTAGCTTACAGAAGATAAAAGCAGCGTTAACAAACCCGGTAAGGAGCCTAAAAAGCGAAATAACCGGAAAATTCCAGTTACGGTATAGCGGGGGGTAAAGCTAAAAAAAGCCGCCCCTGTCGCTAATTTTATTCAGGCAGGTTTTCGCTAAAACGATAAATGCCGTAATGTTAAATTTTTACTAAGTCTTTATGCTAACCATTAAATTAACTGTTTAAAGATCGCGCGCAATTTGCATGACTTTTTCCGCTTCAATGCGACGGTGAATCTCATGCACCATACTATCCATTTCCCGGGCGCATTCGCGGAGTTTTGAAAAGATCTCTCTTCGCTCGCTCTCGTCTTCTGCCATATCCAGCAAGTTCACCAATCCGAGCATAGTTGCCACAGGCCGCCTGATCTCATGCGAGCTTATCCACGCAATCTCACGGAGTAAACGGTTCTGCCTGTTAACCTCTTCTTCTTTTTCTTTACGGTAAGTTATATCCTGACAAACGATGATGTATCCCTGAAAAGCGTTATCTTCATCATATGCCGGGGTTAACTGGGCTGATACCCAAACCGGGGTTCTGTTTTTGGTATAAATGATCGTATCTATACCAAAAGCTTCCCTGGCCTGTTGTTTTCTTATTAACGTTTGGATCACCGGGTCATCGGGATCTGTCAAAAAATCACCCGGCATTTTATTTACCACTTCTTCCATAGCGTAGCCGGTCAGCTCTACAAACGCATTATTTACCCATTGTACCCTTCGCAGATCATCGGTAATAAGCACCATATTATTTACCTGTTTGATGATGCGTGCCAGCCGCTTATTTTCCTGGGTGCTGCGTTTAAGGGCATCAATATCTCTTACCGCCCCTATCAGTCGTATCGGTTGCTTTTGGTCGTTATAAATAAAATACCCCTGGTCCATCACGTATTTATATTCACCTTTACCGCAATTGAGCCGGTATTCGCATTCCCAGTTGGTAAAACCGGCACGGCTGATCCTTTCCTGGCTGCTCACTACCTCTTCCATATCATCCGGATGGATCAGTGACCGCCACCATTCCAACTCATAACTGATTTCGTCGAGCGGTATTTGCACCAAATGCGTAAGGCTTGTATTGTATATCAGTTTGTTTTCAACAATATTAAGATCATAAACAACATCCCTGGTAGCCTGGGCCACCAGTTCGTAACGTTCAACTGCTTCTTTTAACCGTTCGTCTTTAAGCCTGTCTTCGGTAATGTCGGCGAAGTATACGGCAACACCTTCATCAGTAGGATAAGCAGCCATCCTGAGCCAGCGCTGCAGGATAACCGAGTAATCTTCGTGCCTCACAATAACCCTTTCTTCAAGCGCTTTATGGTAAACATGATAAAACTTATTTTCGGCTTTAGGAAAAAACTCAAAAATACTTGCACCAATAATCTGGCTTCTGTCTGTTTTAACCATCTCCCGAAAGATGTCGTTTATCCGGGTTATCTTCATTTGGCGGTCGAGCTCAAAAAAGCAATCGGTGATACTGTTGAGGGTATGCTCAAAGCTGTACTGGTAGCGGTTACGCTCCATTTCCAGTTGTTTAAGCTCAGTAATATCCTGTAGCGAACCCGCTATCTTAAGTTCCTGCTCCCCGGTGCTTTCTACGCGGGCAAGCTGCCGGATGTAACGGGTTGTACCATCCAGCGCAGTAATGCGGTGCGTTATATCAAGTTGTTTACCGGTACTGATCAGTTCATGCAAAGCGTTGATCATCATCGGCCGGTCTTCCGGAAAAATGTGATGTACATAAATATCGAAAGCTTCGCGCTCATCCCGTTTCAAACCCGCAATGCGATAAACTTCGTCTGACCATATCAGCTTGTTTTCACGGGGGTAGAATTCCCACCCGGCCACCCGCGACAACAACTGGGTTTCACTGAGCTTGTGTTTTTCTTCTAAAAGCTCCTGGTTTACTTTTTCAAGAGCCTGCTCAAATGCCACCCGTTCGGTCATATCACGTATCATAACCATGATATGGGGCTTTTTATTGAACCAGATCTTATGCGAGGTAATATTTACATAAATCAGTTGCCCGTCCTTTTTAATGTGACGCCAGGTACCGCTATCATTGAGCTTACTGTCCACCCGCTCTGATGAAGCAATCACGTTATCTCGGTCTTCCAAAGGTCTGATATCCAATATTGTCCGTTGCCTGAACTCTTCCGCACTGTAGCCATAAACCGCAATTGCGGCATCGTTTACCGAAATGAAACGGAGTGTCCCCGGCTCGTAAATCCACATTGGGTTTGGATTGGATTCATACATGCTCCGGTATTGCTTTTCGCTCTGTTTCAACCTTTGCTCTTCTGACCTGATCAACGCGTAAAGAGCAATCGCTGTAACCACCACAAACAAGCACCCCTTTCCCAAACTCAGCCACAGGTATTGGTTGGGGCTAAGTATTCCTTCGAAATAAAACAATAGCCGGTCACTGAACATGATCCACAACAGGCTAATCAACAAATAAGCAAAGGCAATTCCAAACGCCCCTTTTCTCATATATAGTCAGTAAAATCAATAAAGTTGTTAAACGTTATTGTTAATTAGTAAGTTACCAATTAAAAAAATTAAGCCTCTGAGTTAAAATTAAAGCGTTGTATAAATAGCAGACCCAACAATAATTGTAACATCTATGTTACCTTCGGCATTTATTACCGGTAGCGCCAAACCATCCCTTTGGTTTTTTTCGTAAAAAACATAATTATTGCATACCCCTTAAACCATTGATACCCGGTATCTCTATGCGACTGAACTTTACCCGCAATTTACAGCTCGGCTACGGGTTTTCGATATTGACCCTGCTGATCGTGGGCTTTTTTTCTTATAATACGATTAATAATTTGCTAAACAGCAATAAAGCTGTTGGGCACAGTACGCTGGTTATCCAGAAGCTTGAACAAGCTATTTCATGGATGAAAGATGCAGAAACAGGGCAGCGTGGCTTTCTGCTTACCGGCAAGACCGCCTTCTTGGGCCCTTATAAGGGTGCCTATCTCAAAACACAGCGCCTGATTAATGAGGTAAGTGCCTTAACCTCCGGTAATGCCCTGCAGCAACCCAACCTGGCAAGCATTCAAGCGATCCTAACCCGGCGAATGGCCATTCTGGAGCAACTTGTTTCAAAAAAGCAACATCATCAGGTTGTTTCCACAGCCGATCTGGAAGAAGGCAGATCTGCCATGGATGCATTGCGCCTTGCCATTGACCATGCAGAAGATACCGAACGCAAACTCTTGGATGAACGCAGGGCGGTTTTGGAACGTTATACCTTTGTTGCTCCGGCAGCCATAATCGTAATGCTCATACTCGCCGTTGTGATCGCCTCATTATCATATATCAGTGCAATTCGCGATGTGAAGGTAAAAGAACGCCTGCAGCGGGAACTGGAGGTCAAAGAACAGGAGACCGCGGCTTTTAATGAGGAGCTTACTGCGGCTAATGAAGAGATCAGCACAGCAAACGAAGAACTCATCTCTATCAATGGTCAGCTTTTAGAGGCGCAACAGGCCCTTTCACGGATCAACGGATCGTTGGAGGAACTGGTTGCTGCACGCACCAAATCCCTTGCAGAAAGCGAAGAAGAAACACAAGCGCTTAATGAGGAACTTACCGCAATTAACGAAGAACTTGCAGCATCAAACGAAGAAATGCTGGCAAGCAATGAAGAACTGCAAAGAAGCAGGGACGAAATACAAAAGAAGGAGCAGTTATTCCGTTCTATCGCCGTCAATATTCCCCGCTCGCTGGTCCTCGTTATTGACAGGGAACATAACCTGATAACCATGGAAGGTGCCCTGATGCAAAAATTAGGGTACCACGAAGATAGTTATGCAGGTTTACACATGGCCGAACTGAACTCTCCGGAGCGATATGCCATAACCAGGGAATACTATAAGCGGATGTTGAATGGTGAACAGATAAGGACCGAACTTAAAAGTACCGGCGGTCATGATCTGCAGGTAGATTTTGTACCATTAACAGATGAACGGGGAATGGTTTATGCCGGGCTGGTGATCGCGCTTGACATATCCGATCAGAAAAAAGCAGAGGAACGCAGTGCCAAACTGGCCGCCATCGTAGAATCATCAGATGATGCGATAATAGGCAAATCGCTGGAGGGAACGATCACCAGCTGGAACAAATCGGCAGAAAGGATCTTCGGTTACCCGGCCTCCGAAATGATAGGACAGTCTATTCTTAAGTTGGTTCCGGAAGATCGGCAGGATGAAGAACCGCAGATCATAACCCGCTTAAAAAACGGGGAGCGCATGGAACATTTTGAGACAAAAAGACTGGCGAACGGAGGTCGTATCCTGGACGTATCCCTAACCATTTCGCCTATACGTGATAAACACGGAAAAATTACCGGGGTTTCCAAGATCGCCAGGGATATTTCAGAACAGAAACAGGACGAGCTCCGAAAAAATGATTTTATAGGCATGGTGAGCCATGAGCTTAAAACCCCGTTAACCTCGCTGATGGCGCTGATCCAGGTAGCTAACCTCAAATTGAAAAATAATCCTGATAATTTTCTCGCGGGCGCTATGGAAAAGGCGGAGATACAGGCGAAGAGGATGAGCAGCATGATCAACGGATTCCTGAATATATCGCGCCTGGAATCGGGTAAAATCGCCATTAATAAAGAATTATTTGATCTGGACCTGCTGATCAGGGAGGTTGTAGAGGAATACGGACTCACTGTTTCCACTCATATTATTCACATTGATATCAGTAATCACGTGCAGGTTAATGCTGACAGGGAAAAAATCGGATCGGTGATTTCCAACCTGATTAGCAACGCCGTCAAATACTCGCCTAAACGCAGAAAGATTGAAGTGAAATGCGCTCCGGTCAATGGCTTTGCCCAGGTTAGCATAAAAGATGAGGGGATGGGGGTCAATGCCCAGGACCTGCCCAGGATCTTTGACCGTTACTACCGGGTTGAAAGCAACCAAACTCGTCATATTTCAGGTTTCGGTATAGGGCTTTATTTAAGTGCCGAGATCATTCGTCGGCACGAAGGACAGATCTGGGCAGAAAGCGAAAGCGGTACAGGATCTGTTTTTCACTTCAGTTTACCGCTGGCTTAAAATTGATCATCATTCCGGGCATTAAGGGTAACCGGCGATTGTTTTATTAATTTACCTATTGCATCGTTAAAGTTTAAAGAAGTATACAATGCCCGAAAAAATACTATTCTGTTTACTTTAAATTACCTGGGCAATAGCGAACGCATCCACACGCTCCCCGGGCAAAATCATAGTTTAATGTCGCCATATCTGATAAATTGGCAATTCCGGGCTTTGGGTTGTGCTGCGGGATGGGGAGCTGTGGCACCTGTTTGGTACAAATTACCGGCCATCACTCAACAATTAAAAGAAATGTGCTGAGCTGCAGCATCCTGATCAATGACGATCTATCAAATACGGATATATTTATACCGGATAAAATATATTAAAGATTCTGTGAATGCTGATATAGCCTTGCTAATGTTTTTAATGCTATTTCTTTTCGATGTTGCTAATTATTCCTTTTAACAAAGATTTAAAACAACTGAATACTAATAAATTACATAACACAAGTATAGCTTTTAAATTAGCAGATGTACTTGAATATACCTAAATTTAAAAAAAGATTGATGCAGACAGGCTCCCAACCAAAGATGAAACGAGCTGCCACGATACGAAAATGCAAACTGATTATCCTGTGCTTTCTTTTGGCCATTTCAGCAAACGCGCAGGAAATTACCAGGCGCCATGTTGATTCTTTGCTTTCGCAAAAAAGCTTCCCGGGTTCTGCCACCAGCCGGATCAACATTGTACTTCAACTGGCGGAGTTTTTTACCCATCTGCGCCGCCCATCCCCTGCACAATTGGATAGTGCTTCTCATTTTATTAACCAGGCCGAACAGCTTAATCGCCGATCTCCACAGGCTGAAACCAACTTTCGTATTGCATTAATACATTCGGCATTTTACAAATCGAACGGCCAATCCAAAAACGGCCGCGCATTGCTTGAACAAACCACACAGCAAATTAAGCAGGCACATAACTGGGCGCTGCTTGGTAAAGCTTATTTTGAACTATCTGAATATTACAGTCAAGATTTTTTGCAGCAAACCATGATTTCCCGGATTCATTACTTGAACCTGGCCGTCGGTGCTTTTGAACGTACAAACCAACTGGTTGAACTTGCCCGGTGTTATCGGTTATTAGCCGACCTTCACCAGATGATGAATGATTATACCCTTGCTTTTGCCGAAACTAAAAAGGCATTAGCCTTTTATGACCAGGCGCACTATACCGAAACCCAGGGGCTTTACGCGTTATTAGGAAGGCTATATTATACCCAGGGCGACTATAAAACAGCCATAAGCTATGAACTAAAGGCCCTGAAAATTGCTACTGCAAGCCACGCGGACAATGTGAGGTTAATATGCCAGATCAACAATAACCTGGGCTACGATTTTGTAAAGCTTGGCGATAATCAAAAGGCCATCAATTATTTTTCACGTGCTTTGGAAATTGCTAAATCAGAGAAAGATAATGCAACCATATACCTGCTGGCAGGCAATATAGTTGATGTTTACCTCCGGATGCATCAGCCCCAAAAAGCCAAAGCCTTTTTAACACAGGTGACTCAAAAATTTGTGCATCCCTCCGGGAAACTATATGAAGGAGGCGATGAGGTAAGTCAAACCTATCTTAAAATTTACCTGGCATTAAAACAGTATGATACGGCTAAACTTTACTGCGACAAGCTGATACAACAAACCAACAATCCCAACCTCAATTTATATGCCCGGACCAGCTATTATGAACTGATCATTAAGTTTTACACCGCAACAGCAAGGTTTGCCGAAGCGTTAAAATATCTAAAAATGAACCGGGACCTATTGAGGAAGATTGGCAATGACAATGACCTTGGCACCAATGAAACTCTTTGGTTTGGCCTGGATACCAGCCGGAGACAGTATCAGTCGGCTATTCATCATCTTATATCAGCCAATACCATCAAAGACTCGATATTTAATACCACCAAAAGCAAACAGATTGAGCAGTTGCAAATTGAGTATGAAACCCGGCAAAAAGAAGCACAAATTACACTTTTAAACCAAAAGAGCAAGCTTGAGCAGGCTAATTTACAGCAGGCCAACCTGGTTAAAAACCTTACTATCGGCGCCATATTTTTATTGCTGGTCATAGCGGCTTTATTATTCAGGCAAAACGTACATAAACAAAAAAGCAACGAAGTGATCACTTCCAAAAACGTTCTGCTGGAAGATCTGCTGCTGCAAAAGGAATGGTTGTTGAAAGAAGTACATCACCGGGTAAAAAACAACCTGCAAATTGTGATGAGCATTCTGAACACACAGTCGGCTTATTTACAAAACGATATCGCGCTTGAAGCAATTCGCGGCAGTCAGCACCGGGTAAACGCCATTGCGCTTTTACACCAGAAACTCTATAGCAGTACAACCACTGCCCTTGTATCTATGCCCGCTTATATCGGCGAATTGATCGATTACCTGAGCGATTCGTTCGATACAGGTTACAGGCAGATCAAAATAAAACAGGTATTAAATCCACTTAACCTTGATCCGGTCCTCGCGGTACCCATCGGGCTAATATTAAACGAAGCCATCACGAATGCTATAAAATATGCTTTTGATCACAAAGGCGGCGAGATCATGGTGAGCCTGTCAACGTCAGATGACGAAAACGCAATTTTAAAGGTATCTGATACCGGGCGCGGCCTCCCTCCCGACTTTGACTTTAGTGAAGCAAATTCCCTGGGGATGGAAATGATGAAAGCGCTTGGCAAGCAGTTAAAAGGGAAATTTGTAATTGAAAATGGCCATGGCGTTACCTTAATGATAACCTTTCCTGTTGAACAAAACCGAGAAGAGGCCTTTGTAGAAAAGAATTATTCATAGTACATCGTTAATTAAACATCTCTCAGCCAGGCAAAATCGTAGATTGTACATAAATATTTACGTATCACAATGAAAGATAAGCTTCTTTTAATCAAAAGCTTTTCGGGTTGACCGTTTTTTACAGCGCAATCCTTTTATTATTTTTGTCAATAAAATTGACAACTTTCCTAAAATTGTACTCCTTGACGTAGTTGGTTCGAACCAGTGGGTAAACCATTATTACTGCCCCCTCTTTGCCAATTTGCTGTGGCTTCCTAAAACTTGAAGTAAAACGTTAAAGATTTGGCTGCCTCGTTAGCTTGTTAGGTCGAAAAAGAAGGCGAACACTATCTAAATGCTTTTTAAGGCAAAAACATATTTTCACAGAAATGGTTAATTAATCATGCGTTTGCGTCTTTGTTTTTTGATATGTTTTTCAATATCAGGCTTATGGGCCGCAGCGCAGACGTTAGTAACAGGGCAAGTGGTAGATGCGTCTAGTGGTGAGCCCCTTGCATCGGTTTCAGTGACTTTTGCAGGTAGCAATATTGGCACACAGGCAGATTCGCTGGGGCGGTTTCGGCTGGCCGGAGCAGTAACGTTTACACAGGTAGCATTTTCGCATGTTGGTTATTTACCCACCGTCAAAGTAATTGTACCTGGGCAAGCGAATAAATTACAAGTATTGCTTGAACGGGATGCCCATGAGCTGGCAAATGTAACGATAACCTCGGCGAGAGGGCAGCGTTATCGCAACAAAGGAAATCCGGCAGTCGCGCTCATTCAGCAAGTGATCGATCATAAGCAGGAGAACCGGGCAGAGGCTGCAGCTTATTTG
This sequence comes from Mucilaginibacter sp. 3215, assembly GCF_050433785.1. NCBI lineage: Bacteria > Pseudomonadati > Bacteroidota > Sphingobacteriia > Sphingobacteriales > Sphingobacteriaceae > Mucilaginibacter > Mucilaginibacter sp. 3215. The sequence goes on from NZ_JBNPWO010000002.1 coordinate 570,981, forward strand.
CAATATGAACAGTATGAACGAATGGGGCTATCTTTTTTTAATTTACCGCAGAAAGTGGTTGAGAGTAAATTTTTTAGCCAATATAAGTTTATGTTGGATACGGTGCAGGGGCAAACTTTTTTGCCAGTGTTGCTGGAAGAAAAGCTGTCGGACATTTATTTTCGAAAGGAGCCGGAGAAGAAAGTACAGATACAGAGAGCCTATAAAGGCGTTAACATATTGCAGTTTATCGATACCGCGGGGGTTAAACTTTATGTAAACCAATTGTATGGTCATCAGGTGGATATCTATGAGAATAACCTATTTATTATAGCTAACCAGTTTTTGAGCCCTATAGCGGATCATGCGCCAAATTATTATAAGTTTTTTATTACAGATACGATTAGCACGGCTATGGGTAAACAGGTAGAACTCGCTTTTACGCCACGTACAAAAGGAGATCTATTATTTGAGGGCAAGTTGGTTGTGACGTTGGACGGGCGTTTTTCAGTAACCGCTTGTGAATTAAGGCTAAATGGAAAGATCAATGTAAATTTCGTAAGAAGCTTTGACGTACTGTTAGATTTTGCCCGGCAAACTGGCGGTCGGTATGAACTGGCCAGCAGTAGGGTTAAGGCAGATTTTGGGCTGACTAAAAAAGGCTGGGGTGTATTTGGTGAGCGTAAGGTGATATATCGTAACTACAAAATCGGTGCGCCGCAGACTGCTGCATTTTACCAGGGTGAGACTTTACAGGTGGCTACGGGCAAAGCTGGTTTTGATACGCTTAGCAAAGGCCAGGCGCAGGTTTACGAAAAGTTGTACAAACTGGAACAGATGCCGTCTTACAAAAGAACAATGTGGTGGCTGTCTACACTTACAGCGGGCTATGCCGATACCGGCCCAGTCCAAATCGGACCAATTGCACATTTTTTATCTTTTAATAGCCAGGAAGGCCTGCATTTGGAATTGGGCGGACGAACTACTCCATTGTTGGATAGCACCTTTTATTTTGAGGGATACGGTGCTTATGGCACTAAAGACCATCGGGTAAAAGGGAATGCGATTGCTTATCTTTCATTAAATAAAACAGCGCCCTACCGTTTTCCTAATAATTATTTTAAGGTAAGCTATTTATATGATGTAGATGTACCTGGTCATACTTTTTCGGTAACCAACCGTGCTACAGCATTCTCATCTTTTCAAACCGGGAAAACCAACTATTGGCTATATAGTAGAATATTTGAGCTACAATATTTTCGTGATTTCGAAAATCATTTCTCGTACATTCTGGGTTATAAAAACTGGCAGCAAACACCGGCTGCAGCACTGGTTTATCAAAAAAATGATGATGGCAGTTTGGTGAACAATTTAACTACCAGCGAGTTAAATCTTCACTTGCGCTATGCGCCGCATGAAGAGCTTATTCAGGGCAGCCGCACGCGGCATAGTATCCATAACCCTTATCCTATTTATGACCTTCTTATTAACCGTAGCCTTGGTGGCAAGTATGCATATACCGACTTTGGAATTAACATTTATAAGCGCTTTTATCTCTCTCAGGCCGGCTTTACCGATGTTACCCTGCTCGGCGGCTATGTGCTGGGCAAAGTGCCTTTTCCCTTGCTCAATATCAGCCCTGCCAATCAATCGCTCGCTTACAAGCGAGATGCTTATAATGCCATGAACTATCTTGAATTTGTAAGCGATCATTACGTTGGTCTTAACCTTACGCACACCTTTAACGGCTTCCTGCTAAACAAAGTCCCACTAATCAAGCATCTAAAATGGCGGGAATTCATCTCTGCCAAAATATTGTACGGTGGCTTGCGTGCCGAAAATGATCCGGCGCAAAGCACAGGCCTTTATCGCTTACCTGCTGCAACCAAAAGCTCCAACGGCACTTACACCCTTGGCAGCGCACCGTATGTTGAAGTCGGGGCCGGGATAGCCAATATTTTCAAATTTTTGCGGATCGACCTTATTCGCCGTTGCAATTATCTTGACCAACCCGGCGCACGCGTCTTCAGCATCAAATTCAGTTTCCAGCCTGAATTTTAAAACCAATGAAACTTAAATTGAAGCGGGGTTAAAAACTTTGAAGGAAAATAACACCGAACAGCTGATAACGCCGAAATTATAGACGGAGCATTGTTGCGGCTAAATATGCTATTTAAACTTGGTTCGGTTTTTCCAAAAAAATGGAAGAATTTAGAAAAAGCTGTAATAACCAGTCAAATTAGCTCGGCGGCATTTTTAATTCACCACACTAACAATAAGTTAGGAAAAAAAAAGCCGGGATAAAAACTGCGAAAAGCTTTCATCCCGGCTCGGTACTCAAACCCGTCGTCCACAGGAACCAATTTATCGATGACCAGAGGCGATTATCTGCTTTATTTAATGATTGAGGCCGATTTAAAATGTCTTAGCAGTTTTTGCTTGAACCACATTTTAAATCCTAACAATCTAAACTGCCGGTTAAAACAGCTAATATTTGCGGGTTGATTATTTACAATTAAGGGAGTAGCTTTATAAACTTACTCCTTTCCAGCTCTCCTATCTGCTTAAGCGATCTGATTTCGTCTGGTATAAGTTTATAAGATGTCTCAAACTGTTTTAAATACTTCTCAAAATTTATTGGATAATAGCTCAGTAAACGATTAGTTTCCTCCGCTATACCCAGATTTTTCGGTATGTACATTCCTTCGTTGCCGTTATCGGTACTTTTCAATACTGCTGTTATCATGGTTAGGCGTTTAAATTTCTCTACGAGTCCAGCCGCAGCCAAGGATCCGGGAATCTTGTTATAGGCTATGCGTATTTGCCTGGCAACCCTGCTATTTTGATCCGGAAGAAAAACATTTAAACAAAGGTTACTCCCATCATAATTCCAGCTGCCATCGTGGCTATCGGGGTTAAATTGCAGAGGCTTACCGTCTACCAATATCTTTGTCGGCGGTTGGGTGCCAAATAGCTTTAATGTAAACTTTTTCCGTTTGGCCATACCTTGATAACTTCCAACAGCAGGAGCAATATTCACGATCTGCTCGTTGCCGTTAATTTGTGATTTTATGTTCGTTTTGGCGAATTGACCTTCATAATTTTTATCGTTTCCGCTATCCTCGTAAATTTGAAATTTACCGCCATCACCCGGAAATATGCCAAGCGTAATACCATTTGGGTTCTTATCCAGGTTTTGTATCTGATCATTGTACATTGGTATAATCGAACCTGCTTTTATATACACCGGATACTCGTTAATGGAGAAAGAGCGTTCAAGCTCCTGGCCTCCCTTTAGCAACGTACCGGTGTGCCACTCGTACCAATCATTTCCCTTGGGCAACCAAACCTTAACAGTAGCGAAACCGTCTCTAGATGGTGTTGTAACCGGCCTGATCAGCATATTGTCGCCAAACATGTATTCTTCTTTATAGCTGTAGGCTTCCGGCTGCTTCTCATAATCATAATACATTGGCCGGCAAAGCCCGATACCTGTTTCGAAAGTTTTTCTCGACATGGTGTAGATGTAGGGTACAAGCGCGTAGCGCAGCCTGATAGCATCGTGCTGAGCCGTGGCATATTCGGGAGCAAAATTCCAGATCTCCTTTTTTATAGCTGCGTTTTTGGTTGAGTGCGTGCGCATTATCGGGCTAAAGCCACCGTATTGTAACCAGCGTGTATAAAGCTCAGGCTCCACGCCTTTCTCATTGCCTTTTAGAATATGCCCGCCGATATCATGGCTCCAGTAGCTGTACAAAACATTAGATGCGGTGCTGGTAAAATAAGGCTCGTAGGCTAATGATTCCCACGACATGAAAGTATCTCCCGAAAACCCGATCTGGTAGCGGTGATTACCAAGGCCACCCCAACGGTGATATAGTAATGGTCTCGTTTCGCCATGTCTGGCCTTGTCGGTAAAAAAGGTGTAATTAAGCCACCATGTGTTACTTAGTTGCGGTATTTTATTATCGTTTGGCCATTGTTGCCAGTCCAGCCACCAAAAGTTAACTCCCGCTTTTTCAATCGGCCTTAAAACAATATCAAATAAGCCGCGCATAAAAGCCTTGTTTGATGCTTCAAACGGAACAGATTGTTTTTTTGAAGTATCAGCTTTCATGTATGAGGTAAAATCTTTATAACGTTCTTCGGTTGGTTGGATACCATCTGCCGGATGAAGATTTAAAGTTGTTTTCAGGTGATTTTCTTTTGTCCACTTCAAAAAACCATCAGGATTTGGAAAAAGGTTTTTATTCCAGGTGTAGCCCGTCCACCCTTTGGTATGCCAGTCCATATCTATTACCAAAACATCTGTAGGCACATCAAAACGTTTAAGGTTTTGAACCAATTCCCGCAGTTCATTATCCGAATAACTCCAATATCTTGACCACCAGTAGCCAAACACGTAGCGCGGCAACATAGGTACCCGGCCTGCTATTTTGCTAAAATCCAACAGGGCCGATTTGTAATCATTGCCATAGCCCAGAAAATACCAATCTAATTTTGGCGCGCCGGGAGTGGTTACCCATGGCCAATCAGAATTATCTAGTCTTAAAGATTGCGAATCGTCAAGAAGAAACCAGCCATCCCTTGAAAGTATGCCATCTTCCAGTTGCAGTTTTTGATTGCTGTACAGGTTCATTTCACCATCCTGCCCATCAAGGGTTCGGAAGGTTCCTTTTAAATTAAATTTCTGTTTTTGCCCAGGTTTCCAGGCAATGGTATCCGTATTTAAATAGCGAATTTTAAGATTGGTACTATCAAACGCACCCGAGTTCATTTTATAAGCGAGTTCGATCTTGTTGGTTTTCAAGTAAAACCAATTGTCCTGATTGTGTGTAGTAAAAGCGGGAACAGGTAATTTGCGGTTAACAACAACTAACGATGCCCTGTTATCGTAGCCGCCCAATTCGCCCCATTGCAACCTGATCATTTGATCGGTAAGCACTGTAAAGCGGGCATTGCCCAATTGCACAACGGCCCTGGTATCGGGCGTTAACTGATTACCGCTCTGTGCATAAGTTTTGGTTGTGAGCAGTACAAAGGCAAAAGCTATCGCGCTGCATATTGTGTTTAATTTTAGTTTGTAGGTGACGATCATGTAATGAATATTAAAATTTTGATTAAGGGAAAACCTAAGTGTGCGGACACAGTACACCCAGCAGGGTTAAAAACTCCTGGTGCTATCTGATATTAAAAGAAAATGAGGGTAATTATAAAATCAGCACATAAACTAAATGCCTTTGCTCATTATTAGCTGTCGGTTTAAAGCGGTTGCCCTATCCGGAACAACCGCTTTATCAAATTTCCGGGTCTGGCACTTTATCCGAATCTCATTAAAGACATTGATAAAAGCCAAGGCACCGGTATCAGGGTTTAGGTTACCATCCAAAATTTTGTACTAGCGCCGGATCAATATTGATTTCGGTTTGCGGTATTGGCATCAGGTAATGCCTGTCGGCAAAAACACGGGTTTGATCTACCACGGTTTTGTAAAACACGGCTACGCCCGCAGCTTCGCTATTGGGGTCCAATCCGGTCGAGTTAAGCTCTGCCGGAGTTGGTCTGGCGTTCATGCCGTGCATATCGCCGTTATCTACACTTTTGGCTATTAACCAGCGGCGTACATCCCAAAAACGCTGATTTTCGAACGCAAATTCTATACGTTTTTCATTTTGGATCCTTTTGCGCATTCCTTCTTTAGTATTATCAGATGCGATGATAGGCAGGCTCGGCATAGATACCCGCCTCCTTACGGCATTTATGGCATTGTAAACATCGCTATTGGGCGCCCCCAAATATTCGTTCATAGCTTCAGCATAGATCAAATAAATTTCGGCCAGGCGAATTATTGGGAAATTGCGGTTAGCGCTGCCGCCGCCTTTCAGGTTAACGTTAGGATCGGCCCATTTACGCCAGTTGTAACCGGTTTCGCAGTTGGTGCCCGGTTTTGGCCAGCCATCACATCCGCCGCCATTGTTTCCAAACCAGGCAAATTTTAGGGGCCGGGCATTGTTGGTGTAATTCCATACACCATATTGAAAAAATATGGTAGCATAAAAACGAGGATCCCTGTTTTTATACATGTTAGAGATATTAGATACCGAAGTATTGCGCACGCCATCCCAAAGCTGGCCATTCCAAAAACCAGTGGTTTGATAGCCCGATTGAGCATCTGTTATAGGCCTGCCGTTATTCATCTCGTAAGCATCAACCAGCTCCTGAAAAACGCTCATCTTCCCGTTGCCATTTACCGCGTTGCCATCCCGACCGTTAGGCATGTAATTGCCTTCAAAATCACGATTGCCCGGCACAATCAAAGGAAGGATAGTTTCATCATAATTCCGTGTAAAAAACAACTGTGCATAGTTATCAACCGGGTTTGACGGATTTGGGTTTGATAGCGAATAAGCATTCAGATCCAACACCGCTTTGGCAGCATTTGCCGCCTGCAACCATTTATTATTATCATACGTTTGCGGAAATAGCTGTGTGCCATCGGCATTCTTAACTCCTGCATACATGGTATTACCGTTAAATAAAGGGCTGGCCGCATAAACTAAAGTACGCGCTTTTAAAGCTAAAGCAGCGCCCTTGGTAATACGTCCATAATCGCTCGAGCCACTAGTGTATGATACCGGTAAAATGGCGGCAATGGCATCACACTCGGATGTGATGAACTTCACCACATCATCAACAGTATTTCGGGTTGTGGTTGTGGCCGATGGATCAGTAGTGACTAAAACGGTATTAATTAAAGGCACAGCGCCATATCTCCTGAATAATTCGAAATATTGATTTGCACGCAGAAACCTTGCCTCGGCTTTGTAAAGCGGAATGCGTGGCGCATAATAATCACTTCTTGAAGCCGGGATAGGTGTTTTATCAATACTTGCCAAAAAGATATTTGATGAGCGGATGTATTGATACGCCCTGCCCCAAATATCAAGTGAGTTATTGGTAGCATTCCACGCGCCCGAGTTAAATGCCAATTCGGGCACGTTTTCCCAGTGATTTTTACACTCATCTGTACAGGCACCTAAAGCCGGACCACCGCCACGCACATATTGTACATCGTTGTTATTTAATGATGCGTACAAATGCGCCCAGGCGCTTTCGGCATTTTGGATATTATTAAACACCGCATCTTGCGTAACTAGTTCGGTAGGCACTACGTTGAGGTATTTTTTACAGGAAACCACAGTAATGCAGGCAATTAAAAATAAGTATATAAGTTTATTGCTTTTCATGTTAAATCTTTTAAAATGTAAATCTTAAACCGGCGTTGATCACCTTTTGCTGCGGATAGGTTCCGGTACCGTTGTTACCAATTTCGGGGTCGAAATTAAAATCTTTAAGCTTGCTCCAGGTGAGCAGATTAATACCATTCACAAAAATACGCGCGTTCTCAATCCCTATCCGTTTCATCCAGGTTGTAGGTAAGGTGTAACCCAGTTCAACTGTTTTTAGGCGGATGTAATTTGAAGAATAGATCCAAAAGGTTGATGCCTGCTGGTTGTTCACATTATCGGCCGATGAAATGCGTGGGAACATATAATTAGCATCTGGATTTGAAGCAACCCAATGATTATCAACAACCTGAACCAACGAACTGGCAAACCTCGAGAAAGAATAAACGCCCGACCCCGACAGTAATGTAGAACCACCCAAACCACCCTGAAACAACACACTCAAATCAAAATTGGCATAATGGTAACCAAGTGCAACACCAAATTGCGATTTGGGATTGGCTACTTTTCCGGGAAGAAAACCTGCATCAAGGCTATTAATCACGTTGTCGCCGTTCAAATCCTTGTACTTGATATCGCCAGGCTTGGTAACACCAAGGCTGGCCTGCGAGGGGCTGCTGTTAATGTCCTGCTGGCTTTTAAACAGACCGAGAGCGGTGTAACCATAAATCTCGTTAATGCTTGTGCCTTTTAAAGCCTGCCATTCACGGCCTGGATAATCCGGTTGCGCGTAAAACAGGATCTTGTTGGTGGCATAAGCATAATTTATAGTAATACTGTATCCTTGTTTTTTACCAAACTCACGCCTGTGCGTAAGCGAAATTTCATATCCCCTGTTGTCGGTTATACCTGCGTTAACGGCCGGTATTTGTGGCAAACCTATAAAGGCAGGTATCAGTTGCGAAGTTGCGAGGATATTATTACGACGTTCCTTAAACACATCGGCCGAAAGCGAGAACATCCCTTTCCATAAGCTCAGATCAAGGCCTATGTTCAGTTTTTTTGATCGTTCCCAGGTTAGCATGGTGTTGCCCGCCTGGCCTTCCAGGTAGCCTCCATAGCTATTACCATCGTTATTAAAACCAAATTTGTACCCGTCGCCTTGTACCCAGGTGCTTAGATAAAGAAATCTGCTCGATCCTATCTTATCGTTACCAACAATACCGTACGATCCTCTTAACTTAAGTTGATCGATAAAACTAAGTGATGGATTATCTTTAATAAAGTGCTCGTTCGAGGCTATCCAGCCAGCCGAAACAGCCGGGAAAAATCCGAACCGGTGCCCTTGCGCAAAGTTTTCTGATCCGTTATAGCCAAAGTTAAACTCGGCAAGGTAACGATCATCATAAGCATAAGCGGCACGACCCAACACGCCCTGGTATTTGTATGGCAAACCGGCCCTGGCATTTTGAATGCCATCGGGTACAGCATCAAAAAAGCTCGATTGGTTGTAGATGGCCATAGCTTTTACGGAGTGCTTACCAAAATCGCGGTCGTAATTGACATAAGATTCCAGTACGGTACGCCGCGAACCGTTGGCATTTACGCCGTAGCCAAGTGTGCCATTGCCATTATTTACAATTACATAATGACCATTGGCCGCCAAATCCGTTTCGGTATCAGCAACACCCTGATTTAATAAATATTGATAGGTGATATTGGATAATGATCTGTTTACATTCCGGAAGTTATTATTATCAAATGATAACCTAACCCGGGTACTTAACCCCTTGGTTAACCAGCCCAAATCCCACTTAAAACCTGCTGTTGATTGCAATGAGGTTTCAAAGTTTCGCTGGTAACCAGATTGTGTGAGATCAACATACGGAGATTGATTGGTATTAGGCGCGGCACCCGGCGAACCATCCGGATTGGTGATTGGGTAATACCAGGCCGGTGTTTGTTTGATGTCGTTAAAGATCTGAGAGGCGTTTGCGCCGGGATAATTCCTATCATACACAATAGCACCTAAGTTCAGCTCCATCGACAGGTTTTTGGTAAGGTTTAAGTCGATATTTGAGCGGAAGTTGTATTTATGGGTGATGGCCTGGATATCGTATTGGCTTACAGCATCTTCGTAGTTATATAAACCATTTTGTTGTAAATATGATAAGGAGATAAAATATCTTGTTTTTTCCGTACCGCCAACAACGTTCAAATTACCTTGCGACAGGTATGAAAATGGCTTCAGCATTGTTTTTGTCCAGTTAACATTGGGGTACAAATACTGGTATGCCGGGTATGTGCGGTCGCGGTATTTATTCAGCAAAACATCAGTATAAGCACTGGTATCCGCAAAAAGTCCATCGTTTATCAAACCTTCCTTGTAAAGCTTTCGGCCAGTATATGAATCTACATATTGAGGCAACGAGGTTGGCGACTGCCAGCCATTTTGCGCAGTTGCCGAGATACGTGATGTGCCTATTTTACCACGTTTGGTAGTAACCAGCACAACGCCATTGGCACCCTGAATACCATAAATAGCGGTCGAGGCAGCATCTTTCAGGATACTCACGCTCTCAACCTCATTAGCATCCAGGCCGCTAAAATCCCTCTGAATCCCATCCACCAATACCAACGGGGCCGAATTATTGGTAGTACCAAAGCCCCTGATATTCAAGTATGAACCATCAGCCCCCGGTTCACCACTGTTTTGAACCGTTAATAAACCAGGTAAGCGGCCGGCCAGCGCATTGCTTAAATTAGCAACCGGGCTTTGCTGCAGTTCTTTAGTACCTACTGATACTATCGAACCGGTAACACGTTCTTTGCGCTGCGTTCCGTAACCTACTACCACAATTTCCTGCAGGCCGGTGCCGGGTACAAGGCCGATAACGCCCAAATCTTTCGCGGCCTGAACTTCTTTGGTTGTGTAGCCAATAAATGATATAACCAGCGTGCTGTTATCGGAGATATTTTTAAAGGCAAACTCACCTTTTTCGTTCGTGGTCATTCCCTGCGCTGTGCCCTTAATTTTTACCGATGCACCGGGCAATGGCCTGCCTGCTTCATCCACTACGGTACCTTTAACATCAATGTTTGCTGCAGCCACCTTTTTACCGGCATCCGAATCATTGGATTCTCCGTTGCCTTTAATAACGATGGTTTTTTCGGCAAAGCTGTATGACAGCGCCAGGCCTTTCAATAATACATCAAGCACATCTTTAATATCGGCATCTTTAACGTTAATAGATACCGAGGGAGAGTTTTGCAGCAGCTTATTCTTATAAAAGAAAGTATAGCCGCTTTGCTTATTGATATCCTTTAATACTTTTTCGAGCGATACCCCGTTTTCAGACAAGGTGATCTTCTGGGCGAAAACATCTGCTTTAACCTGGAAAGTAAAAGCAATCGTTAACAAAATAATTAGCTTCATCACTAAAAATATTCTTCTACTTAAAAACAGAAATTCGCAGTTTTTCGAACTACGTAGATTAATTTTCATAGTTTCGTTAGGTTTTTGGTTTGGTTAAAAAGTAAACTTCGACGGTTTCTTATAATCTCTGATCCAGAAACTACCGCGCAAGCGGAACCTGCCGGTGGTGTTGGAAGCACTTCCGGCATTTTTTTTGAATGAGATTTTGATGGGAGCTTTTTTAAGTATCTTTTTTCTTCATCGTAAATTGGTTTTTAGGTTAATAACTGGTTATTGGTTTTATAATTTTTATAGGATGATGTAGGGCCGCTATTGAGAAACTATAAGTTTTCGTCCGCTTGATTTCACATTGATATCATCTAGTTTGAGTATTTTGATCACTTCAGAAAAAGCCGCGTTTCTCGGAATTTCTCCGTTGTAGGTATCGTTGCCTATTTGCCCCTGGTATTCTATCTCAACATTGTACCACCTGGCAATTTTGCTCATCACATCGTGGATATCGGCATTCTTAAACAAGATCACGCCATTTTTCCAGGCCACAAATTCGTCGGCATCTACCGTTGTTTTTGATAGCTTATCGCTTTTAAAAACGGCCTGCTCGTTTGGTTTTATAATGATTTGCTGTGTGATAGCTGTTTGATTTTTTCGATAAACTTTAACGCTGCCTTGAAGCAGGGTTGTTTTAACCGCAGCTTCATCAGGATAAGCATTGATATCGAAATGCGTACCCAACACCTGTACTACCTGACCGGCACTGGTTACTTTAAAGGGTCTCATAGCATCATGAGCCACTTCAAAGTATGCCTCGCCGGATAACTCAACGGCTCTTTCATCACTTGTAAAATCTACCGGAAACTTAATAGTACTACCTGCATTAAGCCAAATCTTGCTACCATCGGCTAGTGTTATTTGATACTTACCGCCGCGAGGCGTTGACAATACATTGTAGGGCTGCGATTTGCCGGTAATTTGAGAGGCAGTTTTTTGATAGGTTATACTGCTATCTACATCATTATTGACGGTAACATCATTAAGTGTAAACAATTTTCCTTTGCGCAAACCATCAAGGGCAATTTGCTTTCCATCGGCAAGCGTTAGCGTAGCTTTATTGCCACCTGGTTTAATAATATTTTTATCTGATGCTAATTGGTAAGGCTTAGTGTTGCTATTGAAATACCCATTGGCAAATAATAGGCCACCAAGAACAAAAACCACAGCTGCGGCAGCTGCCCACCAGCCTACCGGGATAAGATGTTTTACCTGGTTTTTAAATAGCCTGTTATGCAAATCTGTTTTCAGGCGTTGCTCAATTTCTGCTTTATTGCCAAAATCTGATGTCCATGGCATATCCGATAAATCGAAGTTATCACGATATTCTTCAAATAATTTTTGCTCCTGGGGCGTACAATTGCCCAACGTGCAACGCTCGTATAATTCAACAAACTCTTTGTATAACATAGCTATAACGGTTATCGGTATAGACAACTTTCGCGGTAATAACTCACATACTTTTTTTATTTTTTTTAGATTTATCATACAATCGATATCGAGCCGCCAACTATCCCTCAACAATAAAACTTTGTTATTACCTTGCATGGTTCAAGCTCAGATCGGGATCTTTTTAAATGAACTACACGAAACAATCAGATGAAAATTTATTTGCCGCGGTAAAACGTAACGACAAGAAGGCGTTTACTCTGCTTTATGATCGTTACTGGGAGTTGGTTTATAAAAAAGCATTTTCTTATTTGCATGATACAGATACCTGCATGTCCATTGTAAACGATATATTTATTAATATCTGGGAAAAGCGGGATGTGCTCAACATTATCACATTTAAAAATTACCTAAACGCTGCCGCCCGGTACCGCGTATATAACGCTATAAAAGCAAGCAATACATCGCCGGTAAAATATGTTGAAGATTATGAAAAGCTGGATGATTTAACGGTTGTATACAACAATGCCGAAAGCAGTATTGAAGTTAACCAACTTAGCACCAATCTGGATAAGCTGCTTGATAAACTACCTCCACGCTGCAAAGAAATATTCCTGTTGAGCAGGGTAAATCAGTTAAGCAACGCCGAGATCGCCGAGCGCCTGTCTATTTCGAAACGGGCGGTCGAAAACCAAATCTCTCTGGCTGTTAAACACCTTAAGCCTCATTTTAAACATTACCCTACCGTTATATTGGTTGCCAAGCTTGTGCTTTTGCATAGCAAATTGGGATTATAAATTGCAACCATCTATTTAATAAGACATTGGTACTCTTATGGATTAGTGAAACAACTAAGCGTATATTTACCAACAGCAGGAAAAGCGGATAATCTTCAAATTTTAAAAAACGTCACCCAATAACGCGTTTGCCTGACATCAGGAGACCATTATTGGGTAACGTATATAACTAAAATGCTCAATCTCACTTAAGCACTATTCAAATAACGCAAATTGTTTAATGAGCAAGTGATCGCACCATATCAATTTAAAATCAAAAGGTATCAATTGTCGCCAGCCCTTATCAACCTAAAATGATCTAACATTGCCTGGTTAATGTTGATGTTCATGTTCTCGTTGGCGTTTTTAAAATAAAGCGATACAATGTGCTTACCCTTACTTAATTTAAGTTTTATGCCATTGCTGTACCCCCAATTGCTCCATTCACCTTTCCCGCGTTGGGGCAATACAATGGTACCCGCAAAACTATCATCCACAGTTAATGTGCGTATGGCGCATTTATTTTCGGTATTGATAGGCCCGTTGCCGTTAGCATATCGCAAATCGATAATATAGGTACCAGTCCTAACAATATTTACCGGTATATCCAATTTGGTAATCGTGGTTTTACTGACCTCAACAAAACCACAGCCTGTAAAACCCTGGTAAGGAAGTTCTGATTTTCCGGTGATCGTTTCAGCTTCAATGATTTGCTGCGCCGTTGCCGGAATTACGGAAACAGGTTCGCTTGCGAATGAGCTTACTCCTTTGGCATCTACCGCAACAACCTGGTATTCGGCGTACTTCCCGGCAATTATATTAAAGGTTGATGATTTGGTCAGCCCAATCGGTTGCCCATTCTTGATAACCCGATAACTCACTGCATTTTTCGTTTTTAACCAAGACAGCTTTTTTTTAGCATAGGTAACTACAGGTGTTTCCGGCGCGGTATATCCCGGCACCAGATTGCTTTTTCCGGAGACTGTATTGTTGGCGAGAACTATGCCTACCTGGTGGCTTCCTTTCAGATCTGCCGGAAGTAAGGCCCTGCTCATATTCCTTCCGTCAAGGCTTATGCTTTTTATTTGGTTACCGTAGCCACTCATTTTAATATCCAATACGGCATCACGGTATTTAAAATGATGTAATGAACGCTCGCCAGCCAAAGCTTTAGGCACAAATGGCGTAAACTCCAAACTGTTTTCGCTATAATGAATACCAAACAGAACTTTGTATACCAAAGCAATATTGCCCGACAGGCTCCACAGCATATTACTGCTGTTAATCTGGGTACCGGCGAAATCGCCATCGCTGGCAACAAAATTTTCTTTATTGGTAAGCCAAAGCGCGGCCGGGCGGTAAATAGCAGCAATAGCCCGCAAAAGCGATGTTTCATTACCCGCCTTTGCCGATGCCATTGCCCAATAACTTTCAACAAAGGGCCATACAGCGTTATTGTGATATGGTAAAATATTGGGTATTTGCGGGTAAATACATGGGATACCAAATTCGTTTACCGGAGTGTTGTCAACAACAGATTGTTGTTTACCAGCATCCGCGGCATCAAATAACACAGCCAAAGCTTCGCCCAATGCTTCAGACCGGGGCGATATAATTTTATTGTTTCTGCCATAAAGATATTGGCCATAGTAACCCTTACCTGGCAACCATAAACTATTGAGGCCTTTTTTTATTAAATCAGCCTGTTGAAGATAGCCCGAAACAGCTTTATGATCCCCCATTAAGCCAGCCATAGCAGCCAAAACCTTGTTAACCTGAAAATGCACGACACTGGTGCCTAAACATTCAGACTCATAAATATCGGCCGGTTGCATCCATTTAGCGTAAGTTTCTTCGCGCCAGTCTAAAAACGACGATTCACCCCTGACAAGACCGGTTTGTCTGTCATACACGTTATAAGCATCATCGGCCGCTGATTTTTTAATGATCGGGTATACCTTTTCCAGCCACTTTCTGTCGCCGGTTACCTTGTAAACCTCCCAGGCGGCAACAGCCCAGATCATCCTGTCGGACGATACCGGGTAAGCCCCGCCCGTACCGGTATCCTGTATAATACGGCCGTTCTGTACCTTCTTCATGAGGCTATACATGGCTACTTTGGGTTGCAAAACCGCCATGGAAAGAATAATGCTGTAACTGATATCCCGTGTCCATACACCGCTCCACTCCTTGCCTGTCCTAAACGTACTGTCGGGCTCAACAGCATTCTGCATTTCCTCTAAAGCAAGATTATAGATTGCATCGGATAACAAATAACCTGAACGATATTGAGGAAAAGCGCTTATATCTTTACTCAATTTCCATAATGAAGCTGTGTTATTGGCATCACCCGGTTTATTCAAAATAAGCGTGGTTTCGTAAATGCCATCACCATCGGGATCCTTTAGTTCCAGTTCGGGATGATTGATCAAATTGTTAAAATCCCAAATCAGGGGAGCAGTGCTTCCTGCTACAAACAAACCTTTAAAATCATCTTTATAGATCTTATCGCCATTAAAACAGGTATAATAGCTCTTCGTTTTAAAAGCGCCCAATACATCGCGCATATCCACACGGATCTTAAATTGTGAAGATGGTTTTAGATAAATACCGGCCGGTGCGATTTTTTTATCAGCATCAGGCTGCCCAAACCTGATAAGCGGGGTTGCGTTTTCAGAACCTGAGCAAATAAAATGATGATCGTTGCCTGAAGGCATTTCATTATCCTTGCCGTTAATACTGAATTTAAAGTCGACCACCGGGCTTTTAAACAGGTTGGCCGGGCTTTGATAGTTGGATTGCAGATCGGTTGCTGATGCCGCTATTGCCGTGTATTTGCCCTGCACCACCCTATCCGGATAAATGGTATAAGCATCCGAAGTGTAAATTGGTTTACCACTTTGCGCGCTCACATAACCGGCGCTAAGCAATAAGCTAAGAATTACTGAGACAGAATTTTTCATTAAAAGATATTTTGATTATAAAACAGTATTCCGCCGGGGCAATAAATCATGCCCGGCGGAATAAAAAGAATAGATAGAACAATCTTATTATTGATATTCAACCACTACCATGTCCCAATATTTCAACATTGGCAATGTAAATGTAACAGCATTGCCCGATTGTTTATACGCAACGTCTTTCGATGTACCTCCGTCGATATCCGGAGATGCTACCCAGATCTTTTTAACGGTTTTGGCTGCGGTAAAATTAAAGCGGCCATTACTAACCGGGTGAGGGACAGCTTGCGTACCATTGCGGTCGCGCCAATCGAAACTTGCGGCATTGGCAAAGTTAATAAGATGTATAATCTGTTTATTGCCCAAATCTTTGCCGATTACCGATACCTGCCCCGTTTGCGGCGGAAAGTTATTGAGTTTGGTCTGGCTATCGCCCGGAGTAATGGCAGGGTTGTTGAATGTTCCCCCATCGCGAAGCAAATTCTCATAAGCCGTTAAAAAATCATAGTAGCTAACCATGGCGGCTTTCAGGTCGTCGCGCATTTGCAGATTGTTATTTGGGAAATACTCTTTGCCCAGCATATGCTCACCTAATTCCAGGTGCGAGCCGCCGTGCGCAAAGATCACCGCGTCGGTAAATAAAACACCGGGAGTACTAAAATAACCAGCGCTGCCCGCCAGGTCGTAATCCATATATGCAGCAAGTACGCTCTTTTTGGCACCGCCGGTGAGGGCGTCATTGCTCTTAATGATGTCGGCCAGATCTTTATACCCCTCGTTCGGTGCCCATACTTCCGAGTACAGAAAATCAACTGGTGTATCGGCTATTTGCGGCTGACCATACTGAGTTACCGCGTTCATTACCAACCTTTTTGTTGGCGATGCCACTTTCATCGCTTTTATAAAGGAATTGAAGGCTGTTGGCAGATCAACCGTTCCACCGCTATAGTTGTACAAAGTTTTATCACGGTTACCCAGCTGATCAATTTGATAACCATCGAAGTTGAATACTTTATACATGTCATTGGTTTTACCCGCTAAGTATTGCTGCCAGCCGGTATTTGAGGGATCCATAATATACAGATCGCTTTTAAAAGGCGGTTGCGGCAGCGAAGCTACTTCCTTTTTAGCATGGGTTGCATCATCAAACAAGTACCATTGCTCGTTTACACCATCGGCAGCGGCATCATTCAATGATCCATATGCGAGGTTATAATGCAGGGTTTTCATATTGTAACCGTGCGCGGCCGTAATATAACCCCGAACAGTTGTAAGGTAATTATCCCGGTTAGCGATGTCTTTCCAGCTTGCATCGGGTTTGGCTACAATACCGGCCAGTGGCTCATGGTGTTTATACTCCCAATCCTGAAACTGCACGTAATTCATGTGGTAACGGTTTAATGAACTCATCACTGTTTTAATATCGCCATCGCTCAGTTTACCATAGGCGGATAAAAATCCATTTCGCGGAAAGCGTGCCGGATCCGACGATACATCCACAGCAATAGTACCATAGATCTTTTCCTGGCCGTTCACTGTATCAAACAACTCAACCATATAACCGGTAAAATCCGGCGCGGGCGCCGTCCACTTCCATGATGTACCCGTTACCGTTCCGGATTGTATAACGCTGCCCGATTGTTTATACCTTACTTTCGCGGTAGCGGGCAAGGCCTTATCAAGTGTAAAAACAACCTCGTCTCCCGGTTTATAAAAAGCTTTATCGGTGCTGATGCCGGAAAGGCTGCTTGTGGCTACTGTTTTTATCAAACCGGTATTATCAACCAGTTTGTCCTTTGTGCAGCCGCAGCTAATGGCTGCGAACATCATCATTACACCTACGCTGTATATTTTCATTTCAAATATTTTATTTCCTGTTTTCAATTGATTATTGTTTTACAATAGCCACGCTCAAGTCTTTCATATTGAGCGTTATTTTATAGTTTCCTTCGGCTGAGGCCGTAACTATCCATTTATTATCCGGGTCGCCGGCACTTAGCTGAACAGTTGTTGCAGATAGCGCGGGATGATCAGTTACCGGGCGATAAAACTTGGCGCCAAAATCCTTAGCTGTAGCTATTTTGAACTCCCCGGCTACTAAAGGCCCTGTCCAGCTGAATACAAAGGGATCAGTAGCACTTTTTACCATTGGTGTGGCGGCATCCAAACTCCAGCCGCCGGGCGAGGCATCACCGATGATCCATAACGCGGTGTAAGGCGGCGTGCTGACAACTGTATTAACGATGCTAATGGTGTTGGTATGCAAATTCAGTGTAATTTTATAGGTGCTTGCCGTAGTAATATGCCATTTGTTATCCGGATCGCCAGCGTTAAGTTGCACCGCGGTCGCCGACAGATCGGGCGCGTTGGTGGTAGGCCTGTAAAACGGCGCGTTAAAATCTTTGGCTGTAGCTATTTTAAAATCACCTGTAGTAAGCGGACCTGTCCAGGTAAATATGAATGAATCGTTCGCGTCGACAATTAATGGAGTTACAGCGTCCAGGCTCCAGCCACCTGGCGTAGCATCTCCTAATAACCACAACTGGCTAAATGGTGCCTTCGGCGGATCGGTACTTACAATATTGATGATATTGGTATGCAGGTTAAGGGTAATTTTATAATTACCTGCCTGCGCGGCGCTTATTTGCCATTTATTATCCGGATCGCCGCTGCTTACCTGTGCCGCGGTTTCGGTAAGCGTGGGGTGATTGGCCAGCGGACGATAAAACGCGCCGCCAAAATCCTTAACGGTAGCAATCTTAAATTCACCGGCAACCAATACTCCTGTATAGGTGAACAGGTACGGATCATTACCATCCTGAACCACAGGTGTGGCATTGCTGATATCCCAGCCTTTTGGTGTTGCGTCGCCTACCATCCATAACTGGCTGTAAGGAGGCGGGATCGTTTTTGAATAGGTAGTTACAGTAAGCGCAACAACGTTAGAATTAAACGGTGATACAGAACCATCCGACGTAGCTGTAACCAAACGCATCTCTACCGCAGTAGCCGTAGCCACAGGTAGCGTAATAAACATATCGTTCAGGGCCTCTTGCGTGTAGGCTTTGGTAAGCGTGTCTTTACCTAATTTAATAGTAGCCGCGTTGGCAAAGTTGTTCCCTTTTATATCCCACTGCAAAAAGTAAGTTACCGAACCCTGCATACCCTGCACGTTAGCTGCCGACCAGGTTAAAGTGAGGGCTGGTTTCGCGGCATTATCCCGCGTAAGTACTACCGAATTGGATGAAGCCGCCAATACCGGAGTTGACGTTACCTTAGCTGTTATTGTATCCTTTTTACATGAAAAAGTAAAGAGGGACAGGAAGGATAAAACGATTAGCGCCCACCATGTGGACTTTATATATCCTGATCCTGGTGTATAAACACCATTAAAATTTAAAGCTTTCATTTTTTGATGACCTGTGTTGTGATAAATTAATAACCCGGATTTTGTGTAAGATTTGGATTAGCATCTATTTCCTGCTGCGGTATAGGAAACAGCAGGAACTTAGCCGTGGCGTTCACCTTCCCTATCGAATGCAGGAAATCCAGTCCGTATTGCCCATTGTTAACCCTGATCAGATCAAACCAGCGCTGGCCCTCAAATGCAAGTTCCATGCGGCGCTCATGCAGTACTTTGGTACGGAACGCATCTTTTGATAAACCACTTGTGGTGCTTGCCAAACCGGCACGGTTACGCACCATGTTTAAAGGTACTTCGGCACCTGACTGACCAAGCTCGTTCATGGCTTCGGCCTGCATCAGTAATACATCCGCATAACGCAAAACCGGGAAATCTGCCGGACTGGTATTATAATCGGGCGAAATGGATTTAGGCACCAGGAACTTGCGTAGGTTAAAGCCTGTTGTGGAATATGATGCCAAATAGGTTTTACCATCAAAAGCAGGGCAACCTGGGTATAATACGGTTAAATCCTTGCGCAGATCGCCGCTTTCATAATCGTTTACAAACTCCTGCGTTGGTTGGTCCCATCCATAAGCGCCTCCAACAAAATCCGAATTGCGCGGCCCCGTAAAGGTGCTGGTCCACGATGCCTGGTTAAAATCATCAAAAAAGCCATAAGTGGTAGCGCCGCTATATTGCACCTCAAATAATGATTCGCCGGTATTCTTTTTTGTTGCAGAAAAGTTATCGGCATAACTGGCGTTGAGTGAATAGCCCAATGCCGTTACCTGTTTACATAGATCGACCGTTTTTTGGTAATCACCCAAAGTTAAATACACCTTGGCCAGCAAACCTGTGGCTGCGCCTTTTGATGCACGCCCTATATCGGTCCCGCCATAGCTACTCGCCGCAGGCAACACGGTTATCGCATCATTAAGATCCTGGATAATGAGGGCATAAACATCGGCTTTAGGCGCGCGTTTTACCTTCAGGTCGTCCCCTACCACCTGTGGTTTGGTTATCAGCGGTACATCGCCAAATAAACGAACGAGGTTGAAATAATAAAGCGCACGTAAAAATTTAGCTTCGCCAAGCACGCGGTTTTTCAGGGTTTCGTCCATGTTAATGGCAGGTACTTTTTGTAAAACAATATTGCATTGTAAAATACCTGGTGCCGGTCCGCGGTAAACATCAAGCACACCGGCATTGGCCGATGTGGTTACAAAGTTTTGTTCGTCCTGGGTTTCAATCCCGTCGGTGCCGCCACCGGCACCTGTTACACTGTTACCGGCCATGATATCGGTGGTCCAGATCCTGAAATTGTACAATTTGGGGCGCTGCAGGGGTTGATAGGCCGCATTTACTGCGTTTACAGCGTCTTCGGCTGTTTTATAATAATTGGCGGTATTTACCGAGTCGAGCGGGGCTTTATCCAGGAAATCCTTTTTACAACCTATAAAAGCGGTAGTAAGCACTAAAGCGATAATATATTTATTGATTTTCATTACTTAATGCTTTAAATATTAAAGTGTTAAATTGATACCTAAACTAATGGTACGGGTAACAGGATACACGCTGAAGTCGATACCGTTGCTACCCACTTCCGGGTCGAAGCCGGTATATTTGGTAAATGTGAACAGGTTTTGCCCGGTAACATAAATGTGGGCATTGTTAAAGCCTGCTTTTTTGATAAGTTCTTTGGGCAGTGTATAACCTAACGTGGCCGTTTTTATCCGCAGGTATGAGCCATCCTCCACAAAACGGTCAGAGATGCGGGAATTTTTATTGGGGTCGTTATAAATGGCCCTTGGCATGGTATTACTTGTACCCGGCCCTTCCCATCTACCTAAAACCCTGATGGTTTGATTTTGCGCAACGGCCATGCTTTCCTGGTACACATTATTGGCGTTAAATATTGTATTGCCATATACACCCTGTAAAAATATGCTCAGGTCAAAGCCCGCATAACTGAAGGTGTTGTTCATGGCATAGATGAATTTAGGGTTCGGGTTGCCTATAAAGGTCCGGTCGGCGTCGTTGATCACGCCATCGTTGTTAAGGTCTTTAAACCTGATGTCGCCCGGCGAGGTACGGTTGTACGGATCGGCACCGGTTTGCTGCGAGGCATGCGCGTCTACATCAAACTGTGTTTGAAAAATACCCTGTATTACAAAACCATAAAAGTTGTTAATTGGCCTGCCGACGGCATTGATATTGATGTTACCATTAAGGCCAATATTACCGCCAAAAATTGACGTATTATCGCTGAGGGCGGTTATCTTATTTTGGTTGAAGGAGATATTGGCACTGGTTGTCCAGTTGAATTTACCGGTCATGTTTTTGGATGTAACCGAAAATTCGATACCCATATTTTCTACATCACCTGCATTGGTTGGCGGCGCGGCCCCGGAATAGCCGGTTGAAATAGGCAAATTAACCGGCACCAGCATTCCGGTAGTCTTTTTGATATAAGCGTCGATATTTACCGTAATACGCTGTTTAAAAAAAGTGACATCCAAACCGATATTGCTTTGCTTAACCGCTTCCCACCTCAGGTCAGGGTTAGCCGCATTTAAGGCGATCTGTGCCGGCACAACAGTTCCGTTAAAATTGTAAACAGCTGACGTGAGTACAGAAGCGAAGGAGTAATTACCGATATTCTGGTTACCTGTAGTACCGTAACCGGCCCTCAATTTCAGGTCATCAAAAAAAGTGACTTTTTTAAAGAACGGCTCCTGCGATACACGCCATGCTATTGAACCCGAAGGGAAAGTACCATATTTATTATTATCGCCAAAGCGTGATGAGCCATCGCGCCTGATGGTAGCGGTTAACAAATACTTGTCTTTATAAGCATAATTGACACGGCCAACATACGAGAGCAAAGCCCATTCCGAGCCATCGCCATTAAGTACCGGATTCAATGTTCCGTTGTTAAGCTGCTGGGTAACATCGCTTGCAAAACCACTTACGTTGCCGCCTGCAAAATGGTAGCTGTTGGTTTGTGCATCGGTACCAGCTAAAACCGTAAGGTGATGGTCTTCGCCAAAATATTTATCGTAGGTAAGGAAATTGTCCCAGGTGTAGGTAATGCTTTTATTATACTGCTCGGCCAGGTAAGAATTTGGCTGCGGTATCGGCTGGTAATTATATTTTGGCGACCAGGTACGGCTGTTGAAAAACGAAGCCTGGATGCCAGCGGTACTTTTAAAAGTTAAACCGGGAATAATAGTGGCCTCTGCAAAAACAGAACCTAATACGTTATATCCTTCGGTATTATTTTGAACCAGCTTAGCGGTGGCGATAGGGTTTTTCACATCACCATAAAACTGCGGCTGACCAACCGGCCCGGAGTAGCTGCCATCGGCATTGTAAACTGGTTGCGCAGGATTGGCGGCCATGGTAGCGCGGATATCGTAAGAGCCACTTGGTTTTTCATCGTGGTTTAAGGTAAGGTTATGGCCAAACTTCAACCATTTAAGCACCTTATCGTTACCGTTGAATTGCAGGGTATACCTGCGGTAAGCGGTACTTGTTACAATTCCTTTTTGATTAAGGATACTACCCGATACATAGTAGTCGGATTTTTCAGTCCCACCCGAATAGGATAGCGTATAATTTTGAATGGGCGCCTTGGTGAACAAGGCGTTTAACCAATTGGTACCCGTCCCTAATGAAGCAGGATCGGCGTAAGCAGGGTTGGTTGATTGATTGTTATTGGCAAGCAGCTCGTTATTGAGTTGGGCAAATTGGCTTGCATTTAATAGTTTTACCAGGTTAGTTGCCTGCTGTACCCCGGCAAAGGCATTAACGTTGAGGTGACTTGCTCCCGCCGAACCTTTTTTTGTAGTGATCAGCACAACCCCATTGGCACCCCGCGAGCCATAAATAGCCGAAGCAGATGCATCTTTCAGTACATCCAGCGATGCTATATCATCGGGGTTAAGGGTATTAAGGGGCACATCAGTAGGTACACCATCAATCACCAATAGCGGGTCGCTGTTATTAATGGTACCAACGCCCCGCACCCTCAGCGTAACGTTACTGCCCGGCGCCCCGGAAGTTACCGCCTGCACACCTGCCGCACGGCCTTCAATGGCCTGGCCAATATCCGGCACCGGCTGACCCGCAATTTCTTTTACATTTACCGAAGTTACAGCACCGGTAACATCTTTCTTTTTCTGGGTGCCATAACCTACCACCACTACCTCATTGAGGGCTTTAACATTTTCGGTCAGAACTACATCAAGTGTCGCCTGACCGGCCAGCACTACCTCACGGGTAACGTACCCAACAAAACTGAATACCAGTACGGCATTGCGATTTTTAACATTAAGTTTGTAGTTACCCGCGGCATCGGTAAGTGTACCGTTTGACGTACCTTTTTCGGTAACAGCAACACCAGGCATTGGGCCGGCGGCATCGGTAACCTTACCTGCTACCGGTATAGCTTGTGCCGCGTTTATGGCTGTCGGTGCTTTATTGGTGGCCGCGTTTGAAAAAGCGGGTAGCAGACAGGCCGCTATAAGTTGGAAGGCTAAAGCTTTAGGGCACAAGCCAACATATAAGTTTCGTAAACGAAATTTCATAAATGGTATTTTAGGTTATTTTTAAAGGCATTAGAGGCCTTTTTAATCGGTTGTTAAACTGGCTTATTTAAAGCGTAAAAAAGGTGTGATGTAAAATTCTCTTCATACTAATTGGTTTTGTTTTTTGGTTTATGCTCAGGCTGATACTGGCAGCCTTAAACTGGCACTAAGTAAGTGCTTTGCCACCCATGGCTGCAATCACAGCATTTCAATTTAAATTCAAAATGTATCAAAGTTTAAATCAGGAAATATCAAACAAGCAATGTCGCTATATTTACATGACCAGTTTAACCTTTTATTGATCGTGTAGCCAGAAATGCGGTACCCTTGATAACTACTGAACTATAATTTGATTTTGAAAAAAGCTTTTATCCTCCTGTTTCAGATCCTTTGTTTTACTGTGGCCCGCAGCCAGCAGGCAACGTACTATTTTAAAAATTACCAGGTTCAAAACGGTTTATCCAGCAATACCATTACCAGCATTTTGCAGGATAAGAAAGGCTTTATGTGGTATGGTAGCCGTAATGGCCTTAACCGATTTGACGGTAACGTGTTCAGGTTGTTTGGCAACAAATTAGGCGACAGCACCAGCATAGGGAGTAACTCTATTTTTAGCTTATATGAAGACAGTACCGAAAAACTTTGGGTCGGTACTTATAAGGGGATCTATATTTTCGATCCGATTACTGAAAAATTCAAGCCGTTTAAACTTATCCCACCCGGCGAGGTAAGATATATTGCCGGTGATAAACAGCATCATATCTGGATCATATCGAACCTTAATCTATACCTGTATGATGAGCATACCAACATATTGACAGCATACCCGCAAAAAAACGATCTCACAGTAACGATGAGCATGGCCAAGGATGGCTCGTTATGGACGGCTACTAATCAGGGCTTTGTTAAACACTTCAATGCTGGAGGCAGGCAATTGGCATCATACGATTTGTCAAGCGCTAACAAGGGGCGCAAATTTTCTACTGTTCAGGAAATTTTCCCTGTTGGTGATACTGCTTTGATCATCGGCACCATGAACCAGGTGGTTTTATTCAACTACCGGAACAACAGTATTGCTAACGCGCTGAATGACCAATATAAATCAGGTGATATCCATGTACATGTTATTTTTCATCAAAATGATGATACCTACTGGTTAGGAACAGAAAACGGGCTTTACATATTTGATAAAAAGAACAACCGGACTACTGTTGTACAAAAACAATACAGCAACCCCTATTCTATCACCGATAATATCATTTCAGCCATTTACAAAGATCGCGAAGGCGGTACCTGGATAGGTACTTATTTTGGCGGGGTAAATTACTACCCCGGTCAATACAATAATTTTAAAAAGTACTTCCCCGAGCCTGGCGTAAACAGCCTCAGCGGCAATATAGTGCATGAAATAACCAAAGATCAATTTGGCAATTTGTGGGTTGGCACTGAAGACGCCGGGTTAAACAAAATAGATTTAAAAACCGGTATCGTAAAGCACTTTATGCCCGGCAAATCGCCCGGCAGCTTGGCTTACCGCAATATCCACGGCCTGGTGGCCGACGGTGACCGCCTTTGGATAGGCACATATGAACATGGGCTCGATGTTATGGATCTGCACACAGAGCGAATCATCAAGCATTACAACTCGGCGCAAAACAATAAATCGTTCAGCAGCGGTTTTATAGTCACTCTTTATAAAACCCGTAAGGGAGAGTTGCTTGTTGGTACCTGGAATGGGCTGTTTAGCTATAACCGGCCTGACGATACTTTTAGCGCGATGCCGTTTTTTGCCGATCATATCCAATCCATTCATGAAGAAAACGATGGTACGTTATGGGTAAGTACTTATGGCGGCGGCGTATACTATCTAAATACTGCGAGTGGTAAAAGCGGCCATATCAGTTCGCGGGCAGGTGCGACTAACACTATTTTAAACGATTATGTGAATGGCCTGTTTATTGATAGCCGCAATAACAAATGGTTTTGTACTGAAGGCGGCTTAAGCAGGTTTGATGCCAAAACAGGCGGGATAAAAAACTACACCACCGAAAACGGTCTGCCGGATAACCAGGTATTCAGGATACAGGAAGATAAAAATGGTAAATTATGGATTTCGACGGCGAAAGGCCTCGCCAGGTTTGATCCGGAAAATAACACATTCAGCAATTATCATACGGTTAACGGTTTGCCAACGGAGCAGTTCAATTATAACTCGTCATTCCGTGATGCCGATGGCACCATGTATTTTGGCACGGTTAAGGGGATGGTAAGTTTTGATCCTTCAAAGTTTGTCAGGAACCCCTATGTGCCGCCGGTTTATATTACCGGTTTACAGGTTAATAACGCCGATGTAACTGTTGGCAGTGCTAATTCTGCACTTAACCGATCCATTACTTATACCCCCTCAATTACCTTGCCTTACAACAGCTCAAATATTAGCCTGGATGTAGCTTCTCTTAGCTTTGTGATTCCGGAAATGAACGAGTATTCATACAAAATGGATGGTATTGATAAAACCTGGGTAACGTTTAAAAACAACCGCAAAATATATTATACCAAACTACCCGCCGGTAATTATGTTTTTAACTTAAAAGGCGCCAATAGCGAAGGGGTTTGGAATAACAGGGTTGTGCAGCTATCAATCCATATTATGCCGCCGCTTTGGGCTACCTCCTGGGCTTATACAATTTACCTGTTGGTAATAGCGGGTATTGTAACAACAATTGTGCGCTACTACCATTTGGCCGTGAGCGAAAAAAATAAACGGCGTATCGAAACTATCGAGATCAATACCGAGCGGGAGATCTATAATGCCAAGATCGAGTTTTTTACCAACGTAGCCCATGAGATCCGTACCCCCCTCACCCTGATAAAAATGCCCCTTGACAAACTGATAAGCAGCGAAATTAATCACCCCGAAACGATGGAGAATCTTGCCATGATAAAGAAAAATACCAACAGGTTGATCGGCTTGACCAATCAACTACTCGATTTCCGAAAAGCCGAAGCCAACAAGTTCAGCCTTAATTTTTCTAAAGCTGATATTAACGAGTTGCTTGAAGAGGTATATAACACTTTTAAGCCTGCGGCCGAATTAAAGGAAATAAGTTATAGGCTTGAACTGCCGAGGATAACATTGCACGCTTTTGTTGATCATGAGGCTTTGAAAAAGATACTGGGCAACCTGTTCAATAATGCCATTAAATACGCTTCGGCTACCGTAGCGATCAAGCTTTTGCCCTTTAGCAGTGAAGACGAAATGTTTAGGATTGAAGTTCGCAATGATGGTTTCCTGGTTCCCGAAGAGTTGAAAGAAAAGATATTTGAACCTTTTTATCGTATTAAAGAAACCGAAAAAGAGGCCGGTACCGGAATTGGCCTGCCCCTGGCCCGCTCATTAACTTTGCTGCACCAAGGCACCCTTGAATTAAAGCCCTCGATGAACAGCCAGAATATTTTCCTGCTATCGCTGCCTATCCACCAGGAAACAGAGATCAACCTTGAAATGGCCGATGAATCGGTTACCTTACCAACCGAAGAGCTTATGGTAAACGATCAAAAAAACGAAAAAGATAAGCCATCTGTTTTGCTGGTTGAGGATAACAAGGAGATCATCAATTACCTACAACGTGAGCTGGCAACTACCTACCGTATATTTAAAGCCTATAACGGGACCGAAACCATTGAAATACTAAAAAAGGAGAATATCCACCTGGTGATCAGCGATATCATGATGCCGGTGATGGATGGTATCGAGTTGTGCCGGAAGCTTAAAACCGACCTTGAATACAGTCATATCCCAATTATTCTGCTTACGGCAAAAAACTCCCTTAACTCAAAAATCGAAGGTCTGGAAGTTGGCGCAGACGCCTACATCGAAAAGCCTTTTGCATTTGAGCACCTTCAGGCACAAATGAGCAACCTGCTGATGAACCGCAACATGATGAAGCAATATTTCGCGGGGTCGCCACTTACGCATATCAAAGGCATAGCGGTTTCAAAAGCCGATAAGGATTTCCTGGACCGGCTAAATAAGGTGATTTATGATAACATTACCGATATGGACCTTGACGTAGACCAGCTATCAAACATGATGAACATGAGCAGGCCAACGCTTTACCGCAAGATCAAAGGGATATCGGATATGACGCCAAATGAGCTTATCAACCTTTCGCGTTTAAAAAAAGGTGCGGAACTGCTTGCCGAAGGTGACCTTAAAATAAATGAGGTAGCCAATATGATCGGTTATAGCTTGCCTACCAATTTTTCACGTGATTTTCAGCGGCAATTTGGTGTCAGTCCTTCTGTATATGTTAACAAATTAAAATGCGATCAATAAAGATAAAAAAGGATACCACCGGAAAAAATCCGGCGGTATCTGCAAAAAGGTAGTCTATTGTAACCTCGTAACAACCCATTGCTGGTTATTACCACCAGTATAGGTAAACTGCTTAACCAGGCCTCCGTTGGCAGTTGAAGCGCCGTATACATCAAGCACCTTCCCGCTGTTGAGGTTTACTATTTTGTAATATCCCGATCCAACACTTACAAGCGTCCATTTTTGGCTGTTAACATTCGAAGCCGTCCATTGGTGTATCTGCGTGTCATCGGCAGTCCCTTGTTGATAAACGTCCAGGTTTTTATTGCTGTTTATATTAGTGAGGGTGAAATAACCATTGCCCGCACCGGTAAGCTTCCACTGTTGGCTGTTTGCATTAAGATAATCCCATTGATGAATAACAGCACCATCGGCAGTAGACTGTTGGTAAACATCAAGCGCCTTATTGCTATTGCGGTTAACGATCTTGTAAACTCCGCCAGAAACTATTTCAGGCACGATTTTCAGAATAACGCAACCGTGCGCAGGTACGCTGGCCGAATACATACCCATCGAGCCTAAATTACTGTGCAGCCACAGATCCCTCACAGCTGCGTTACCGGTTATACCTAAATCAGTCGTAAAATTAAGACTCCGCGTTTGGGCGTTATCCTCGCGGTTGAATAGGCCTACCAACCAGTCGCCATTGCTCATCTGTCCTTTCCATACCTGGCTTGACACGTTAGTAGGGTCGTTGCTAATTGGTTTACCTACAAAGCCGTCCTGATTAAGGGCAAGCATTTCGGCGTTTTGATATAACCATAAGTTACTGCCTATTGAGTTATACTGATCTGCGACTGATACCGGCCCCCCTGCCATCAGGTTTAAAGAAATCACCGTCTTCTTTTCATCATCATTGGCAAACTTATTAAGCCTGATAAAATCACCATCGAGGATCAGGCTGCCCCGTCCTGACAGTTTTGACCAATAGGTATATCCATCAAAAGCATTGTCATACTGCGACCATACGTCTACCGTTCTTGTACCACGGTTCAGGCTGTTAAAACGTCCCCATCCGGCATCAAAGCCCGCATCATCATTTATCCTGATCATGTTACCGTACACTTTTTCCAGCTCACCTTCGTTTTTCAGGTTCGGCATTACCAGACTCAAAAATATCCCATTTGAGTCGCAGGCCTGCTTCATCCAGTTCAGCGCTTTTTCATAATCTGCCTTAGGTCGGCTGGGGCCTACCCTGCCCAGGTTTTGATCCTGACCTGTTTCAAACCAAGATAAAAAATCAACCCGCAGATATTTCACACCCATATCAGCATAATACTGGATATAGCCTTTTACGTATTGTTCGGCTCCCGGATTATTTACCTGTACCCAATTAAACCATGTAGAATTCTCACCGGTATTGATCAGGCTGGACAAAGGAATAGTTGTCCCTTTAACTTTCACACCCGCGTCGGCAGCGGCCTTATTAACCCATAATGGGTTATTGTACATACCCAACGTCATGCCCCGCTGCTGGAGATAGCCTGACCAGTAGGCATAATCATGCGCCCATTGGCTGGCATGCTTGGTGCGGTAACCGTCGGCATTGTATGATCCGTCATCGCCCCAGCCATCAATACACACCATATTATAACCGTATGATTTCAGATTGGTATTTACCCAATCAATATTGGCCTGCCACTCATTTTCCGGGATATAACTGTCATGAACAATATTGTATTCATAAGGATTCCAGTAAAGGGGCGCTTTGGCTGTGGCGCTTACCGAGAATGACTTGTTAGCTTTACCGGGATTAAAATCGGTTTTTAAGTCGTGGGATTTGATTTCCGCATTCTTTTTGCAGGAAAAAACAATGACGCACAGCGTCAGGATCATGAGGATTGTTTTCTTCATCATTAAATGATTTAATAATTGGTAATTGGTTTGTAGGCACAATTGGAAGTGCCTAACAAATGAACATTTTAACCACAACAAAAAACAATCACTGATTATCAATTTGTTATCAATCCGTATCAATTAATAAAGATAATTTTCGAGAAAAAGCCGATTACCCTCTAAAACTCCGATACCACTTCTCTATAGAATAACTTTTGCAGACGACGGTAAAAAAATGATCAGAATCTTTCAAGCTTTGAATGAGAATGCCTGAATTTGTTCAACTAAACCTATATTTTCTCTTGCCGGTTTAGGTTTAAAATTTATCCCATAAAAAAAGTTGCCAATAAAATTGACAACTTGCCTAAAAATGTACCCAGCGCCGGAGTCGAACCGGCACGGTTTCCCACAGGTGTTTGAGACCAGCGCGTCTACCAATTCCGCCAGCTGGGCATGTTGTAAGTGTCTTTCCTTACAAGCGGGCTGCAAATGTAGATAAACTCTCCTTAATTCGCAACAGATATTTTTGTTTATAGTAAATATTTGCAATTTCTATCCGGCGGCTTTCCTTCGCGGTATCGTCCAACTGTTCATAATCTTCGGTCAGCTTCGCCAGCTCGTCATTCATATCACCTTCAATAGCAAGTGTTTCTGCGGTTATGGCAGCCAGGTGCGTTGCATCATCAACTTCCATAAGGCGCTCATTAATATCCATCATTTCCATTAAAAAATCTGCAGGCAATTGTGGTTTTGCCCCTTCAGATACCAGGTCATGCAGTTTTAAAATGTATTCCAAGCGCTTTGCGGGGTCACCAAGCGCATGGTAAGCCTTGTTATTTAGGGTAGATAGCTCCAGGATCTCCTGTTGCCTGGTTTCATCCTCATTGGCATAAAAATCGGGATGGTAAAGCTTGCTCAGCTCGTAAAACTTTTTCTTAAGCAGCGCCTGATCAACCTTAAAAGATTCGGGGATGCCATAAAATTCAAAATAGTTCATAGGGCAAAGATAACTATTAACAATTTATCCATGCCGCTATCAACTTCATGTTAAAATAAGTTATCTGCTACGCGTTGGTCGGTTTCGGCTTTTTCTACCAATTCTGTTTTGGGGTGCATATCTACAAACAGCTTTCTGTCTTTAGTTAAAGTGGGCGCTACGCCCAATATACCTATCCCGGCAGTGGCCAATGCCATAAACAATATAAGCCCGCAAAGCCTTATGAACTTTTTAAGTCTTTTCATTTCGATCTCAGAAAATAAACGACAGGTATTATCCTTTTAGGTTTGTTCCTAAATAATTTATGGGAATGATTACCACATTGGGTAATCAGTAAGGAAGAATTATCCTATGAGGGAATTATCGGCATCGCCTAAATCCGGATTGAAATCTTTATTGAAAAGAGCCTGTTTGTTGAGTCTGCCGGGTATAAACAATTTCGAAGTTTGTTTAATGTTGACATCGGCTTTCCTGCTATGCAAAAAGCTTAACGCAGCAGGACAGCTATCCCCGGAAATAAAAGTTGAACGATTATTCCGCTTAGCCGTTTTAAGAGCAGCTTTATATGATAATGATTTTGAGACCCTGTTTACAAAACTGACAACTAAAGTTGTATCAGGTAGAGCTACCTTATCTGCAGTTTGGGCAGTAAGCCCTGAAAAAGTAAAAAAGCCAGGTATTATAATGGCAGTTAACAACCATTTGGATAACACGCTTTTTACCGGACAAAACTTCATTATATAAATGTATGATATTGATCCACAAAAAAGGCCCCTGCGAAAAATCACAGGAGCCAGCCCATTTGTCTGAAAAAATCTTATTTCTTATTTCATGTAATCTTTATCCAAAAACAGGTAGCGCGCCCGGTTAACCTCCGGCATCTCCTCGCTATTAACATCAATATTCATGAATTTAACATGATTGTTATCCTTAATTGCCGACCATTTTGGCAAGCCTGCGCCGTTAGGGTTGCCAGTTTTTATAAAGTTGGCAAAATAGTTTTCCATGGTTTCGGATACTTTGAAATCATCGGGTGTCCAGGCATAGGTTTTGTTCCCGGCCAGGTTTCCCATGGCATATTCAATTTCTGAAGCATGGGCAGCACCCACAGGTGGCGGCATTTTCGGGGCCGGTTTTGCGGCATCGCCCTTAACCACACCACCGGCGAGCCCCGGGGTGGCATTCCCCATAGAAGCCACCATGGCCGGGCGAACCCGTGAAAACAGGTAACGATAAACCGGCTTCCCTCCTGTTTGTACCTGCAAATCGGCCCATTTCCAGGTGCTGTATACGATAAACCGGTCGCTTGATAGGTCGGTTGCAACTTTGATCACCTCCCCGTCATTAGCAGCCGGGTATAGTTTCAATGCTTCCTCTGCCCTGTCGCCATATAATTGTTTCAGCGTTTTGGTATAATTTTCAAGCGTTGGCGCATCGCCACGCATCATGAACTGGAATGGCACTTCGGCCGAGTTCCAGCCCACTAACAAAGGAACTTTGGCCTGTTCGCCCGCCATAAAGATCTCAGGCAACGATTTTGGCAACAGGTAATTGTCAATAGTGGCCGACATTGGCGGTGTACCCGGTTTAAAAGCATCGTTCAGCAATTGTTCGGCGGGTATGGCCCTCAGATCAGCCAGGGTATTTGCTTTCTCGTTAGCAGCAAACTTAACGCCGTTTTGCTCGGCATCAGCTAATGGTATGGGGAAAAGCGTTGGCTTGATCCCTGCGCCACTCTCGCCAATAGCACCCGCAATCAGGTCTTTTGACAAAGGTGAAGCCATTTGCACCGATACCGAGATAGACCCCGCCGATTCACCCGCAATGGTAACCCGTTTGGGATCGCCGCCAAAGGCAGCTATATTTTTTTGTACCCAAAGCAAGGCCAGGTGCTGATCAAGGTACCCATAGTTGCCCGACGAATGGTTAGGTGACTCTTTAGTTAATTCGGGATGCGAAAAAAAGCCAAATACACCAAGTCTGTAATTAACAGTTAAAGCTACAATCCCTTTTTTTGCCATGCTTTCACCATCATAGCGCGACTCAGAACCATCACCGGCCATCAACCCCCCGCCGTAAAAATAAACCAATACAGGCAGTTTCTCTTTGGCTGATTTTGCAGATGTCCATACGTTAAGGTATAAACAATCTTCGCTCATACCTGATGAACGAAAACCCATATCACCAAAAATGGGCTTCTGCATGGGGTTATGGCCAAAATGATCGGCCTTTAATGTACCCTCCCAGTTTTTGGCGGGCTGAGGCTCCTTCCAGCGCAAATCGCCCACGGGAGGCTGCGCAAACGGAATACCTTTAAAACTTAATACGTTTGATGCTCCGCGAGTACCCTCAAGCGCACCGTTCTCAACGGTGGTTTTGTTTGCCGATAGCTGCGCCATTACTTTTACCGAGGCAACTTGTGCAAGCAACAGCATTACTAAAATTGGTTTCTTCATTACTGGTATTTGGTTAGTCTGGTTTAATTGATGGATATTTTTGAGATTCGACCCTTATTGTATCAATTTGTTACAATAATAAATTATTTTTCGATGGCTGTCAATTTTTTTTATTTACTTGTGCCTTTGTTTTATTACGATACATGAATAAAGAGTTTCACCAACTGGAAAATAACATCGCGGGCGAGGGTTTTCTACCAGGTCTTGCTATAGATACAGTTATTTTTGGTTTTCATGACAACCAATTAAAGGTATTGCTGCTGGCTTATAAAAATACCGGGCTATATGCGCTTCCCGGCGGCTTTATTCATGATAATGAGGATGTGAACGAAGCGGCGCGGCGGGTACTTCAAAGCCGAACGGCTTTAACCAACATCTACCTTGAACAGTTTTATGTTTTTGGCAATTACAGCCGGTACGATCCCGGACCGCTTAAGGCCATTATGCAGGCCCGTGGCTATAACCCACCCGCTGATCACTGGTTATTAAAGCGTTTTATTTCGGTGGGATACTATGCGCTTGTCGATTTTACCAGGGCTATCCCCACACCCGATGAAATATCTGATAGCTGCGACTGGTACAGTCTGAATGAACTGCCTGTGCTGATGCAGGACCATCGGCAAATTATTAACAAAGCGCTGGAAACCCTACAGAATGAGCTTGACCAAAAGCTGATAGGTTTTAACCTCATGACCGAGGAATTTACCATGGGCGACCTGCAATCGCTCTACGAAACTATACTTAACAAAAAACTGATCCGCGCTGCTTTTCAGCGTAAAATGCTGGGGCTGGGTATTTTGGAGCGGGTGGCAAAAAAATGGACTGGCGGCGCGCATAAGGCACCATACCTATATAAATTTGTTTCGGACGGAGTGCCGGCGGATAATAGCTAAAACCGGCAATACCTTCTTTATTGATCTATTTGTGTGTTTTGCGATGAAACAATGTCGCAATTAACCCCTTAACATGTCTTGATAGCCCCCTCCTATGTTAGGGTACAAGACTTAATTTTACTTTCACAAAATCACTCAATTATAAATCTATAAAAACAATCACATCATGTTAGCTATTAATCCTTATTTAAACTTTAACGGTAATACCGAAGAAGCTTTTAACCATTACAAGTCAGTATTCGGCGGTGAGTTTGCAATGATTATGCGCTTTAAAGATTCGCCTGCGGCTGCCAATACGCCCGAAAAGGACCAGGATAAGCTTATGCATATTGCACTCCCCCTTGCCAATGGCAGCATGCTGATGGGCACAGATGCAATTGGCGAAGGAGGCATGCCATTCGTAACCATGGGTAATAACTTTTCGCTTACCATCAGTGCCGAATCAAGAGAGGAGGCAGACAAACTGTATAGTGGTTTAGCCGAAGGCGGTAATGCTGTTTCGCCTATGCATGATGAGTTCTGGGGCGATTATTTTGGCTGCCTTACCGACAGGTTTGGCATAAACTGGATGATCACACACAATCCTAACGCCACCAAGTAATTTATTGATTTTTTAGGGGAGCGGATGAACCAATCACCGTTCCCTAAAAATCAAACATTTCTATTGTTCAATCAAAGGTTTTAGGCACAAACCAAAACAGGCTTATGATAGTAGAAGTTTTTAAAACCAATGTAAATAAACGCCGCCAGGCTAATATGCTTTTGAATGCCATCCACACCACGTTTGGCAACCATAAAGCCAATTTCGATCTTGATGATTGTGACCGGATTTTGCGGGTACAGTGCGACAGCGGTACATTATGCGCCTATTCGCTCATTAATTTTTTAAAGGAATTAGGTTGCCGTGCCGAGGTTTTGGAAGACTAAACTCACTTTTACAAAACAAATTATTAAAAAGCAAGGTAGTATCAGTAACATAAAGCCAATTATCATGTTAAAAGACAGCAAAGCATTCAGCGGATTTTCGGTAGATGATACAGCTAAAGCCAGGGCGTTTTATGCTGATGTACTTGGTTTAGATGTAAGTGATGTACCCGAAATGCAAGGTTTACTTAACCTTAATATTACAGGCAGTACCCCAATATTAATATACACTAAGCCCAACCATACCCCGGCTACCTTCACCATTTTGAATTTCCCGGTTGATGATGTGGAAAAAACAATTGACGAACTCAGCGCACGCGGCGTTAAGTTTGAGATTTATAACCAGGAGAATTTTAAGACAAACGAAAAAGGCCTTTTTCTTGACGGCGGCCCCAAAATAGCCTGGTTTAAAGACCCTGCCGGAAATTTTTTATCCGTGATAGAAAAGTAGCGCTATAAATACCTATACCCGGTATAAAATTAAATCCCATTTTGGGGAATTACAGCTACCCGCCGTGGGAATAAATTCCTCGACGGTTATTAACTTTCCGTTAATATCGCAATTTTTCACAACCATTTTATATATTAACCGTATAAAAGCCTACTAAGCCTTTGATTTCGGCTGTTTTTTTATTTGAGGAATGTTTTTTGCATACCATTACAATGAAAAACAAAACGTGTTAATTGTCAGGCTATTTATTTTATATTTAGCTGTTAGTTAAAAACGGCTAATAAACCATTTCCTTTTCATTAATAACATTTATTAAATTTATATTTTTTTTGACATATCAGCATTTACAATAAATAATAATAACATACAACAAACTGATTAATAAAATACTTGCTTCTCTTTTATAAACAACCCCAATTAATTAAGTATGAAAAGAACGCTACTTATAGTTGATGACGACTTGAGTATCCTAAAACTGCTCAACTTCATTCTATCAAAAGAATATGATATTGTAGTTAAAAATAACGGCATCGAAGCTTTTAGCTGGCTCGAAGATGGCAACATGCCCGAATTGATTATATCCGACCTCCAGATGCCTTATTTTGACGGCCAATCTTTTATTAAAAACGTAAAAATCAGTGGCTTTTATCGTGAAATTCCTGTTATATTGCTATCGGCAGCCCATGATCTTGATGCCCAGGTAAGTAACATGCCCTTTAAGGTTGATGCCTACATTCACAAGCCGTTTAACCCAACTGCATTAAAAACAGCCATTAATCAAGTTTTACAAGTTTATGAATCACCAAACATCTGATTGGAACGA
Source organism: Mucilaginibacter sp. 3215 (assembly GCF_050433785.1). Taxonomy (NCBI): domain Bacteria; kingdom Pseudomonadati; phylum Bacteroidota; class Sphingobacteriia; order Sphingobacteriales; family Sphingobacteriaceae; genus Mucilaginibacter; species Mucilaginibacter sp. 3215. The sequence continues at coordinate 607,509 of NZ_JBNPWO010000002.1, forward strand.
AAGTTCAGGTTCTAATATCAGGGTAGCCTACGCCGGCACCGAGTTTAAGGAAATGATTTCTGCTGGGCTAAATGAAGGCTTTAAAATTGCGTACAACAACTCTATTGACCAACTGAATGATTATTTAGGCGAGCAATCTATTTTATCCGTTCCTGATATTATTTTGGTTGAAGTTGATGCTGAAGGTAAATGGATTAAAATGGTTGAAGAAGTTAAGCAAAGCTTTCTTCTCAATGGTTTAATTATTGTGCTCCTTTCATCACAAAATGATAAAACTTTAAGGCAAAAAGCCATTAAATTAAAGGTGCATGACTTTTATGGCGAACCGTTTGCCATAAGTGACCTGCGCGAAAGGCTTAACTTTTTAGTACGCTTTAAACTGATAAAGCCAAAATTGCTTGAGCTTTCAAAAGTAGTTGATACGACTTATAAAATGCCGGCAGGTAAGCGCCTCATCGACCTGGTAATTTCGGGCGGTATGATGTTTGTATTATCCCCTGTTATGCTAATAGTTGCTATTTTGATTAAGCTGGACTCAAAAGGTCCTGTATTTTACAAAAGCAAACGCGTAGGTACAGGTTATAAAGTATTTGATTTTTATAAGTTCAGGTCGATGCGTACAGATGCAGACCAACTGCTGGCCAAGTTATCTGCCGAAAATAATCAATATGCCGCCGAAGGTGGTGACAATAAAGTTGCCTTTGTTAAAATCAAGAATGATCCACGTATTACTAAGCTGGGTAATTTCTTACGCAATTCAAGTCTTGATGAATTACCGCAATTATTCAATATACTACGGGGCGATATGTCGGTAGTTGGTAACAGGCCGTTGCCTTTATATGAGGCCGAGATGCTTACCTCTAACGAGTGGTCGATGCGTTTTCTTGGCCCTGCCGGTTTAACGGGCTTATGGCAGATCAGCAAGCGCGGTAAGGAAGACATGTCTGAACGTGAAAGGAAAAAATTAGATAATTTTTATGCCCAGAAATATTCTATTTGGTTAGATTTAAAAATTATTGCCGGTACAGTACCCGCATTATTCCAAAAAGAAAAAGTATAACTATATGCCCCTGAAACTGACGCTCATTTATATTTTTATAATTACTCTTTTATTTACCACCCGCGTACATGCGCAGCAAACTTCATTTATAAGTGACATTAACTATCCTTTTCTTGAAAAACTGGTAGCAACTGCAAAAAAAAATTACCCTGAAGTAAAATCCCGTCAAAGTCAGGTAAATGCAGCCAAAGCCGTTTATAACTCAGCTGTGTTTTCATGGCTCGATGGTTTAACTGCATCTTACATTTATAGTCCGCAAACATCTATCAACATTTCGCAGCCAACCATATTTAAAGGTTATCAAATAAGCCTGTCGCTAAACATAGGACACCTGTTTTCGAGGCCGGGAGTTATCAGGCAAACGAAAGAAATTTACAAAGCAGCAGAGTTTCAACAGGCCGAGTATATGTTAAGCCTTGAAGCTCAGGTTAAACGCTATTACTTTGCTTATCTGGCAGCACAGGCCGAACTAAGGCTGCGGGCAAATGCCGTAATTGATGCCGAAAGTGCTGTTAAGCAATTAAAATACGCGTTTCAAAAAGGCGAAACAACTTTTCAGATCTATAATGAACAGCTTACCACCTTATACAGCCAAAACGCCTTTAAAGTACAAGCTGAATTATCGACATTTACAGCCAAAACCAATCTTGAAGAATTATTGGGTACTAAATTAGAAGACGTTAAGTAAAAGATGGAGATAGGCAATTTTTTCAATCTGCTAAAGAAATACAGAACTGTACTGATAATAATACCGCTTGTAGCAGTAATCACTTCTTTTTTCCTGGTAAAAAACTTACCTGATAATTACCAGTCGCATGCGGAAATAGCCACCGGCATAGTTGACGCCTCCAGCCATCTTCTTGATCAGGATCCGACAACGAACGTACAAGAGCAACAGGTTTATCGCGAATTCAGTAACCTCATGGCGATCATGAAGCTAAAGAAACTTATTGACCAGGTTTCTTATTCGCTCATGATCCATGACCTGAGCGATCCTTATCCCTTTCGTAAACAAAGTAAGGAATTACTTGAATTGCGGCCTTATGAAAAGGATAACGTATTAGCGATTTTTAAAAAGAAATTTGCCACCCTTCAACCGTTATCTGTTTATGATAAAACCGAGAACTCACTTATTGGTTTGCTCAGGTCAATGAAATACGATGAGCGTAACATCGTAAAAGACCTGCTGATTTACCGTGAAGAAAGCAGTGATTTTATTTCTGTAAGTTTTAATTCAGAAAACCCTCAGCTTTCGGCGTTTGTAGTGAATACATTATGCAAACAGTTTATCGACTATTATACCCAAAGCGTAAAGCAAAATGAATCAAATGCAGTAAATTTTTTATCAAATCTGTTAGATACCAAACGTAAGGCGCTGAGTGAAAAAACCAGCGAATTACAGCAATATAAAATTCAAAACGGTGTATTGAACCTGGATGAGCAGTCCAAAGCGATTTTTAGCCAGATCATGACTTACAATGACAGAAAATTGCAGGCCGAAAAGGATGTAATATCCAATCAGGGCGCCATTGATGCTATCGTCCGAAAGTTCTCACCCGATGAAAGGAAATATGTTGAGTCGATAACCAACAAATACAACCAGGCTATCATTTCCACTCAGGACCAATTACATATACTCGAAGATCAGTATGTACGCAGCGGGTTTAATAATAAATATAAAGAATCTCTTGATTCGTTACAGAAACAGCTCTCAAATCAGGTAAATTTAACATCTGATAAATACATTACCAATCCGCTTGTGGCCAAAGAGGATCAGGTTAAACAAAAGCTTGGTCTTGAGATTTCCCGCGATCTGGCTAAATACAGCGTTAAATCAATAAATGACGAGCTCACAAACCTTAATGCTAAATTCTCCCGCCTGGTTCCGTTTGATGCGAAAGTAAAAACCCTTTATTTTGATATTGATATTGCAGGTAAAGAATACCTTGATGTATTGAACAAATACAATGAAACTAACCTGCGTTCAAGCATTTCAATAAAACTGGTCCAGATTGAGATGGCCCAGCCGGACGTGGCCCAACCTTCAAAAAAAATGCTGCTTATTATATTAAGCGGCATGGGCAGTTTATTTGCCTGTCTCTTCTGGCTGTTCGTATTATTTTACATCGATGATACCATTAAAAGCCCTACCGAACTGGTTAATAAAACCCAGCTACCGTTATTAGGCTATCTGAATAAGATCAGCGGTGAGAATCTCGATCTGCGCAAGCTGTGGGATGTGGAGCACCGTGAAAAAATGAAAACCTTTAAAGAGCTGTTGCGCTCTATACGGTTTGAGATTGACCAGGAATTAAAAGGTGAAAAAATTTTAGCCATAACAAGCATTGAGCCTGGCGAAGGTAAAACACTGCTGGCGATAAGCCTGGCGTACTCTTACTCCATGATTAACAAAAGAGTGTTGTTAATTGATGGCAACTTCAATAACGCCACGATAAGTAATACCGCTCAGCCGCAGGTATACCTTGAAGATTATTTTAAAAACAGCCAATTTGGCCAACCCGAGCTCAGCAGTTCAAACACTACCGTTTTAGGCAACCGCGGAGGTGATGTAACCCTGCTTGAAATTGGCAGCGAAGGCTTTGTAAAGAGCAAATTTGACGAGCTGCGGAATAAATACGATATTGTGATTATTGATACTGCCCCACTTACCGCGCTTAATAAATCCAAAGAATGGTTATTGTTTACAAACAAAACAATAGCTGTATTTGAAGCCAACAGGAAAATAAACAATATTCAGAAACAGCACATAACCTATTTAAAAGGGCTCGAAAACAAGTTTGCCGGCTGGGTACTCAATAAAACCGAATACAATCAGAACAAAGAAAAACGCTCCTAATTGAACGAAGCGCGCAACACCGGTTCATATACTTAACGTTACTTAAAATGAGAATTGACCCTCCCAAACCTGTAAAGGATCCGTTTGGAGATTTAAGTCCGCTTCAAAAAAAAACACGCAAAGCGGCTATAGTATTTGCGTTTATCAGTGTATTTGTATGGGCTGTGAAGATCTTGTTCCTGTAAATTTATAAAAAGACTTACTACTTCATGCGCAATGAACCAACAGGTAATACTGAAATTAAGCAAAACTTTTGGAAAGCGCTTCTGATTCAAAAGTTTTCGCATCCGTTTGCCCTGTTTTTTCTGCTGATTATCTCACTTGTGATAAGTTTTTTAACCTATAAGCTTGGATTTATAGGCGTAGGTGCTGTTTTAGCGATAACTATAGGTTTACCCATTGTATTTGCCATTACCGTTTATCCTGAATTCGGAATTTGCGCGCTGATCATAGGTGCATTTTTTATCAGTTACATTGCTGAATTATTACCAAGCGGAGTACCCATCGGTACATTGATGGATGTAACCACCTATCTGCTTATCCTTGGTTTTTTTATAAAACAGCGAGCCGAACAAAACTGGACCTATTTTAAAAATCCTATCAGCTACATGATATTGGTATGGCTGGCTTACAATATGTTTGAGTTTGTAAACCCAGCAGCCGCATCACGGCTGGCCTGGATTTATACCGTTCGGACTGTGGGTTTCATTATGCTGATGTACTTTGTTTTTGTTTACCAGATCCGCACGGTAAAGTTTATAAAAACGCTTTTAAAGCTTTGGTTATTGCTGGATATACTGGCGGGAATTTCTGCTTTTCAACAAGAAAATATAGGTTTTTTTTCATTCGAGCGCCGATACCTGTATTCTGACCCTACCCGTGTAAGCTTGTTGTTCATCAACGGTCATATGCGTAAATTTGCCATCTTCTCTGACCCTGTTACATTTTCATACAACATGGTTATAGGCGCATTGCTCTGTGTTGTGCTTATCATGGGCAATTTACCTGTTAAACGCAAAGTATTACTGGGCTTTATAGCTGCTTTCTTCTTATATGTTATGCTCTATTCCGGTACAAGAGCTGCCTATGTATTGGTACCGGGAGCGCTTTCCATGCTGGCCGTTTTAAACTTCAACAAACGGGTTTTATTTTTCACCCTTGTGGCAGGAGGCATGCTCGGCATTTTGATAGTAATGCCGACCTCCAACCCATTGATCAAGCGGTTTCAAACAGCTTTTAACCCATCCGATGACGCATCTTACAACGTCCGTGCTGAAAATCAAAGGAGGATCAAGCCTTATATCCTTTCCCACCCTATTGGTGGCGGCTTAGGTTCTGTAGGCGTTTGGGGCCGTAAGTTCTCACCAAATTCCATGTTAGCCAAATTCCCGCCCGACAGTGGTTATGTGCGCGTAGCTGTTGAAATGGGCTGGCTCGGGCTCATCTTATTTTGTACACTGTTTTTTGTGGTGCTTAAAACGGGGATAAACTTTTACTTCAGTATCAAAAACCCTGCACTTAAAAACTACTGCCTGGCTATGTTGCTGATCTTGTTCGCGTTCAATATTGGTAACTTTCCGCAGCAGGCTATCGTTCAATACCCATCAAACATCCTGTTCTACCTGGCCATATCCATCCTTGTAGTATGCAAGCGCCTTGACGACCAGGAACAGGAGCAATTAAAAAAAAACTAGTACAGGGGCAATACTAATTAACTAAGCAGATGTCATTTGTATCATCCATAAAATCAAATACCAAGTTAAAAAAATTAGTCCACTGGATGCTTATTCCGCCCGGACAGTCGAGGCCAAGGCTTTGGGTTAGGCTGATACTTAACCGCTTTTTCCATCACCGGGGTAAAAACAGTGTAGTAAGATTTAATGCACGGATGGACCTTTTTCCGTTTAACAAGTTTTCCCTTGGCGCAAAAAGTATTGTGGAAGACTTCGCTGTGATCAATAACGGCGTTGGCGATGTATTTATCGGCGAAGGATCAGGCGTTGGCATCAGTACGGTAATAATTGGCCCGGTTAAAATAGGCAATTTCAGCATGACAGCGCAGCATGTTGTAATATCCGGCCTTAATCATGGCTATCAGGATGTAAGTATACCGCCACGCCATCAAAAAGTAACCACCCAACAAATTACTATTGATGATAATGTTTGGATAGGTGCTAATTGTGTGGTAACCGCCGGTGTAACTATAGGTAAACATTCGGTTATTGGGGCTGGCAGTGTGGTTACAAGGGATATCCCGCCTTATTCGGTAGCAGTTGGCAATCCCGCCAAAGTAATAAAACAATATAATTTTACAACACAATTGTGGGAGAAAGCGTAAAACATGATACATGAGTTTATTTAAAAAATTAATAAACAAACACACGCTTTCACTGGCAACCAACGCCGTATTACCGGTTTTGGGAATGGTAATATTATCACTGCTGGCCCGCCGCTTAAGTAAACCCGCCTTTGGCAACTATGTGTTTTTCCAGATTGTATTTACACTGGCCGATACCTTTCGTACGGGTTTTCTGCAAACATCGGTCATAAAATTTTATTCGGGCTCTACACCCGAAAAAATGAAAAACATATCAGGATCTGCCTGGTACCTGGGTTTTATAGTTACCTGCGTATTTGCCGTCGTAAATCTCCTGATCTATCTTATTTACACCAATCCGGATGCTGATATAGGTGTTACGCTTAAATGGTTTAGCTTCATTTATTTCTGCACACTCCCCTCGGCAGTGAGCCTTTGGACCCTCCAGGCCGAAGAGCGCTTTGATAAAATGTTCACCTTGCAATTAATGAACCAGGGAGGTTTTCTGGCGCTGGTGGTTGCCGTTGCCGTTGCAAGCAAATCAAACTTTGAAACAACTATATATTGTTACTTTACAGCTAACCTGTTAAGCAGCGTTATTTGCATTATTACAGGCTGGGCTAAGGTAAAAACCATAGCATACAAAAACTGGGCTACAATAAAACAAATGGCCCATTTTGGTAAATACAGTGTAGGCACGTCTATAAGTTCGTACCTGCTCAGGAGCTCCGATACGTTTATCGTAAAGCCTATGTTCAGCCCCGACCTGTTGGCTGTTTACTACATTCCGCAACGACTTATGGAGATTTTTGAAATCCCGCTCAGGGCTTTCATTTCTACCGCATTGCCGGTAATGTCGGCAGCTGTACAGCGCGGCGATCAAAAATATGTCACCTATATCATGAAAAAATATACGGGCATGCTTACCATAGCGCTTACCCCTATCGCTGTTATCTGTTTCGTTGCTGCTGACCTTATTATTGGACTTCTCTTCGGTGCAAAATACCAGCATTCTGATGCAGGCAATATCTTCAGGATTTTTATGTGTTATGTAATGCTGTTGCCTATCGACAGGTTTTTCGGGATCACCCTTGACATCATTAACAAACCACATCTTAACATGATCAAAGTGTTCCTGATGCTAACAGTTAACGTAATAGGCGATTTTACGGGGATTCTCATATTCCACAACCTGTATGCGGTAGCAGTTGCTTCTATCTTTACCTTTGCTACCGGCGCTATATTTGGGTACTGGGCATTAAAAAAACATCTTCAGTTTAAAATATCCGACATCTTTGTTTTAGGCTACATCGAACTAAAAGAGCTTATAGGTGTTGTGATGGGCAAAATAAAAGGAAAACGACTAACTGAATAATTAAGTTATATGGAGCTTAAAAATCGGCATATCGTAATATTTTCGCAAATGCAGTTTGATAGCCGCCTCGAATCAACAAACTATACTATGGCCAAACATTTGGCCAAAGATAACTACGTGTATTATGTTGACAGGCCGTACACCTGGAAAGATTATATCCAGTTTAAAAATACGCCGGGCTATAAGGCCCGCAAGCCGCACTTCTTTTCTCCCAAAAATAGTTTTATCCAAACAGAAATCCCTAATTTAAAGATCATCATTACGGCTCCGGTGCCGTCGATTAATTCGTTACCGGAAGGAGCTGTCTATCGGCTGGCCGTGAAGGTGAACGAACGAATTGTAGCAGCGAGGCTTAATAAGATTATTAAAAGCCTTGAAATAAAGGACTACATCTTTATCAACTCCTATGCGTTTTACTATCCAACCATGCACCGGTTGTTGAAATTGAAACCATTATTAAAAGTTTATCATTGCGTTGATCCCCTTATTGAGGAATACCAGATCCGTCATGGGCTTATATCCGAAGATATATTGGTTAAAGATATGGACCTGGTGATCAGCACCAGTAAAGAGTTGCGCAATGCAAAAGCAAAACTTAACCCTAACTCGTACTTCGTACCAAATGCAGCCGACATCGGCCATAGTCAAAAAGCGCTGGATCCGGCGTTGCCTGTGGCAGATATCCTTTTTGATATCCCTAAACCGATAATCGGTTATTTCGGCAATATTGAACGACGTATTGATTATAATTTATTAACACAGCTACTCGAACAAAACGCCGATAAAAACTTTGTATTTGTAGGGCCGGTTGGTAAAGATTATGAGAATAATCCTGCTTTTAACGCGCCTAATATTTTCAAAAAAGGAGCAGTACCCTATGAGCAGTTGCCTGCCGTGCTTAAGGGATTTGATGTTGCTATTATCCCCTTCAAAAAAGATGATGTAAGCAGTTCCATTTTCCCGCTTAAGTTATTTGAATACCTGGGATCGGGCCGGCCGGTAGTGATCACTAATTTTAACGAAGATTTAGAAGAGTTTACCGGCGACAGCGTATATATCTGCAAAAATGTTGATGAATTTTCTGCTGCCCTTAATTTATCGTTAAACGACACTCCTTTTTTACAACAAAAAAGATTAAAAATAGCCGCACAAAATACATGGGAGCACCGTATAACAGAGATCAAAAGTTTGCTGGCAACAAATTTGAACAATAAACGGAAAAGTTAATTTTTAATAATACAAACCTGCTGCTAATTAATACAAACAGGGTTTAGCAATAAAACACATGGAAATCATTAAATTCATAGCATCCCTAATCGCCATTTTGCTGTTTATATACCTTGGAGTATATAGCCTGTACCTGTTTGTATTTTCGGTACTCGGAAAATTAATCCCCATCAAACCGCCTGCCACAGCCACCGCACTCAGTAAATTCATAGTTTATATCTGTGCTTATAAAGAAGATGAAATTATTTTAAACTCGGCGGCGGCGGCACTAACTATCGACTACCCTAAAGATATGTTCACGGTTTGTGTGATAGCCGACTCCATGAAGCCTGAGACTATTGTTAAATTAAAGCAGATGCCTTTGCAGGTAGTAGAGGTGGTTTTTGAAACCAGCACCAAATCAAAGGCGCTGAACAAAGCCATTGAAAATACAGCAGCCGGTTTTGATGCCGCCGTTGTTTTTGATATTGATAACATTGCCGCGCCTGATTACCTGCACCAGATCAATAATTATCTGCAGGCAGGTCATCGTGTGGTGCAGGGCCATAGGGTAGCAAAAAACTCAAACACACAGGTAGCAATACTTGATGCTGTGAGCGAAGAAGTTAACAATCATATTTTCAGAAAATCGCAGCAGTTGTTTAATTTTTCGGCAGCCATTATAGGTTCGGGTATGGCCTTGGAGTACAACCTGTTTGTAAATGTAATGTCGCGTATTGATGCCGTGGGCGGGTTTGACAAGGAAATGGGCTTATTATTGACCCGTGATAAGATCCATGTTGCTTATGCAGAAAAAGCGTATATCTACGATGAAAAAGTGAGTAACCCCGCAGTGTTTGAAAAGCAGCGTAAGCGCTGGCTTTCAGCTCAGTTTAACTTGCTTAAAAAGTATGGAGCTACCGCGCCGGCCCAATTTTTCCGCGGCAATTTTGATTACGTGAATGAGATTTATCAGATGGCCATTCTGCCGCGCGTATTAATGCTTGGCCTGATGCCTTTTATGCTATTGATCTCTTTTTTTACTCCGGGCATAGGCCCGCATTGGCATTTGTGGCTTGGGGCAACAGTGGCTTGTTACCTTGGTATCTTAGTTGCCATACCAACATCGTTTTATAATAGGAAACTTTTAGAAGCCATGCTTAAACTGCCGCTTATATTTTTTACCATGTTTTTACTGCTGTTTAAGTTAAAAGGAGCAAACAAAAAGTTTATTCATACACCGCACGATAATGCTCCTGCAGAACCGGTAAACGAAGGAGAAATTGTAAAATAGCGAAAACGGGAGTGATAATTAATTGCCGAATAATATAATTACTTTGCCGAAAGTCGTTCTCCCGGTCGCTGTAGTTCGCCACCCATGCAAAATTTTTCTTACCCCATCAAGAAACACTACAGAAATTACGCAGAAATGCCTAACGCTGTTTAAGTTCAATTATCGAGGTAAAAGTATTTACGCCTGTATCAGGTTTATGTTTGTAGTTAAACGCATCGCTGGCACGTGCAATGATCATCAGGCCATAATGTTCATTTAATCCCATAATGGTTTCCTTGTTAATATACCTTACATCAAGGTCTTCGGTAAAAAACTCTAATTGGTTACTGTTTTTCACCCGCCCTTTTAATGTACCGAAGTCATCGCCATAAATAGCAATTTCATTTTGGGCAAATTTGCTGTGCGTTAACGGCCATGTTAACAATGCCTGCCTGGTATTAATTTGCAGCGGCCTTCCCTTATCCTGTTTACTTATATATAATTTGTTGTTTTTTAGATCGATCCCGATCCTGGTAACATCATCTCCCATGTGCTTGAGCGAATTGGTAAGCAGTTCAATCAGGATGGTTTTTATCCTGAAGCCGGCATCGTCATCAACTATATCTTTTGCTATGTTTTGGATATAGTTAATGATCTGGACGGTTAAAGGATAAATACCTTCGGTTTCATTGTTAAAAACAAATTTTTTCAAGGTAGTAAATTCGTTTATGCCCCAGTTAAAGCCTCCTGTGTATTTGTATAGATCCTGAACACCTTATCAAGCCGCACCAATTGAAACAAGGACCTGATGTCATTATTTAAGCCAACTACGGCAATGTCTCCCCCGCTGTTCATGGCCAGTTTAAGAGCCGATACCAATGCGCCTAAAAAAGAACTGTCAACATATATTACCTGTTCAAAGTTTACAATAACATACTTATTTCCTTTATTGATCAGGCTCATCAGTTCCGACTTAAATTGTTCAGCATTTCCCAAATTCGCCTCTTTAAGCAGGATATCCGCAATTAATGCATTATTAAGCAGATGTGTTTGTAATATCATTTAGCTGTTTTTTTTGAATAAATATTAAACTGCAGTCATCAATTTGTTCTCTCGCTTTTTCGTTCAAAAAGCCATCGTGTTTTAAGGTTGCAAATGAATTGGTTTTACCAAGATATTTTTCAATCTCATCAATAAAACTGTTCAGATCGGTTTTCTTTCCTGCCGGTGTCTCTTTATCTATCAATCCATCTGTTATCATGATCAACTGATCACCAGGCAGCATGGTAAATAAATGTTCATCAAAGCCGCCCTCTTTACTAATCCCCAGCAACAAGCCTGATGAGCTAATCCTGTTAAGTTTATTTTCCCTGGAGCTAAAATACAACAGCGGCAAGTCGCCTGCGCCGGTATAACTTAGCGTTTCATTCTCCGGATCGATTCTGACAAGTGAAAGTGTCGACAACACGTCGCTCACAATCGGGTCATGATAAATTACAGAGTTTATTTTTTGCATGATACTTTTGGTTGATACGTCCCCTTCCGAAACACATATCCTTACAGCGGCCCTTATATAGCTCAGATAGCCGAATGAAAAAAACCATGCTCCCCATTTTTTGCCCATCACATCGCCCAGGATAATAAAAGTATACCTGTTATTTATAGTTAACACATCAATAAAATCTCCGCCCGGGTAATTCTCAAACGATTTATGCCAGAAATCTATTTCAAAGCCATTAATACGGGGTATTTCCTGCGGAACGGAATACAAATTTAAGGCTATTGCGGCGCTGCTCAGCTCCCTGATCGTGTGTTCGTGGCGTTCGCGGATGCTGTTCAAAAAATTATTGATCTTTGAGATAATGACCACAATGGGTGTATCCTTATCAATGTAGTCAATAGCATCAAGACTGATCCCCGCTATCATGTGAGCGTGATCGGTAACTGATGTTAAAAACATAAAGGGGATATTTTTATACTCAGGTATAGTCATTAAATGCTGCCTGAATGCAAAACCATCTGTACCGGGCATTTGATAATCAGACAAAATCAAATCGGGGATCTCATTTTCAAGCGCCGTCATAGCTTCCTCTACATTACCTGCCTTGCGGCTAATAAAACCCTCTTTTTCCAAAGCCTGCCCTATAACCATCAAAATCAGCGGGCTATCATCAACCAGGAGTATTTTTGGACGTTTCGGCATATTAGTGAGTTCAGGCGTTAATTTTTCGGAGTAGGGCATTTATAAACAAATATACACCCGATAATACTATTAACACCGATATAACATCCATTAAAGTTATACCGTCGTCTTTTGAAAAATAAAAAATGGTAAACATTTCAAAATATGGCGGTGCAGGCATGATGATCATGGCTAAACCAAGTATGATCATGGTAACCGCAATTGCTACCAAAACCATACGTTTTATTCTTTCATGCAGCAAGTATTTCTTCGATTCCCGGCTATCAACCTGATGTTGGGTAAGTAAAAATTCCAGGTTTGTTACCATATCGAGCCGGCTTTGCTCCTGGTCTAACCCACTAAAAGCATCAAATTTTTGCGGGTTAGAATTACTTTCGACGGCATTATTTATTTTTTGCTGTATGGCTTTAACAAGTTCTTTATCAATATTCCCCTTTTTCAGCAATTGTATAAGCTCATCTGCTTTTATGGTAAGCAGTGACTCATCATTATTGGGTTGGTTATTATTCAAAGGAATATAGTGATATAATTGGTTAACTTTTACTCATATTAGCCGTAAAAAGCAATATTGATAATAACCCCTTTTAGATGAAAAAAGTTTCTGTTGTTACTGTAAGTTTTAATCAGCCATCCGTTACCGAGGAAATGTTATTATCAATTAAAAATACAAGTACTTATAGTAATATAGAAATAATTGTTGTTGATAATGCAAGTAAAGTAGATCCGGTTCCCGGTTGGAGAATAAAATATCCCGAAATAATATTCATCCGCTCGGATGTTAACCTTGGTTTTGCCGGTGGAAATAACCTCGGGCTTACGGTAGCAACCGGTGATTATATTTTTATGGTGAACAATGATACCGAGTTTACCGCCGGTTTAGTTGAAAAACTGGTTGAGGTAATGGATAGTAACACCGCTGTAGGAATGCTGTCGCCCAAGATCAAGTATTTCAGTGATAAACAATTAATCCAATATGCGGGCTACACGCCTATGAACTATTACACCTGTCGAAATAGCGTGATAGGCTTAAAGCAAAAGGACGAAGGTCAGTTTGATCATATCACCGCGCCTACAGCCTACTGCCACGGAGCAGCCATGATGATCAGGAAAAAAGCTATTGAAAAGGCGGGCATGATGAGCGAAAACTTTTTCTTATACTATGAAGAGGTTGACTGGTGCGAGCACATCATAAGAGCAGGTTTTAAAGCCTGGGTTTGTACCGATGCGCTCATTTACCACAAAGAGTCTGTATCAGTAGGCAAAAAAAGCAAACTCAAGGAATACTTCATGAACCGGAACCGGATCCTTTTTATCCGCCGGAATGCCCCGCCGCTTAAAAAAGTATTATTTTATTTTTATTTTCTGCTGATTGTGGTACCCCGTAACCTGGTTAATTACGTCAAAGAAAAACAATACGACTTTATTCCGATGCTTTTTAAAGCAGTATGGTGGAATTTTACCCACTCAAAAAACAGCAGCAATTTAGGATACCCTATTAACACCATAGCATGAAAATAATTTTAGCCATAAGCCTTTTTATTGTTTTTTACACTTTTGCAGGATATGGAATTTTTCTGTACCTAATCATCAGGATCAAAAGGGCTTTTAAAGGCCGGAGAACTCTTCCTTCAGAAAACCTGGATGAACTTCCTACCTGCACTTTGGTGATAGCCGCTTACAACGAAGAATATTTTATTGAGCAAAAGATCAGCAACAGCCTCCTGCTTAACTATCCCGAAGGAAAACTAAAACTGCTTTTTGTGACCGACGGGTCATCAGACAAAACACCTGATATCATTGCCCGGTACCCGCAAATACAATTGTTGCACCAGCCACAGCGCGCCGGCAAAATAGCCGCGGTACACCGTGCCATGGAATATGTTGACACCGATGCTGTAGTATTTACCGATGCCAATACTTTTTTAAATAAAGACGCATTGATCAAGATCTGCAGGCATTACAGCGATGCAACAGTTGGCGCCGTTGCGGGCGAAAAACGGGTACATATTGACGAGAACGCAGATGCCAGCGCGGCTGGTGAAGGGTTCTACTGGAAATATGAATCGGCCCTGAAAAAATGGGATTCGGAGCTATATTCGGTTGTTGGCGCGGCAGGCGAACTGTTTAGTGTGCGCCGCTCGCTATATCAGCCTGTTGAAGCGGATACTGTGCTTGACGATTTTATGATCTCGATGCTGATAGCTGCTAAAGGCTACCGCATTGTTTATGAACCTGAAGCATATGCTACTGAAACGGCGTCGGAAAATGTGTCGGAAGAGTTAAAACGAAAAGTGAGGATAGCTGCCGGTGGGATGCAATCTATTTTAAGGCTAAAAAAATTATTCAATCCTTTCCCCTATCCAATTTTATCGTTTCAGTATATCAGTCACCGGGTTTTAAGATGGACCATTACACCGTTCCTGCTTATATTATCGTTTATTTTAAACGTTGTGCTGGCGTTTAAACCTGGAGAAACAGCGATGCAAGGGCTGTTATTAGCGCAGGTATTGTTTTATTTGCTGGCTTTGCTCGGGCTGATAATGGAAAAGCGGCAGCTCCGTATAAAAATTCTTTTCATTCCTTATTATTTTTGTGTTATGAACTATGCAGTACTGGCCGGCATTATCCGCTATTTCAGTACTAAACAAAGCGCAGTTTGGGAAAAAGTACAACGGAAGCAGTAAAATATTGATTATAAAGCTTTAACGTCAACATTTTTTAACATCTCAGAAGCTGTTCTTGCTGATAATTTCAGTGAAGAATAAATCCGGTTTATGAAAGCTACTACTATAGGAAACTCTTACTTTGATTTAAACAAACCATATTTAAGGATACAGTAAATAGCCCTAACCCCATCCTTCCATCCTATCTTTTTGCCTTCCTCATAAGTACGGCCATAATAAGAAATGCCTACCTCATAGATCCTGATGCGGTGTACCCTCGAGATTTTTTGGGTAACCTCGGGCTCAAAGCCAAAGCGCTTTTCAGTAAGCTTTATGGATTGAATAACTTTGGTATTGAACAATTTATAGCATGTTTCCATATCAGTAAGATTAAGATTTGAAAACATGTTTGAAGCAAAGGTAAGCCACCTGTTGCCAATGGTATGCCAAAAAAAGAGGATGCGGTGAGGGTTGCTCCCCATAAACCGTGAACCATAAACCACATCCGCAAAGCCCGCTACCACGGGCTTTAACAGGTCGTTGTATTCAGCCGGATCATATTCAAGGTCGGCGTCCTGGATGATCAGGTAATCGCCTGTAGCTTTTGCGATACCTGTATGTAAAGCTGCTCCCTTACCTTTGTTTACTTCGTGCTTAAAGTATTGAATGTTAACTTCGGGGTTGGCAAGTTTATATTTATAAATGGCTGCTTCAGTATCATCCTTTGAGCAATCATTTACAATGATCACTTCTTTTTCAATATTGTTGATGAGGTTTACCTCCTTAATTTTATCTAAAATTAAATGTATGGTATTACCTTCGTTGTAAGCCGGAATAATAATTGATAATTTTTGTATCGTCATTTATTGTATTATTGCCTGGTAGATTTTTGCCACAATTATAGTTGTATAAACCTGAACTGGCTTAATATTTTTATATTTAGTAATGCAATTTGTGCTAAAACGAGCTAAAAGTTATTTAAAAAAGCCTAAAGTTATAGTCTCGCTTTTCTTTTTGTTTGTTTTAACCCTGATATTTTGGTTTTGTTTGCCCAATCCTTTATTTAATAGCCCCACCTCCTACGTAATTGACGATGATCAGGGCCAGTTACTCGGTGCTTCCATAGCAAATGATGGCCAATGGCGCTTTCCTTATAATCCCACAGTACCCGAAAAATTCAAACAATGCATTATCACTTTTGAGGATAAACGCTTTGAGCACCACCCCGGCTTTGATATTGTTGCTTTTAGCCGGGCCATCAAACAAAACCTGAGCTCGAAAAAGGTAAGCAGCGGCGGCAGTACCCTTACCATGCAGGTGATCAGGCTGGCTACCCGGCATAAACGCAACATCTGGAATAAACTGAAAGAGATTTTCATGGCCATGCGCCTCGAAGTAACATGCAGTAAAAGTAAAATCTTAGCTTTATATACCAGCAATGCCCCATTCGGCACCAATGTTATTGGCCTGGATGCTGCCTCCTGGCGATATTTTGGCCGCAGCCCGGATAAACTTTCCTGGGGCGAAATGGCGGCTATGGCTGTTTTGCCTAACTCGCCATCCCTGGTACATCCCGGCAGGAACAGGTCCATACTGCTCCGCAAACGGAATTCATTGTTGGATAAATTGCATAAGGCTGGTATCATTGATAGTACTACTGCAGCCCTCGCTCGGTTAGAGCCTGTGCCCGACAGACCGATGGCCCTTCCTCAGCTTGCTCCGCACATGCTGCAACGTTTTAAAGCCGATCATCAGGCTAAGCCCGACGGAGATACCCGCATTACAAGCAGCGTCAAATCGTCGCTTCAGCAACAGGTAAACGATATCCTGGAGCAGCACCATAGTTTATTAAAGGCTAACGATATCAACAATATTGCCGCCATCGTACTTGATGTTGAAACAGGTGCAACACTTGCCTATGCCGGTAACATATCCCACCGGGAGGACCCGCAAATGGAGAGCGATGTCGATGTAATAGATGCTCCGCGAAGCCCCGGAAGCACACTGAAACCACTACTTTACGCGGCAATGTTGCACGACGGGTTGATATTACCCAATAGCCTGATGCCTGACGTACCTACCATGATCGCGGGTTATCATCCCGAAAACTTTGATTTGGGTTATGACGGCGCCGTACCTGCATCGCGGGCCTTATCCCGTTCGCTGAATGTACCGGCTGTCAAAATGCTGCAACAATACAAATACGAACGCTTTTATGATTTTTTGCATAAAGCAGGCATCACCACTTTAACCAAACCTGCCGATCATTATGGGCTGTCGTTAATATTGGGCGGGGGTGAAAACACGCTTTGGGAATTAAGCGGCGCTTATGCCGATATGGCGCGTGTGCTCAATCATTACAACAAAAACGGTGGCAAGTATAACCCTGCAGATTTTCATAATCCTGTTTATGAAAAGAAGCCCGCAGCCAAAACTGAACTTGACAAGTCCGGACTGTTGGATGCAGCATCTATTTATTACACCTTCCAGGCCATGGAGGAAGTGATGCGGCCGGGCGAGGAAATGCTATGGCAGCAATTCAGCTCGAGCCAACGCGTGGCCTGGAAAACCGGTACAAGTTTTGGCTTTCGCGACGGCTGGGCTATTGGCGTTACACCAAAATACGTAGTTGGTGTTTGGGTTGGCAATACCGATGGCGAGGGCCGACCGGGCTTAACAGGGATCAATACCGCCGCACCTGCCCTGTTTGAGATTTTCAGGCTGTTGCCCGTATCGCGTGATTGGTTTGAAATGCCGGTGGGAGAAATGGTGAAAATAAATGTGTGCAGGCAAAGCGGTTACCGTGCCGGACAATATTGCCAAGATGCAGATGAGCAATATGTACCCAAAAGCGGCCTGAAAGCCCCTGTTTGTCCTTACCATCAATTGGTGCATTTATCTGCCGATGCAAAATGGCAGGTAAACGGCAATTGTGAGCCGCCGTACAACATCCTCAATAAAAGTTGGTTTGTGTTGCCGCCATCTATGGAATATTATTACAAAGCCAGGAACTATCAATATCATGTGCTCCCGCCTTTCCGCCCGGATTGCGCCCAGGCAGAAAATGGAAATACAATGGAAATCATTTATCCTAAAAATGGCGCTAAAATATATGTGCCCCTTGAAGCAGACGGCACCCGCGGTCGCATGATTTGCAACGCAGCACACCGCCAGCCAGGTATGAAGATCTTTTGGCACCTGGATGATCAATATGTTGGCGAGACCAAAGATTTTCACCAGGTGGCTTTAAACCCGCCTCCGGGCAAACATATTCTTACGTTGGTTGATGGCAACGGCAATACTATCAGCATAGCGTTTGAAGTATTGAAGAAATAAAAAACACAACTTATCGATTTTAATTTTTCTGTAAACTAAATGTCCGCAGCAATCATCTACTAACTTTATCATTATATTGGCTCTATATTTTTAACCGGATGCTTGAACAGTACGATCTGCATAATTTATTGGTAATTGACATCGAAACTGTGCCGCAGTACAGCACCCACGAACAACTGCCCGAAAATCTACAGGTTTTATGGGAACTAAAAACCCGGCATCAACGCAAAGATGAACCTGCCGACATTCATTATGAGCGCGCCGGCATTTGGGCCGAGTTTGGTAAAATAGTTTGCATTTCGGCAGGGATCTTTACTGCCGGGAAAAACATTGGCTTGAGGGTAAAATCTTTTGCATCACATGATGAAAAAGAGCTGCTTAGCAAGTTCTGCAACCTGTTGTTCAGTCAGCCGCCCAACCTTATTTTATGTGCTCATAATGGCAAGGAATTTGACTTCCCGTACCTCTGTCGCCGTTTACTGGTGAATGGCATGCCATTTCCGCCGCAACTGCAAATAGCTGGTAAGAAACCCTGGGAGATTGTTCATTTAGATACCATGGAATTATGGAAGTTTGGTGATCACAAACACTACACTTCCTTAAACCTGCTTACCACAATTTTTAATATCCCAACCCCTAAAGATGACATCGACGGCAGCGATGTTGGCCGCGTATACTGGCATGAAAACCAGTTGGAGCGGATTTGCGCTTATTGCCAAAAGGATGTGATAGCTACGGCACAACTATTAAGACGTTACCGCGGCGAAGATCTGATAGCAGACGAATTTATAACCATAGTAGGCTAATAATGCTTAAAGTCAGTGATCTGTCGGTTAGTTTTAAGAATGGTAAAGACCAGTTCACAGCCGTAAAGGGAATTTCTTTTACACTTAACAAAGGCGAAACAATTGGCATTGTTGGCGAATCCGGCTCGGGCAAATCTGTTGCCTCCCTTGCCCTGATGCGTTTGCTCAATGAAGATCAGGCCGTAATAGACGGCTCTGTGCTTTTAAATGGCGTATGCCTGTGTAAATTATCGGAAGATGAAATGCGGCATGTGCGCGGCAACCAGGTAGCCATGATTTTCCAGGAGCCCATGACCTCGCTTAACCCGGTACTTACCTGTGGTTTTCAACTTACGGAAGCTATCAGGTTGCATTTAGGATCAAGTAAAGCCGAGGCTAAACAAAAAACCATTGAGCTGTTTAAAGAAGTACAATTACCGCGGCCCGAAGCCATATTCAACAGCTATCCTCACCAGATTTCGGGCGGACAAAAACAACGGGTAATGATAGCGATGGCTTTGGCCTGCAACCCGGAGATTTTGATTGCCGATGAGCCCACCACCGCACTTGACGTTACCGTGCAAAAAACCATCATTGAACTGCTGCACAAGCTGAAAGCCGAACGGCACATGAGCCTGATCTTTATATCGCATGATTTGGGCGTGATCAAAGAAATTGCCGACCGGGTTTTGGTGATGTACAAAGGCGAGATTATAGAGGAAGCCGCGGTAAAAGATCTATTCGCAAATCCCCGGCACCCTTACACTAAAGGATTGCTGGCCTGCCGCCCTTCCCCGCAGCAGCATTTGAAAAAACTCCCTGTTGTGGCCGATTTTCTGGATGGGGCCAGGCCCGCAGTAACTATAGAAAGCATCAGGGAATTATATCATTACCCGGACACTGAAATCGCCGACAGAAAGCGTAAACTATATGAACAGCAGCCTTTGTTAAAGGCAGATAAATTAAACACCTGGTTTCCAACTGATACAGGGTTTTTCAAACGGAAAGATCATGTTGTAAAAGCAGTGAACAATGTAAGCTTTGATGTATATCCAGGCGAAACCTTAGGCCTCGTCGGCGAATCAGGCTGTGGAAAAACCACTTTGGGGCGAAGCATTTTAAGGTTGATAGAACCAACATCGGGCAAGGTTTCTTTTGACGGCACTGATCTTCGCGGGCTTAAAAAGGATGAGTTGAGACAGATCAGAAAAGATATCCAGATCATTTTTCAGGATCCATACTCATCATTAAATCCTAAGCTTACCGTTGGGCAATCACTTATGGAGCCATTGCAGGTACATCAGTTTTACAGCAATGATACAACCCGCAAACGAAAAGTGCTGGAACTGCTTGAACGGGTTAACATGCTGCCCGCGCACTTTGACCGTTATCCGCATGAGTTTTCGGGTGGACAACGGCAGCGGATTGTTATTGCCCGGGCTTTGGCGCTCCAGCCTAAATTTATCATTTGCGATGAATCAGTTTCCGCGCTTGATGTATCGGTTCAGGCCCAGGTATTAAACCTCATCCGCGAACTTCAGGACGAACTTAAATTGACCTATATCTTTATTTCGCATGATTTGGCCGTGATTAAACATATCTCCGACCGGATGATGGTGATGAACAAAGGCGAGATAGTGGAAACCGGCTATCCTGATGATATTTATTATCGCCCAAAGGAAGAATATACCAAAAGGCTGATAGCTTCGATACCGGGTTGATTAAACAGCTTTATCTGTCGCTCTTCGTTCAAGATGGGGTATCCAAAATTCTGTATCTTTGATGCAAATACTATTCTATGTCTAAACACAAGAAAAACAATTCTTCTATACACCAGGTACTTACCCAAATGGTACTTGATATATTTGAACAAAACGGCAATACGCCACTCAACTATAAGCAGGTTTCTGCTAAACTAAACGTCCGCGATCCCGAATCACGCGAGATCATCTACGACATCTTAAAAGACGAGGTTAAAAAATCGGTATTAAAAGAAATCGCTCCGGGCAAATTCCAGCTGCTTGAACTTAAAACCTTTATTGAAGGCGTAGTTGACCTTACCAACGATGGTTCGGCTTTTATAGTTACCGATGATGAGTTTGAAAGCGACATTTTCATTGCTCCGCGTAAGCTCCGCACTGCTCTTAACGGCGACCGCGTAAAAGTTTATGTATACGCCAAAAGTAAGGGCAAAAACAAAGAAGGCGAGGTTATCGAAATTCTGCAGCGCGCCAAAATGGAGTTTACGGGCATTGTTAAACTCTCCGAACGATACGCGTTTTTCATTCCCGATGATCGTAAGATGATGCACGATATTTTCATCCCCATTAGCGAACTTAACGGGGCTAAAAACGGCATCAAAGCTGTAGCCGAAATTACCGACTGGCCAACCGAGGCTAAAAACCCTATCGGCCGCATCAAACATATTTTAGGTGCGCAGGGTGAAAACGATACGGAAATGAACGCCATCCTGGCCGAATATGGTTTTCCGCTATCATTTCCTGCCGAGGTTGAGCATGATGCTGAAGAAATTCCGGATGTGATCACGCCTGAAGAAATTGCCAAACGCCGTGATTTCCGCAACATCACCACCTTTACCATCGACCCATTTGATGCCAAAGACTTTGATGATGCCCTATCCTACCGTGTACTGGAAAACGGAAATTACGAAGTAGGTGTTCACATTGCCGACGTATCACACTACATCATTCCCGATTCGGCTTTAGACAAAGAAGCTTTGGACAGGGCCACATCAGTTTACCTTGTGGACAGGGTGATCCCAATGCTCCCGGAAAGATTATCAAACGGGCTTTGCTCTCTTCGTCCTAAAGAAGAAAAACTCTGCTTTTCGGCAGTGTTTGAGATGGATGAGAACGCCAATATCATTGCCGAATGGTATGGCAAAACCATCATTTACTCCGACAGGCGTTTTACCTACGAAGAGGTGCAGGAAGTAATAGAAACCGGCGAAGGCGATTTTAAGGAAGAAATATTCAAGCTCAACGCACTTGCTTATAAGCTTCGCGACCGTAAATTTAAAAACGGCGCTATCAGCTTTGAAACTACCGAGGTTAAATTTAAGCTGGATGAAACAGGCAAACCCATCGGTGTTTACGTAAAAGAGCGTAAAGACGCCCACAAGCTAATCGAAGATTTCATGCTGCTTGCTAACCGCAAAGTAGCCGAACGTGTAAGCAAAATGGGCAAGGGCAAGCACAAATACACTTTTGTTTATCGCGTGCATGATTCGCCCAAGCCCGATGCGCTGGCCAATTTTGCCCAATTTGCAGCCAGGTTTGGTTATAAAATCAATACTAAATCTGACAAGGAAACAGCAAAATCCCTCAATTACCTGATGGAGGATGTAGAGGGCAAAAAAGAGCAGAACGTGTTAACCCATCTGGCTATCCGCTCAATGGCCAAAGCTATTTATACTACTAAAAGCAGCAGTCATTACGGTTTGGCTTTTGATCATTATACGCATTTTACCTCACCAATTCGCCGTTATCCGGATGTAATGGTACACAGGCTCCTGTTCCATTACTTAAACGGCGGTCAATCTGCCAATGCCGAGTTCTATGAAAAACTATGCTCGCACAGTTCTTTAATGGAGAAAAAAGCAGCAGATGCCGAGCGTTCTTCAGTAAAATACAAACAGGCTGAATACCTTCGCGACCAGGTTGGTAATACCTTCATGGGCATCATATCGGGTGTTACCGAATGGGGCATGTATGTAGAGATCATCGAAAATAAATGCGAAGGAATGATCCGCCTGCGTGATATCTCGGACGATTTTTATACTTTGGACGAAAAAAACTATGCCATCATCGGTCAGCGTAAAAAGAAAATTTACCAACTGGGCGATGAAGTAAAGATTAAGGTAAAACAGGTTGATCTGACCAAAAAACAGATAGACTTTATATTGGTACAGGATTAGTGATTGGTGAAATGGTTGATTGAGTGAGTAGTTTTTTAGGTTAAAACCATACACAACTCGCCTGATCAATTCAATAAATCAGTTGCTTTTAAATTGGTTGACAAGGTTGGCTGAGGGTATTGTCGATTTACAAAATACGATAACCACTCAGCTAATCAACCCAATCAACCGCTCACTTTAAAAATGAAACAACTTACAGAGTTACAGTTACTAATAAATGATGCAGTAGGCAAACTAAGCTACCCGGCTTACCCCGCCGATCTGTATGAACCGATAAGCTATATTTTATCTATTGGCGGCAAACGAATGCGCCCCGCCCTGCTCCTGCTGGCTTGCGACCTTTTTGGTGGCGATGTTGTCAAGGCTATTGAGCCTGCATTGGCTATAGAGGTATTCCATAATTTCACGCTGATGCATGATGATATTATGGACAAAGCCCCTTTGCGCCGCGGCAAAGCAACCGTACATGAAAAATGGAACGCCAACGTTGCTATTCTTTCGGGCGATGCCATGATGGTGGAAGCCAACCGCCTGATGATGAAGGTTGATGACAGCATTTTACGTAAGGTACTTGATGTTTTTAACAATACTGCGACCGGCGTGTGCGAAGGCCAGCAAATTGATATGAGCTTTGAACAGCGTAACGACGTAAGTATCGATGAATACATCAACATGATCCGCCTTAAAACGGCGGTGCTGTTAGGGGGCACATTAAAGATCGGTTCTATCATTGGCGGTGCCGCTCTAACCGACGCTGATTTGATTGATTCCTTCGGGGTTAACCTTGGTATTGCCTTCCAGTTGCAGGATGATATTCTGGATGTTTACGGCGATCCGGAAAAGTTTGGCAAGCAGGTTGGCGGCGATATCATCTCCAATAAAAAAACCTTTTTGCTGATAAGGGCCCTTGAACTGACAAAAGGCAGCCTGGCACAAACGCTAAACCAATGGCTAAGTGCAGCTGAATTTGACACTGCAGAAAAGGTTAAAGCTATAACCAACATTTATAACGAACTTGATATCAGGCAGCATGCTGAAGAAGCAATGCAAACGTATGCCGATAAAGCTTTTGCAGCTCTTGATGCTATTAATTTGCCCGAAGATCATAAACAATATCTGCGAGATTTTGCAGATGGCTTGCTGGTGAGGGAGAATTGAGTTATATTTAAGGGTGAAGAAATTTTCAACCATCCTTATCATCGTTATTTGCTCAATAAGTGCGAAAGCTCAAAAACTTACGCCACCGCATTTTCGTGGTGGTGAAAAAGCATTTCATGAATTTTTAAACAAAAATTTGAAATGGCCAAACGATGTAAGCGGCGGAGAAGGCATTGTTACCATAAGCTTTTTTGTTGAAAGCGATGGCCGTTTAACCGATGTAAAAGTTGTTAAAGGCATGAGTGATCCATTTAACAAAGAGGCAATACGGGTAATTAAGTTGTCAGAAAAATGGATCCCGGCTACGCGCGATGGTCATTTTATTAAATCAAAATATTCCGTCCCGATACAGTTTTTCACCATGCAGGCAGTGCAGGTTTTGGATAGCACAAAAGTTAATTGATCAATATCATGAATTTCATTAAAGAGCAAAACTAAATGAAGAGAATTCTACTTGCAACTATTTTCGCTATGATGTCTTTAGTCGTTAGCGCGCAAACAGATACCACAAAAAAGATCGACACTACCTTTCACAGTGTTGAGAAAATACCCGAGTTTCCGGGTGGCCCTGAAAAACTTTTCAGGTTCATCGCTAAAAATTTAAAATATCCGACGGGCGAGACTGTTGAAGGAAGAGTAAATATTTCGTTTGTAATAGAAAAAGATGGAAGCCTCACCGATTTTAAAGTGGTTAAAAGTTTATCTGAAGCTACTGACGCCGAAGCTATCCGTGTTATGAGCATATCTCCCAAATGGCAACCAGGCTTACAAAATGGCCATCCTGTAAGGGTTCGATATTCTATTCCAATCTCATTCAGTAGCAGCAATTAATATGATGACAAAAAAGTTTTTTTTCGTTTTGATATTCCTTGCATTCGCATGTAACTCGTATGCCCAAACCCTCACCTCAGGCGGCAAACTCAAACCAGAGCAAGCTATCATGGATGTGCGGCATTACACCATTTCTCTAACTGTTGACCCGGCTCAAAAAACTATTAATGGCTTTACTACCATTGATGTAATCATGGCAAAGCCCACCAAAGTTTTATTGTTTGACCTGTTAGATTCATTAAGCATCAGCAAGGTTTTGGTAAATGGTAAACAGGAACCTTTTGAATATAAAAACAATCTCATTACTATTAATACCGGCAAAGAATTGCCCGCAGGTAAAGCAAGCGTAAAAGTGATTTATGGTGGCAAACCGCATGTTGCCCGTCGCCCACCATGGGATGACGGTTTTATCTGGACACGCGACTCAACCGGGCACCAGTGGATGGCTATCACGGCCGAAGGTACAGGCGGCAAATTGTATTTCCCTTGTAAGGATCATCCCTCTGACGAACCCAATGAGGGTGTAGATATGTTTATCACCGTTCCTAAAGACCTGATGGTTGCCGGGCCGGGACTATTAAAAGGAGTAAGCAAGCAAAAAGGAACAGCAACTTTCCATTGGCAAACCAAATACACTATCAACAATTACAGCATCTTATTTAACGCCGGTGATTATACGGTGGTAGCTCGTCCGTATACTACTGTAGATGGGCATAATGTGCCAATCCAGTTTTATGTATTAAAAGAGCATGCCTCTAAGGCCGAGCACCATCTTGATATCTTTGTAAAAACAATTAAGGAGCAGGAGAAATATTTTGGTGAATATCCCTGGGTAAAAGAAAAGATAGGCATAGTCGAAACACCTCACCTGGGCATGGAACATCAAACCATGAATGCTTACGGCGCCAAATTCAAATACGCCAAAGTGGGCGGCGAAGATTACGACGGCCTGATGCACCACGAGTTCGGCCACGAATGGTGGGGAAACAAAGTTACCGCCAAAGACTGGGCCGATTACTGGATCCATGAAGGCATCTGTACCTATGGCGATGCACTTTATGTTAGGGAATTTGAAGGTGAGAAAGCTTACATCAAATTCTTCCAAAACTCGGCACTCTCATTCGGCAATAAAATCCCTATTGTTATCGGGAAAGATATTGATGAAGAATCAGCTTATAATGGTGATATTTATGGAAAAGGTGCATTCTTTATGCATACGCTCAGGTATATTATGGGCGATAGTACCTTCTTCCCCACCCTTAAAGGTTTTGTTACCGACCCCCGCTACACCTATAGCAATTTAGCAAGCACTGATGATGTGATCCAATATTTCAGCAAAGCTGCCGGTCAGGATCTCAAGCCGCTGTTTGATTTGTACATCTATTCCATCAATAAACTGGAAGTACACGTAAAAGCCCAGCGGGGCGATAAATACCAGGTTCAGTTGTTAAATATAGATATGCCTTTACCTGTTGATATTACTATTGATGGTGTTACCAAACGGTATACACTTGATAAAAAAGGCATCACCGTAACCAGCAAAACTATGCCGGTTATCGATCCTGATACTTACTATTTAAAGAAACTGATTGTCGAATAAATAAAGTACTACTATCTTAAGATGAAACATGTCCTACTTATCGCATTTCTATTTGTAATGTTATTACCCGCCGTTAAAGCGCAGACAACGAAGATAGACACCTCAGTTTATACCGAGGTTGAGCAACTTCCGGAATTTCCTGGTGGTGTTGAAAAACTTAAAGAGTATATATCGAATACTATAAAAAAATCCCCACTTAAAGACCTGCATTCAGGATTGGTCATTATTACCTTCATTATAGAAAATAATGGCAGTATTACCAATACCCATGTAACCAAAGGGTTAACTTCTGAAACTGATTCGCTTGCCATCGACATAATAAAAAGAGGCCCTAAATGGAAACCGGCTCAGCAAAGCAGCAAAACAGTACGTTGCCTATACTCTGTACCTGTATTGTTTGGAAAAGGTAACGATATACCAGCTGTTGTAAAAAAGATAAAAGAGCGATAATCGGAAATATCTGCAAAACAAAAAATCCCGATCAAAACTGACCGGGATTTTTTATATCCTAATATTTGTTAACTGATTACTCAGCTACAGTTTCTTCAGCAGCATCAGCAGCTTCTTCTTTTTTAGCTTTTGGTGCAGCAGCTTTCTTTGCTTTTGGAGCTTCTTCAGCAGCAGGAGCTTCAACAGCTACAGCTTCTTTTTTTGCTTTTGGTGCAGGTGCAGCTACTTCTTCAACTTCAGCAGCTTCAAATGGAACTACTGATACGTATGAACGATTATCAGCTTTCTTTTTGAAAACTACGATACCTTCAGCCAGTGCAAATAAAGTATGATCTTTACCAAGACCAACGTTTAAGCCTGGGTTGTGTTTAGTACCACGCTGACGTACGATGATGTTACCTGCGATTGCTGGCTGACCACCGAAAATTTTGATACCTAAACGCTTGCTATGTGACTCACGACCGTTTCTGGAACTACCGGCCCCTTTTTTATGTGCCATTTCTTATATCTTTTATGGAATTGCAGAACAACTCCGGTTCAACCTTTAATTATAATGTAATACCGGTGATCTCAATCTTGGTAAATTGCTGACGGTGACCGTTTTTCTTTTTGTAACCTTTTCTTCTTTTCTTTTTGAAGATAATTACTTTATCACCTTTTAAATGTGACACGATCTTAGCCGATACTTTAGCGCCTTTCAAATCAGAACCTAATTTGAATTTACCTTCGTTTTCTGCTAACAATACACTGTCAAATTCAATACTAGCGCCTTCATCGCCTTGTAACCTGTGTACAAAGATCTGCTGGTCTTTGGCAACTTTAAATTGCTGTCCTGCTATACTTACTATTGCGTACATGTTTGTTAAATATTGTTTTAAATTTCGAGGTGCAAATATAGGGATTGATTATTTAATAAACAACATCCCGATATTTTATTTTTTACCACGATTCTCTACATCAGTTAGTTTTTTCTGAATCTCGGCTATCAACCTTTGATTAGCGTCAATCAGTTTAGGATTGCCAAAATAATCGGTATCAAAGATCACACGCTTGGTTTTTTCCTTGTATTTGAACTCAATAATGTACCGAACGGCTTTTCCATCAGCAACTTTCGACGTATCACCGATTTCTTTGGATGGGAAATCCCAAAAACCCAGGTCGGCCGCTTTACGGTGCAGGTATAGCAGGTCATCTTTAGTCAAGCGTAAATGCTCTTTCACCAGCGAATCGCGTTTGTCGAGATATTGAAACATGCCTGTATGTGAATCGTATTTATTTACAAGGCTGTCCTTATGGCCATATTGGAAACTGATCGATTCAAAATCAACAAAACGGTATGGTGCATTCTTGATCATCATACCATAATAATAAACGCAGTACAGTATAAACGGTACCACAACGGTCATGATCAGGAATACTTTTTTTAAACGGGGAGACATATATAATTAATTAGTAAATTATTGAGTTTTAGTTATTGGATTAATTTCTTCAAGCTGTCATGGCGAGATACGAAGCAATCGCGAACTTTACAGAGCGGCTATGCTTTCCAGAGATCATTAATAGCTGCTATGATTTGATTTTACAGGTATTAATGAGCTCCCTTTTTGTCGACTGTCTTCGTTCCTTATAATTGCTTACTTGTAAGCTATTGATTAATAATTTTTTCTATCTATTTATAAACGTGGGCGTTGCCTGGGGCCCGGGCTTTCCGTTACAAGTCCTCGCCTTTCCTGCCCGCAATTCCAGCCCGCGCTGTGGGCTTTTCACTACAATCCCTAACGCGACCATACGCACCTGCTCTAAAATATATTTTCCCATCATCACTGTTTTTTGGGATTTGCCCTATAGTTCTTCGCAATGACGGCATACTTTATTCTCTTATTATTTGAGTACCTACCTCTTCTCCTTCCCACTTGCTCACAACGGCTGTTGCCATTGCATTGCCTAATACGTTTGTGGCCGAACGTCCCATATCCAACAACGGATCGATACCTATTAGCAAAAACAAGCCGGCTTCGGGGATATTAAACATAGCCAACGTACCTGCTATAACCACGAGCGAAGCCCTTGGTACACCCGCCACTCCTTTACTGGTAAGCATCAGCACCAGCAACATGGATAACTGGTGCCCGAATGAAAGATGAATATCATATGATTGTGCCAAAAACAACGAGGCGAAGGTCATATACATCATAGAGCCATCTAAATTAAATGAATAACCCAAGGGCAATACAAAGCTTACTATTTTATTACTGCAACCAAATTTCTCCAGTTCTTCCAATACCTTTGGATAAGCCGCTTCACTTGTGGAGGTACTAAATGCTATCAACATAGCATCTTTAATACTGTTAAGCAGCCTGAACACCGGCTTTCTTAATACAATGTATCCGGCCAATATAATCACAGACCAAAGTACGATAAGCGAAAAATAAAACTCGCTGATAAAAATACCATAGGTTGAAAGTACACCTATTCCCTGCTTGGCCACTACCGCAGTTATGGCACCAAATACAGCTAAAGGGGCCATTTTCATCACATAACCGGTAATCTTCATAATCACATGGGCAAAAGCATCCATCGCTTTGATTACTATTTTGCCTTGCTCACCTATAGCAGCGGTAGCTACGCCAAAAAACAAAGAGAACACCACAATCTGTAAGATCTCATTATTGGCCATTGCCTCAATAAAACTCTTAGGGAAAACGTGACCAACGAATTCGGTTAATGATAATGCCGTTTTTTTAATGCCTGTACTTAAATGACTATCAGGCAGTGGCAAATGCATGGTTTTGCCTGGCTCAAACAGGTTAACCAATAGCATCCCTAATAATAAGGATACCAGCGTAGCGCTGATAAACCAGAGCATTGTTTTGCCGCCAATCCGGCCCACAGCTTTGATATCCCCTACCTTGGCTACGCCTACCACCAAAGTCGTAAACACCAATGGTGCCACAATCATTTTTATAAGATTGAGGAAGATCTTACTCAGGATATTATAAAGTTCAAGTTTATCTTCCCGTGCATCGGAAGCCTGGCTTTGCAGTTTAACCTGGGCAATTCTTTGTAACTTAAGATCTTTGTAGGCTGCAACCGTAGTATCGGGTAATGCTTCAATATTTTTATCAATAGCTTTAATAGCAGCCCCGGCGGTACTGAGCTGTTTATTCAAATCGGCAAAAACATAGGTGTTATAAATATAACCGGCTACCACACCCAATACCAGTGCGATAAAAATGAAGAGCGTCAGTCTGCTTTTTTTCATTTAATTTAATAAGCCTGCAAAACTACAAAATTTACGCGCTGTTTAAACAGGTGTGGGAATATTCTATTTTCCGTTTAAATCAGATGAGAAAATAAAATCGCTGCACTCAGCAAACGCTATTTCAGTTTCTTCACTAATTTTGCGAACTACAATTAATTACACCATTATAATTAGGAACCCATTCGTGTAATTCGTTCTAATTGAATCAAGCTTAAAAGGCAATTCGTGAAAAATATTTAAACAATTAGTATTTTACCCGCTTATTTACAACATGAGTACCACAGCTTACGGATTACAGCATATAAAAAAGGAAATTCAGCACCTGCACAACGAGCAATTGGCCGAATTAATGCTGCGCCTGGCACGGTACAAAAAAGAAAACAAGGAGCTGTTGGCCTACCTGCTTTTTGAAGCCCATGATGAAGCCGCTTTTATTGAAAAAGTAAAAGCCGAAGCCGGGTTCATGTTCAGTCAGCTATCATCGCTGAGTTACAACGCGGCCAAGGGCATGCGCAAAATATTAAGGTTATTGAGCAAGTACACCAAGTTTATGGCATCAAAAGGTGCTGAGATTGAATTACTGATCAATTTTTGCGAAAATTACCTTGAATATGCCGACCGGCGCACCTCATACAAGCCTTTAAGGCTGATATTAATTAGGCAGGTTGAAAAGATCCGCGGGTTAATTAATAAACTCCATGAAGACTTACAGTTTGACTACCAGGATAGTTACAATAAATTAATAAACGATGCCGAAAGCAAGTTGGGCTGGTTTAAAAAGAATGATCATTTGTTGTAACATATAAAGTTTAACATCGTCTAAATATAAAATTAACTGAAGTGGCCAACAAAGAAGCAGCATTCAAGCAGATATATGAAGCTAATTCTAAAAAGATATTCCATCTGTGCTATGGTTATACCGGCGATGACGATGCCGCCAACGACCTGTTACAGGAAACCTTTTTAAAGGTTTGGCAAAATTTAGAGAAATTCCGTAACCAGGCCATGATATCAACCTGGATTTACCGCATTGCTGTAAATACCTGTTTAACCTATTTGCGCTCGGAAAAACGCCAGGCCAAAGACGAACTAACCCCACAATTAGCGGAAACAAAACGAGAAGAACTATCGGATAAAAACGAGCAGGTAGCTTTGCTCTATAAATGTATTTCAAAACTGGAAGAATCAGAAAGGATTATTATAACTATGGTACTTGATGAGGTGCCATACCCCGAAATTGCTGAAATTTCGGGCATATCAGAAGGGAACCTGAGGGTGAAAATTTATCGTATAAAACAAAAATTAACGGAGTTATATAACCAGTATGAAAGACTTTGATCATTTGATGTCGGTTTGGCAGGGACAGCCAAAACCAGATCAGCTTTCGGTGGATGAGGTGCTGAAGCAGGTAAAGAAGGGAATAAGGAGTATAACCCAAAAGTTATACTGGAGTATTGTGGCCATGGTTGTAACTGTCGCATTCGCTTTTGTCGTCACTTTTTTCCTGGCATTTAAATCTGCAGTTACTACTATCGGAATCCTCATCGTACTGGTAACCATGTTGATGTATCTTTCATTAATGGTACGTCATTACCACATTTTGAGTAAGCGCGATGCAACACTCAACCCTGCCGAATATCTTGACAGCCTTAAGGCATATCAAAAAAACCGCAGCAAAGTTATAGGCTGGTTTTATTATACCTATATATTGTTGCTCAGCGCCGGTTTAGCCATGTATTTTATCGAGGTACTTGAACATTCATCACTCACCTTTAAAATAGTCACCTATACATCAATCGGGATCTGGTTTTTGTTCACCACGTTTTACCTTAAACCCCGCATGTTTAAAAATGAGGAAGAAAAATTAAATCTCATGATTGACAGGTTAGTAAGATTGAAAGAGCAATTTGATTGAAAAGGTAGTTTGTTTAGATTTGCTTCATGACTACCGGAACTATAACGATTCAAAAACTGGCATTGACCGATGCCGATGTATTGCTGGCTTTAAGCAAAAAAACCTTTTTCGATTTTTTTGGCCATTTAAATAAACCGGAAGATATTGAGGCTTATGCATCTGTTGCTTTTACGCCGCAAAAAATACAAGCAGAACTCAGCAACCCAAACTCACACTTTTACTTTGCAATATCTAACGGCGAGATAACCGGTTATCTCAAGCTAAATTACGGCCCGGCCCAAACAGAATTTCAGGACCTTAATGCTGTCGAAATAGAACGGATCTATGTTTTGGCCGAGCATCACGGCAAAAAGATAGGCCACCAATTTATTGATTTCACCTTAAAAGAAGCCGCCGATAAAAACCTGCAATACATTTGGCTTGGCGTTTGGGAACACAACCAGAAAGCAATTGCCTTTTATGAAAAACATGGCTTTGAAGTATTCAGCAGTCATGAATTTGTCCTGGGAAGCGACAAGCAAACCGATTTATTAATGAAGAAAGCGATCTTATCAAGCTCAAAGCCGAAAGCCTAAGGCCGAAAGCTTTTTTGCTTTATTGATTTCTTTTCGCTTTAAGCTTTCAGCCTTAGGCTTTTAGCTATTTAATAACGGCAATTGATAATTAACTCCAACCCTTAATGCTTTTAAGCCTGTAACGCCCTGTAACTCTTCCAGTTCAAGGTATTCCAGGTCATCCAGCAAATAGCCTTGTACTTGCAGGTACCTGATGTACTCGTCATATTCAGCAGCTTCTGTTGGGTTAAAATATACCATGGCTATTTTGCCGGGTTGGGTAAGGCGCTCAAAGGTGCCTGCTATCAAAACCTTGTCGATACGCTTTTTGATCACCTCGTAACGGATATTATAGGCCCCCTCAACGTCAAAACGCCTTTCATCGTTTCTGAAACTGATATCTATAGCGTTTGAGTGGATAAATATCATGTGCGTAGTTTGTAAAGGACGTGAAAGCTGATCGCCAAGGTCGTTTGTCATCCGGGCTATTTCGGCCATTGACCGTAACTGCCACAAACGGATATTTTTAAGGTACAGCATATCAAAAACGCGCTGCGGCGCTATAGATTGCCCTATGTAAATATCATATTCCACCCCATCTGTACGGAATTTTTCAAAATAACAGGGGAATGACTCCTGCACTTCTGTCTGGGCCTGTTCAAGGTACTGATTGATGGAGGTGTTGATGAGCTGCATGGAGGTTTCGAGGTTGCGCCTATGCTCAAATGAAGCACCGGTTTCCTCGTTCATGGCATCGAAATACCTGTCAATGATCTCCTTCTCGGCTGGGTAATTATTTCTGAAATGCTCCAGGAAAGGATTAACCTCATTATGGAGGAAAGTATCCAGCATCAACTCATCGTTGGTGGTGATATAGCCGCTGATGCGTTCAAGCCAATCCTCGCATTTAGATACAAGATTGCCTGTAAGGCTTAAATGAATATGTTCATTTAAAGCCCGCAAGGTTTCGATAAGTATAGTAAGCAGGCTTTTCAAATCTTCCTGCAGGGCGCTGTTGCGCTCAACTGTGGAATTGCGGATATCGACAGCCCCGAACAAAGGGTAAACATGGCTGAATGATACTGTTTCAATTTCGGGGCTCTTTTTCTTCTTTCTTTTTTCCTTAAGATAATTCCAGGCCACTTCATTAAACTTCCATTGAACGGATGGCTGCAACGAGGTAAATTTATTTTTGATAACACTTGAAATGCGGGCCTCGAACTGATCGATGCTGTTTTGCAGCAATTGGGCAATCAGCGGGATAGTAGCCTGTAATTTCGAGAGCAGCTTTTCGTAAAAAACAATCTCTTTATATGAAAATACTTCCATGATGCCTACATTCTTCACATTGTAGTACACCGGGAAAATTCCGTAAGATTTAATGCCGGCTTGCTTCAAAACCTGCAAAAAGGGGAATTTACCTATCTTTTCGTCGGTAATAGAATTGAAAAAGATAGGCCTCGGGTTTTGGTTGTAATCATCAATGATCGCGTCAAAAGTTTCCTCGGCAAGATTAAAATCTTTAGCGGCCTTAAGCAGGATACTTCTGGAGCATTCGTCGTTATCAAAAATAGGCTCATTATTGATAGTTAAAAAAGGCATCAACCCAAACTCAATGCCCGGGCTTTCGGCAAGGGATTTTAGCGAGCTGATGATGTGCGCATATTGCTCCTCCTCATTTGCCGAATGGTTAACCAGCTCGGTACGAATATTTTCAAGTGCATGCGTTAACGTTACATCTGTTAACGTAATTATTGTGAACCCCTTGAATTTAAAAATATTAAGTGGTATTACCTTTTCAATTAACTCAAGGCTGGTATGTGAATGTAAATAGGGTTCAATAGTATCAAAGCTAAGTTCGGGCAGTTCGCCATTCAATTCAATTTCCACGAAACGGGCATCAGTCTGGATATTAAAATACCGTGAAAGACCAGTTTCCGGATCTTCGTACGAAAACAGCAATTCATTCTTAATCGCCGACGAAAAGCCGTACATCCGTTCAAGGATCAGGTTATAAATGAACCGCTTTTGCCTGTCGCTAAACATTTCATTCTTGGATACATTCAACGCATATAAATTAGAATGATGACTTGAATGGAAATCATAAAAAGCCTCAGTACTGAAAAAGATCTTATCAGGTACCGGTGTGCTCAATGCCCAGTGAAATTCCTTTTCGTTAGCTATTGGCGGTGTCAATATGGAGTAAATAAGCTCCAGCATTTCCCGGTATTTTTCGGCATCCGTGGGCCGCATATCCAGGTCAATACATATATCATGCTCAAAACGTTCCAAAACATAGCGGTAAAACTCGCTCTTGAGCGTTTTTTCAGTAGCAATCCGTTCTTTTAAATGCGCCACGAACGGGTTAAATGTCAGGCATGTTTCAACCTGGCAAATGGTGCATTCGTTTTTACTTATATTGAGTACTTCTGTGTGCATTTTTTTATTACAATTTTACCCTTCTTTAAAATCTGAAACTTGTTGAAAGATAAGGATACCATCCTTCTTCAGAGTAACCGGCAATTATTTTAATAACTGCCAATCGTGCAGGTGCAACATAAAAACCTGCACCGGTGCCGTTGTGCCATTTATCTGAGCCTTGCCCGTTTTCCCAAACACGGCCTATATCATAAAATCCTATAACACCTATTTGTCCGGGAACTATATAACTGGCAAAATCAGTCAATTTTATCCTCAACTCCAGGTTATTATAAAAACTATGCTGGCCGGCAAACCTATAAAGCCTGTAGCCTAATAAGTTATCCTGCCCGCCTAAAAACAACGACTGATAAAAAGCGGTTTTTCCGATGGTAATGCCGCCGCCCATCCTATCCGCCAAAACAATAGTGCTTTTGGCATTCAGGCTTTTGTACAAAGCAACCTGGGGTATAAGCTGGGCAAAACTTGTGGAGTTATTATTTAAGCCATTAAACTCCTGAAGTTTAATATT
Source organism: Mucilaginibacter sp. 3215 (assembly GCF_050433785.1). Lineage (NCBI taxonomy): Bacteria > Pseudomonadati > Bacteroidota > Sphingobacteriia > Sphingobacteriales > Sphingobacteriaceae > Mucilaginibacter > Mucilaginibacter sp. 3215. The sequence goes on from NZ_JBNPWO010000002.1 coordinate 643,241, forward strand.
TACAAAACTTCCCCAGGCCGGAAGTATCTTGTCATTGCGTTTATCACTGGTAAAGTTAACAACTATACCGGCATGCATTTTTGTTTTATCAAAGGTATAATTGTCGGGCGCATTTGTGAGTAACGGATATGTAATAAATCGGCCGATATTGTCATCAACATCTAATTTATAGTACTGAAACGCAGGCCCTAACGTAACGGAAGTACCCGATTCATCGCGCCACCTGAAGGCGGGGCTGAAAGTAAAATTATCAAAACGGGCACGGTAGTATTTGCGATAATCGCCCACTTTAATAAATGGCGTTTCGTTCCCCCGGCCAAAAAAATTGATATTATCCGGAAAATCAAGCTGGGCATCCATCAAAAAGTCGGCTTTGCCGAAGGCATGGATCCATTCACCACTGTATTTAACCTTGAAAGCCTTTGTACTGAATGAGTGACTGGCAAATACAGTTTGAACATCATTATAAGGCAACTTTTGAAAGCCTTCCTGGTGAGTGTATTTAAAACCGGCACCAAGCAGTACGCCCTCATCCGGATTGTAAGAAATATTGGCCAGAGGCGCTATCACATTCATCAGGTTAACGCGCAGGTATGATGTATTGGCGCTATCCTTACTGATATGCTTGTTAACTTTTGATTCATCGCCGGTTATGCTCAATTTTTTGCCGCGGTCATAAAGCTGAACCGTGTTGAGCGATTTTACAATATTGTAGGTTTTGGTACCGGTACTATCAATAAACCTCAGTTTTATTGGTGATGTGGCATTATCAAGCACTACCTTATCATCGCCGCCGCTTACATAAATGCGAAGCTCTTTGGTAATATCAGGGTGATAATTCTGGTTCATGAGCGTATCCTTAATCTCACCATCTTTATTGATCTTATTGATGATCACATTAAGACTGCCGTTAGGCTCATCCTTTACCGTTACCCGCTCATTTTTATTTGAAGTATGGATATCAACTATTTTATTGATGAACTTGTAGTAGTACTCCATTTCGGCCGGGATATTGGCGCGTCGTTCCCTCAGTTGCTTTAGCAATACATCATGCCTTAATTTGTGCGATGATTCGGGCAAACGCCTTAAACCGGCTTCCAGTACTTCATCAGTTTCTGCTGCAACAAAATCATTCACAATCTTTGTCCATTGTTCATGACTGTATTGTACCGATGGCCATCGTTGCATGAACATGGTTTTCCATAGAGAATATTTTACGCTGTAGATCTCTCCGCTAAAGCCTTGCAGGTTCGGGGCCACCCACGGCTGCGCTGCTATGGTTGGTAATACTCCCTGGTTAGTGTAAAACACCTGATCGCGGTCGCGCGGAACGGCAGTATAAAATTTACCTTTCCCTTTATTCTCATCACGCCAGCGCCACTGATCGCCGTGCCTGTCCCAATCACCAATCAACAGATCGAGCAAACGGGCGCGTAGAAACTCCTCGCCGTCTACGGTATTATCATTGTCCTCAAGCATTTTACCAATCATCTTCACGGTATTATCTGATTTGCCGCCTGGTTCGCGTTCTTCAAGCAAACAAACTTTATTGGCAAAAATATTAGCATATTGCCCTAAAACCGGATCAGCCGATACCACACCGATTATCGGGTTGGCATGCGGCACACGGGCGGCATCAGCAAGCGGCGGTACTATCAGCGCCGAAAACGGGTGCTGGGCACTCATGGCATCATTAACCCAATCTTTGGCAAAGGTTTCCTGGAATTCATCGGGCAGGATCTTTTCCGGTTGTTTCTCCACACTGCGCAACACCCATTCCTTGCCATCCTTATCAATTAAACGAAGTGAGTGTGTTTGGAACCCACCGCCAATACTTTCGGACTTTAAACCGCCATGAATTTGTGACAGCCTGATCACAGGCAGCTTAGTTTCAGCAGCCCACTCCTTGCGGTAGTTTTCACCAAACCAGCGGCGGTGAAAATTGCTTACGCTATCATATTTAGGATGAACCCTAACCATGATACTATCTGCTTTGATAGGCGTATGCAGCGTATCAGGAACATTTTTTACCGATGTGTAAGGTTGTGTATAGGTAAACGCCTGCTTAACACCTTTATCACTGTCGATATAATACGTAAAGCGCATCCGTTTATCAATCAGTAAGTCAGCCGTTACATAGCCCTGAGTGGCATCGGCAAAAAGAGAGTATTTACCTTTAATAGCATAGGTTTGCTTGGCACCTGCGCCGCTCACCACCTGCAACTGTTTGCTTTTGATAAACTGTAAGCCATGCTCATGCCCAGCCACATGGATCAAATTCGGAAAACTGCCAAAAACTGCATCCACTTTTTTAATCATATCCTTATACAAGGGATGTCCCAAATCTTCGGGATTTGAAAATGTAGAGCGTAGAAAAGGATAAAGGGAACCGACGACAGGCAAGGGTATCCAAAGATCTTTATTGGCTACGGTAAGCGGGAAAATATGATCTTTAAGTGAAAAATATCCGCCATGTGTACCATAACTCTGGAATGGATGATGCGATGCCAAGATGATAACCTTATCTTTGTTCCGCTCAAAGATCAGCTTGATCTTATCGGCAATGTCATCTTTGTTTTTACAATCGCACTCGGCGCCGGGGTTACTTTTATTGAATGGATATAACCACCATTCGCTGTCAAAAGCTATTACAGTAAGATCATTGGTAAGATTGATCTCGACCGGATCGGGGCAGCCGTTTTCGGGCACCATTTTAAGCAGCTTATCGCCCTGCTGATCCAAAAACGCCCACTGGCGTTTTATTTTAGCCAAACCGAGCGGACCCATCTTATCCCAGTCATGGTTACCCGGTATAAAGTAAACAGGCGCACCGGTGGCACGCATAGGCTGGTATTGTGATTGCAGGATTTTTTGGGTTCCGGCTTCTTCAGGACTACCCGGCAGCCCCATTCCCCGCGGATAGATATTATCGCCCAGATAAAATACCGAAGTTTTGTTTTTGAGCACATTGGCAGCCGCATGTTTTAAAACGGCACTTTGCTGCAGATCTATTTCGCCTGCATCGCCAATAAAGATCATCCTATACTGAACTGAATCCTGGGCCTGTACATTGAGTATGCCCAATAGTAAAACAAATAATAAGGGTAGTTTTTTAATCATGAGGTCCGGTTGGGATGTATATAGTATTGGATTATCTGTACTTCAATAGCACTATTTCTTATAGCTGAATTTCAAAATATTACCTGCGCTTAATTGGTCGCCCTCGTTGGAGATGTACAGGTTACGCTGGTTGTCAAATGCCATACCTTCGGGCTGGCCAAATATGGTAACACTTAAAGGATAGACGTTTTTCACTTTCCAGTTAACATCGGCAACTACCAGCATTTTATTTACCGACGAAAGGATATACCATTCATTGGTAAATGTATTTTTCGCCATCGCCGAAGGGCGGAACGGCACACGTTTTTTATTGGCAAGGCGCTCAATTTCCTTAACATCTATTACAAAAATACCGGTCTGTTTCAGGGTGCCGTCTGCCTGGAGTTTCAAAATATAGCCGCTACTGCTTTTGGATGTTTTTTCATCGGCACAATGCTTGCAAAGCACGTAAACCAAGCTGGCCTTTTCATCGGCGCACATAGCTTCAAACTCTCCTTCGGGCAATTCACCTTTAATCTTTTGTACGTTGGCTGCTTCTTTACTCCTAACCTGGCTAAAAGGAAAAGTAAACAACGTGCCATCGCTCTTAAGCATGATTACCTGTTCGCGGCAAATGGCCACATCCTCATAATCACCACTTTTGCCAAACTTGGTATAGTTAGCATTTTTATCGCCCAGTTTCAGGTTAAACAAAAAGCCTTCTTCGTCCTGCTCGGCATAAACCGAATCATTTTTACCATTGTGAAAGGCAAAACCTGAGATTTCGGTGAGATCTTCGGGCATTTTATATTTAACAGGATTATTAAGGTCGTACCCCGTCGGACTGGCAGGGATCGCCTTTTCTTTATTTTTACAAGAGATGATCAAAAAAACTACCGCCACGGCAAGCATGCCGGCTACATAAAGGGTCATTGCTCGTTTAGCACCTTGTTTTTTAAACCCCGTCATATTTTTTTTGCTGTAAAAGTTCATAAATGGCCCGCTGCGATTGTACCTGCGGTTCAGTTTTATCAACCCTTATGTTTTGCAATTGTTCATTTAATTTTACAGCCTGCACATTATCGGCCAGTTGAATATCAAGCATGGCAATTACCTCGTTCCTGATGCGCTCATCATAAACCGGAAAACACACCTCGATACGGCGGTAAATATTACGGTTCATCCAATCGGCCGAGCCCATGAAAACCTGCTGGTCACCGCTGTTATGAAATATAAAAATGCGTCCATGTTCCAGGTATCGGTCAACTATACGCCTTATGGTAATGTTTTCGCTCATTCCCGGCACTCCGGGTATCAGGCAGCAAATGCTACGGACTATCATCCTGATCTTCACCCCGGCTTGTGACGCTTCATAAAGCTTACCAATCAGCACCCGCTCTTCCAGGTTATTGAGCTTTATGGTGATCCCTGCCGGCTTCCCTTTACGGGCCTGCTCAATTTCCCTGTTAATAAGCTCAATAAACTTTGATTGCAAATTAAATTGAGCCACCAGCAGGTGTTTAAAATCAATATGATATCCCTCGGCCGATTTTGCTTTTTTAGCAAGATAAATGAACAGCAGGTCCATTTCGCGCAGCAACTGCGGATTGGCCGTCATCATGATATGATCGGTATAAAAAGCAGCAGTACTTTCGTTAAAATTACCTGTAGCTAAAAGTCCCGCATATTTTATCCTCCCGTCGACAAGGCGCTTAACCAGGCCTACTTTTGCATGCACTTTTATAGCCTTATCGCTGTAAATAATATTGGCTCCGGCTGCTTTTAATTTTTTAGCCCATTTGATATTATTGGCTTCATCAAAACGGGCTTTTAACTCAACAAGCACCCTTACTTTTTTACCGCTTTCGGCAGCGCTGATGAGGGCATTTACAATCCTCGAATCGCTGGCTACACGATAAAGTGTTACCGAAATCTCTTCTACATTTTCGTCGATTGCTGCCTCATTAAAAAAACGGAGGATAGCGTTGTATGACTGGTAAGGCGCATGAAAAATACAATCGCCATTATCTATATAATCAAATATGGATTCGTCTGCGCTGATCTGCCTGTTTACCAGCGGTGGCCATTTGGTGTATTTTAAATCGGGGATACCAACCGGCAAGCCCATCAAATCTTTCAAATTGTGATAAAAACCGCCTTCCACAATGCTTGATCCCTGTACACCCAGCTTATCTTCAATTAAATGCAATATGCGCAGCGGGATATCCGGCTGGTGTAAAAAACGTGTCGCCAAACCCTGATCACGTTTCTGCAATTGCTTTTCTATCTGCTCCTGAACATCTCCATCATAATCATCTTTAAGTTCAAGCTCAGCGTCGCGGGTTATTTTGAAGCTGTAACAACCTTTTATTTCTTCGGTTTTGAAGATCTTATGAAGATTATACCGCACAATATCATCCAGGAAAATGATGTATTGCTTACCATCTTCATTAACACTAAAAAATCGCGGCAACTGGTTCGACGGAATATTGAGAATCACTGACCGTTCTTTTTCTTTCTCCAAACCAAGGTTCACCAAAAAGTATAAGCGGTTATTTTCGGGGAAGAATTGCTTTTTACCGCCTACCAGGTCAATAGGTTGCAGAAATGCAAGTACCTGACTGTAAAAGTAATTACTCACCCTATCGATTATAGAAACTGGGATAGGTTCATTGAACAACAGGTTTACATTATTCTCCTTCAGGAGCGGAATAAGCCTGTCTGTAAAAACCTTCCCAAAGCGATTTTGCTGAGCTTCTACCAGTTGCTGGGCTTTATATAGTACATCCTCGCTTTCATCGGTTTTATTAAGCAGATTAAGCTTGTGCAGTGCCATTACCACTGGCATCCGCACACGGTAAAATTCGTCAAGATTTGATGAAAATATAGCAAGAAAATTTACCCTTTCCATTACGGGGAGTTCTTCGCTTTCGGCCTCCATCAATATGCGTTCATTGAAAAGTAACCAGCTCAGGTCCCTGTCGAAAAATGAGTATTCCATAGGTTCAGATTTTGTTTTTGGCAGTACCCCGACCGCCTACAATAACGAAGATATAATGAATGCTACTACCGATACAATAAGGCCAAACATGAATATATTGTACGATGCCCTGAGCAGCCTGTATTTTTTGCCAAGCACAACACCCTGCGAATAGTTATCACGGATTAAGCTACCGTAAAGAAACTCGCGGTCTTCCATCATTTTCTCCATACCATCGCTGTAATCCTGGTATGACATGCGGTAGAAGTTACCGAAGAACAACAGGTTAACTGTTTTCTTATTAATATCCTCGGGGGTAAACAAACCCGGTGGGATTGACGGACGGGTTGAAAGTATGGAGAAGATCATGGTAGCCAAACTAACCGACAAGAGCATAAACGTTGGGATCAACAAATTAGAATGCTCATCAAGTTTACGCAGCACCAAACTGATAATTGCAGAAAGAATGATGGAGTTAACCGTGATCATGATATGGGCCTTATTATCGGCCATATCGCTCAAACGCTGATGATTACTGGAGCTGATCCTGAACATGGTTTCGATCCCGCGGTCGGGCCTGTCATTTTTATGTTTTTTACCGCCGTGGTCGTCATCGTGGTCTTTGTCTTTATCCTTTTCTTTTTCAACAGTAATAATGGCTTCACGATCTGTTTCTGTAGTGATCATGGCCGGGGTTTCTTTTACTTCAACGTCAGCTTGCTTTTCAATTAGTTTTTGAAGATTTTTATGTTTTTGATCATTAAGCAATAGCCGGCAATAATCAGTATAGTATTCATGCCCCTGTAAAAACTCAATATTGTAGCTGCGCCATTCGTCCTTATCAATATCATGTTTTTTGATGGCTTCCATCTCTTTGCGCAGCAGCTTATTTTTATCGCGGAAATCATCTGTACCTAAATGAAACAAATCTGCATCGCAAAGAATCTGTTGCAATAAACCGGTGGGGTTTTGCGGCATTTTAGTAGCTAAAATACAGCCGGATACTTTATCAATAACAGGTTGCTCAACTTTATGCTGTTTCAGAAAATGTGTAGCCAGCGCAACACTTTTTGATTCGTGATCCTTTTTATCAGTAAAATATCCGGTATCGTGAAACCAGGATGCAGAGATCACCACAAAAAAATCTTCATCACTTAACTGGTAGTGGTTAGCTATTTGAGTGGCCGCTGCAACAACATCTTTAGTATGCCTCAGGTTATGATAAATTAAATCGGGATCATGATGTACGTCAAAATAGGATATAGCGTACTGTTTTACCTGTTCTAACAGCGGTTGAAATTTCATCGTAGTTTTTGTTGTTAAAAGTAAATCAATTTTTTTTAAAATGCCTATTTGCAGCTATGCACCCGGGAGAAACGTCAATTTTTCGGGCATTGTTTATGCAAAAGGCAAGAAAATGGTTGCTCTTACATTAACAAACCGTATACCACGCAAACATACAGCTGAATTTCAGCACTTTGGATTTTCATCTATAATGTCGCATGGCGATATACCGTAAAATGCCGAAAATTTATGTCGATTAAAAGTTAAAACCAATGTTAAGGTCCCTTAATTAAACCAATTGCCGGTCAAACCGTTTACCCGTCTGGTGGTGTGCTAACAATTTTCAGTATACCTCGAGAAGATGCCATTTCACCGCCCTGGCCCGTATTTAATTACTTAGCATAACAAAAAATAATTTGGATAAACTACCAACGCCACCCCGAAACCGGGATGGCGCTGACAATAAATAATTATCAGGGATTATTATTGTCCTCCGCCTAACACAGAGCGAAATTTTGATTCGTAACCCTTTAACTGGTTTTCAAATTTGGTAGCAAGAGCAGTTTGATGGTTGTCTTTGGTAAACTGCACCAGTCCGTTCAACACTTGCATGCCTATTTGTACATCGCGCCCGTTAATGCTATTAACATCCTGGCTTAGCAGGTAGGCATTATAATCCAACTGATCGGTAAGGTAATTGTCGATATTGCCTGCCAATTTGTTACCCAACACCACGTCGTGAAGCTGATAAGCCAATTGCGTTAAATATAACTTACGACCGGCAACATCTACATACGGGTAAATATCAGGCAGCTCAGCATCATATTTCTGAACAACTTTTAATGCTTTATCGTTTTTACCTTCCTGAACAAGGTTTTGGGCCAGGTCAAGGAATGTAGTTACCATTACCGGGTAAAACATCGAGGTCGACTCATGATCAAGATATTTGGCTGTTTTGAACTTGCCGAATTTAAACTTGTTCATCACGTTATCATACATTACATCAGTATTGGTTTTGCTCAACTGATCATGTAAAGCTGTATCCGGTTTAAACGGTATCAGGTGATAAGTAAAGCCCTCTTTGTAAAGGTAAGGCTGTAAACCTATCAGGTTTTCGTTACCAATGGTGGTGGTAAAGCAAATAGGGCGTTTCCAGTGGTTATGTGCCAAAATATCAAACATGGCCAAATTCTCTTTGGTTACATAGTTTGAAATATACTTCCATTCCATGGCGGTTGCCAGCTTATCTTTCTGATCGGCTTTCACTACACCGTTGGCTATTACCTCATCAGGGTTAATAGTAACTTTCAGATTTTTGGTTGGCAAATAGTTACCATATTCTCCGCTTTGATATTGCACCTGCGTAGCTTTGTCATCAGAAGTGATGAAATCGAACACTTCTTTAATATCCTGGTAACCGGGTAGTTTCTGATCGTTAAAATAGATAACGTCCCTAACCCCTTCTTTATATTTGTCAAAAGGCATAGTGATAGGCAAAGGTTCAGAAGCGTTCATTTTTTTCTGCATCTGACGAATGTACCAATCGCCTGTAAACAAGCTTAGGTTTACAATGCGCACATCCGGGCGGATGCCTTCAACTTCCTGATCGTACCACAATGAGTACGTATCATTATCGCCATACGTAAACAAAATAGCATTTGGCGGGCATGAAATAAGATAGTTGTAGGCCATATCATGCGGCGTCATTTTGGTTGAGCGGTCATGATCTTTCCACTCTTTGGCTGCTAAAAGTACCGGGCAAACCAAAAGGCCTATAACGGTTGAACCGATAGCGGCCATTTTAGCGTCGATATATTTGCGGCCAAATTCAGCAATAGCAATTACGCCGAGCCCTATCCATATGGCAAAGGCATAAAACGAGCCTACGTATGAGTAATCACGCTCGCGCGGCTGCACTGATGCCTGGTTTACATATAACACAATGGCCAAACCAGTGAAGAAAAATAGCAAGCCAACAATCAACGCATCTTTACTGCGGCGGTTAACGTGGAAAAACAAACCTATTAAACCAATTATTAATGGCAGGGCGTATAGCGGAGTATAAGTAGTAGCCGCAGTTACTGATTTTGGTAAATGTTTGCCACCGTCAAATAAACCGGTCGTCCAGTTACCGTCAATACCTTCTGTACTGGTTTGTCCGTCGGCATCGTTATAACGGCCAACAAAGTTCCAGAAAAAGTAACGCCAGTACATTTGGTACATTTGCCAGCTGAACATCCATTTCAGGTTATCGCCCATGGTTGGAGCCTGCCCCTCGGGAATCCTCAGCCATTGCTTGTAAAACTGTACATCGTTAGGATCGGTGCTGTACATACGTGGCAAGGCTGTAGTATGGTCATATACATAATCAGTTTTACGACCTGCATTTTCATATTTGGTTTTGCCTTTGCGATAAATGATACTCCCCTGTTTTTGATCAGTAACCTGCGAATCATACATAGGGCCGGTTAGCAAAGGTACTTCGCCATATTGAATACGATTTAAATAACCGTAAAGCGTAAAAGCGTTATCAGGATGTGAGTTATTTAAATTAGTATTAGCAGTTGCACGAATAGGGATATACGCGAACGAGCCATACCCAAAGTATATAAATGCAACGCAAAGTAAAGCCAGGTTTAATACAGGTTTCTTTTTGCGGATACTGTACAGGATCCCCAATACCAGGGCAACAATTATCAGCAGGATGAAAAAGAAAGCTCCGGTCCCAAAGCCCATTCCTAAGGAATTGACGAAGAAAAGGTCGAAATAAGCCGCAAACTTAATGGTATATCCCCTGATGCCGTATTGTACCAGGCCAAGAATCACTACCCCTGCCAAAAAAGTCAGGATGCTATTGCCAACGGTAATATTTTTGGCTCGGCGGAAATAGTAAACCATTGCGATGGCCGGTATAGTCAAAAGGTTTAACAGGTGGATCCCTATGGATAAACCGATAACATAAGCTATAAAAACAATCCATTTATCGGCGCCTGGCTCATCGGCATGTTCGTCCCACTTAAGGATCGCCCAAAACACAATAGCAGTACATAGTGATGACAGGGCAAATACAATGGTTTCGACAGCCGAAAACCAAAACGTATCGGTATATGTGAAAGCCAGGGCACCAACAAGGCCGGCCCCCATAATTACATTTAATTTATAACCGTCAATAGCCTCATCACGTTTTTCGACCATCAGTTTTTTGGCAAAAGCGGTAATTGTCCAAAATAAAAACATGATGGTTGCACCGCTGGCCAGTGCCGACCCCATATTAGTAAAGAAAGGCACTTTAGTATTATCACCAAATGACAATAACGACAAAACCTTGCCTATCATGGCAAAAACGGGGTAACCGGGCTGGTGGGCTACCTGTAAACGGTAAGCACATGAAATAAATTCGCCGCAATCCCAAAAGCTTACAGATGGCTCTAATGTTAAAATATAGGTTATTGAGGCTATAACAAAACAAAGCCAGCCTAACAGGTTATTGATTTTTTTGTACTGCATTTAATAATATCAATTGATTTAATAGCGCGGCAAATATCATGATTTTTATAACTTATTTAAAAAAAACACCTGCACGTGACAAAATTTAACATTAATTAACTTTTTGAAGTACCGGGATTAAAGAAATTTTATTTACCAATCTCCACGAACAGGCATATTTCAATCTATTTATTAATAAGTATAAACCTGCTTTATTGAATAATTAATTCAATGATTATGAACAGTTAACTAAGTATCAATGTCCAAATCAATTTGCATAATTTTAATATATCAGAAACAACCTGCGGGGCATTTATGTATATATCCTTATTTACCAATGAAATTTTTAACTTAGAATAATTAATAGTTATTTTGTTATAATGCAAAAACTCTACTCCTTAACCTTTCGGAAAACATTTATAATAGCCATAATTGCCTTATTCACATCGCAGTTAAGCAAGGCACAATCAGTTTATTTACCTAATTCATACCAGTTGTATCAGAAGTTCAATTCGGATATTTATTCTGTAAAAAACTCGGTTCATACTTCATTGCGCCCTTTTTTAATTGACAGCGCTATTTTGCACACCTATGATTCGGTAATGAATGTAGGGGTTAAAGATCGCAAAACCTGGGGCGGGCGTAAATTATTTAATGAACACCTTTTTGACGTAAAAGCAAAAGAATATACCTTTTATGCCGACTATATTACTGATCTGCAGGCCGGCAGGGATTTCACGAACAGTAATTCGACCAACTTAAATGTACGCGGATATCAAATTGGGGGAACAGTGGGCGGTAAATTTTCATTTTACACAAGCGGTTTTGAAAATTCGGCCAAGTTTGTATCGTATTATAACAACTATGTCAATACAAATGGTTTTATACCCGGCCAGGCATATGCCAGGAAGTATACAGGCCAACCACGCAACTCACAAGACTGGTCGTACGTAACTGCAATACTCTCTTATTCAATAACAAAAAAACTGAATATTACTTTAGGCGAGGATAAAATGTTTATTGGTGACGGATACCGGTCGGTGCTCTTATCTGACTTTGCCGCCAATATGCCGCTTCTCAGGCTTACAGCCGACCTTGGCCCCGTACGCTATATGGTAGCGTGGGCCTATATTGAAGACCTCAATAATGTCGCATCAAAATTTGACAATTTTGGAAGTAACCGCCGCAAATGGGCTTTATTCCATTATATTGACTGGAATATAACCAAACGCGCGTCGCTCGGTATGTTTAACGCCCTGATAACTCCCGAAGCAGACAACAAAGGCAACCGGGCAGGCTTTGACGCCAATTTTGTGAACCCCATTTTATTTGCAAGCTCGCTGGGTCCGGGTGGTTATCAAAAGGACAATGTATTTTTAGGTTTTAATGCCAAATACAAGATCTTTGATAAAGCTGCGCTGTATGGACAGATCATGTTCGACAGGTTCAAGGGCAGCGATTTCTTTTCGGGCAACAGTACCGATAACACCAACGGTTGGCAACTGGGTATCCGTGGCGCAGATATTTTTAAAGTTAAAAGGTTAAACTATCTATTTGAATATAACACTGTTAAGCCATACACTTACAGTAACCAGCAGTCAATAAGCAGTTATTCGTTTTACGGCGATCCTCTGGCCCATCCTTACGGAGCAAACTTCAGGGAGCTTTTGGGCATTGTGAATTATTCGGTTGGCCGGTTTGATTTCCAGGGGCAACTTAATTATGCCAAATATGGACTTGATGCCACAAAGGCCGAAAATAACGGCAAAATAATTATCAAGCCTTTTATACCTTCGGCAAGTACTACAACTACCATAGGCCAGGGTATAAGCACACAGCTTTATTATGGTGAAGGAACTGTTGCTTATATACTTAACCCAAAGTACAATTTACGCCTGGAACTCGGCGCATTGTACCGCCAGGAAAAAAACGATCAGAAAGATTCAAAAAACACCATGATCACCTTCGGAATAAGAAGCTCGTTCAGAAATTTATATCACGATTTTTAATTACCAAATTACAGCCTCACCGATTTTTTCAAACTTCGTGAGGCTGTAATTTGGAGAATCTTTCCTACCCTTTCTTCTTTCTTAAGCCCACAGACAAACCAACGGCAACGCCAATTGCTATACCTACACCAACGCTGTGCAAGGCTAAGCCAATAGCAATACCGACAATTAGCCCGCCTGCAAAATAATTAGGATCTATCCTGTTCATGCGTTCATCAAAATAAACCTTTCAAATTAAATCATTTTTTCTGCTGACAAACAGTTGTCATTAATATATATTTATTTTGAATAGTATCAAAACAGATAGACATGACCATACGTGATATAGCTAATCTCCGGGTTTATAACCAACACCTTAACCACAATAAATTCAAAAAACCCGAAGAGGTGGTTGGCTATATGTGCGCCATGCAGGCGCAGGAATATGCCCATGCCAAATGGGCAATTGGGTTACGTATGTCATCTCCATCGGACAGGGCCGTGGAAAAAGCGATGACCACCGGTGCTATTTTACGAACCCATGTATTAAGACCAACCTGGCATTTTGTTTTACCCCAGGATATCCGCTGGATGCTTAGCCTTACGGCGCCAAGAATCAACGCGGGCAATGCCGCCATGTATAAAAAGCAGGAAGTCACCGATGCAATTTTTAACAAAAGCTTTGATGTATTTATAAAAACCATGCAGGGCGGCAAACAATTAACCCGTGCCGAAATTGTTTCGGCCCTGCATGAGACAGATATAGCTACCGACGATCTCAGGCTTACGATACTGTTAATGAAAGCCGAACTGGAGCAATTAATTTGCAGTGGCGCAAGACAGGGTAAACAATTTACTTACGCACTGCTCGATGAACGTGCACCAATGACACCGGCCATAGATCGTGACGAGGCAGTAGCTCGTTTGGTTTTGCGGTATTTTACAAGCCATGGCCCGGCTACAATAAATGATTTTGTACATTGGAGCGGCCTTACTGTCGCCGATGCCAAAACCGGGATCGAAATAAATAAAGGCCGGCTAAGTAATATCATCATTGAAGGGATAAGCTATTGGATGGATACTGATGCCGATTTGAGTACAGCAAGAAAAACAGGGACTTACCTTTTGCCAGTTTACGATGAGTTAATTATAGCATATAAAAATCGCGATGCCATGGTACCGGCCAGGTTTCGGGATAAAATGGGGGCTATTACCTTTTTCCCAACTATAATGGCCAATAACCAGGTGGTTGGCAACTGGAGCCGGAATATGGGCAAAAAGAATATTGATATTGAGCTCAAACTATTTAACAAACTCAATAAGGCTCAAAACCAGTCTGTTGAAAGCGCCATACAACGTTTTAAAAAGTTTAATGGTCTCGGATAACAAACATTAATTACAACAACAAGTTACTTATAAAAACAACATATTATGCCCGAACTACCCGATCTGCAGGCTTTTAGCCATAACCTGCAAAAAATGCTTGCAGGTAAAACAGTTAAAAAAACAGAAGTACCTAACCCTAAAAAACTAAATGTTAGCGTACATGAACTGAACGAGGTATTAAGCGGACAAAAGCTCGAAAAAGTATATCGTGAAGGGAAGGAACTACATATTAAATTTAGCAAGGGCGATGTACTGGGTCTGCACCTGATGCTGCACGGTAAACTTTTTTCGTTCGATACCAAAAACGAAAACAAATATAGCATCATCGAACTGCACTTTGATGATGGCAGCGGGTTAGTCCTGACCGATTTCCAGGGGATAGCGACGCCTACCCTCAACCCCGAAAAAAAGGACATACCCGACGCGCTTGATGCCGATGCCGAATATTTGAAAAAGCGCCTGGCAAAAACAAAAACAAATATCAAAACTGTTCTGCTTGATCAAAAGATCATGAGAGGCATCGGCAACGCTTATGCGGATGAAATTTTGTGGCATGCCCGCATTTCACCGTTCTCCGTAAGCAGTAAAATACCGGAAGCCAAACTAAAAAACCTGGCTCAGTCAATAAAAACAGTACTGGAAAATGCCGAAAAAAGCATTTTGAAATCAAACCCCGACATCATTAACGGTGAAGTTCGTGATTTCATGGATATTCACAATTCAAAGAAAAAGCATAGCCCAACAGGCGCCGCAATCATAATTAACGAAGCATCGCGGAAAACATATTATACTGATGAACAGGAATTGTTTGAGTAAGCCGCGCAGGGTTTAAAGAAGACAATTTAGCGTATTTTGCTGCGCTCGTTTGCAATGAGCGCATTCTTAAAAGTCTCTCCTTTTAGGGGAGATTTAGAAGAACATCTACTTCAACTTTTTCACCAGTACATTAAAATCAACACCTACAATCGGAATCTTCTTCCAAGGTTGGGTTTCACCATCCTTATGAAAAGTACCACCGTTAAATAAGCCGCAGGCAAATCCAACGTTGGAGTTGGTTTTAGTTGTCAAAAATTCAATAGAAACCACGATATCACCGGCCACTTTAACATTGTATGGCGATAAGTCGACAGTGGTTAATTGATGGTTTTCCACATTGTCGTATTTTTTAATGTAGCCTTTTATTTCGTCTTTAACCAAATTAGCTTCATTTGGAAACTTCCCGGCCATTTGGTAAACATTTACTTTAAAAGGGATGCTATCGCTTGACCGGTTTTGAGTATGAAAGTTCAGCGTAAGTAATTGTACCTGCTTTTTACCAGCATTCATTTCAATACCAACCTGCGCACCTTTAACAGCATCGAAGGTATTATTGGATGAGCCGCTTCGGGGTTTGTTGCCTATCGTTTTGGTTTTATCCTGGGCAGATACGCTAACGGCAACAAAGCATAAAAAACATAAGGCAAAGAGTTTTACAAAATTTCGGGAAAATATCGATTTGAACATAACAATAAGCTTTAGATGGATTTGTAAGGTAGACGACGGTGATAAACAAATGGTTGCAACCCCGATCTGATTTTTTTAGGCTCTGCGTAGAGGCATCCTAACTCTATATACGTCTTTTCAAAAACAATCACTCCTTCTTAACAGCACTATTCCTGATAAAAATAATCGACATTAGTGCACCCAGGAAACCAAGGCCGGCGCAGATCCGCATAATATTGCCATAGGCTGAAATAAATCCGTTGTGATAGGCAATCTCGACTGCCTTTTTATTGGCTCCGTCGATGCCGGCGGGCACTTTAGCATTGCCTAAGTTGGCCGATTGTTCCATAACCGTCTTTTTATCTTTTTCATTAAGGGATAACTTTTTCAACTCCCCCTGCATCGCTCCCGAAAAAAACAAAACTGCCAGGGCACCAAAAATGGCATTGGCAAAAACATTCGAAATGCGGGTCATAGCATTATTAATACCCGACGCTGTACCCGAAAAATGATCACTTACCGATCCCATTACCGTTGCCGTAAGCGGCGCTACCGTTAAGGACATGCCGAAGCCAAAAACAAGTACGCCGGGGAAAAAGCTTGTCCAATAATCGGAAGGCCCTGTAGTTTGCTTAATGAACGACAACATTAGTAATCCTGCTCCCGCCAAAGCCGGACCGATGATGAGCAATAAACGCGGGCCTTTTTTATCGGCAATAGCTCCTGCATAACGTGCGATTGAGATCATCAGCACAGTAAAAGGCAAAAATGTTAACCCAGATTGCAGCTGGCTATACCCCTGCACCTGCACCATGTTTAGCGATATAAACAGCATACCGCCGCCTAAACCCGCATACAGAAAAAATGTAAGCAGGTTTATCCCGCTAAAGGTTTTATTGCTAAACAGGTTTAGCGGCATCATGGGATGTTTGCTTGTACCTTCTATGTAAATAAAAGCTATGAGCAATAATAAACCCAGGGCTAATGATCCATAAACCTGCCAGCTATTAAAACCTACCGCCGGCATCCTCAGAAAACCAAATGTTAGCAAAGCAAGCCCTGATGCAATAGAAATAGCCCCGGGAAAATCAATGGTTTGGTCGGTACTATCATCCTTGCTTTCGGCAACCTTCCGCCACAGGATGAGTAAAGCTACCATCCCTATGGGTATATTAATAAAGAATATGTACCGCCATAAACCGGCATCGGCTAAGGCGCCACCCAATACCGGGCCGCCCATTGTAACTACCGTGGTAATGGCCGACCATGTTCCGATAGCCTTGCCCCTTTCTTTAGCATCAATGGATGATGAAATAAGCGAAAGGCTCCCCGGAATCATTAGTGCGCCTCCAATACCTTGTATGATCCGGAAAACGATGAGATAAAAAACGCCCGGTGAAAGCCCGCAAAAGGCCGATCCGGTAATAAAAATAAAGATCCCGATCATGAATACCTTCTTCCGCCCCAGTTTATCGCCGAGCGAGCCGCCTATTAAAATAAGCGAGGCAAGCATCAACAGGTAGGCGTTCAGGATCCAAAAGAGATCGGCTCCCTTGGCATCAAGGCTTTGCTGTAATGCCGGCAGCACCACATTAAGTGCTGTACCATCAATAAATGCCATGGCCGAAGCCAATATCGCCGCAACCATGATCCATTTGCCGGCCGGGCTGCCCAATGAAACTGTAGCCATATTTTATAAGGTTGTAACTGAAAGGTTTATTACAAAGTTGCAGTAAATGATCGGATTAAACGGAGCCTAAAAAAACAATTTAAAGTGTTGCAAAAAAATATGACTATCGCCTGAAAACACCGATATTTTCCGGGCAAAGCAGGATCAGCAGAAATATAGCAGAAAGATTAAGCCATAAAACCTCCGACTCGTTTACTGCCGAAAATAGCATTATCAAAATAGTTAATATAATTATTGCGATAACGTGGTTGCGGTGCGGGATAGGAATTCCGATTCTATCAATAAAGCGTTTAGCCCTAAAATTACTCCGATATATAAACGGCAATATTAAAAAGTAAAAAGCACTTGCGGCTATCAAAATCCAATAGAGCACGATTTTGCCGGTGTCATTAATTTTAATTATTCCATTTGCATTTGCCCCCAATATTGCGGTGTTGGCTTTAAAAAGCGAATGGGTTGATAGATGAAAAAGGTCGGGTAAACTGCTCATTTTTTCGGCGATAAAAAACAGGCTTGCTATCCCGGTTAAAATTAAAACCACACAAAACTGGATGCTGCGATAGCGCGAAAGCCTTACAATATATACTGCCGACGCTATAAAAATTACAAGTAACAACAATACTGTGAAGTATCCTATAAAACCGCCATAGCGATTGTATATCATCTCAAAATATCCTTTATCAATAAAGAAGAGTATGATAGCCCCTATAGTGAACACGATCATTAATCCGAATATCAACGTCTCAAACTTTGTTAAGCTGTTCTTTTTACGGGCAGTATTATAAGTATTAAGCACGGCGATAATTTTATGAATGATTGTAATAACTAACAAAAACTTACCAAAACATGTTTTCGGTCCTTTTTTTAAACGAAAACAAGCTCCAAATTATTTCCGTCACGCCAACGACAACATTCGTCACATTTAATTCTGAAGGTCATATTGTTGCTGTACCATTGAATCATAAAATCAACAGCCACATGAAAAAGCTTATCCTGATACTCATTCATCTCACCATTGCATACCTGTTGAAGGCGCAGCCACCACAGCAACCTATAGTTTTGGGGAGGGTGGATACCATTTATTCCAACATCCTGAAAGAAAAACGACTACTTTGGGTTTATACGCCAGGATATGATACCAACTACTTTTCAAAACCGGAATTTCCGGTTTTGTACGTTTTAGATGCCGATGATCATTTCATGTCGCTGGTTACTATGATCAAAGAACTTAGCGCAACTGCAGGCAATACGGTGTTGCCGCAAATGATCATAGTTGGTATTTTGAATACACCTGGAAATCGTACCCGGGACCTCACGCCTACCAGCAGCGCTATGGACAAGTCATCAGGCGGAGGGGAAAACTTTGCCGCCTTTATGGAAAAAGAACTAATCCCATATATCGACAAAACATATCCAACTGCTCCCTATCGCACCATGATCGGTCATTCGTTGGGAGGATTAACGGTGATCAATTTATTATTAAAACATACACGGGTTTTTAATGCCTACGTGGCTATAGATCCCAGCATGTTTTATGATAACGACAATTTGCTTAAACAGGCAACAATTATCCTTAAGCAAAAGAATTTTGGCGGTAAAAAGCTTTTCCTCGGTTTTGCTAATACGATGAATGCAGGTATGGATACTATACAAGTAAAAAAGGACACGGCCGAAATATCACATCATATTCGGTCTATCATGAAATTGGCTGATGATCTTTCTGTCAATAAAACAAACAATCTGCAATGGGCTAAAAAGTATTATCCCGATGACGATCATAATTCTGTTTCATTCAATGCCGAGTATGATGCCTTACGGTTTATTTTCAAAAACAACCGCTTTCCTCGAAACCAGCCTTATAACCAATATTTTGATAAGCAGTATAATGCCGTCCAGCTAAGACAAATGATAACTGCCCATTACAAAATGATGTCCGCTGAAATGGGTTACCCCGTACGCCCTCCTGAGCCGGAGATGAATAGCATAGGCTACGCGTTTTTGCAACAAAAAGATTATGAAAAAGCGGCCATGTTTTTCCAGGTGAACATAGATAATTACCCGAAAAACTTCAACGTTTATGACAGTATGGGCGATTGCTTTTTAGCCCGCGGGGATAAAGCAAATGCCGAAAAGTATTTTAAGAAAGCTTTATCAATAAAGTATACCAAAGAGATCATGGATAAGCTGGATAAGGTGCAGGCAGAGCAGTAAGAGATTTGGAGGGGGCTAATCTATAAAACTCACCGGTTCTAAATCTTTCAACTCGTCTTCAGTAAACAACCTTGAATGGATCATAAACCTAAAACCCGTCGGTATTTCTATTGAAAAACTTGAACCACGGCCTTTGGTAATATCGAGCTGAAGCTGGGTATGCTGCCAGTATTCAAACTGATCCTTACTCATCCAAAATTCACAGTCATCCACCTCTCCTATTTTCACATCGCTGCCGCCGAGTTTAAACTCGCCCTTTTCAAAGCACATAGGCGATGAGCCATCGCAGCAACCACCGCTTTGATGAAACATCAGGTCGCCAAAGCGGGATTTGATTTCGGCTATCAGCTTTGAAGCTTCGGAGGTTATGGTTACTCTTTTGATCATGTTTGCAAATTTCGCGCGAAGCCGCAGATAAGTAAAAGAAGTATTCAAACACATAAAGACTTACGAAGTTTCGGAAACTTCGCAAGTCTGGGGAACGGGGGGATTAAAGCCGGGATTAAAAAAATCCCAACTTGTTCTTATTGTATGAGATCAGCATGTTTTTTGTTTGACGGTAGTGACCAAGCATCATTTTATGATTTTCGCGGCCAAAACCTGATTTTTTGTAGCCACCGAATGGAGCATGTGCAGGATAAGCGTGGTAGTTATTTACCCAAACCCTGCCGGCCAGTATAGCACGCGGCACCTGGTAAAGCTCGTGCGCATCGCGGGTCCACACACCGGCACCCAACCCGTACAGTGTGTCATTGGCTATCGCGATGGCTTCTTCAGTAGTTTTGAATGTGGTTACACAAGCCACCGGACCAAAGATCTCCTCCTGGAAAATGCGCATTTTGTTATTGCCTTTAAATAACGTAGGCTGGATATAATAGCCGCCTTCCAGCTCACCATCAAGCTTTTTAACCTCGCCGCCGCAAAGTACCTCTGCTCCCTCTTCTTTACCAATTTTCAGGTACGACTGGATTTTTTCGTATTGATCGTTAGATGCCTGCGCACCCATCATGGTATTCCCGTCAAGCGGGTTGCCCATAATGATAGCATTAGTGCGTTCTATCACCTTCGACATAAATTTATCGTAGATGTTTTCGTGTACCAGGATCCTCGACGGACAGGTACAAACCTCGCCCTGGTTAAGGGCAAATAATACGGCGCCTTCAACGGCTTTGTCAAAAAACTCATCGTCGGCATCGGCCACCGATTCAAAAAAGATATTTGGCGATTTTCCGCCCAACTCCATCGTAACCGGGATGAGGTTTTCAGATGCGTACTGCATAATCAAGCGGCCGGTTGTGGTTTCGCCCGTAAAAGAAACTTTGGCAACCCTTGGCGATGAAGCCAGCGGCTTACCTGCCTCCGGACCAAAACCGGTGATAATGTTCAAAACACCCGGCGGCAAAATATCCTGGATCAATTCCATCAATACCATGATGGATGTCGGGGTTTGTTCGGCCGGTTTTACAACACAGCAATTACCTGCAGCCAGCGCAGGGGCAATTTTCCAGGTAGCCATCAACAGCGGAAAATTCCAGGGAATGATTTGTCCTACCACACCCAACGGCTCATTTAAACAAATACTTACGGTATATTCATCATGCTCGGAAATCCCGCCTTCTTCGGCACGAATTACACCAGCGAAATAACGAAAATGATCAATCACCAGCGGCAAGTCGGCAGCGCGACATTCACGAATGGCTTTTCCGTTATCAATGCATTCTACAGCAGCCAAAAACTCCAGGTTGGCTTCAATAACATCGGCTATTTTATTTAATAGCAATGCCCTGTGCGCTGCTGAAGTTTTGCCCCATGCCGGGAATGCGGCATGAGCGGCGTCCAGAGCCAGTTCAACATCTTCCTTTCCTGATCGTGCAGCTTTGGTGAATACTTTACCGTCGATAGGCGAAACATTATCAAAATATTCGCCTTTAACGGGCGGAACAAATTTGCCGCCGATAAAATTGTCGTACTTATCCTTGAAGGATGGCTTAGAAACAGCGCTCATAATTTTTATGGTTTTTTGGTAACACTAATGTAGAACTACCTCGCTATAGGGCATTTGCATTATGCTCTCAAATGATAGCACAATGGTCGCATTTTTTGCACCCGCTTGTTAATCAGGATAAGTATGCCTAATTTGGTATAAATTATAAACGGCTATGAATAACAAAACCCTGTTATCTCCACTAAGCCTCTCACACGGAAAAGAACTGAATACCCTGGTTGAAAACCGCAGGGCTTACACCATGAACCATTGCGAGCTCAACGTTTTTGAAACTTTTGAGCGCAGCGAACTGGTGCCCTTAACTTTTAGCGACCTGGTAATAACAAGCATGCTGCGCGGCAAAAAAGTGATGCACCTGTTTGATAAACCCGGTTTCGATTATCTGCCTGGTGAAACAGTTATCGTTCCGCCAAATATTACAATGAAAATCGATTTCCCGGAGGCTACCATCAACCAGCCGTCACAGTGCACCGCTTTGGCCATCAACCACCAGGAAATTACCAATACACTTGATTTTTTAAATGAGAACTACCCAAGGGAAGATAAGCGGGTATGGCAGCTGAATTATAATCAGTTCCATTTTTTTAATAATTACGAGCTGGCCCAACTAATCAACAAGCTGATCCGCATCAGCACCGGCGATGCACTAACCAAAGATGTACTGGCCAACCTCACTTTAAAAGAGTTGCTGATCCGCATTATGCAAATGCAAAACATCAACGAGACCAGCGATAACCTGCATGAGCTATCAAGCAGCAGCCGATTTGCCTACGTACTGGAATACATTAGGGTGCATTTAAGCGATAAGCTTAATATTGATGCCCTGAGCCAAATGGCCTTCATGAGCAAAGCCAGCTTTTTCCGGGCGTTTAGGCACGAGCTGGGAATTTCGCCGGTTGACTATATCATTAAAGAGCGCCTGCAATTAGCCAAGCAGCTCATGAACAATCCGCATAACAGTATCTCTGAAGCTTGTTTTAAAGCCGGGTTCAATAACCTTAACTACTT
Organism: Mucilaginibacter sp. 3215; assembly: GCF_050433785.1. Classification (NCBI taxonomy): domain Bacteria; kingdom Pseudomonadati; phylum Bacteroidota; class Sphingobacteriia; order Sphingobacteriales; family Sphingobacteriaceae; genus Mucilaginibacter; species Mucilaginibacter sp. 3215. The sequence goes on from NZ_JBNPWO010000002.1 coordinate 665,860, forward strand.
TAGCCGGGCATTTAAAAAGATAGAGGGCATTACGCCAAGTTATTATAAGGCCAGGCTACGGGATGGGCACCTGAATTAATAGACTAATAAAAATATTATTCGGAAAGTAAGAAGCAATCTTATAAGTGCGCTTAGCAAACACTTATAAGATTGCCGTTATGTAAGACGTTTAACCTCCTGGTGCTTATGCCGATCTGCGGCTATTGCTGATCAATGCTGATTCATAAACAGTGCTGATGATGTCTTCGGCAGAAAAAGTGCCCAGGAAATCCCAATCGATATGGCTGTAGATGACCTGTTTTGATGGTTCAATAATATAGGTGGCCAATAACGGCGCATTTTCGTCGATGCCCGAAAACCTGTCCCACACCGGGTAATCGTCAGAATAAACCCTGAACTGCTGTGCTAATTCTTTATCGGCATCGTGATAAAAATTAAGGGTGAGGCTTTGCTCCCAGGCCCATTTTTCAAGCTCTTCGGTGCGCTCATCACTAATAATAAGCAGGTTGCCGCCGCTTGCCTTAACCTCATGCTGCAAATTATTCAGTTGTTTAAGTTGCGCCAGACCTTGCTGCCCCCAATGACGCGAATAAAAAGAAATAACCAGCGGTTTATTTAATAAATTTCTTTGCGAAACAGGCCCATGTGTTTCGGCGCCATTGTAAAATTGCTGCCAGCGGCTATAATCGTTACTTAACTTAAATTCAGGGACCAAATTGCCCGCTTTTACAGGATGTAATGATTTCAGCTTACGAAACTTAAGATCGGGTTCGGCAACAACTTCAAGCAGGTCAAAAAAAGGATATTTATTATTATTTGTGGTTTGCATTTTAAAATAGATTTATGATGTTATGGATAATGTTTTTAGGTAATCGTAGTTGAGTTGTATTGTTCAACAACAACGGCATAATCCATAAATTATCCGGTAACGCATGAGCAAGCCCGGCGGGATGGCGCTGCTTAATTGTTTATTGCTGGATGTGTTCATAAAAATATATTAATTGAGGTCAGTAAATTTAAAGGTGCGTAACAGCTTATCTGAGGTGGAGAGAATTTCAACAACAGCAACACATGGGCATGTACACCGTGCCCCGGTTTTCGGATGGTATATGTTTGTTGCTGATGGTTAAACTGTTACCCGTCATCTGTTTTTGAATATTACATGACAAATATACTATAATATCTATAAACTTAGTAGAGTTTATTTAAAAAATATTCATCCTTTTTTTCAATATCGGTATTTCCTGTGCTCTACGGGTATTTTATATCGGTTAACATTCAGTACCCTTTCCTTTTCCAAAACAAAATCTTTTCATTTACGTTCCGTATAACTAATAAATTAACTATGCAGAACAGGCTGAAACCACAATATATTATCGTACTTGCTTTAAGTGTTTTAGTCCTTTCTAACTGTAAAAACAACACCAAAAAACATCTCCTTTCTAAAGCCGATTCCCTAAAAAAGAAAATGGCCAAGGAATGGACAAAAACTATTCCGGGTAACTTTAGTGATCAAACCGAACTTGTATTTGACAGCACCCGCATCGCTGCCTTTCTGCAAAGCCATCCCGCTTTGGCTCCCTATGAGCAGGATCTGCGGAGTTTTTACCGTAAGCGTAAATTTGCCTATGCGTGGTATGAAAAAGGCATCTTAATTGAACAGGCCGGTAACCTGAACGACAGGCTAATGAACCTGCAAAACGAAGGCATATATAAAGGTATCCCTTATCAAAAAGATTTAGACTCGCTGATATTTGACAATCATTCAAAAACAAGGGTCAAAAAACCTGATATCGGCACCGAGTTAATGCTCACTGCCCAATATTTCGCGTTTTCAAAACTGGCTTTCCGGGGCATGAGCGACTCGGTTAGCCGTTCGGTAAACTGGTTCCTGCCGCGTAAAAAGATAGCATATGATGATTACCTGGATACCCTCTTAAAAAAAACCTCGAAACAAACCCCTGCTATAAGCGAGCCGGTATACCGTCAGTACGATCTGCTAAAAAGCTTTCTGGCCAAATACCGCCGGCTTGATGCCCATGAGAGCTGGGAACCAATTATTATCAACAAAAAACTCAAACCCGGCGACTCGTCGGCCGTAGTTGCCCGCATAAAAGCCCGCCTATATAAACTGGAAGATTTTAAAGGCGATACGCTCAACAATAGGTTTGATGACGAGTTTAAAGCAGCAATAACCCAATTCCAGCTCAGGCACGGCCTTAGCGCCGATGGCTTACCCGGCCCCGGAACTATGGCCGAAATGAATGTACCGCTCAAGTCACGGATCAAACAGATCATCGTAAACATGGAGCGCTGCCGCTGGCTGCCTGTAAGTTTAACTACCGACTACCTCGCTGTGAATATCCCCGAATTCAAGCTGCACGTTTACCATGCCGATAGCTTATTATGGAGTTGCAATGTGGTAGTGGGACAAAAAGTACATCAAACAGTTATATTTTACGGCGAAATGCAACATGTGGTATTCAGCCCTTATTGGAACCTGCCCGAAAGCATTGTGCGTAATGAAGTGTTGCCGGCCATGCGCGGCAACCCCAATTATCTTAACGAGCATAACATGGTTATTACCGGCCGGGAAAACGGGCTTCCCGTAATTCAGCAAAAGCCCGGGCCGGCAAACTCTTTGGGGCTGGTAAAATTCCTGTTCCCCAATAGTTACAGTATCTATTTGCACGATACGCCTTCAAGGTCGTTGTTTGGCGAATCGTCGCGGGCGTTTAGCCACGGCTGTATCCGCGTTGGCGAACCGGTAAAACTGGCTTCATTTCTTTTAAAATACGACAGCACCTGGACAACCTCCCGCATTAATAAAGCCATGCATCTTGGCAAAGAACAGCAGGTTACACTCAAACAAAAGATGCCTGTATTTATAGCTTATTTTACCGCCTTTACCGACAGGAATAATCTGCTCAACTTCCGCAAAGATATTTATGACCGCGATGAACAGCTTGCATCTATGATCATGTCAGGCAGCGGGCAATACTAATCCACTTCTTACCAATCTCTTTTTTTCCATACAGCAGTTTAAAATACCGGTAATTAATAATTGCAAAATATTTTTCATGGGTTTGTAGGCAATCGCTGAAATTTAATTGTCCTCACTTTAAATCACTAAAGTGCATCCCTACAAAGGATAGATTTCCTTTAGCACAGTGATCATTAACCAAACTATATGACATTATTAATAAACCCAGGAAAACTGATGCCTATGTAAAAAAAGCTTACTCTCCCCGCTACAGGCGATAATTACCCGGAGGGAATTACTGCCCCGAAAAAGATTTTTGAATGTTTATAACTGCGTTGTGCTTCCAGGGCGCTTCGCTATTAACTCCCTTTAAATTCAATAAAATATGAAATTTTTCAAACACCCGGTGGGTGTACAGAGGCCATGGGTATCAAAATCCCTCAACCTGTGTAAATTTGCCCTTGCAGGTATGGTGCTCTTGAATATGCAGGCTTCGGCTGCTGAAGCGCCAAAAGCAAATGCCAAATCAAACTATAATTTTAACTTAAACTTCGCTAAACTTACCGGTAAGGTTGTTGACGAAAAAGGCGAACCACTCGTAGGCGTAAGCATCAGGATCAAAGGCACCACCACCGGTACCCAAACTGATGCCAACGGTAACTTTACGCTTGATGTTCAGCCAAACACTGTGTTGATTTTGAGCTATATCGGTTATGGCACTAAGGAAGTTGCGGTGGGAGGTAAATTAACTATTACCATTACTTTAACCTCAAACAACAATTTGAACGAAGTTGTGGTAACTGCCTTAGGTATTAAAAAAGAAGAGAAAAAATTAGGCTACGCCATTACAACCGTAAAAGGCGACCTACTTGATAAAGCGAAAGAAAGCAACGTAGCCTACTCATTAGAAGGCCGCGTGGCCGGTCTGAGCATCAGCGGTGTAAGTGGCGGTCCGGGTTCTTCAGCCCGTATCTTATTACGCGGTGTAACCAGCGGTACAGCTGGCGGCCCGTTATTTGTAATCAACGGTGTACCGATGGACAACACCCAGCGCGGTTCATCCGGCGAATGGGGTGGCGCGGATTATGGTGACGGTATCAGCAACATCAACCCTGATGACGTTGAAACTATCACTGTGTTAAAAGGCCAGTCAGCCTCAGCACTTTATGGCACCCGCGCTTCAAATGGTGTAATTTTGATCACCACTAAAGGCGGCAAAAAAAATTCGGGCTTTGGTGTTGAATTCAATACCAACTACCAGGCCGACAAGGTTAACAACACTACCGATTTCCAAACCACATATGGTCAGGGCCAGCGTGGTGTAAAGCCTCAAAATGCATCCGACGCACAAGCGTCAACTCGTTTAGCATGGGGTTCAAAACTTGATGGTTCACAAACCATACAGTTTGACGGCAAAATGTACCCTTATTCTGCGATAAACAATAATCTGCAAAACTTCTACCGCACAGGCAATACTTATACTAATACAGTAGCGTTTGACGGCGGTAATGAAACAGGAGCTTTCAGGTTATCAGTTTCGGATATGAATGCCGGTTCGATAGTACCTAACAGCAAACTCGACAGGAAAACTTTCAACTTAAACGCCAACCAAAACGTAACCGACAAACTGAACATCGGTATCGTGGCCAACTACCTGGTTGAGAACTCTACAAACCGTCCAAGCCTTTCTGACGGCCCGGGTAACCCAAACAACATCTGGTTTATCGCCCCTAATTTAAACCAATCTATCCTAAACCCCGGCTACGGCGCTAATGGTTATGAGCAGGTTTGGACAGACGACCCATATGTAACCAACCCTTACTTTGCTGCCAACAAGTTTATCAATAACACCGGCCGTAAAAGGTTAATTACAGCATTAACTGCCCGTTACAACTTCACCAGCTGGATTTACGCGCAGGCCCGTTTAGGTTATGACAACATTAACGATAGCCGCTTTAAAGTAACCCCAACCGGTACCGCGTACTACTCGGGCTTAATGGGCGGCTTGGACGAGCAATCAACCACGCAAACATCCGAATTAAACATCGACGGTTTAATTGGTGTTAAACACGACATTGTTAAAGACCTGTTAAGTTTCGACGTAACCGCAGGTGCTGCAACCCGTAAAAACCAATACGAATATACCAGCCTTAGCGGCGGTCCGTTCACGCTACCGTTTTTCTATAGCATCAACAACGTAGGCAGCAAAAACTCAAGTTATGGCTTCACCAAATCAGAAGTGCATTCGGCTTACTACAATGCTGATTTTGCGATTAAAAACTTCCTGACCATTGGTACCAGCGGCCGTTATGATGCATACTCAACGCTTAATGCCGGTAACAGAGGTATATTCACTCCATCGGTATCGGGTGCCTTCATTTTCTCCGAGTTGACACATATACCGAATATTGATTTAGGCAAAATCAGGTTATCATACGCTAAAACAAGCGGTGAGCTAAAAGAGCCTTATGGCACTTCGGCTTATTACAGCCTGGGTAACAATATTAATGGTATAACTATCGGTAATTACTCATCTGATCTTTATAACACAGGTTTAAAACCATATACCCTTTCGGAAATTGAGATCGGTACCGAGTTAAAAATGTTTAACGGTAGGTTAAATTTTGATTTTGACTATTTTGCCCGTAAAACTAAAAACGAGATCCTGCGTAGCGGACTTGACATTGCATCAGGTTATACCACCCGCTTAATCGGTTCTCAGTCATTCCAAAATCGCGGCGTGGAGTTAGAGGTTAAAGGTACACCAATCCAAACTTCATCATTCTCCTGGACTCCATCGTTTAACTTTACTTATGTTAAAAACAAGGTGCTAAAAACCGATGAATTCGGCACTACGCAAAATTTAGGCACCTATCGTCCGTTAAACGCTAACCTTGCTTACGTAGTTGGTTTACCTGGCCCGCAAATTATGGCTAACGATTACAAACGCGACGCAAGCGGTAATATTATTTTCGATTCAAGCGGTTATCCTGAGTACACCGATCGTAAAGCAATGGGTACAACAGTGCCTAAAATTTACGGCGGTTTAAACAACGATTTCAGCTACAAACATATTAATCTTTCGTTTTTGGTTGACTACCGTTTTGGTAATAAAATTCTTTCGGCAACAAACGCTTACAGCATCTACCGTGGTTTAAACAAAATCACACTTGATGGCCGTGAAGGAGGTGTAGTAGGCAAAGGTGTTACTGAAGCAGGTACGCCAAACACCAAAAATGTTGAAGCGCAGGATTACTACCAAAATGGTTTATATAAAGTGTCGGCTCTTAACGTATTAAGCGGCGACTTTATTAAACTACGCCAAGTAACATTGGGTTATACCTTTACAAGCGGCATATTGAAAGGTTCACCATTTAACGGTATTACCGTATCAGCAGTAGGTCGTAACCTTTGGACCATCCTGAAACATTCAGACAATATCGATCCTGAATCAGGCTTCTCAAACAATATCAACTATGCAGGCATCGAAGGTACCAGCTTACCGGCAACCCGCACATTCGGTATTAATGTTAACTTTAAATTTAGAAAATAACAGAGATGAAAAAGAAACTTATATATAGTGGTCTTTGTATTGCAGCGTCGCTTTTTGCCGGCTGTACCAAAGATTTCACCAAAATAAATACCGACCCTAATAAAACGTCGGCCGAAGTGTTCAATCCAAACTTCCTTTTAGCGCAGGCTGAACTTAACTATTCGCAAACTGGCTACTCGCAGTTGCTTTTTCAAAGTATGTGGTCGCAGTCATTAGCTTCAACGTTTGGCTACTACGGTAACGGCGATAAGTACACCCAAAGCGGTTCGTTTAACGATTATGTTGGCCGTGTGTACAGTGAAGGCTATGGCGCTGAAACTTACGCCCAGGAAATGAAAAACCTTACCGAGGGCAAGGCCGCCTATTCAAATTTGAATAAAATAGGAACCATTATGAAGGTACTTATTTTACAACGCGTTACGGACACCTATGGTGATGTTCCTTACTCAGAAGCAGGCATGGCAAAACAGGGTATCTTTTTCCCTAAGTTTGATAAGCAGCAGGATATATATACCGCTATGCTTGCAGATCTTGACGCGGCAGTAAGCGGTCTTGATGCTGCAAAAGATAAACCATCTTCTGATCTGATCTACGGCGGGGATATTGCCAAATGGAAACGGTTTGGTTACTCTTTAATGCTGCGTGTTGCTATGCGTTTAACTAAAGTTGATGCCGCTACAGCGCAAAAATATGCTGAAAAAGCTTATGCCGGTGGTACCATGGCCAGCGTTGATGATAACGCCAAAGTAAAAACAGATAACGCGAATGGTTACAGCAATGCTATCGTTAACGCTTTATTAACTACCGATGATTTCCGTGAAGTACGCTGGTCAAAAACTTTGATCGATTACATGAAATCAACTACTGATCCACGAGTTAGCGCGATTGCTGAAATTGCTGCTGCAAACGGAAAGGCAGCTAATGAAAATGAATCGCTTGCAGGCGATAATACCTACAGTAAACAGTTAGGTATGCCAAATGGCTATGATCTTAACGGCGGAGCCACTGATATATCAAAAGCATCAGGTTACCCGGGCGCAACTCCGGCTGTAAGCGCTACTGATGCTCCTGCACCACTTGGCAAATATTCAAGACCAAGGCTCCAAGTTTATTACACCTCGTCCGGAAGCATTAACCCTGTTGATAAAAGCACCATCAACATGCTGTTAACTTATGGCGAAACCGAGTTGTTACTTGCCGAGGCTTCGACCAGGAACTGGAATACAGGTAATGCTGCTACGCATTATGCTAATGCTCTTGCTGCTAACATGAAATCGATCGCGCAAATCAATTCGGCCGCTACGGTAGATGCTGCCGCCATCACAGCTTATGTTGCTACACATCCATTGGTTAGTGCTACCGCGCTCCAGCAAATTAACATGGAGTACTGGGTTGAAACTTCAACCTTGTTCATGTTTAACGAAAACTGGACAAACTGGAGAAGATCAGGTTTCCCTGTATTAACACCTGTTGTTTACTCAGCTCAGTTTGATACTCAAATTCCGCGTCGCGTTATTTACCCAATTAACTTGTCATCAACAAACCCTAAAGGTTTAGCAAGCGGAGTTCAATCATTATCTGGTGGTGATAAATTTTCATCACGTGTATGGTGGGATAAATAATACCCCTATATAATTCACTTTAAAAACAAGGCTATGGCTTCATAGCCTTGTTTTTTGGTTTTTACAACAAAAAGGATTAATAATCCGGTGGTAATTATCAATACAAATAAGTAAATTTAAATCCCCCTGCGATCCGGAAAAAATAAAATCTGTTGATAATGTGTTGTTCTTCTCCCCTCGTTAATTTTAAACTTAAAAGGTTAAACACTTTTACATTTTGTACTGTTGCGCTGTTTACATTACAAAGTATGCGCGGTAATGCGCAGCAGCCGCTTTTTAAGCTGCTTACCCCCGACGAAACCAGTGTTAAATTCCGCAATGACCTGATTGAGGACGAAAAACTCAATGTGCTCTCCTATGAGTACCTGTACAATGGCGGTGGTGTTGCCGTTGGCGATATCAACAATGACGGTCTCGAAGACTTGTTTTTTACCAGTAATCTTGGTCAAAATAAACTGTATCTTAACTTAGGGAACCTTAAATTTAAAGATATTACCCAGCAAGCCGGCAGCGGCCTCGCGGGCAGGCCCGGCGACTGGAAAACCGGCGTTACAATGGCCGATGTTAACGGCGACGGTCTTTTAGATATTTATGTATGTTACTCCGGCCTTGGTGATAATGCCAAACGCCGCAACCAGCTTTTCATCAACAAAGGCAACAGCAAATTTGTTGAAATGGCCAAACAATACGGCCTTGATGATCCGGGCTATAGTACCCAGGCTGTATTTTTTGACTATAATAATGATGGCAAGCTGGATATGTTCCTGCTTAACCATAACGTTAAAAAAATCAGCAACCTTGAATTTGCGCAGGCCAAAGCCGAAACTGACGAATTGGCCAGCAATAAACTTTTTGAAAACCAGGATGGTCATTTTGTTGACGTATCCAAAAAAGTGGGCATCATTCAAAATCCCCTCACCTTTGGCCTTGGCGTTGCCATTGCTGATATTAACAAAGATGGATTACAGGATATTTATGTAACCAACGATTACAACGAACCCGACTACCTTTACATAAACAACGGAAACGGCACTTTTACCGAGGATAGCAAAAAGTGCTTCAAACATTTGTCACAATTTTCAATGGGGGTTGATATCGCCGATATCAATAATGACGGCCTTCCTGATATGATGACACTTGACATGCTGCCGCCTGATAACCGACGTCAAAAGCTGTTACAACTACAAGAAAACTACGAATCGTTTGAGCTGATGCTGAACCAGAACCTGTACAAACAATATATGCGCAACATGCTGCAGGTTAATAATGGCGATGGTACTTTCAGCGAAATCGGTCAGCTGGCAGGTGTTTCCAATACAGACTGGAGCTGGTGCCCGCTTATTGCCGACTTTGACAACGACGGCTACAAGGATATCTTCATCTCCAACGGTTACTTCCGCGATTATACCAACAAGGATTTTTTACGGTACTGGGGCGATTATAAGCTAAAAAAAGCTATGAACCGCGAACCATTCCTGCTCATGGACCTGGTTAAAGCTATGCCCTCTACTACCCTGTCAAACTATATTTTCCAAAATAATCATAACCTTACCTTCACCGATAAAAAACAAGATTGGGGGATCAATAAAGGTGGCATTTCCAGCGGCTCTGTTTATGCCGACCTTGATAACGATGGCGATCTTGACCTGGTTACCAATAATATCAACAGCGAGGCTTCCATATTACAAAACATGACCATGGAAACCGGTAAAAAGAACTACCTGGCTGTAAACCTTAAACAACCGGAAGGAAATACCAATGCCATAGGTTCAAAAGTATTTGTATATAGCGGTAAGCAAGTACAGTACCAGGAGGTTAACCCTAACAGGGGATATCTTTCGTGCGTATCCACAGTTTTAAATTTTGGGTTGGGTGATCAGCAGCAGGCAGATTCAGTACGGATCATCTGGCCCGATCAAACATCGCAATTGCTTAGCAACGTTAAAGCAAATCAACGCTTAAACATCACCTATAAAACAGGCAATTCTGTGTTTAAAACCAATGGAAAAGCCATTACCAAATCTGTTTTTAGTTTAGCTAAACCGACTATTGATTATACTCATACTGAAAATAGCATCAACGATTTTAAACGCCAGCCTTTGATGCTGTTCATGAGCTCAAAAACAGGACCGGTAATAGCCAAAGCTGATGTAAACAAAGATGGTCTTGACGACCTATTTATTGCCGGTGATCAGAATACACCGAGCAAAATATTTATTCAAAAAGCAGGCGGCAATTATGCCGTTCAGGAGATATCGGACGTTAACAAAGAAAACACATCAGCAGCGGCGTTTTTTGACGCCAATGGCGATGGTTTCCCCGATCTGTATATAGCCAAAGGCGGCTATTCACTATTAGAACCCGGCGCTAATGAGCTGCAGGACAAGCTTTATCTAAACGATGGTAAAGGCAATTTCAGCTTTTCAAGTACCTCCCTCCCGATATTAACCGCCAGCAGTAAATCATGCGTACGCCCTTGTGACTATAACAACGACGGAAAAATTGACCTGTTTGTCGGATCAAACGTTACACCGGGTTCTTATCCATCTGCACCAAAAAGCTACCTGCTTACCAATACGGGCGGTGGTCATTTTGAAATTACCGATGCACCATTTACAGGCATAGGTATGATCAAAGATGCGCAATGGGCCGACTTGAATGGCGATGGCCGTAAAGACCTGGTAGTATGCGGCGAATTTATGCCTATCATGGTTTTTACTAACACCAAAGCCGGTTTTGTTGATGAAACAGCCAAATATTTTGATCATCCCGTTAGCGGTTTCTGGAACACGCTAACCATTACTGATGTGGATGACGACGGCAAACCGGATATCATAGCAGGGAACCTTGGCGAAAACACGCAGATCCATGCCAGCCAAACAGAGCCCGCCGAAATGTATTTTGCTGATTTTGACGGCAACGGCTCAATAGATCCGTTCTTTAACTTTTATATACAGGGCGTAAGCTACCCTTTTGTAAGTCGGGACGAACTGAACGACCAGATTTACCCCATGCGTAAAAGGTTTGCTTCATACAAAGCTTATTGCGATGCTACTATGAAGGATATTTTTACACCCGAAGAGCTTGCTAAAGCCACTAAGCTTACAGCTAATGAGGTTGAAACATGCCTGTTCATGAACCGTGGTGGTAAGTTTGTAAAAGGTGGGTTGCCATTGCAGGCCCAATATTCGTCGGTATCAGAGATCCTGACCAGCGATTTTAATCATGACGGCAAAACGGACCTGCTGCTGCTGGGCAACCATTCAGATAACCGCCTGAAACTGGGGAGCTTTGACGCAAATTATGGCTGCCTGCTTACCGGCGACGGTAAAGGCAATTTCACATACCAAAGCCAACCGGTTGCCGGACTATCGGTAAACGGTGACGTAAAATCGGCCGCAGAAATAAAAATAAACGGTGCAAATTATGTAATGATAGGTGCATCGGGCCAGGCGCTGCAGTTTTACAAGTACTAAATCTTAAGTACCTATTGCTTAAGGCTTGGCACTGAAACAAAATTAAAACAAATGATCAAACAAATATCCATATTGTTTTTAACGCTGATAAGCACAGTAGCTTACGCGCAAAAGAGTAAGAAAAACATTCTTCCGTACCTGCATATCGATCAGGCTGTAAACGCTATTTCGGCGGTTATGATCCATGATGTTGTAAACCCGCCCGCAGCCTCCCGCTATTATGCTTATGTAACCCTGGGGGCTTATAATTTGGTTAGTCTCAACAATAAACAGGTAATACCGGTTGGCAATTTCATCAAAAGCTACACACTGGATAACCAGATCAGCATCCCGGCCGATAAGTACGATTATCGCATAGCCGCTATGTATTGTATACTGGAAACAGGAAAGCAGATGCTCCCATCGGGCTTTATGCTGCAGGATGATGAGGATAAATATGTAGCCCTTCTTAAAGAGAACGGAATCAGCGAAGATGTGATCAAGCAATCGATAGCCGCTGCCACCGAAATGACGGCTAAGGTTATTAAATATTCTAAATCAGATAATTACAACAAACTGAGCGGCCGACTCAGGTACTCACCTATAAAAGGTGGTAAAAACTGGTTCCCTACCCCTCCAATGTATATGGAGGCCGTTGAACCCAACTGGAAAACCATTCGCCCGATGTTTATTGACTCAGCCGATCAGTTTGTGCCGGTTAGACCCGCAGTGTTCAGCACAGATAGCACCAGCGAGTTTTATAAAGAGGCCTATGCAGTTTACACGGTATCCAAAAACATGTCGGCAGAGCAGATCATGATTGCCAACTTCTGGGATTGCAACCCTTTTGCTGTCACCACATCGGGGCACATGATGATCGGTTTTAAAAAAATCAGTCCGGGTGGGCACTGGATGAATATTGTCGGTATCGCCGTAAAAAAAGCCGGGCTTAGTTTTGATAAATCTGTACAGGTAGCAACACTGGTGGCCATGACCGAAATGGATGGATTTATCAGTTGCTGGGACGAAAAATATCGCAGTAACGGCATCCGCCCCGAAACCTATATTAACAAATACATTGATATTAAATGGGTGCCCATGTTGCAAACCCCGCCATTCCCGGAATATCCAAGCGGCCATGCCGTATTGTCAAATTCGTCGGCTGGAGTATTAAGTTATCTGTTGGGTGATAATTTTGCTTACACAGATGATTCAGAAATCCCCTATGGTGTTGGCCCCCGCGACTTCAAATCATTTAAGCAGGCGGCTGAGGAGGCTTCTTTGTCCCGTTTTTATGGTGGTATTCATTTTAATGATGCTATTGTTAACGGCAATCAACAAGGGCGCGATATAGCAGCGGCAGTTATAAAGAAATTAAAAGCAGCCGGAGTAAACTATTTGGGTAATTAGAACTTTAGTTAAAAGTGACCAGCCTTTTAATTATAGAGCGGCGTACCGTTCAATTCAATACAGTAATCAGTTATCCAGGAACCGGCTGAATCAACGTATAATATATTAGGCTTGTTATTTTTATTGATGGTACTATTGGCTATCCACTCATTAATTTTAGATGGCAGGTATTTGTTGCCAAATTGGGCGAGGTCGGTTATACTTTGATTTTTTTTCACAACGTTGGTCAGCAGCATTATACCGTTTACAATCGGGCTTACCTTTTCATCCTCAAAATCATTACATATCAAAGCTGCCTCATCACTGCTTTGGGTTAACTGCCAGTCCAGCCGCACCAGATCGTTTTTATTGATTCCGTCCTTCATCGATGTAAAAAACAGCTCCTCTTTTGCCAGCAGTTTATTTATTTGATTAGTAGCCGCGTAAGCGCGGCGAAAATTCAGAAAAGTTTTAGCCTTATCGGCCATGGAATTAGAGTCGACCAGCTTTTCCCGGTTAGCATATTGTTCAAAAGTGATGATCACTTTGCCGGCCAAGTCATTCAGTTTAATATTATCGATACTTTTAGACTTGTTATTATAGATCAGGTCTTTCCCAAGTATGCTGAAAATGGTATCGGCCACATGATCGGCCGGGGCCTCTTTCGGGCAAAAATGGCTAAAGGTTATAATTATAAATTCTTTTTTATGCCTGTTAAGAAACGTTTTAACCGAGTCAAGAATATCCTTAAACTGCTCGCCATATCCGCCGCCCATGGCATCGGCCATACAATCGGATGAGCTATGCTTGGTATAAATAGCATTTTTAAATGCCCCTACCCGCAAATCAAACATCCTGATGCCCGCATTTAACTGCTTCCCGATGTTTAGTTTTTGGGTAAGTGTATTGCAGGGATTAATGGAGCTTCCGTGCATGCCTCCTGTACCATTCAATGCCGACATACCAGCATCATGCGCACCCGGAATAACTATGTCCTTTAGCGTAAAGTTCCCTTTTGCCGGGAACAGGGTATCCTCCATCCAGCTCGCCGGGTTATAGCTGGTAAAATAGCTCAGGTAAAGTTTTTGATCTTCCCCAACAAAAGCCATGATAAACTTTTTAGTATCAACACTACATATCGATACCGGGTACGGGGTTTTAAAATAGTCGGGCAATTTATAGCCGTTTACCGGCCGGTTTTGTTCATGTTCTGAAGCGTAGTAAATGAAATTGTCTTTGCTATATCCTTTCCACAAATAAAACAAACGGGAAGTACTAAAGGCATGATAAACTGCCGGGGCTACTTTCGTTTTTGATTTTTCCACTGCAGTTCTTTTTGTCCAGGTTTTATCCGCGGGATTGTAATCAGCATAAAACATACCATCATCATTTGTATAACAAATACGGGCGTGGTTGTCAGATAAAGTAACAATAAAAGGATAGTCGGTACTTCGTTTATCCATCACGGTTTCCAAAACAGCGGGTTTAAATACACCATCTTCGCCGGCATCAAGCATGGCAACAACCATATCATTTTTATTATCGGCGTGCGATGCGATCATGACTTTGCCATTGATTACCGTAGCGGTAACTCCCAGCTTTAACTTAGGCGAACCATTAAAGCTCACCGTTTTAATAGCTTGTGTATTAAAAGTGGTATCGCTGCTATTGATGATATACTTCAATGAGCCATCGGTACCTATCCAAAAAGCATAGATGTGTTTATCAGTTACTCTCAGCACGGGTGCAAACGCGCTGACTTCGGTACCGGCGGTAGCATCAAGCTGTGAAAACCTGGTATCATATTGTTTACCAAGATAGCAAACATGAATAATGCCTGTAGCCCCGGCTTCTTTCCAGGCAATAAAGTAGCGCCCTTTAAAATTGGTGATATCAATGGCTCTATCCGTGGTGGCAGCAGGCAAAAAGTTTAGCGGAGGGCTAAGGCTCAAATTTTGGGCTCTCACCGAAGCCAGACTCATAACGATCAGAATAAACGCGAATAACGAAACAGTCCCGAAAAATTTCATAAGAATAGGTTTAAGTTAATACGCAACAGAATTTTTACTTAAAATAAAAAAACAGACACTAATTATTAACTACTTAAATAAATTTATAATATTTTTATATAAAAACGAACCTATGACAAAAATCCTTACCACTTTTCTGTGCGTTTTCCTGTTTGCACAAGCCATTAAAGCCCAGGATGCAAATTACTGGTCGTCAAGTTATAACCCGGCAGGCTTTTTAACTCCGGGCGCTGTGATAGCCTTTAACCGCGATAGCGGGGTAATGTTCCTGAACCCGGCATTGCTGGCCTACAGTACAAAAAGCACGGCTTCTATCAATGCATCTGTTTACCAATACGGCCGCATCAATATCAAGAACGGAGCGGGTACCGGGCTCGATCTTAAATCAACATCCACCAATATTATCCCGCAAATGATCTCGGCAACAATATCATTAAAAGGCAGCCACCCTTTTACTATCGGGTACGCGCTAACCCACAACCCCGTGATTACCTACCGGGTTAACCAACAGCGCGACGCCACGTTTAATGTACTTGACGACTCCTACAGCCCCGGCAATGAGTACTTTTTGGGTCAATATAGAAATGTAAACAGTATTAATGAAACCGCGGGTATAATAAGCGGCGGCTTTAAGGCGTCTGACCATTTTGCCATTGGCATCTCTGCCGAGGGGCAGATCCGAAAACAGGATTATGATTACAATGTAAGTTCAAGGGCGTTATATAACACCGTGGGGCTTGGGTTCCCGCAGTTTTCAAACGTACAGGAATCATACACCGCGGGTTATTATAATGTGGGGCTAAGGTTTAAAGGAGGGTTCGCTTACGACAATGGCGTACACCATTTGGGCTTAACCATATCATCACCATTGCTACATGTGGCAGGCAGTGGAAATTTGTTAAGTGACAACCAGATCAGCGATCTGATAACACCACATGAAGCCGATACCACCAATTTATTGGCGAACTCAAGACAGCGCAGTCTTAAAGTAAATTACAAAACGCCTGTTAGCGTAGCATTGGGCTATGCCTGTGACTATAAAGGAGGTCAGTTTTATGTTGTTGCAGAATATTTTGCCAAAGTTGGCGAATACAACATTATAACACCCAAAAAACAAAGCTTTATAAAAGGTGCGGAGAGTAACGAGGATTTCTTTACTTCCGAATTTTTAAAGTTTAATGACGCCCGTAAATCGATAACTAACTTTGGTGTAGGTGCAAGCTATCTGCTCAAGCCCGATTTGATGGGGTACCTATCGTTTCATACTGACTTTAATAATATAAGTAAGGCCCTGTATAATCCAGACGACTCGGGTTACCGGTCAAATACAGGCAATTACAATATTTATCACTCCCAGGTAGGGATAAACGTAAAGAAACGCAAGTTCAACCTGCGTACCGGCCTGCTGCTATCATACGGTACAACCAACAAGTATTTGCAAACGATAAATTTTGATAACCCTAATGAAACGAACTTCTTAAGCGGCGATCCGGGATATACCAAAGCTTCGCAGTTTTCTGTGGGGCTGATGCTGTCATACATCCACAACCTGTAAGTAATTATTCCGATTCGAGAAGGCGTTCAAAACGTTTATCAGGTATAAACCAGCTACCGGCTACCACCACATAAATTACAACGCTTATAGCAGGATTTAACCAGGTACATAAAATAGCTACTGCGTATAGCACCACAGAAATTTTCCCTTTAAAATCATTGCCGAAGGCTTGTGCTATCAATGAGTTTTCGCCATGATGTTTTATCAGGCTAAGGGCTAAAATCCGATAGGCGATCCCGTTCATGATCAATACTACGCCGTAAAAAAATACTGGCCATTGGGTTAAGCGGTTCTCCCCCATCCAACCTGTTACAAATGGGATCAGCGAAAGCCAGAACAAGAGATGCAAATTGGCCCACAATATTTTACCATTTACCGACCGCACAGCCTGCATGGTATGGTGATGATTGTTCCAGTAAATGCCTACATATACGAAGCTGAGCAGATAGCTTAAAAAAACCGGGATAAGCGGCTTTAAAGCTTCCAGGCTTTCGCCATGCGGAACCTTTAACTCTAACACCATAATGGTAATAATGATGGCAATTACACCATCACTAAATGCTTCAAGTCTGCCTTTACCTAATGCCATGGGCCAAATATAGCGTTATTTGGTAAAAGCCTTATAACGCTGCATAGCCTCAACAAAGTAATAATCGGCATAAGTTAAAGGTACATCAACTTCGGTACCTGCCGGGAAATGGCCCACGCTGTGTTTCAAAATAAAACCTCCGTTGGTGTTCAAATCAGCTTTATATGCCGGTGCAGATAAGTTTTTGATAATAGTTTGAGCTGTATTAAAATATGCCAGGCCATCCTTTTTATCAACATAACGGCAAAGTTCAAGCAAGGCCGAGGCCATAACTGATGCTGCAGAAGCATCGCGCAACGCATTAGGGATGTTTGGTGCGTTATAATCCCAGTAAGGTATTTTATCGGCAGGCAAGTTTGGATTGGTCAATATAAAATGCGCTATATTTTTTGCCTGCTCAAGGTATTTTTTGTCTTTAGTTTCGCGGTACATAACTGTATAGCCGTATAGCCCCCAGGATTGTCCCCTTGCCCATGCCGACTCATTAGCAAAACCCTGCGCGGTTTTCTTTTCTTTTACCGCTCCTGTTTGTTCATCATAGTTAATTACGTGATACGAGCTAAAATCCGGGCGGAAGTGGTTTTTCATAGTGGTGTTAGCATGGGTAACCGCTATTTTATAAAAACTTGAATCGCCGGTTGCCTTGGTAGCGTAAAACAACAGTTCCAGGTTCATCATATTATCAATGATCACCAGAAAATCATTAGCCTTTGAATTCCAGGAACGGATACAGCCAACCGTTGGGTTGAATCTGGTTGATAGTGATTTTGCGCTGTTAATCAGAATATCTTTATACTCTGGCTTTGGCTCGAGATGGTTTGCTGTGCCGAAACTGCAGTACATCATAAAACCAAGGTCATGTGTCCCTTTGTTATATTGTTCTTTTTCAAGGCCTTTTAAATTATTATTAGCCTCGTTAAGCAGTGCGGCGTCTTTAGTTTGCCGATAGAGATTTAGTAACGTGCCTGAATAAAAACCACTGCACCACCAGCTGCTGTTGCTTGTTTCAAACTTATCGGTATTAGGGTGATACGTTTTAGGAAATTGCTCCGGCCCAAACTGTTTGGCCATATATTTATATTGTACATCCGCATCAGCAAAGTTTTTTTTGATGGTGGCCAATACATCCTTTTGGGGTTTAAAACTATTTTGCGAAAAAGAATTGAGGCTTAGCGCTAATAAACATGCAGCAATTGTTGATTTGTACAGGTGTTTAAATTTCATAGACTATAAATAACTGGTTAAAGTGCTTATGCAGGGCACATTTCAAGTTATAAAAGTGCAGATTTTGGTTCAATAAAAACAAGCACCGGACAGCCATTTGACTATATATTTCTACTACATCGATGTAGTTAGGGCGATTTTTTGCAGTTGAAGACTTACGAAGTTTAAAAACCTCGTAAGTCCGGACAGAGAGCGCACAGATCCCGTCAGTATCATTTCTTAGTTAAAAGCCGTTACAACAAGATTTTTATATGCACCCTGTGGGCAGTTGCCGTGCCAGTAACCTACCGCACCGCTTTTCAATGATGGATCAAGCGGGGTGTAAACCATGGCCGGCTTCGGGCCATTATCTACATAAACCTCCATTTTGCTACTCTGAACCACCACCGTAATGTGAAACCATTTATTTTGCGGAATTATAGCTTTAGCCTGGTATTTTGTTGCCTCATAATCCCACCAGTTAAACTCGGCCTTTTTTTCGGGCATGTACTGGATAGCATTGATGGTACCGGATGACCCGGGCCTGAAATAAACTGTTTCGTAATGATGGGCATCCCGGATATGAAAAGCCAAACCAACAAAGCCTCCTTTGCGGTTTATACAAGCTACATCCATTTCAATAATACCGTCCTTAAAATTTAAACCCGGTTTATACGCTAAACTGGCCGATTTGTAATCGCCAATTTTCCGTTTGATGAGCAGCGCTTTTTGTCCCTGGAAAGCGCCCAGCTCATAGTCAAGTGTATCGTTTTTTGGAATGATCCATTGTTTAGGGTTTACAACCGAAAGGTTGTATACCTGATGCTTTTGTTGTGCCCGTATTTCCACGGCAGCAAACAGCATTAACATTAAGACTAATTTTTTCATGATGATGGTTGGTTTATACTTATTGAGTAATAACAAGGTTGGCAAAATCGCCCGGCAGCCCGGACGACCAAAGGCCAACGAGCCCGCTCTGCCGGTTATTTAGTTTTTTTACAGTAAGCGAGGGTTGATGGGAATGGTCAACGTACACAATAATATCATTGGCATTAACTACAATACGCGCATGAAACCAAGCATCGGCCAGTGGAAAAGGATTTACGGCATTTTCATAAACCAGCGGATGTTCCTTGCGGAGTTTATCCCAGGGAAAATCCGGCTCGCTGATGTATTGTACCGTATGTTTGCGGCGAAGCGTATCTGTGGTTTGAAAATTAAAAGGGCGAAAATAAATAACGTCATTGGTTGTAGTATCAACACCATGAAAAGCGATGCCTAAAAAACTCTGCTGAAAAACATCCCTGCCGCGCAAGTCTACATCTATGATACCTGTTTTAAAGTTTACGTTTTTAAGCCACAATATACCAGCCGTAGTCAGGCCCTGCTTACTGCCGTAGGTAACTTCGGCAACAGTTTGACGGGGATAGGCTTTAACCAGCTTATTTTCTTTCAGAAGGCGGTTGATATCATATGTAACTTTTTTCTGCTGGCTGTAACAAAAACTGCCGCCGAGCGTCATGCTTAGTATGGCAATGAATAAAATCTTGTTGTTCATGGGTTTTGATTTTAACTTTAATCAAAGCTTGCAAATTTGTCATTACAATAAAGCACGGGTGGCATTTCAAGTTAAGTTCAAGTTTGTTCAAAGCATTTTAGGAATTTTTAAACCACATTATTACCTGTAGATCAATGGAAAAGGAAAAACAATTGCTTTTGTTATGCCGGCAGCTTATTGAGCGAACATTAAACTGGGGTGATAGTGATATTTGGGGTAATGATGATTTTGAGCAGCTAAGCCAGCAGATCTTTGATAAAACACGGGTGCAGCTCAGTATATCAACCCTGAAAAGGATCTGGGGTAAGGTGCGCTACGAAAGCTTTCCCAATGCAGCAACGCTGAACGCCCTTGTCCGTTTCCTTGACTACACCAGTTGGCGGGATTTCAGGCAGCACCACCAGGTTAACGGCGTAATTGAGCAACCGTTTAAAATAAATGATTCGGATACCGCAGTTGTGAGTCCGTTTTCAAAACCCGGTTTACGCTATATATGGTTTGGCACCGCATTGCTGCTGGTATTGGGCGCATTGTTTTTTATGAGCAGCAAGCGCAATAAACCTATTGATCCCGGCTTAATAAAATTCACCAGCAAGAAAGTTTCTGACGATTTGCCTAACTCGGTTGTATTTAATTATGATGCTTCGGCATTTCACTCTGATAGCGTTTTTATCCAGCAATCATGGGACCCTAATCGCCGCGAACAAGTGCCCGGCGACGGCAAACAGTATACCTCTATTTATTATGACCCGGGCTATTTTATAGCTAAGCTAATTGTAGACAAACATGTGCGAAAGGAAACATCGGTATTTATCAAAACCAAAGGCTGGAAAGGCATCATTGATCACCAGCCCATACCTGTTTATCTTTCGCGGGAGGAAATTAAAGGGCAGGGTTTTATGGGAATTACCGCTGATGTCATGGAGAAAAAATCCGGAACACCTGTTTTTAACAATACCAGGGTAAAGTTTGCCAACATCCGCGAATTTCCGGGAATTAATGCAGATGATTTCACCATGGATTGCACCTTGCGCAATACCTCAACACCCAGCCAATCGGCCTGCGCCAAAGCCGACCTTACCATTTTAGGTAACGGCACCGCTATTGTGATCCCCATAGTAAACAAAGGATGCATCGCTGATATAGGCATTTTAACCGGTGAAGAATGGGTTGATGGAAAAAACCATGACCTGAGTGCCTTTGGCACAGACATGTCGCAATTTCAAAACCTGAGATGCAGCGTTAAAGACCATTACCTGAAAATATATCTTAATAACAAACAGATCTTTGAATTTAAACAGGCTCACACCATGGGCCGTATTGTAGGCATCCGTTTTGAATTTGAAGGGCCGGGGCAGATAAAATATTATAAGCTGCAAACGCCCGGAGGAGCGGTTTATGAAGAGCAGTTTTGAGTTTCCAGATACTTCCCTGTACAACTGTAATATAGCATTAAATACATTTGGCAAAGCCTATTTGTCTTTAACCAACCTCAAAAGTGCGTATCCAATACTATCCCTATCATTAATTGTAACTATCCCGGCATAATCCGGACTTAAACAGTAAAATTTTTTATTATTATTTTTATCAGATGTTTTATCATCAATAACATAGTAGCCCCTATCTGTGTTGTGAAGATAAAACCCGCTTGGCCCAAAATGAAGATAATAACCAGATGGTTCTCCATTGAAATGCAGTGTGTTTGTACCGTCAGTTCCTTTCCATAAAAATGGAGAAGTAAGCTTTCTTGCGCTATCGCTTTTTAGGGCTAAATAATTCCCATTACCATCTTTGGTTTGGGTTACGTTACTACTCAGTTTGTTATAATCATTTATGGTAGGAACACGCCATCCGGCAGGTAATTTATAGTCCTCGGTCATATATAAACCGTAGTATAAATTGGTATTATGCCCCTGAAAAACTGCTATAGCCAACGGACTTCCAAAACCTCGGTAACTTTCTGCCATCCAAATCTGGCTACCTATTTCAATGGTTTTATATGTAGTATCACCGACAACTACACTTCCATAATTAACCTTAACAGGAGGGACAATTTCGTTGGGTGTTTTTATTTTTTCTTTAGTACAGCCAAACAATCCGACAGCAACAATAAAAAGTATCAAAAGTTTAGGTTGCATATAAATGGCTGTTTTGTTTAGCCAAAATAACAATATTTTCTACGCATTCGAAACTAATTAGTTGCGTTATCAACCAATTTCAGATCATACCCGTGTACAAGCAAATCACTCACACCAGAGGTAAAGGGTTTAACAAATTGCTCAATCTTAGCATACGCCTCCTGAACTGCATCTTCATTTTGTGGGTCAAAAACAAGCTCATCCAAATTACTGATCGTCTTATTATCGCCATGATGTACATCGGCGATTAAAAAGATGCCATTTGTATCGCTCTCATGACCAGGGTGATTTGGTTCTGTTTGAGCGTTGATGGAAAACACAAGCCCATAATCATCATCAGAGATATTTTTTAAAACAGTGACCTCCAATACAAGGCAAAAAGCGCCATTATCGCTGTAACATTGCTGCGTGTACTGGCATTTGATCAGACCCTGAAAATCATTTTCGGCCTTTAACCGTATCTGCTCGTACAAATCAAAAACTGCTTCAAATAAATCCATAAAGAGGTGTTAGTCGGTTAATCCAAAACAAACATAACTATCTCCCGACTTACTTCCAATTTTTCCACCGCCACAGGCAATAACTACGTACTGTTTACCATCAATTGAATAAGTTGCAGGGGTAGCATAACCCGCCGCCGGCAAATTAGCTTCCCAAACCACTTTGCCTGTACGTTTATCAAACGCACGGATCTTTTCATCTTTGGTTGCCGCAATAAATACCAGGCCACCTTTGGTAACCACCGGCCCGCCATAATTTTCGGTGCCGGTTACGGGGATGCCTTTTTTAGTTAGCTCCGGATACTCACCCAGCGGCACTTTCCAAAGCAACTTGCCCGATGTAAGGTCGACGGCGTTGAGCGTGCCCCAGGGTGGTTTTATGCCGGGATAACCGTCTTTATCTAAGAAGCGGTTATAACCATTCATGGCATAAGGGACTTCATCAATCATTTTCTTTTCCGCCTCCGAGCTGGCGGCGCGAGTACCGGTTGGCTCTTTGGCTACTTCTTTCGCCGCCTTAGTTTCAGGGATCTTGAGAAGGAAAGCAAGCAGGTTCTTTTTATCTGCGGGCGAAATCTGTTTAAAAGAAGGCATCATGTTGCGGCCGGCAGCAATAATACCGCTCACCTGATCGGTAGTATACTTTTTGCCGATGTTTACCAACGATGGATAGGACGCTCCATTACCCTTCAGTTCGGCGCCGTGACAGCCAATGCAATTCGTATTATACACTACATGTCCTAATGCCTGCGGTGAATGATCGTTAGTGTTGGTTTTAGGTACATCGATCATTACCTGCGCCCATGGCATTTCAGAGCAGTTTACGTATAGTACCTTACTTTCAGGATCAACAGCAGCTCCGCCCCACTCGCCCCCGCCATCAAAACCGGGGAAGATCCAACCTCCCTCCTTGCTTGGCGGGGTGAACATGATCCGGTTTTTAACCTGGTTATATTTTGACAGCATTTCCCTGTGCACTTCGGGCGTACGGTCGGTAACATCTTCGGGATTAAACATTTGCCGGGCGAAAGGTTGCGGCATAGTTGGGATGGGTTGCGTAGGCCAAACTTCTTCGCCGGGCAGGGCTTTAGTTGGCACAGGTTTTTCCACTATGGGGAATATAGGTTTTCCATTTGTTCTGTCGAACATAAATACATAACCATGCTTGGTGATTTGTGTTACGGCATCTATCTTTTTACCGTCTTTAACAATGGTTACCAGGTTTGGATTGGCGGGCAGGTCGCGGTCCCACAGGTCGTGATGCACAAACTGGTAATACCATTTCAGCTTACCCGTAGCTGCATCAAGTGCCAGCAACGAATTGGCAAACAGGTTTTGCCCTTTCCTGAACCCGCCATAAAAGTCGCCACCTACCGAGCCGGTGGGAATATACACGATCCCCCGCTTTTCATCCAAAGCCATACCTGCCCAATTATTAGCTCCGCCAAACTTTTTGTAAGCTGTTGTATCTTTCCAGGTATTGTAACCCACTTCGCCGGGATGCGGTATGGTGTGGAAGATCCATTTTAACTTTCCTGTACGGGCATCGTAAGCACGCACATGCCCAGGAGCCGCATCGGCTGATTCGGATACACGGTCACCAACAATCAATACATCTTTATAAACCACGCCGGGCGTAGTTCCTGCGACAAATGATTTGGTATCCCTGTCTAAATTCTTAGTAAGGTCGAGATATCCACCCTTGCCAAATGAGCGCACCGGAGTGCCGTTTTCGGCATCAATAGCCCAGGTTTTAGCACCCACGCTGTAGAAAATCCTCTTTTCGCCATCATCATTTTGCCAGTATATCACCCCCCGGCTCACCTTATAATAAGCCATAGGATCGCCGTTATTGGTGGTATCATCCTTTGCGGGGTCAAACAGCCATTTTTGCAGGCCTGTAGCAGCATTTAGCGCAAACAGCTTCAATTTAGGACTGGTGCCATACAAAATGCCATCAACCATAATGGGGTTGCATTGATTTTGGCTGAGGTTGGCAGTGTCCTTATCGCCTGTGCTAAAAGTCCACATCACTTTTAGCTTGTTTACATTATTTAAAGTAATTTCATCATTGGATGAATACCGTAACCCTTCTTTTGAACCCGCATAGGCAGGCCAGCCGCTATAGTTATTGTTTTGATTGCCTTGCTGATTTTTACAGGACGTGTAAATGCCTGCGGCAAAGCACAGGGCTATCAAATACCGGGTGTTAATCATTTATAATGTAAATTTTGGTGTTAAATTGGGGGCCGACGCATTTCAGCATACATGATGCCCCTGTTTGCAACGGTGCTCTCTAAATGTATGAATAAAAATTATTTTACAATTATTCATCCGTTACCGCGCATACCATTTCGCCAATAAAAAATGCCATAGCTAATAAAGCCATGACATTACAGGATTCCTCTGCAGGGAACTCATACTTTTATTTCTTCACTAAGCTAACCGGCGCAACCTCCTGGCTCAATAGCTTACCGAACAGCTCCCAGCGTTTTGCGGGAGCCCTGGCAGTACCTCCGTTTGATTCAATGTAGTTTTTTACCAAATCCTGGCCGTAATTATAATTGATAACATAACTACGATATTTTTTGATAAAGCTGATCGATTTTTGAGCTGTCTCATCGTTCATGAGGCAATACTTTCTAAGATACGACAATGCCTTATCCTGGCTCATGGTATTATTGATCAACCCTCTGGCTGCCTCGTTGCGGGCATAGTTTAAAGTGCCTTTTATAGCGAGGGCTTTGAAATACAGATCGGCACCGGCGGTATCTAAACCGGCCAGCGGCAGCAATACATTTTTCGCAAACTTTATTTTATCATCACCTGGGAAAGCTACTTCAATACCATAATTGGCACTGCCCTCGGCAATCAACGATTGCGGACTAAACAACGGGTACAGAGAAATTTCAACCCAGCCTTTATCATGGTAAAGGTTTTTCTCCAGCAGCATGTTGTATACATGGTGCCCGGGATAGCTTTCATGACTGCCCACATCGATGGCACGGTCAATAAAAATCTTCAGATCGGTATTGATCTGTACGGTGCTCTTATACCCCCCTTTATACCAGTTATACCCCGACCATGGCTTATTAGTTACATACTCCAGCGTAAATGTTTCGCCGGCAGGTAGTTGGTAATGGGCAATTGTGCGCTTGCGGGCTTCGGCAATAGCCGCTTTTATAACAGGGTCTAATTTATCTTTTGGGATAATGAACTTATTAGCCAGTTTTTGAAACCTGTCGTTTACGTTACCTTTACCCGGCAAAACACTGTCGAGCAGAGCTATCTGCCCCTTAAAAAAATCATCGGTATAAACCGGGGCAGCTACACCAAATAACTCGCGCGATTCTTCATCAAAAGGTCTTTCCTCTCCCGAAAAAATACGGATCCGGCGACTGAAAGCAATCAACTGATCGGCCATCCAATTAGCGCGGATCTTATTAGTATCAATTTTCGAAGTATTGGCGATGGTACGCAGGTCATTCATCAGGCTGTTTGCCGATGCCAGCAGGCTATCCTTAGGGAAAGTTTTCAGTGCTTCCTGTTTGGGTTTCAATGAGTCCGGGCCATAGTAGGCATCTACAAAATCACCATCATACTGTCCTATGGTTAAACCAAGTTTTACATATTCGACAGCGAGGTGGTTGAGTTTTTTATTTTCGAGCTGCTGCGCCGGGCCCTGCCCGCATGAAAACATTAACAACAGAGGTGCAAAAAACAGTAGTTTTTTCATGGCGAATTATCTTGTGCGCGTAAATGTGGCGCAAGATAATAATTCCATTTAGTATAAAGTGAATGCAAACCTCACAGAAGCAAACGCACGGGAAACCATTAAGGCTTTCTAAACGAATTGATGTTATACGTTACACCTACCGCTACACCTGTCGATTGCAATTTGATATCAGAATATCCAACTCCCGAGATGGGAACTTTCATATATGGCTGAACACTTACACCAAACTTTGAGTTTATTTTATGCTCATATGTAGCGTTAATATTGATAATGCTTAATAGATATCCTTTACTGTTAGGTACGGTGTAGGTTTGAGGCCATGCGGCACTATTGGCACCATCGCCATAATTATAAGTATACTTTTCATGCAGCATCAGGTATGAGGATAAACCAGTGCCCACTGATAATTTATTGCGAAAATTACCATACACCTGGTAAGCTATATTGACTGGGATATCAAGCATTTTACAATCGGCAGTTACATCAATTGGATCATGCTTAAAGTTATATGTAGTATTATAATTAGCAAAGCTTGTACTGTAAGGCTTTGACGAATACACAACACCGCTGGTAATAGTTAACTTTTTAGTGGCACCAAATGAAAGGAGCAAGCCATAGTTGCTGCCAACCTTACCCTGAAAAGAATTTGTACCATTAACATCAGATGATGCCAGCGCCGTAATGGCCCATTGCGGCCGGTAACCAAAGCTCTGTTTAATTATTTTTTTATTAGATTTTGTTGTAGGCGCTTGAATAGGTTGCCTTTCAATATTTGTTTTAAAATCAGGAACAGATAAAGGAGAAGATTCTATATCAAGTGATAACGCCCTATTTGCCAGCAAATTTGAAATAGCAACATTATTACCAGCCGGCTCAGCACCTGCCATCAGGGCGGGATCATGCAGCATAATGGTATCACGTCCATTAATTCCCTTTTTGCTTGCACCTGGAACATTACGATGGGATCCGGCGACAGACGGTGTTAAGCTTATTTGACCTGTATGGGCATAATTGCCTGTACTGCTGTTGGCAGCTATGCTACTGTTCCCGGCCGGCCGGGTTGTTAATAAAGTGTCTGTTTGTGGTTTTTGTGTAACCCCGCCGCTGGTTCCGGGAATTGTTTTAGGAACAGTAGGCTTAACCTTAACCTGTTGTTGTCCCGTTGTATTATCATCCTTTACATTAGGTTTAAAAAACCACCATCCTAAAAACAGCAGCAGCATCGCCGCTATTCCGCTTGCAATTGGCAACCAATAAACAATTCCACGGCGTTTTTTGCCCTTGTCAAGCATTTGCTCAAGCGCATCCCAGTCATCCTCGTTAAACGATCGATGATTTGCCGGGTCTTCCAGCCTCTTCTTAAAAATGTTATCTAAATCTTCTTCGCTTTTCATCCTCTGATACCATTATTAAAAAAAGTTGTCCTTACATCTATACCTATGCCATTATAGGCCACAATCGGGTTAAAATCCATACCCCTGTTGTAATTGGTTTTATTAGCAGTTTCCTCTGCTTTTAATATCATTTGTTTTAGTTTTTGACGTGCTTTATGCAGGTTTGACTTTGATGTGCCCGGATTGATATTTAACATTTCCCCTATCTCTTCATGAGAATACCCGTCAATCGCAAAAAGGTTAAAAACAGTACGATAAGCCTGTGGCAACTGCTGTACCATAGCCAGCAGGTCTTCATAATTTAAATTTTTATCTGTCAGGTCCCCCTCGCTCACATTTTCTGCCCTCTCCAAATCCTCGGTATAAGCCATTTTTAAATTGGCCCGGTAATAATCAATAGAAACATTCATCATAATGCGGCCAATCCATGCTTTAAACGGCCTTGAAGTATCAAACCTGTCTATATGGGTAAATACCTTCATAAAACCCTGGTTCATAACTTCTGCAGCCTCATCACGGTTACCTGCATAACGAAGGCAAATGCCCATAGAAAAGCCATAAAACGCCTTATAGAGCATTTTCTGACTTTTCCTGTCCTGCTTTACGCAGCCATTGATTAGTTGATGTAACTCTTCTTCGCCCATATGGGGGTTATAAACTCAGAATCAAACACATAAATTTAACCTTATCTATGCACATCACGGTAACTATTATTAAAAGGTTGCCTGTTGTGCAAAATAATTTAAATTTTTCACACAGTTGGATAAAATCATGCACACTTTTCTCACCTAAAGAAATCATTTATACAAAATGTGGACAAATTAACACGTCCTGAATAAATCCTCACAAATAATTGTATTTTTGATAATGAGGCAACCGGTACGTGTGCTTATAGCGTAATGCCATATAATCCGCCTGCTTTAAAGGCCTTTTATGAGAATCGATATAAACCCAAACTTCCCTGTAAAAAATTGTAAAACCTGCGGGACACGTCCGGTAATTGAACAAACTAAAGATCGCTGGATTATCCTGTGTCCCAATCCGAATTGTCGAAACGCCATTTCTGATAAGCTGATTAATGTAACAGAATGGAATAAGCAAAATCCATAATGTTTTTTCGCCGGTTTATTTATCTTAAGGCAACCATCCCCGGAACATGCACGATATATATTATAAAAGGGCAAAACAAGCTCTTTATAATTTATATACTAATACTACTGCTGCATGGTACCGGTGTCTGTTGTGATCATTACTAAAAACGAAGCTGCCTTAATTGAAGATTGTATAAAAATGGCTTCTTTAATTACGGATGATATTGTTGTGATTGACAATGACAGTACCGATGGCACGCCGCTTATTGCCTCCCGTTATGGCTGCAGGGTGTTTCAAAAAAGCTGGAGCGGATATGGAGCAAACAAAAATAAAGGGGTAGCTCAGGCCCGCTACAACTGGATCTTAAGTATTGATGCTGATGAGGTACCTGATTTGGAGCTTATTAAATCGCTCCATAATTTAACCTTTGACAAACCGAATGTTGTTTACAATATCAAATTCAAATCATACTTTGGCAAAAAGCTGATCCGTTTTGGTAATTGGGGAAATGATCATCACCTGCGTTTGTTTAACCGTTCATTGGTAAAATGGGGTGAAACCGAAGTACACGAAACGTTGATTTTGCCTTCCGATGCCGAGATCAAAAGCATAGCGGGTTATATCCAACACCACTCTGTAACCGATATTGACGACTTTGAGCGTAAAGCTATTCTTTATGCGCAGCTAAGCGCAGCCAAATATTACAAATCCGGTAAAAAGGCAACATTTATCAAGCTACATTTTTCAGCCGCTTTTGGTTTTTTCCGCAATTACATTATCAGGCTCGGTTTTTTAGATGGAGCCGAGGGACTGGCTATAGCATGTGTTATTTATAAAAACACACGCCTTAAATACGCTTACCTGAAACAATATAAAGAGCTGTCTCAAACGCGAAATACCTATCGTAACGAGTTGGTTATAGAACAGATTAACTAACCAAAGTATGGGATCGTATAGTTGGCAATCTTAAGTCTGAAGTCAAAATTAAACAGGACATGAGGCTAAGTATTATCGACTTAAAACTATTTGTCCAGCACCTGTTGGTAAAACTGTAGGGTTTGCCTCGCCACTATATCGATATCAAAACATTGTTTTACCTTTTCATTACCAGCTAAAGCAAGTCGCAACCGTTTTTCAGGCTCATTGAGCAATGTAACTATTGCTGATGCTAATTCCTCAATATTGTCTGGATCTACCAGCAACCCATTAACGCCATCATCAATAAGTTCGGGGCCGGATGTTCGGTTTGAATTAATCACCGCTGTTCCACATGCCATGGCCTCTAACGGCGCAAGTGCAAAAGCTTCGGCATACGATGGGAATACCGCCACCGCCGAATTACTTAAACAGGCATAAAGTTCATCCCTCCCCACATGCCCTTTAAACACAACACTGCTTTTTGCATCCTTCTGCAAGCAGGTGATTACTTTATTTACCGGGCCTTTCCCCAGTATTAGTAACCGGGCATCAGGGACCTGTTTTATAACTATATTCCAGGCCTCCGCTAACTGAAAAATCCCTTTCTTTTGAACAAGGCTCCCCGTAAATACCACCTGTTTGGTATCGACCGGTGTACTGTTTCCTACAGCTAAGTTTGTATCTATACCATTATACAACACCGTGATGGGCTTGCTGTACGACAGGTAATCAGCGCTTTTTTTTGCAGTGTAAGCGCTTGCACTGCTAACGGCTGCTGCACGGTTTAAAATATCCCGTTCCATTTTCAAAACATGCGGTGCAATCGGTATCCCTGCCTCAGCATTAAAGTAGGTAATGGAACCATTCAATTTAACTACTACAGGAACAGGTAATGTGGGGAACGGCACATATGATTTACAAAACCTGATATAGTCATTATAATCGGGCATTTCAATAATATTGATCTGCTCATCAGCTATAATGTGCTCCAGTTTTTTTTGATAAGCCGCAAGGCTTCTTTTTATATCCCGTTGTGTAATACCTGTATCCAGTAATATCCTGTTAAGCATCCGTACCCCGGCAGACCGCTGATTTTCAAACCACTTATCATCAATACTCCAGCGATATCTCAAAACTTTTACACCTTCATCCTCAAATTCATCCGCGCCTCCATATCCGCGGCTATACAACCCGGCAACAATTACCTTATGTCCCAGCTTTACCATTTGCCGGGCAATGAGCCGCACATAGGTTCCAATACCGCCATGCGGTCCGGGAGAATATTCATCGCACAGGTATAAAATATTCATTGCGCTAAAAACTGTTTACTATTTTGAATATTACGACTGCTCAATTGCTTTGACACTAAAGCTATTAAAAGATAAAAAACTATCCCCAATAAAAGCCTGAACAAGAAATGTATGTTTATTGAAGCTGTGATAAACCAGCCGGCCAAAGCAGCAGGGAGCAGTATCACAAATGGCCGTAAGCTGATATGCATGATATTTTTATTCACTAACCTGTAATAGAGCACCGCCTGTAACATATTGGTTATTAAAAATGCCACAGCCGAACCAATGCCATCCAGTAGCGGGATCAATATCAGGTTAAGCGCAATATTTGTTGTAGCACAAATTACGGTAACAGATGATACAGCCTTGTACTTTTTAACGCTAAAACTTAATGACCAAAGTAGGTTTATGAAAAACTGCAGGGGTATACACAACGACAGGATCAAAAATTCGGTAGCATTGGCAGCTCCATATTTTCCGCCGGTTATCATTCCCACTACAGGTGTCCAAAGTATATTAAGGACAAGAGGTAAGAGCATAGCCAGCAGCAACTCTGCAGTATTAAAGGAATTTACCTGCTCCTGCAATTGGTTAGATGGCTTTAAGGCCATCAGTCTTGACAAGCGCGGTAAAATAACAGGAGCTATAACAAGCATGGGCAGGCGCGAAAGCTCATAAGCCCGGTATGCGAAGCTATAATCGGCCAGCACGGTTTTGCTTGCCATAAAACCCAGCAACAACCAGTCCATCCGCGACAAGCTCATATCAAATATTACCGATATATACTGCGCCGTGGCCTCTTTAAGCAACTTTTTATAAGCCCGAAATTGAAATTTAAAACTGAAATCTGTTTTCGTGATAACATACATGAGCAGGGCCAACAATTCGGCCCCGGCTGTGCCTATCATTACCATCACTACAGAGTGAACTTGTAATTGATGTATCGTAATAAGATAAAATGCGCCACAAACCCTTAAGCTGTTACTTATAACGGCGATTATACCATAGGGTGTAAATTTTTCCTTTGCATTTAAAAACTGCTTTAACGGAACACCCAGGAAAAGCAGGCCCTGGGCTATAAAAAACCATGGAAGCGCCTGAGAAATATTGTCGTGCAATACTAAGCTTAATAATAACAGTACGCCCAGGGTTACAAAAAAAGTAGCGAGCGAATGGAACAAAAATGCCGCCGCCGCCCAATCCGACCGTTGTGAGGCTGCTATACGCCTGATCACTACCTGCTCCAGTCCGAACCCCAGGATGGTAGTAACAAATATCGATAAGGCATTCATCCAGCTAATGGCCCCAAAACTGTCTTTACTCAGGTAAACAGAAACAATATAAAAAAAGATACTGCCAAGTGCCTGCAAGGCAAGTGCCTGCAAACCTGACGAAAAAAACCTGATGAACGCTTTACTCCTGAACAACGACGTATATGTTTATACTCTTATACTATTGTTTTTATCGGCCGGTTGCCTGTAACATTTTAATATCCCGGTTAAATATCTGCATATATCAGCACATTAACGAGGCAACCATTCCATTTTTTGGCACGTAACCTATTTAAACAAAACAATTGCGACAAGGCCGGCAAAACCGGGAAATGAACATCAATAAATACAAGGGAATAATGACAATCAGTTTGCCGGGTTTTGATATTAAGAGGTGGAAAACTTATGCCGATTGGCGGCTGCTGATCTTCCTGCTGCTGTTTATCAACGTGCGGATCCCATTTAAGATAGTGGCGTTGCTTTTTGTTTACATAAGCCAGTTTAACTTTCAATTTGGCTTTAAGCTGCGCAATTCAAGGATCCCGTTATTCTATCTGCTGGTTTTCCCGATAGCTATTGCTGCAGCCATTATCAACCAAAATTTTGCCAACCTGTATTATATGCCCGTTTTTGGCTGGGCTTTGATATGCTGGGCGCTGGCCCTGCTGGCGGTTCATCAGGTTAAGCTGATGGTTGATAAAACAGATGCCGAAACCATTTACCGTACACTGATCATTTTTTTTATCATAAACGCAGCTTTCTCGGCAGGTAACCTAATGCATATTATGTGGATCACTAAAAGCATTAACCCCTATGCTTTTATGGGAATGCACCAGCGCTATTATATCAATACCGGCGATGATGTAATGGGTATAAGCTTTGACATTTCATCAACCAATGCCATTATCTGCGCTTTCGGTGTGTTTTACTTCATTTATAAGAATAATTTGCCCATGATGATCGTGTGCATGAGCACGCTGGCACTTACCTACAGTAACCTCATCAGCATTTTGGTACTGCTGATCCTCGCTTTCATTTTTGTTTTTAAAACCACACGCAATCAAAAAAGTATGATAGTAGTGGCATTGCTGCTTTATGTGATCTCCCTGGTCAAAATATCTCCGCAAAATGAAAAGTATATTAACGAAGTGACTAAAAGTACGCTGCGGGAAAACCGTATTGAAAAACAGGATCAGGCGAAGGCGCAGCCAACAACCGCCAATCCCGGCGGGCGATTCATGACCAGGGATGAACAAAGAAGGAGATTTGCACAAAACTACCTGGACAGCCTGAGCAGGATAAAGGCTCAACAGGA
Organism: Mucilaginibacter sp. 3215; assembly: GCF_050433785.1. Classification (NCBI taxonomy): domain Bacteria; kingdom Pseudomonadati; phylum Bacteroidota; class Sphingobacteriia; order Sphingobacteriales; family Sphingobacteriaceae; genus Mucilaginibacter; species Mucilaginibacter sp. 3215. Next base: position 699,453 of record NZ_JBNPWO010000002.1, read on the forward strand.
AAAACCAAGCGCACTTGATAAAAAAATCAAAGGCTTGCCGCTTACCGATGACGGCAGGCTATACATCCCGGAACCCAACACACATTTTGCCGAATTTTATAACACCGGCGAAATGACTCCCGACAGGCAACAGCTTGTCGACTGTATCGCTGCTCACAGGGCTCAGCTACCACTTTGCCGGCTTGAGCCCTTCAATCCTGCATTGCCTGGAAAGATTTCCGGTGCAATACAAACCTTTAATTATCTTACCAGCCATCCTTTACAAAGTATAGCGGGCTTAGCTCCCGGAAATTTTTCATCCAAAATAGCTTTCAGGGCGGTTGGTGCCGGTATAAGGGGCAATTATCCCCCAAAATACATCTATATCAACCCGGCATTTATGCACAATCATTTAGACCTGTACCTGAGCTTTTTCAGCAAGGATGCTGGTTTCCGTTCGGTACGCAATAACCCCTACTCCACTTACGATCAAATGCTGAGTGAATACGGTATCCTCGGATTGCTTGCCCTTCTTATGTTTTACATTGGCTTTTTTGCCCGGCATTATAAAAAGCTTAGTTATGGTTTGCCCATACTAATAATGGTAATGGGCATATTTTTCCTTGATTACTGGTTCGAGCAGCTCTCGGTACTGGTAATTTTCGAATTGATGTTACTCCTCAATATAAAAGAGAGTACTACACCCCATTTGAAAACAAAAACTACAGTGCAGGAGGAACTTGCGTATGCATAGCCCTCAAATTACTGTTTTAATGCCTGCTTATAATGCCGGTAAATATATTCGTGAGGCTATTACATCGGTACTTGAACAATCGTTTGCTGATTTTGAACTGCTAATTGTAAATGATGGCTCAACTGATGACACGGCAGATATTATTAACTCATTTAACGATGAGCGTATAGTGGTTTTGAGCCAGGAAAACAAAGGTGTAGCTGCGGCCCTCAATAACGGTTTACGCCACGCGCGGGCGCCTTATATAGCCCGTTTCGATGCCGACGATGTATGTTATCCTTACCGCCTGCAGGTTCAGTATGATTTCATCACATCTCATCCCTATTATAGCATTATTGGTTCGGGAGTTGACTATACTGATGTTAACGGCGACCTGATATTTACCTGGCAACCTGATGCCCTGAGCCATAACGAGATCAGGCAGCTCAGCTACAGGATTTGTCCCTTCATTCACTCCTGTGTATTTTACAAGCGTGATACCGTTTTAAATGCCGGTGGCTACAATGAGTTGGCTTACACTTTCGAAGATCATTTTTTGTGGGCAGGTATCCTTAAACACGAAAAAGCTTTTAACCTTAATCAACCGCTCATCAAAGTAAGGCTTAATGCCGAATCTGTTACCATTGATGAAAAATGGCGTACGGGTAAATTCAGGCAGATCAAGTATAATACACTGCGCAAAGGGAGCATTACTGAGGCCGAAGGAAGGCAGTTATCCGAGATCGGTATTAAACAATTATCTCCACGCATCAAAAAAGGAGCTTATTATGCCCTGCTCGGCAAAAAATATCTGTGGAATAATTATCAGCCGGAAAAGGCGAGGGAAAACCTGTTGAAAACACTTTCTATCAGCCCGCTGCATCTGAAAAATTATTTTTTGCTGCTGATGTCATTTCTGCCCGAGCATACGCTGATGAGGTTATATCAATTAGGTAAACGCAATTTCCGTTTACCTGAAGCCGAACTGCCAACCGCTGTTTTAAATCAAAACGAATTGAATTATGGCAGCTAAAAAGATAAAACTGTTTGTTGATGCCCACTCCTTTGATAAAGAATTTCAGGGGGCGCAAACTTTTATACGCGAATTATATAACCACCTGCTGACCCACCGCCCGGACATAGATATTTACATCGGCGCCCACGATACCGATAATATCCGCAGATTGTTCCCGCTGTTGCCACCGCAAAACATATTGCTTTATAAAAACAGGGGAATCAACATCCTGCGCTTTGTATTTGATATACCGGCCTACATCAAAAAATACAGATTTGACTTTGCACATTTTCAATACATCAGCCCTAAAAAAATAGCCGGCTGCAGGTACATAGTTACCATGCATGATATGCTGTTTAACGATTTCAGGAAGGATTTCCCCATCCTGTTCAGCTTAACGCGCAATTACCTTTTTGGCCGCAGTATTAAAAATGCCGACATCAAAACCACTGTATCCGACTACTCGAAAGAACGGATCTGTGATTATTACCACATTCCCGCTGACGAGGTGCATATTATCCAAAACGGAGTAAATAACTCATTGCTACAATATCAGTCATCAAAAAAAGAGGCAGAAGATTGGGTAGCAGAAAAATTCGGCATAAGAAATTTCATCCTGTATACCAGCCGCGTTGAACCCCGCAAAAACCACCTTTTGTTGCTGCAAAAATATTTGAAACTGAAGCTGTACGAAAAAGGCATTGGCCTGGTGTTCATTGGTAAAGCATCCATAAAAACGCAGGGTTTAGCCAGGCTCATCAAGAGCCTTACGCCTGAGCAAGAGCGGTTTTTCAGGTGGATACCGCAGGCAGAACAGGCCGATCTGGCAGCTTTTTACCGGGCCTGCAGGTTGTTTGTATATCCCTCAAAAGCCGAAGGCTTTGGGATCCCGCCGCTTGAAGCAGCCATTTGTGATGCACCTGTATTATGCTCGGCAGAAACGGCTATGAAAAATTTCCACTTTTTTGAACCATATACTTTTAACCCGGCCAATCATGCCGATTTTGAGCAAAAGCTATTACTTGCCGCACAGCAACCACCCGGCGATGCCTTCACCAGCCAGGTAGCGCGGCATGTTGAACAGCAATACCACTGGCAAAAAAGCAGCACCATATTTTACAACTTGTTACAAGCAAATTTTCATTGTCATGAAACTAAAAATAGCGATCTTAGGCACGAGGGGCATCCCGAACTACTATGGCGGGTTTGAGCATATTTCCGAATATGTATCGGCCGGTTTGGTAAAAAAAGGGCATTCAGTTACCGTTTATAACTCTCACAACCACCCTTATGAAGCCGATACCTGGAACGGCGTTAACATTGTACATTGTTACGATCCGGAGTATCTGATAGGCACTGCCGGGCAGTTTGCCTATGATTTTAACTGCCTTATGGATGCCCGTAAACGGAAGTTTGATGTAGTACTGCTTATGGGCTACACCAGCAGCTCGGTTTGGGGGCATCTTTACCCGCCCAACAGCGTTATCATTACCAATATGGATGGACTGGAGTGGAAACGCTCCAAGTACTCAAAGCCTGTACAACAATTTTTGAAGTACGCGGAAAAGCTGGCCGTGAAACATAGCCAGTATTATATTTCCGACTCAAGGGTAATCAGGTCATACCTTAAGGATAAGTACGAGGTTGACAGTCGGTATATCCCCTATGGTGCCGATCTGTTTTCAGACCAGGAGCGTGAGCAGTTTGACAAAAGCGAACTGCTTAAAGAGGATTATTTTTTGCTGATGGCCCGCATGGAGCCCGAAAACAACATCGAAACTATTTTAGCAGGCTTTAACAACAGTTCATCAAAAAAAAGCTTTATGGTTTTGGGCGATACCAGTAACCGCTTTGGCAAATTCATAACCCACAGATTTAAAAACGATGACCGCATCCAGTTTAAGGGCGCCAATTTTGACAATTCGGTTGTGCGTGCCCTACAGAACAACAGCTACCTGTATTTCCACGGGCATAGCGTGGGTGGTACTAATCCGTCCCTGCTTGAAGCCATGGCCAGCGAAGCCCTGATTGCCGCCCATAATAACCCTTTCAATAAATCGGTACTCAATTCAGATGCTTTTTATTTTGATAATGCTAATGAGGTACGCCATTTGGTTGAGAATGTACAGCGCAAGGATACCGAACGCGAAATGGTGAAAAATAACCTTCATAAGATACAATACCAGTTTAACTGGGAGGTAGTGATCAACGATTACGAAGATTTTATATTGGAATGCTATCAGCAACAACATGGAAAAGTTATTAAGGCCTGATGATACGCTAAACAACAGGATAAGCTATTACCTGCTGATGCTGTTATTGCTAAGCCTGCCTTTCAACCTGTTTTACAGCCACCTGTTTTTAATAGGCCTGGCCCTGCATACTATTATCCAAATTCGCAAAACAACTATAAAGCCGCTATTAACAAGGGCTAACTTCGCTTTGGCTGCTGTTTTTTTTGTAACGCTTTTGAGCATTATTTACACCACCAATAAACCCCAGGCTTTTACAGAGTTAGGCAGGCAGGTTACTATTTTGCTTACCCCGTTAATCTTTTGTTTTAACCCGCTCGATCTAAAAAAATACCGGCATAGTTTTTTACTCGTATTTTCATTCGGGTGTACCATCACTATCACTTATCTTTTTTTACAGGCCCTTTTTACCATAAAATATTATCATCTGCCTTTAAAAGCATTAGCGTCCCCAGCGTTCACAAACCACAATTTTTCGGAACCGATAGAGATCCATGCTACATTTTTTTCCATGCAGATAGCCATAGCACTGGTTTATCTGCTGTATGTTTTAGTAACGGAAACAGTAAAGACCCGCAAATTTTTCTGGCTCATTTGCAGTGGTATTTTAGCTATGGGAATTCTGCAGCTTAGTTCAAAATCGATATTTATAGCTTTGCTGCTTATTATAAATATCGCCCTTCCCTGGTTCATATTAAAAGGGCGAAACCGCTTCAGGTTTATGGCCATTAGCACAGCATTATTTATTGTGGTGATGGCAGGCATTTATACCCGGGATACTTTTAAGGAACGTTATGTAACCGAGCTAAAAAAAGACCTGAGCCAATCAACCGACGCCGAACTCACCGATCCGCGATTAGCGCGCTGGAACGTGGCCATTAGTGTGGGAGCACAATCGCCTGTTATAGGTCATGGCGCAGGCACTGAAATTGGTTTGCTCAAAGACCCATTTTTCGACCATAAATTTTACCGGTCGTACCTGGCCGGGTTAAATGCACATAACCAGTTTATTAGCTTTTTTATTAAATCGGGGATCGTTGGGCTGATGGTTTACCTGTGTGTGCTGGCATTTGGCATCAGGACAGCTGTTGCAAAACGCGACTTAATGCTCATGGCTTTTATGGTTATTATAACCGCCGTTTCCTTTTCCGAAAACTTTTTAGATGTGGACAAAGGCATCTTTTTTTATAGTATATTCTTCTCATTACTAATGTTTTCTGCAAGCTCAGAAACAACAGGGACCCGCGCTAAAAATATTGTGTAATTAGTTTATTCAAAGGCAACCAAAGCTGCAAGGGGTACGTCATCATTATATATACAAAGCGTGAAAAGTACAGTCATCTTAGTTGAACAAAACAATAAACGATTGTTAAATACCAGGAATAATATTTTAGCTACCCTTGCCTATTTTGACATGTGGGACTACCCATTAACCTACGGCGAGATATTCCTGTTTTTGGAAAACAAGTATGGCCGGCATGATTTCACTGAAGCGCTTGATCAACTTATCGTCAATAAGCTGGTATTTCATTTCGACAGGTTTTATTCGCTCAAAAACGATTATATGATAGCGGTAAGGCGTAATAAAGGAAACAAAAAAGCTGCCGGGCTAATCAATAAAGCTAAAGAAGCAGGCGCCTTTCTGATCCGGTTTCCTTTCGTTCGCGGTATTGGCATTTCAGGTTCCTTGTCTAAGAACTTCGCCGATGACAATTCGGACATTGATTTTTTTATCATTACCGAACGCAACAGGCTTTGGCTTGCACGTACGTTTATGCATATATTCAAAAAACTTACCTTTTTGGTTGGTAAGCAGCACAACTACTGCATGAACTACTATATTGATGAGGCCCAACTGCAGATAGTTGAAAAGAACGTTTATACAGCAATTGAAGTAGCAACTATTATCCCATTAGAGGGTGACCTTACTTTTGAAAGCTTTTATAAAGCTAATGCCTGGACCTCCGGTTTCCTGCCTAACAAATGTATGCGCCTCGCTACCGCTAAACCATTAAAAAAGCGGTGGTATAAAACATTTACAGAAAGCCTGTTCAATAATCCATTCGGCGATTGGCTGGATAATGTATTGATGAAAATCACCTCCGGGCGATGGAAAAAGAAAACTGAAATGAAGAAATTGAATATGCGGGGTACGGTAATGAGCATGGCCGCAAGCAAACATTTTGCCAAGCCCTCTCCCGAAAACTTTCAAATTAAACTGATAGAAAAATACCGGATTAAAGTTTCCATACTGTTACAGCAATTTGAAGAACGGATGGCGCAGTAAAACTCCTCCTTATCGCCATACCGAATTTATTTCGGCCCTAAAATGCTAAGTCTAAACCCTGTATACAATACCTGTTCTATAGGTTCCTGAAACAAGTTACTTTTGGCATAATTTAAAACAGCTGTCATGCTGAGTGTTTAAATCCGTGGCCTCTGAAGGTGAAATGACATAGATTTGCTGAACCGTGCAGTGTGGCCGACCGAGTTATAGTGCTTATTGCCTGTTGCTGAGTATGGTTCCGAAGCAAGAGTCTGAAGGTATGGTACGATCCCTTGTGTGGGTGATTTGTCCGATGGGTAGCCTGTCTTTTCTTTAAACTCCTTCGGGCACGGTTTAAAAAGCGTTATAAGTATGGAAAAGATGCATTTTCATGCGGCAGGTATAGATATTGGAGCCCGCAAGGTATTTGTGGGTCTTGAAGGCCAGCCGGTTCGTTCGTTTGAGACTTTCACCAGTGATCTGGTATCACTTAAGAACTATTTATTGGAGCATAAGGTAAGTACAGTGGCAATGGAAGCCACAGGAGTATACTGGTATGTACTTTACGATATTCTTTTAGATGGGGGATTGGATGTGTGGCTTGTTGACGGAAGACAGACGCGCCAGTTACCAGGCAGGAAAACAGATGTAAAAGATTGTCAGTGGATACAGCAATTGCATAGTTATGGCTTGCTGAACCGCTGTTATGTATCCGAAGGTCATATCAAAGAATTGCGTAGTTACCAGCGCCTTCGTGAGGATCATCTTCGGAGTGCGGCCATGCATGTTCAGCACATGCAGAAGGCCTTAATAGAAATGAATATCCGTTTGCCGGAGGT